>CANCYO010000110.1 GCA_947382415.1 uncultured Lachnospiraceae bacterium | reverse complement strand
ATTTCCTGTGCTACTGCTTAAGCAGGCTCCGTACTTTGTACTTAATTTTATATGGCGGCACAGGGTTTCTATGCCCGCAGTAATCTGTGGGAATAGAGGCTTTTTTTGTTTAAAAACTACAATCGGAAAGTGCCATTTTTGTTTTAAAGTGGCAAGGACGTTGCAATAGAGGAGGGAGGAGAAGTATTACGAAAGACATTGCTTGAAGGAATAAAAAATAACTATTGAGCGTTATGAGAGAGGAGGGGAAGAGCAAGGAGGGAGAATGAGTTGATTTGTTTTTCGGCGGTTCAGGTAGAAAGAGAACTATCAGATGATTTTTGAAAAAAGAAAAAGATGAAAAAATATTTCGAGGGAACAAAAAGGAGAAAAGTCAAATGTTAAAAAATATGAAGATTCGGAGCAGAATGTTGATATCCTATCTGCTCGTTACGGTTCTGTTGCTGATTGTCGGTATTGTTTCGATTGTCATGCTTCGACAGGAGAGTGACAGATTGCAGTCATTCTATGATGAGCAGTTTCAAACGGTAGAAGATGCATTGGATATGCGGCGTACAGTTTTTTCTGTTCGGGGCAATATTTTATCTTGTATTGCAGAATATAGAGACGATACCGTTGACTCTGCTAAAAGCGATTTTCAGAGTCTCTACACCCTGCTGGATGAACTTAAAGAGACATATCAGGGAGATATGTCTCAGCTCACTCAGATAGAGCAGAATTTGAAAAATGCAGAGCCCAGCCTGTCTCAGGTGACAGATTTGGCAAAGCAACAGCAGGACGAAGAAGCGCTGGCTCTTTATAAGAGTAATTACAAACCGTACATGGACGAGACGCGGGACATTTTGGTCAGTGTAGGCGAGAATGCGCAGAAGAATGCTTTGAATAAAGTGGAAGATGGCGCCAGAATGGCTAACATTTCTAATATCATTGTGATTTTGATGATCTGTCTTGCGGTGGTGGTCAGTGTGATATTGGCGCTGGTAATGAGTAATAGTATTCGTAAACCGGTGGAAGAAATTCGCCAGGCGACCGCAAATATGGCCAAGGGTCAGATGGATGTGGATATTACCTATCATTCCGCTGATGAGCTTGGCGAAATGGCGGAACATATGCGGGAATTAACGGGAATCGTGAGAGATATTGTCAGAGATATCGATTATTGCATGAATGAGCTGGCGCAGGGTAACTTTACGGTGGTAAGTAAAAATCAGGAAGCATACATTGGTGATTACGCAGGTATTCTGAAAGCTATGAGAATCATGAAAGTATCAATGAGCGACACGCTGAGTCAGATCGAGATTGCTGCAGATCAGGTTAATGCGGGCGGAGACCAGGTATCCAGCGGTTCGCAGGCGTTGGCGCAGGGCGCTACGGAGCAGGCGTCCTCCGTGCAGGAGCTGGCCGCTACTATCCAGGATGTGAGCGGACAGGTGGAGACCACTGCTTCCCATGCCAGAACTGCCAAATCCGAGAATGATCATACCCACCAGCAGATTGGCATTTGTTCTGCAGACATGGACGCTCTGATGGGGGCCATGGGTAAGATTGAGTCCCATTCTAATGAGATCAGCAAGGTCATCAACACCATCGAAGATATTGCGTTCCAGACGAACATTTTGGCTTTGAATGCGGCTGTTGAGGCTGCGCGCGCCGGTGTTGCAGGTAAGGGATTTGCTGTGGTTGCGGACGAAGTTCGTAGTTTGGCCAGCAAGTCTGCCAAGGCGGCCAAGAGTACTGCCGAGCTGATTGAAGACACCGTTTCAGCGGTTAAGGAGGGGCTTGACCTGTCCCAAGAGACGAGTCAGGCGCTGCAGACCGTTGTGGAAAGTTCCCAGAAGGTGTTGGAGGCTGTTAACCTGATCTCCAGCGCCACCGAAGAAGAGGCTGATTCTCTTTCTCAAATCTCCACGGCTGTGGATCAGATTTCCAGTGTAGTGCAGACGAACTCTGCTACCGCTGAAGAATCTGCCGCTGCAAGTGAGGAGCTCTCAGGACAGGCTAATGTGCTCAAGGGGCTGATCAGCCGGTTTAGACTGGATAACAGCGGCCTTGGAGGCGCATCCACTTATAGGGATCCGGGTGTGAAACACAACAGTAACAGTACATCCGGCGCAGATAAGGAGACTTTTGTAGAGATTACAGACGACGCAAAATATTAATGGAAAATGTTGATCAACTCTGGCTTTTTCAGAAGATGAAAACGACTGCCCCTGCAGAGGCGAGAAACAACAGTTGTTTATGATGAAGACCAATGGCAGGGCACGCGGCTGTTAACTGCGGGGTTGTTGGTTCGAGCTTAACTCGGGGAGCTTAATGAAACCTTGTATAAATTTTATACGGGGTTTCATTTTTTTACGCTTGTTAATTGAAGATCAACAGGAGATAGATTATAATATATAAAAGTAATTTTACCCAATAAGGAAAGAGACTTACTCTACCAGGGGCTGAATAGGATACGCCGAAATGAGGCTGGATTTATGGTCAAAAGAACAATAGATAATTTCGATATAGGACAAATATGCGATTGCGGACAATGCTTTCGGATGATGCAGAAG
>CANCYO010000109.1 GCA_947382415.1 uncultured Lachnospiraceae bacterium | reverse complement strand
GGCGCAGTAGCCAAGTGGTAAGGCACCGGTCTGCAACACCGTTATCCACCGGTTCAAATCCGGTCTGCGCCTCTCAAAAACCTCGAAAATCGGGGTTTTTTGTTGTCTGTATTTTCATTGGGAAAATCAAGTAACATTTATACAAGGGCATTTATAAAGAGGTATGGGGAATATGAGAAAATACATTTGTGTATGTGTTGTTACAGGTTTGGGTCTGATATTTTGTGGATGTGCCGGCAGGAGTACCGGTGCAGAGAAGCGCGTTGTTGCTGAATCGGAAATAGCGGAGGAAGAAAGTATATTGGAGGACGCAGTAAGCGATGAGGAAAAGACAGGCGGGCTTTTTACGGTGTCACAAAAAGGCAAATTGAGAGAGGATATGCCGGAATTTACATTTAATCTGGCGGCGTATTATGATTCGGAGAGAGGAACGTATGCATTGCAGTCGCTGGATGTCTGTAATGAAGATATAGTGATTCAAACTATTTCCATACCGGAGCTTTCTGCGTTCGGTCAGACGTATATCGATGATTTTATGCAGGACACGCTTGGTTTCTCCCTTGAGGATGTGAATTTTGACGGCTATCAGGATATCCGTCTGTTTGATACCTCCAATGGAAACTATAGGCAGGAATATATATATCTGGTGTGGGATCCGAAGGAGGAAAAGTTTGAGCAGGATAAGCGTTTAAACGGAATCTCACTTGCTTCATTTGATCAGGAGAAGAAGCTGATCTATGGTATGGAGCGGGGAAGCGCTGTCAGTCACTATTATTCCACTTATCAGTATATAGATGGGGAAATTGTTGAAATACAGTATGTGGAAGAGGAAGGGCTGTATTTGAGTGATGAAGAGGCACGGCAGTTTTGTGTCGCCGCATCCGGGAAGGAAGAAGCAATAACATATGAGGGAACCTGGTTTTATCAGCATGTCATGGAACGGAATGAGAGCTCGGGAGAGCTTGAGACTGTTTCCGAGGAATATGTGTTTTCGCCTGATGAGATTGAGGGGAGCAAGATGGGTGAGACACTACATGTGGATGTGAATTCTGAACTGGGACAGAAGATGAAGCCGTGATATTCAGGGTTTCAAAGCGAGGTATCTGACGCTTTCCTTTTGCCTTATTATATGTTAATATAACAATAAACCATGTTGAGCTGTCAGCCTCAGAACGGGGGTAAGTATGACACATAAAGAAAAGGCGGATCATCTTTTAAAGCAGCAGTATCATTGTTCGCAGGCATTGTTTGGGGCGTTTGCGGAGGATTTGGGCGTGGATTTGCGGACGGCTTTCAGGATCAGCACCTGTTTCGGCGGCGGTATGCGTCAGGGCGGAACCTGCGGCTGTATTACTGCGGCACTGCTGGTGCTGGGAATGGCGCTGGGATTTTATGATTCTCAGGACAGAGAACAGGAGACTTACGGCAATAAAAAGACGGATGAGTTTATCAGGCGTTTTACAGAGGAGATGGATGGCGTGATCAATTGCCGGGATATTTTGGGCAAGGATATATCCAAGCCGGAGGATATGGCAGTGATCCGTCAGGAGAAATTGATCTTGCAGAAATGCCCGAAAGCAATTCACATCAGTATCGATATTCTGGAAGACATGCTGGCGCAGCATTTTAGCAGTGTGAAGGAGAGCAATATTAATCCCGAGGATATTCCTCAGAGTGATGAGATGAAGGCTGTATTAAAGAGCATGAGCAAGCTGAAACGGTTCAGGAGAAACGTAAACAATCTGCTTGTTTCATCGTCCCAGGGTATCGGTTTTATTCAGTTTGATATTCGCAAGTTTAAGATCGTCAACGATCTGTATGGGGAAAAGTTCGGAGACGAGATTCTGGATTTTATCATTGAGCAATTGAAGGAGATATGTCGCGACGATCAATATTTTCTCAATCTTCGCGGCGACGTGTTCATGGTGGTGACGGAGTATGAGCGTGAGGAAGAGCTGGTGGAGTTTATTCACAGTCTGGATGCGCGGATCAATTGTTACCGGGATGTAAAGCTCCAATTGGTCTATGGTGTGTATACGGCTGAGGACAGGGAGATGGAGCTTCGCCAGATGGAGGATCGGGCGGCTATGGCTCGAAAGGCTGCCAAAAAGAATATTCTGAACAATATTTCTTTTTATAAAGAACAGTACAAGGAATCTTTGTACAACAGAAAATTTATTGAGGAGAATATGCAGGCGGCAATCGCGGAGAGACAGTTTATGATGTATCTCCAGCCAAAGTACAGTATTGTCAAAAATGAGATCATAGGTGCGGAGGCTCTGGTGCGATGGCATCATCCTCAGCGGGGAATGATCTATCCCAATCAGTTTATTCCTGTTATTGAAGAGAACGGTTTTATCAAAAAAGTAGATTATTACATATGGGCGGAAGCTTGCCGTTTTATCAAAAAATGTGAGACCATGGGAATCAAAAACTGTCCCGTCTCAGTGAATGTGTCGAGAATTCATCTGCGGGATGACGAGTGTATTCAGGTGCTCTCGGAGCTGATTGAAGAGAGCGGTATCTCCAAGGCCCTGCTTGAGCTGGAGATCACCGAGACTGTGGACGATCAGCAGGTGAGCATGAAGGCAATGCAGTTGAAGGAAGAGGGTTATACTCTGCTGATGGATGATTTTGGGAGCGGCTATTCGTCCCTGAATATTTTGTTGGAGACTCCTTTTGACGTCATAAAGCTTGACAAGAAATTCATGGAGAACATGATGGTGTCCGGCAAGGGCAGATTGATACTGGAGCAGGTGGTTTCCATGGCGAATAAGCTGAATTTGGGGCTATTGGCTGAAGGCGTGGAGACAAGGGAGCAGATCGATCTGCTGCAGAGCATCGGCTGTGACCAGGTACAGGGGTACTACTATGCCAAGCCGATGCCCGAGGAAGCGTTTTTTGCTCTGCTTAAAAAACAGAATTTTGGAGAAGCCTAATCGATGTTTATTTGAGAAAATACTTCTCCGATGGGTTCCTGGATCAGCAGATCCGCATATTGATCTCTGGGGGTGGGAGCCTTGTTTATCACCACCAGTTTTTCTCCTTTAAAATAGTCGATCAGGCCGGCGGCGGGGTAAACTGCCAGAGAGGTTCCGCCGATGATCAGCACCTGGGCGGCGCGGATATAACGCACGGCGTCGCTGATCACCTGATCGTCAAGTCCTTCTTCATACAGCACCACATCCGGTTTCACGGAACCGCCGCATTTTTCACAGGCGGGCACATCCTGACTGTGGATGATATAATTCACATCATAGAAGGCGTGGCATTTTTCACAATAGTTTCTGAGTACGGAGCCATGAAGCTCCAGAACGACTTTGCTGCCCGCCGCCTGATGCAGACCGTCTATATTCTGGGTCACTACCGCCCGCACTTTGCCCCGGCTTTCCAGCTCGGCAAGCTTGAGATGGGCGGCGTTTGGCCTGGCGTCCGTAAAAAGCATTTTATTGCGGTAGAAGCGGAAGAATTCTTCCGGTTTTGCCCGGTAAAAGCTGTGGCTTAAGATGGTCTCCGAGATCGGAAGAGCACACGTCTGAACTCCAGTCACGCACGGACATC
>CANCYO010000108.1 GCA_947382415.1 uncultured Lachnospiraceae bacterium | reverse complement strand
GATGTCCGTGCGTGACTGGAGTTCAGACGTGTGCTCTTCCGATCTATTCCGGCAAATGAAAATTGGTGATCAACGCATCCAGCACCTTGAATTGATAGCCGGGATAGATAAATATCTCCGTGTCGCCGCATCCGGGGACGACTCTTCCGTCCGCGTCCGCCGCGCTCTCCACCGTGCGGCAGCTTGTGGTTCCCACGCAGATCACCCTTCCGCCCTCCGCTTTCGTCCGGTTAATCCGCTCCGCCGCTTCCTCCGTCACTTGATAA
This sequence comes from uncultured Lachnospiraceae bacterium, assembly GCA_947382415.1. Lineage (GTDB taxonomy): Bacteria > Bacillota > Clostridia > Lachnospirales > Lachnospiraceae > Acetatifactor. The sequence continues at coordinate 3,836 of CANCYO010000108.1, read as the reverse complement.
AACTCGGAGTGCATGTGGTGATTCAGCACATTGTCCTCTTTTACCGGCCTGAAGGTGCCAAGCCCCACATGGAGCGTCACATATACGATGGCAATACCCTTTCTCTCGATCTGCTCCAGCAGCTGTCTTGTGAAATGCAGTCCTGCCGTGGGCGCAGCCGCAGAACCCTCATACTTTGCATAGACGGTCTGATAACGGCTCTTATCCTGCAGTTTGTGTGTGATATAGGGGGGAAGCGGCATCTCTCCCAGTCTGTCCAGTACCTCCTCGAAGATGCCCTGATACTCAAATCGGATCAGACGGTTTCCTTCCTCCACAGTCTCCAGCACCTTTGCCCGCAGCAGCCCGCCGCCAAATACGAGCCTGTCGCCGGGCCTGCATTTCCTTCCGGGCTTTACCAGCGTCTCCCACACATCGCCCTCTCTGCGCTTTAAAAGCAGTACCTCCACATGGGCTCCGGTGCCTTCCCGCTCTCCAAGGAGTCTTGCAGGAATCACTTTCGTATTGTTCAGCACCAGACAATCCCCGGGTTCAAGATACTCTATGATTTCCTTAAACACATGATGAGAAACTGCCCCGGTATCCTTATCAAGCACCAGAAGTCTGGAGGACGCGCGGTCCTCCAGCGGATCCTGAGCGATCAGCTCCTGAGGCAGTTCAAAATAAAAATCTGACTTTTTTAATTCCATTCCTTTCGCACCCGATTCCACGCCTAGAAGACTTTTGCGTCGTCAGCGCCTGTGGCAAAGGCCTTATAACCTCTGTAGGTCTCATACACATCTGCCTTGCTGGTGGCCTCCCAGGGCGCATGCATATTCAGTACGGCCACGCCGCTGTCGATGACATTCATACCGTAGAGCGCCAGGATATAAGCGATGGTTCCGCCGCCGCCCAGATCCACCTTGCCAAGCTCTGCGGTCTGGAAATTGATCTTTTCCTTCGCAAAGATATCTCTGATATGAGCGATATATTCCGCGTTGGCGTCATTGGAACCGGATTTCCCTCTCGCTCCGGTGAACTTATTGAACACCATGCCGCCGCCCAGATATGCAACATTCTTCTTGTCAAAGCTGGAGGCGTAAGCGGGATCAAAGGCGCTGCTCACATCGGAGGAGAGCATACAACTGTGCGCCAGACATCTGCGCAGTGCAAGCTCGCTGTACCCGCCGCAGATATTCATCAGCTCTGCCACCGCATTCTCAAAGAATTTCGACTGCATGCCGGTGGCTCCCACGGAGCCGATCTCCTCCTTGTCCACCAGAATACAGCACAAAGTGCGGTCTGTCTCAGGAGTGTCCAGCATCGCCTGCATGGAAGTAAAGGCACACACTCTGTCGTCCTGTCCGTAAGCCAGGATCATGCTGCGGTCAAAACCGGCCTCTCTTGCCTTACCCGCAGGAACCACCTCCAGTTCCGCGGAGACGAAGTCTTCCTCCTCCATGTCATAATTATCCTTGAGAATCTGCAGAATCCCCGCCTTCACGGCGTCCTTTGCAGTCTTCTCCTCGTCCTTCCCATCCTTCTTACCACTTTTATCAGACTTTTTATCTGCCTTTTTGTCGATCACCAGCGGCCTGTTTCCGATAATGATATCCAGAGCCTCTCCCTCGATGACTTTAGAAGCCTTTTTCTCCAACTGCTCCTGAGCCAGATGGATCAGCAGATCAGAAACAAAGAACACCGGATCGTCCTCATTTTCTCCCACGTTCAGTTCCACGGTGGAACCGTCCTTTTTCACCACCACACCATGGATAGCCAGAGGAATGGTCACCCATTGATACTTCTTCACACCTCCGTAATAATGAGTGTCCAGATAGGCGAATCCGCCCTCCTCATACAGAGGATTCTGCTTCACATCCAGTCTGGGACTGTCAATATGCGCACCCAGAATATTCATGCCCTGGCTCAGCGGCTTTCTCCCCACCTGAAACATGACAATGGACTTGTTCATCCAGACGCTGTACACCTTGTCGCCGGGCTTTAACTGCGTCCCGCTCTTCTCCAGAGCCGCCAGCTCTTTATATCCGGCCTCTTCCACCAGATTCACGATATAGTCCACGCACTCTCTCTCAGTCTTGCCGTTATCTAGAAAGCTTCTGTACTCCGCGCAGAGCTTCTCCAGCTTCTTTATATCCTTGGCTTCATAGGTCTCCCAGGTATTCTTTTTCTCCATTTTGCATATCTCCTTCCATAATATTTAATCCGCAATATCCTGAACTCACAAAATTCTGAACAAACAGCATCAATGTCTGAGTTCAATGCCAAGCTGCTCCAGTCCGTTCAATATCTTCTTCATGGCGCCGCTCACATCAGCCTCCTCCAGCGTTCTGTCCTTCGCGCGGAAGGTGATGGAATAAGCCACGGATTTATAGCCCTCCTGAATCTGGCTGCCCTCATAGATATCAAACAGAGCATAGCTCTCCAGAAGCTTTCCGCCGCGCTGCACGATCATCTGCTCAATCTGGCCCACCAGCACAGACTTCGGCACGATCATGCTGATGTCCCGGCTCACTGCAGGGAATTTTGCAATACCCTCGTACTTCCGGTCAAAGGTCGCAAAGGGAATGACCCTGGGCATATCCAGAACGGCCACATATGCTCTGGTGCCGATCTCATAATTGTCACAGACCTCCGGATGAACCTCACCCAGAAATCCGAGTTCCTCTCCTCGGTAACGGATCACAGCCTGCCGTCTGGGATGCAGGAAGGGCTTCCCCGCATCGGGATCATATTCCTTTCTGTCCCGCATTCCGATGCTCTCCAGAAACTCCTCAATGACGCCCTTCATGGTAAAGAAATCCCCGTCTCCGTAAAATCCCAGCGTAAACTGCATTCTCTCGTCCGGCAACTCCGTCACCGGCAGTGCCTTGGGCAGATATATATTACCCAGCTCATACAGCTTCACATTCTTGTTCCGCCTGTTGTAATTGGTGGCCAGACTGTTGAGCATACCGTTTAAGGATATCGTCCTCATAACGGAAAAATCCTCTCCCAACGGATTGGAGATGGTCACAGTCTGCCGAAGCCGATCCTCCTCAGGCAAAAGCAGTTTGTCGAACACCCTGGGGCTTTCAAAGGAATAGCACATTCCCTGAGAAAATCCACAGTATTCGGCGATGTCTCTCGCCTTCTGCTCGACGCGCAGCTTGAAAGAAAGCTTACCGTTGGTGGACTCTCCGCTGGGCAGTGTGGTGGGAATTTTGTCATAGCCATAGAATCTCGCCACTTCCTCGGCAATATCCGCCATACCGATCAGGTCCTGACGGAAAGCGGGAAGCACCAGCTTCATCCGGCCGTTCTCCTCCACAACCTTAATATCCAGACGTCTGAATATCTCCAGCATCTCCTCTGTGCTGACATCCGTACCCAGTAGCTTATTATAACGATCCGGCTCAAAAGGCAGCTCACGCAGTTCGGGGATCGGCTCTTTCACATCCACCATACCGCCCACCACCTCGCCGCAGCCCAGTTCCTGAATCAACTGACAGGCACGGTTGATAGCCTCCTCTGCGTTGCGCACCTCCAGACCCTTCTCGAATTTTCCGGAGGCATCGGTTCTCAGTCCCAGCCTCTTGGCAGACTTGCGGATATTGGCTCCGTTGAACACCGCCGACTCAAAGAGCACGGTCTTCACATTGTCCGTGATCTTGGAATTCTCTCCTCCCATGATACCGGCAATGCCGATCTCCTTCTCCGCGTCACAGATCATCAGAACTTCGCCGTCGAGCTTTCTCATCTGGCCGTCCAGAGTCTGAAACTCCTCTCCGTCTTTGGCTCGGCGCACGATGATCTTATGCCCGGCCACCGTGTCCAGATCAAAGGCATGCATGGGCTGA
>CANCYO010000107.1 GCA_947382415.1 uncultured Lachnospiraceae bacterium | reverse complement strand
AATTCCCCCATGAATGGGGGCCAGGGGGTTGAAGTGTCGAAGACACTTTTTTATTGAATCTTTATGGACAAATGATCATTCCCGGCTCTTTTGGCGGAATTGCAGGGGCGAGAGGCCAATGATGCGGCGGAAGCAGTCACTGAAATAGGAACTGCTGGAAAAGCCGGATTGGTATGCAATCTCCGTCATGGACAGTTTGGTGTCGCTCAAAAGTCTGCTGGCCTGTGCAATCTTTTCCGACAGCACAAAATTTGAGTAGGGAGTGTGAAGATGAGTCACAAACAGTTTTGAGAGATAGGACGCAGAAATATTCAAATATGCAGCGGTAGTTTCCAACGAAGGGTTTTCCCGGATATGAGTCTGTATGTAAATACAGGCATCCGAGATATAACGCTGCTGGGCGCCCAGAGTCCGTTGATGGGGAGTGCCCGGAGTCCTCTCTCTGATACAGGTTATGATCAGAGTATTTAATAATCCTTTCAGGATCAGTTCAGAGTGCTCGTCATAGCGCGCCCACTCTGTCTCTATTGCCTGAAAGATCTGTGTGATCTTTTGCCTCGTCTCAGCGCAAAATCTTAAGTGCCTTGCGCACAGTTCCTGATAGGTACTTTCGCCTATGTTTTCCAGTAGTTCAGCTATCATAGAGTCTGTAAATTTAATCAGTAAATGTTCGTAGGAATGATCGGCCTGATCGGACACGTAAGAGGATCGAAAATAAACATTTTTCGGGATGAAGACCAGTTCTCCCGCACTTACGATGGTAGTAAATTCCGGCGAGTAGACCAGGCGTTCTCCTTTGAGCATAAAGGAGATACCATAGAAGTCTGTGTAAGCTTCAGCGGATGCCATCTCAAAAAAAGCAGGTCTGGTGATCCGGGCATAATTGAAATGATAACCGGGCTTTAGGGGAAGTGGCATAACGAGCTCCTTTCTGGAATTTTGTCTATTGTTATCATAGCATATAGGATGGGACGAGTAAATGACTGAAATCTAAAAAAATATTGAAACGATGATGCAGAACTAAAAAATGTTCAATATATTCAATTGAATACGGAAAATTAGTAAAAAACAGGGATTTATTATTAGTGATTTAAATCTAAAAACGACTTGCAAGAGAGTGTTTAATATGAAGAAAAATCTGTTTCGGAGTGATATGATGGAATTGTGATTCGGGATGGTATTCCAGACATAAGCGCTTATGAAACAGGAAAAGAAAGTCTCCGGAGTAAACAGGTTTCTGCTAATTGAACAGAGAGGATATTAAGAGAGGATAATATATGAAAAAAATGAAAAAGTTTATAGCATTGGGATTGGCGGCTGCAATGATTGTATCTGTGTCAGCCTGTGGCGGCACACCAACAGAATCTACAGGAGAGAGCAGCACTGTGGTATCAGAGCCTCAGTCGCCTGCGGCAGACAGCACTGCGCCGGATGATGGCAAGAATTATGAAGATTGTACGCTGACATTTTCCTGGTGGGGCGGGGAGTCCAGGCATGAGGCTACCATCGAGGCGGTGCGGGCCTTTGAGGAGAAATATCCCGGTATCAAGGTGGAAAATACCTATGGCGCATGGTCGGGCTGGGAGGATTCCATGGCGACGATGTTTGCAACCCAGACCGCCCCTGATGTGAACCAGGTCAACTGGAACTGGCTGACTTCCTACAGCGCCGACGGCAGTGCGTTTTTGGATCTGCATCAGGTGGAAGATGTGCTGGATCTGACCCAGTATGACGTGGCTTCTCTTGCACAGTGTACTGTGGCGGGCGAACTTCAGGCGGTTCCGGCATCCATGACTGGAAGAATCTTCTACTGGAATAAGGCGACTTTTGACAAGGCTGGAATCGGAATTCCCACGTCTCTGGCGGATTTGATGGATGCCGGAAAAGTATTCAAAGAAAAGCTGGGTGATGATTATTATCCGCTGGTGCTTGGAGAGTATGACCGCATGATACTGATGGTGTACTATCTGGAGTCGGCATACGGCAAGGCATGGGTGGAGGACAATCAACTCCAGTACACTCAGGAGGAGATTGAAAAGGGACTGGAATTCATACAGGTTCTGGAGGAAGCGCATGTGACGCCTTCCATCAAGAAGCTTCTGGGCGACGGCGCGGATTCTCTGGACAAAAATCCCAAGTGGATGAACGGTACTTACGCGGGTATATTTGAATGGGATTCCTCTGCCGGTAAGTTTAACAGCGCGCTGGAGGACGGACAGGAGTTTGTGGTCGGAGAGTTCTTCCAGGATATGGGGCAGTATCAGGGCGGTTATTCCAAGGTTTCGCTGGCATTTGCAATCTCGGAGACCTGCCAGCATCCCAGGGAGGCTGCAATGCTTTTGAATTTCCTGCTTAATGAGGAGGAGGGCACCACGATCATGGCCTCTGAGAGAGGAGTTCCCTTAAGTGCGGCGGCTTTGAGCAACTGTCAGGCAAAGGGGCTTTTGAACGAGACGGTGGCTGAGGCCAATGGCAAGGTACTGGAGTGGGTATCTTATCCTCTGGATCCTAAGTTTGAGTCCGCGGCTTTAAAGAGCACCGACGGAGTTTATTATGATGTGATGTCCGGCCTTAGTTATGGCGAGTATGATATCAGAACAGCCGCAGAGCTTCTGGTGGAAGGAATCAACGAAGAGCTGGCAAGATAGCGGAAATGGAGAGGCAGCTTATGAAAAAGCAAAAGATGTCTTTTAAGAAAAAAATGAGACAAAACGTGGGCTTTCTGTTTATTCTGCCCTGGCTGGCCGGTTTCCTGATTTTTAAGCTTTATCCCTTTGCGTCTTCCCTGTTTTACAGTTTTACGGATTACAATCTGTTTAAAGGGATCACCAAATTTACGCTGGACAATTATGTGGATATTTTCAGTACGCCGAAGATTACCAGAGCGCTGGGTGTCACGTTTAAGTATGCGTTTATGACGGTTCCGCTAAAGCTTGTAGCTGCGCTGTTTGTGGCCTACATATTGAATTTTAAGTTAAAGGGCGTGAAGTTTTTCAGGACGGCATATTATATTCCCTCCATACTGGGCGGTAGTGTGGCCATCGCGGTTCTGTGGAAAGCGGTCTTTAAGGATGAGGGGCTGTTGAATGCGCTGCTTGGAATCTTCGGTGCAGAGCGGATCAACTGGCTCAGCGATCCATCCCTTGCGCTGTTTGTGATCTGCCTGTTGCGTGTGTGGCAGTTTGGTTCGGCCATGGTGATATTTTTGGCCGCGCTGAAAAATGTGCCGGAGGAGCTTTACGAGGCGGCGGCCATCGAGGGGGCCGGAAAGTGGCGGCAGTTCTTTTCCGTCACGGTGCCCCTGATCACACCGATCATTTTCTATAATCTGGTGACGCAATTGTGTCAGGCATTTCAGGAGTTCAACGGTCCGTATATCATCACGGAGGGCGGGCCCAGAAATTCCACCACACTGATCTCGCTGCTGATCTATAACAGTGCGTTTAAAAATTATGAGATGGGCATGGCAAGCGCAATGGCGTGGGTGATGTTTGTGATATTGTTGATCTTTACCGTAATTGCGTTTGTGAGTCAAAAGTATTGGGTTTATTATTCGGATGATGAGAGGGGGTAGCAGTCATGGAGAAAACGCGAGGAAAACGGCTCTCCGGAAAGGCCCGGAGAAGACTGTCCGCTGTGCTCCGCTATGCGGTACTGATCTCGGTGGGGGTGGTTATGGTGTACCCTCTGCTGTGGATGGTGGGGGCTACCTTTAAGGAGAATTCAGAGATATTCTCAGGGATCAACTTCATTCCGAAGAATCCCACACTGAGCGGTTATCGGAATGCCATGAAGGATTACGGCGGGGATATCAATATCTGGAAATCCATGCTGAATACTTATTCCTATGTCATTCCCAAGGTGGTCTTCACATTGTTTTCAGCTACGATCACCGCATATGGATTCAGCCGTTTTAAGTTCTTCGGGAGAAATATTCTGTTTGCCGTTTTGATGTCCACTCTGTTTCTTCCTCAGGTGGTTTTGAATGTGCCTCAGTTTATTCTCTTCACCAGGCTGGGCTGGGTGGATTCCCGGCTGTATCTGCCCCTGATCGTGCCGACTCTGTTTGCCACGGACACATATTTTGTGTTCATGCTGATCCAGTTTATGCGCAATATCCCGCGGGAGCTGGAGGAGGCCGCCAAGATCGACGGCTGCAATGTGGTACAGACGCTGGTCAAAGTAGTGGTGCCCATGCTGATGCCTGCGCTGGTGTCCTGCGCGCTGTTTCAGTTCATGTGGTCTTCAAACGACTATATGGGACCGCTTCTGTATGTGAAGACTCCCGCGAATTATCCGGCGGCTATCTTCGTAAAGCTGTCCATGGACGCGGACACGGGCTTCGAGTGGAAC
>CANCYO010000106.1 GCA_947382415.1 uncultured Lachnospiraceae bacterium | reverse complement strand
CCACGTCTCGCAACACTCTTTCCCTACACGACGCTCTTCCGATCTATCGCCAGACCCTTTTGTGCCAGCTCTGTAATCAGTTTATAAATTTCCTGTTTGGCTCCCACATCAATTCCTCTGGTAGGCTCATCCAGAATGAGAACTTTGACATCACGCACCAGCCACTTGGCCAGCACCACTTTCTGTTGGTTACCGCCGCTCAGATTCCCTACCAGGGTTTCTGCATCCGGCGCTTTGACCGCCAGATTCCCGCATATCCTGGTGACCGCCTCATTGATCTTTGGTTTCTGCCAGAATCCCGAGCGTGTAAACAGATCACCGTTGGGAAGCATGATGTTTTCCCGAATCGACCTTACACCCACGAACCCATAGGACGCCCGATCCTCTGTAGCCATAGCCACGCCTGCCGATATGGCATCCTGCGTGGAACGAAACCGGCAGGGCTTTCCATACATCCTGATGGTTCCGGCCACAGGTTGGTCCAGTCCAAAAACCGCTCTGGCAATCTCACTTCTGCCTGCTCCCATCATGCCTGCAAACCCTAAGATTTCTCCCTCTCTGACAGAAAAGGAAATATCCTCAAATCCTTCTCCCGTCAACCCTTCTACCTGAAGGACCACCCTGTCGCCATGGGGTTTGACAGGCGGATAAATCTCCTGAATATCCCGTCCCACCATGAGGGAAATCAGCTTTTCTTCACTCACATCCCGCAGGGAACCGGATTCCACCCATTTGCCATCCCGCAGCACTGTATACTCGTCGCACAGAGCAAATACCTCTTCTAATCTGTGGGATATAAACACAAAGGCAATCCCCTGGTCTCTCAATTCTCTGACTTTCTGGAAAAAGATTTCCGTTTCCTTATTTGTCAGGGCAGATGTGGGTTCATCCATGATGATCACTTTGCTGCCTCTTGAGATGGCCTTTAAGATTTCAATCATCTGTCTGGATGCAACACTCAGATCTCCCATTTTCATCTCCGGGTCAAAATGCAGTCCTATCATCTCAATCAACTCAGCGGTCTTCTTACTGCGCTCCTTTTTATTCAGAAAACACCTCTTTTGCATAGGTTCCCGCCCCAGATACAGATTCTCCGCAATCGTCATCTCCGGCACAAAGTTCAATTCCTGAGACACAATGGAAATTCCATGTTCAAAGGCATCCCTCTCACTTTTCATGTGGACTTCCTGCCCGTTGACCAGAACCACGCCTTCATAACTTGTGTAAGTTCCTGAGAGAATTTTCATCAGGGTGGACTTTCCCGCGCCATTCTCACCTACCAGAGCATGGACACTTGCGGTCTTTAACTGTAAATTGACTTGATCAAGCGCTACCACACCCGGAAACTCTTTCCTGATATTTCTCAATTCAACAACCGTTTTTTGATCCACTTTTTCCCTCCCTTTTTGTTAAAACGTTTTAACTATTCTTCTTTTATCTTGTTCATTTCTTGTGATGTCAGTATATAATATTGTCGATAAATGTTCAATAGTTCTTTTTATATTTCCATATTTTTGTGCATTAATTACATTTTTTGACCGTTATAAATTTGTTGAATCGTTTTATCTTTATTTTCTTTTGGTCATTTTTTAATATAACTATAAAAGACGGGAGTCATACACGTCTCCCGCCTTATATTTCTTTTCCTGATTTCTTATGTTGTTTTCTTTTCACCTTTCTTTTACAATCGCACTGCCCCGCCGCAAAAGGTCCGGTTTATACAATATCTTTTTCCTTTCCCCTTCCTGTGCCTCACTCAAAAGTTCCATTGCCGTCCTGCCAATAAAGCTCCCCATCTCCACACTGGGGACACGCACTGTGGTCAGCGGCGCCTCCATGATATCCGCAAATGGAACATTGTCGAATCCCACCAGGGAAATATCTGCGGGAATACGAATCCCATAATTTCTTGCCGCCCGATAAATGCCAAATGCCATCTCATCGTTGGAGGAAAAAATCGCACTCACCCGTTGTCCCATTAAATAGGAAAAAGCCTCATAACCGCTCTCCATGGTATAATCCCCATAGCAGACCAGCTTTTCATCATAGGGAACACCAAATTTCTCCAGGGCCTGCCGATACCCCTCTATCCTCTCCTGCGTTACCTGAAAAGATCTATCTCCTGCCAGACATCCAATCTTTCTGTGGCCCAGCTCCAGAAGATGCTCCGTGGCCAGAAAGCCGCCCTGACGATAATCAAAGCAGACGTCCACACCTGGGCAGTCAAATCCATAGTCATCCATGGTAATGACCGGTATTCCCAGCCCTTCCACATTTTTGCGAAGGCTCATAAGATCTTCCGCATTATCCGCCTCCAAAGGCTTGGCCCAGATCAAAACCGCCACATTCTCTGATGCAATCTGCCTGATCAGCTTCAGGCTGGAATCTCTGGTCTGGTCTTCCAGAATGTGACTGAGCAGAGAATATCCTTTTCCTGACAGTTCCCTGTTAATGGCCATAAACTCCGCCGCAATATGCGTATTGCGGACATCATTCATGACAATGCCTATCATCCTGCTCTCACGATTCACCAGACTCAGCGCGGCTCTGTTTGGCTGATAATGCAGGCGCTCCGCCGCTTCCTTTACCTTTTGTCTCGTTTCTTTGGAAATGCGGCTGGGCTTATCCGAAAGCGCCATCGAAACCGCTGAGACAGAGACACCGCTCTCCCTTGCCACATCTTTAATTGTCGCTCTCATATTCCCAGGCTTCCTTTCCTGATCATGCTCTGTGCAGACTGCTGTCTTCCTTTTTTGATTATGGCCGATATTTACACCTTTTGCAATAACAGGTTTGATCATTTCCAAATGTTTACAAACAGCGCGTCTTATATTTGTCTTTTATTAATGATATTAAGTATAATTTATCAGACAAATTATACTTTTTATATATTTTTCAAGAATTTTTATTCCATTCATTACAAAAGTCTGCTAAAATAAGGTTAAGAAAATGTGATTCTTGCCGATATTATTATTAGAACAAGGAGTTCGCTGTGCATTTTCCGAATAGGGAAACACCGTAATATGAAGGGAACGCGCAAATCTGAATCCAAGGAGGGATCACCGCAATCTATGCAAATGAGAGGAATTATAAAATCGAAGCGGTTATGGCGATTACCCCGTTAAAGAAAAACAAAAATCACCAGTCCAAGCAGAACCCGTCTCAGACCTATGCGAAGAAGTTTTTCTCCGAAGTTCTGGATGAGGCATGTGAAAAGGAACAGAATCGAAATATCGAAATCCGCACCAATGGATACACGAGAGACGCTCTTCCTTTTTGCAATTTTGTAAATATGCGGGAATATTGTTGAAATTGCTGCAAATGAGTAAGATGAGGGACGATTTGGTTTACATAATCCAAATCGTCCCTCATCTTCTATTCTGCCATCTGTACTGTCAGAGAAATATATGCAGCCATATCACATAACTTTTCCCGGCGTAACCTATTAAGAAAAAATCCCTGTATTACGATATATAATGTAACAGGTGGGTATTTATGTCCACTTTCAGTAAATGGATTTACAGATCATGCTAAGGAGGGCACAGACATGAACAAAGTAATGGGATACAACACATTCCAAAACAACTATTTCAATAACACCGTACAGAATAAGAAAGAGACGGATAAATCCGCAAAGACAGGCACAGCCAAAAAGACTGCTGACACGAAAAAGACCGACAAGAACACACCGCAGCTGAGCGACAAAGCCAAGGCACTTTTACAGGATCTGAAGAAACAATATGGCAATATGGATTTCTTCGTGGCTGAATATGAGACCGAGGAGGAAGCTGCCTCCTATCTCTCCCGTGGCTCCAAGGACTACAGTGTACTGATCGATCCCGAAGAATTAGAGCGTATGGCTGAGGATGAGGATGTTAAAAATCAAAACCTCGCACTGCTTGATGAGGCAGTGGGCAAACTCGATGATATCAAAGAAGAATTAAAAGAGACCGGCAAAGAAGACGAAGTTGTAACGCTTGGCGTCTCCATCGGCAAGGACGGTAAAGTCTCCTATTTCGCTGAACTGGAAAAGGCCGGTGAACGTCAGAAAGAGTTTGTTGAAAAAATCCGCGAGGATAAGAAAGAAGCTGCTGACAAAGGACAGGATAAGTACAATTACGACCACAGCAAACGTACTACGGTCTACGCCGACAGCGCCGAGGAACTTCTCAAGAAGATTACCGATGTCAATTGGGACGAAATCAAAGAACAGACCAGCCTTCCGATGCCTGGCGGGCATTTCGATCTCAGTATCTAAACCGGCATGATAAAGGGCCGCTCTTTCTAACTGACTGTCAGTTAGAGGGAGCGGTTTTTTGTGCCTGTCAGGTGCTCTCTCACGCCACTTTCCGATTGTCCCGCAGATGCTTTTATGCTATATTTAAGTTAAACGGCACGCTAAATCACCGCACCCATATAAGGAGCTTCCTGTATAATTCAAATATAAGGAATTCCAAGAAGGGTGGTTGATA
>CANCYO010000105.1 GCA_947382415.1 uncultured Lachnospiraceae bacterium | reverse complement strand
CGAGAGAGAGCTCTGGACGGAATATGAGAAGAAAGCCAGGGAGACGGCTCTGGCCAATCAGGTGCAAGAGATCCTGCTTTCAGATGCGGAAAAGAAGAAATTCCAGACTGCCATGGAGCCCATTTATGAGCAGTATGAAAGCGAGTATGGGGAAGATATAGAGCGGATCAGGGCAATGAGCAGAGAATGAGGAAAGAATGAAGGGAAATGAGAAAATGGGTTATCTGAAGACCGTGGAGGAAAAGAAGCAATTATGTTTTACCTTTTTGGCATTTATGCTGAACGGCGTTTTGGCGTTGTCCATCGGTTCGCTGCTGCCGTTTATACGGGAATACAGAGGATTAAATTATGTATTTGCAGGTATGTTGGTCAGCCTGCATTCCGTGGGAAATCTTTTTTCAGGATTTGCCGCAGGCGCGCTGTCCGTATTCTGGGGCAGGAAGAGGAGTATTCTGCTCTTTAACGCCTGTTACGCGCTTGCTTATCTGATGATTCTGTACGGAAACAATGACCTGATACTTGTGCCCGCCTTTTTTATGACCGGCCTGGCAAGGGGCGCATCCAGTAATTTCGCCAATTATACGGTCAATAGCCTTGCTCCGGGAAAAGCGGGATTCCTGAATGCCTTACATGCAATGTTTTCAATCGGCGCGTTCCTGTTTCCTATTTTTTTGACGGTACTGACGCGCACCAATGCGGACAGATGGGTATATGCCTGTTATTTTATGGTCGCAATGGGGATCCTGAGCTGGATTTTATACTTTTTGCTTCCGGACGCCGGGAGCAGTGAGGGGAGCAGGACCAAAGAGAAAGAAAGCTCGTCCGGCGGAGGAAAATTTGGTTTTTTCAGAGAACCGTTATTTTATATATGCACATTCACTTTGTTTTTTTACCTGTGTGCGGAACAGGGAGTGATAGGCTGGCTGATCACATATTTTGAGGATACCGGCCTGTTGAGCGCATCGCTTTCGCAGCTTATGGCAAGCGTATTGTGGATCATGATCCTCGGTGGACGATTGACTGCGGCGAAAGCTGCGGAGAAAGTCAGGAAGGAAAGACTTCTTCTCGTGATGGGAATCGGTTTTGTATTCTTTTTCTTCTGGCTGTTGTTTTCGAGAACTACCGTCCCGATAGTGGTGGGGATTATGGGCTTTGGCTACAGTATGGCCGGGATATATCCGACAACAGTGTCGTTTTGCGGCAGCCTGATCCGGAAGTATTCCATGGCGTGGAGTTTTATTCTGACGCTGGCGAGTCTGGGATCCATTCTGATGCCCGTCATAATCGGGAAGATTGCAGAGAGTGCGGGTATTGCAAGCGGTATGAGCTCCATAGTCATCGTGGTGATGATCGATCTGTTTCTGATCATGGCGCTTAACTTTTATATAAAACGTGAGAGATTGCAGGAAACAGAATACAGCAGATAATGACGGCCGGTAACAATCAGTAAAGAAGGGAGAAACTGATATGGAAATGACATTGAGATGGTATGGGAGTAAAACGGATTCTGTGACTTTAAAGCAGATCAGACAGATCCCCGGGGTCAAAGGCGTGATCACGACTTTGTACGAGACCGCGCCCGGCGACGAGTGGGGGCTGGAGGAAATCCGTTCGTTAAAGGCGGAGGTGGAAAATGCGGGACTTCATATAGCGGGCATTGAGAGTGTGAATATCCATGATGCGATCAAGATCGGTCTGCCGGAGAGAGAGCAGTATATCGACAACTATATCAGGACATTGGAAAAGCTCGGTCAGGAAGATATACATATGGTATGTTATAATTTCATGCCCGTATTTGACTGGACGCGCACGGAGCTTGCAAGAAAACGGCCGGACGGTTCTACGGTCCTGGCTTATCATCAGGAAACCGTGGACAATCTGGACCCGGATAAAATGTTTGAATCCATATCGGGAGATACGAACGGATTTGTCATGCCGGGATGGGAGCCGGAGCGTATGGGGAAGATCAGGGAACTGTTCGGAATGTATCGGGATGTGGATGAGGAAAAACTGTTTGCCAATCTGAAATATTTTCTGGAGGCGATCATGCCTGTGTGCGATAAATATGATATTAATATGGCGATCCATCCGGACGATCCGGCCTGGAGCGTGTTCGGCCTGCCCCGGATCATTACCAATCTGCCCAACATACAGCGGATGATGAATATGGTGGACAACAGACATAACGGAGTGACGTTCTGTTCGGGGTCATACGGCACAAATCCGGACAACGATCTTCCCGGAATGATCCGCGCCCTGAAGGGCCGCGTACATTTTGCCCATGTGCGCAATCTGAAGCATAATTATCCGGGTGATTTTGAGGAGGCAGCTCATCTGTCCTCGGACGGAAGTTTTGATATGTATGAGATCATGAAGGCTTTGTATGATATAGGGTTTGAGGGCCCAATCCGTCCCGACCACGGCAGGATGATCTGGGACGAGGTGGCAATGCCCGGATACGGACTGTATGACAGAGCGCTGGGTGCGGCGTATCTGAACGGCCTCTGGGAGGCCATAGAAAAAAACAATAAACAGGAGAAGGAGTGATCGGTATGAGATTGGACCAGGCAGGACTGCGTGACAGGGAAGCGTGGAGAAAGGCCGGATATCATGTGCCTGACTACGACAGAGAGAGCTATATTGAAAATACACAGAACAATCCCGAGTGGATTCATTTCGGGGCGGGAAATATTTTTCGCGCGTTTCAGGCAAACCTGATGCAGCAATTGATGGAGGAAGGCAAAAGCGGGACGGGACTTATCGTCGCCGAGGGGTTTGACTATGAGATCATCGAAAAAATGTACCGTCCCCATGACAATTACAGCATTCTGGTTACATTGAAGGGAAACGGAGACATAGAGAAAACGGTTATCGGCAGTATTGTGGAATCGCTTATTCTTGACAGTCAAAACGATAAAGAGTTTGCGCGGTTAAAGCAGATTTTTGCCGCTCCGTCCTTAAAAATGGCGAGTTTCACGATCACGGAAAAGGGTTACAGTCTTGTTGACGGCAGGGGAGATATGCTCGCCGCCGTAAAGAAGGATCTGGCGGACGGCCCCGAACGCCCCGAAAGTTATATGGGGAAGGTATGCGCACTGGTATATGAACGGTATCTGAGGGGGCGTCTTCCGCTGGCGCTTGTGAGCATGGATAACTGTTCCCATAACGGAGACAAACTGAAGCAGGCCGTGACGGCGTTTGCCCAGGGATGGGTAAGCGCGGGAAAGGCGGAAAAGGGATTTTTGGATTATGTCAACGATGTCTCCAGACTTACATTCCCATGGAGCATGATAGATAAGATCACGCCCAGACCGGACCCGAAGGTTGAGGAGATTTTGGAGGCGGATCGGATAGAGGGCCTCGAAAAAGCAGTGACAGGCAAAAATACATGGGTGGCGCCCTTTGTGAATGCGGAGGAGTGCCAGTATCTTGTCATTGAGGACGCGTTTCCAAACGGAAGACCTGCGTTGGAGGATACGGGAGTAATCTTTACCGAAAGAGAAACAGTGGATAAAGTGGAAAAGATGAAGGTGTGTACATGTTTGAATCCGCTGCACACGACGCTTGCCGTTTTTGGCTGTCTGCTGGGCTATGATCTGATCTCGGAAGAAATGAAGAATCCCGCGTTGAAGAGACTTGTGGAGCGTATCGGTTATCAGGAAGGACTTCCCGTAGTAGTCAATCCCGGAATCCTGGATCCGAAAGAATTTATTGACGAGGTGCTCGGACAAAGGATACCGAATCCGTTTATGCCGGATACGCCGCAGAGAATCGCCACCGATACCTCTCAAAAACTGTCAATCCGTTTCGGGGAGACGATAAAGGCATACATGGCATCTGAAAAGCTTGATATCGATTCTCTGGAGGGGATTCCGCTTGTTTTTGCGGGATGGCTCAGATATCTGATGGGTGTGGATGACAACGGAAACCGGTTTACACCCAGTCCCGATCCTTTGCTGGAGACACTTATGCCACTGCTGAAAGACGTAAGGCTTGGTGAGCCGTGTGATGTCAAATCGGTTATACTGCCTGTACTGGAGAGACAGGATATTTTCGGAGTGGATCTGACAAAGTCTGTTTTAGGGGAAAAAACTGCCGGATTGTTTGCGGAAATGATACGCGGACAGGGGGCGGTTGCGGATTTGTTGGAACGACAGGCTGAAGAGTTGTAATTCAGGCCCCAAAATTCAGGTTAAAAAGCAGATAAAAAATTTAGCCAAAAATTTGATTTTATCCTGTTGACAAAAGATGAAAGCGGTGCTATACTCAATTTTGCTGTCGAGGGAAATACATACGGCGGCAGAGAAATTTTTGCAGGATCATGAAGAATAATGTGAAAAATGTGATGAAAAATTTCTCAAAAAAAGGTTGACAAAGCGAAGCACTCATGATATTATATCAAAGCTGTCGCTGAGTTGACAGCAAAGGCGGAACGGATATTACAAGTGTCTGGAAAGCCTGGCTGAGTCCGACAGGATTCAGGACGAACCTTGACAAATAAACAGCAATGCAACCCTGAAAATTCCAGAAGCGGAGTA
>CANCYO010000104.1 GCA_947382415.1 uncultured Lachnospiraceae bacterium | reverse complement strand
GTGGCATGGCAGGAATACCGGGACAGCGGTGCCGGCAGATTCATCGGGAAGGTACTGGTGCCCTGCGGAATTTACCTGACAGCGGCAGCGGTGGTGCTGTTGAATGTCAGCCTGATGTTTGACAATGTGCTGTGGGGAGACGAATGCTTCTCCGCCAACACTGCCCAGAAGGATGTGGACGGCATTTTGCAGGTGATGTATTTCTGGGATAATCACCCGCCCCTGCACTATTACTGGCTGAAATTATTTGGAGAGCTTTTCGGGCACACCGGACCCGTGTACCATCTGGCGTCCCTGACTCCGTTTTTGATCGGAATTGTGTTGGCGCTGGTGTTCCTGCGCAGACACTTCGGAAATATTCCCACGGCGTTTTTTATTATCATCACAGGCGTGGCTTCCTCCTGCCTGCAGTACAATCTGGAGATCCGCATGTATTCTCTGGCGTTTCTGGGCGTGGTATGCTGTTACTATTGTGCGTACCGGGTTTTGAGCGGCGGGAAGCTTGCGTGGTTCGGAATGGTTTTCTGGGCGCTGGTGGGAGCTTACTCGCACTATTATGCCATGATGGCGGTGGGAATCATGATCTTTATTACCGGTGTTGCCGCGGCCGTGCGCTATGGTGCAAAGACCCTGATCAAAGGGACTCTGGCGCTGCTTGCGTTTATACTGGGTTACGCGCCCTGGCTGGGTTATCTCTTTCATGCCACCCACAGTGTCAGCAACAACTGGTGGATGTCAGAGATCATAGGATTTGGGGACTGCATACAGATGCTTTTGTGCGGCCCGGAGTTCTGGAAGATTGTTCTCTGTCTGCTGGTTGTATTTCTGGCGGTACTGTTTTTGGCGGAATCCTCGTTTTTTAAAATGACGGGGGCTGTTAAAAACGCGTCGAATGAGAATGGCGCAGACAATCGCAGGGAGATTTCCATACACATGCCCTCGCTTAAAAACTGGTCTGACGAGGCTTACGGGGCGGCCGTGGGTGTGCTGACAGTAGTGGGGACTCTGATTGCCGCCTATGTGCTCTGCCTGATCGTAGGACCCGTGCTGATACAGCGGTATCTGTATCCGGTGAGCGCGGTGACAGTCCTGCTGTTAGTGATTTCCGGCAGCGGCTGTATGACAATCATCAAAAAATGGAGTGAGAAGCTTCGCAAAAGGTGGCCCGAAAAGCTGGCAAAGGCGGTATTGATAGCGGCGCTGGCGATACTGGCGGTCATCGGACTTGGCAATTACAGAGACTATGGCAGTCAGGCGCGGGCGGAGAAGACTGTGACGGAACAGGCGCTGTCACTGATCGGGGAAGTGCCTGAGGACACGGTGCTTGTCAGCAACAATGTAAAACATTTGGCCTGGACCGTGCTGTATTATTACTATCCAGACAGGGAGATCATTACCAGCAGATGCAGCGATAATGCCGCCGAGTATGACAAATTCTGGTATTTTACGCCGGAGCCAATCGGCGAGGGGGAACTGAAGGAAATGTACGGCATGGGCTTTTCCATGGAGGCCTTCGGGGCGCAGCAGATAGCCGTCTATCCCTTTGAACTGTACTATTTTGAGCGGAACTGAGGACGGAAAGGCGGAACTGAGGTCTTTAACTGAGCGAGATTACCGCTTGCATTTTGAATTGATATATGATAAAATTTCACATTGTCAGGAGCTTGTGCGATGCATAAGCTCTTTGTATGGATGGATTCCCGAGTGGCCAAAGGGGACAGACTGTAAATCTGCTGCAAATTGCTTCGGTGGTTCGAATCCACCTCCATCCATCCGCATACAATGTATGCGCATTTACATGCCGGCCGGTGTGGCGGAATAGGCAGACGCAAGGGACTTAAAATCCCTCGGGGGCAACCCCGTACCGGTTCAAGTCCGGTCACCGGCATTATTTTATAGCTATATGTGTTAAATACAGGAGAGATATAACAGGAGAATTCGCTTAAGTCTGAGACGGAAGCGAATTCTTTTTTTGGTAAAATTGCTCAAATAACATACCAAAACTTTGGCGCTTATTTCATGATTAATTTTGTCAGAACATTTGGTGTAGAAATAAAATTTGTGCTAAAATATTAATTAGATATTTTTTTATTGTGGAGGACTTTGTAAACACAGTAGGTCGGTTAATGATTATGGAACATGTATTGGTGAAGGAAGGGGTACAATGAAAAAAGCAAAGAATTTTAGCAACAGACTAATGGCGATGCTTCTGAGTGCGGCGATGATATTTGCGCCGGTACTGGAGAGTGTGCCGGTGTACGCGGCGGAGGCCGGAAGCGGTACGGAAGATATCGGTACGCTGCCGGAGACTGCGGGAAAGAAGGACGCTGATTCTGACAGAGAAGTACCGGATGAGGTCTTTCATGAGATTGACAGAGAGGCGGGAACCGGTGATGCGGGCGACGCAGCATTGTTCGGAAGTTTTGAGCAGAAGTTTTTGGCGGCTTCCGCGTCCGGTTTTTCAAACGCCGGAGGCTGGAACGAGAGCATTTATGCGGAGATTGCCGGAGTGAAGGCTGCCGATGTCACGGAGGTCAGTTATACCGGCGCCATGACAGGAAAGCTGGAAGGAGACGATCTCAAATATCTGGTGCGGGATCAGGGCAATAATGTCCGTATTGATATACCGGGCTTGAAAGCGGGCAGCTATACACTCACGGTAAATGTGGGCGGCAGTACGCTTACCGAGAGCGGTATTGAAGTGTATAATTATGACCGCTCAGGATTTGCGCACTTTAATTACACTGAGGGTGTCGGCGCATATAAGGACGACGGTACTTTGAAGGAGAATGCGATTATTCTCTATGTCACGGATGAGAATAAAAATACAGTGTCGCTCACCTGCAACGGGAAAACCGTAACAGGTATCGGCAATATTTTGAATTCCGTAGGACAGGACAGTGGCAACGGGACGACCAGCAAAGGCGGAAAGCCCAATACCAACCAGGATATCATCAGAGAGCTTTCCAAGGCGGGAAAGCCGCTGGTAGTCCGGTTTATCGGCTGCGTATCAGAGTCCGGTCTTTATCAGCAGGGCAGCTACAGCGCCGCTGACGCCGGTCAGATTGAAGGTCTTACGGATTATAATTCACTGGATAATGGCGGTTCGTTGAAGGATAACGGACATATGGCCCGTATTTATTCGGGTAAGGATATCACGCTTGAGGGTATTGGATATGACGCTGTCATCGACGGCTGGGGATTTCATTATATGGCGCAGAGCTCGGATCCGAACTACGGCAAGAGCTTTGAGGTGCGCAATCTGAAATTTATTAACACGCCCGAGGATGCTATCGGAATGGAGGGAGTGCAGACAGCTACTAACGTAAGCGCGGATCTCTCTGCCAGTGTTGAGCGGTGCTGGGTTCACAACAATGAGTTTTACTGTCCTGAAATTACAAGTCCGGCAGAATCAGATAAAAGTGAAGGAGACGGTTCTGTAGATTTTAAGAGAGGCCAGTATTTTACCTGCAGCTATAACTATTTTGACAGTTGCCACAAGACAAATCTGGTAGGTTCCGCAAGTACCAGTTTACAGTTTAATCTGTCTTATCATCACAATCGCTGGTATATGTGTAAGGCGAGAGGACCGCTTGCGCGTAACGCCAATATACATATGTACAATAATATTGTAGATATGCAGACGGACTATGCTCAGAACGCAAGGGCAAATTCTTATATCTTCTCGGAATATAATATGTTTTATGCAAGTAAAAATCCGCAGGATACGAGCGGTGAGGGCAACGGCACGATCAAGAGCTATAACGATTCTATTGCCAGTGTGATCAATATGTCGGCTCCGGCTACTGTTGTTGAGAACAAAACGGATTATGTTGCAAACAACTGTCAGTTTGCGGCAAGAGGAATTAAGTACGACAAATTTGATACGGATCCATCACAGTCGTATATACCGGGAAATAATTACAAACTGGACACAGATTTTACAGAACTGAGAAAAGTAGTTGCATCCCAGACAGGCGTACAGGCACAGTATCCCAAGCGTCCTGAGAAGATTACAGCCGCCGAGTATTCTGTGGTGCCAAAGGACGCATCGATTAATATTTATGAAAGTCTGCCCATAAATATTATTTCGGCCAAGATTTCAAAGAAACCGTTTGTCTTTACCGTGAACGGAGCCTTTAACATAGAGGTTGCATATGGAAGCACTACCGCTCCCGGCGTTCTGGTAAATGAGGCAGGCGAGAATCTGTTGACGGGAGACGGAAGCCTGGTTAATCTTCCTGCGGGTACTTATATGATACAGGCTGAGAACTTCCAGCCCGGAGATCCCTTAAAAGGCACTACGGTCTCGTTTAAGGATATCACGATCACTGCTTTGAATATTGAACAGAGTGATCCCAATGCGCATTATCACAAGTGGGTGTTGGATTCTTCCAGGTCTGTTGCAGCAACCTGTACGGAAGCAGGCAAAGATGTCTATGTCTGTGAGGCGGAGAAGGATGGAGGAACCTGTGACGAGATTAAGGAAGAACCCATTTCCGCGTTAGGACATTCCTGGTCTGAGTGGAAGGTTGATCGGGAAGCTACGGAGACAGAAGACGGACAAAAGAGCCGTACCTGTACAAGAGGCTGCGGTGCTACAGAGACAGCTCCGATTCCTGCCGGTTCTACCGGAACGGGCGATGTCGGAGAAGGTGCGTATATTCATGATTTTACCGCAGATGATAAAAACAGCACATTCTATACGATTACGGGAAACA
>CANCYO010000103.1 GCA_947382415.1 uncultured Lachnospiraceae bacterium | reverse complement strand
TGCCGTTCTCCAATACGCTCAGACTGGCCTTGGTGACGGTATATTCCGTACCGCCCAACAAATCGGTAAACATGACATTCCGCGTATATCCGGAGCTTCTCTTTAACACACACTCCACCGTATTTCCGGCCGCACCATTGTTCAGCTCCAGCGCCACATTCAATCTCTCGTCCGCATCACTGCCTTTTGCGCTAACAGCCACCACCGCTCTGTTATGTGTAAGCTTGCCCTCATCGGCAGCAAAGCTCAAAGTATATTCAGACTTCCTGGTTGTAAATTCCCCGGCTGTCTTCCTTCTTTCCACAGTCACCTCTTCAGGACTGTGACAGGAACTGTTATTGGCTATCGCGATCACATACTCGTATTCCGTTCCCGGATTCAAATCCTCGATGGTCCTTGAAAATTCAACCGATACCTGGCCTGCATACCAGACAGGCGCCTGACTCCAGGTCTCCGTCCCCTTTTCTCTGTAAAAGAGATTGATCCAGGAGGACACATTATACTCATTTCCGCTGAACATGGCGCCAATCTGCGCCACGGTATACCCTGCAGATACACCGGCCCCGGACAGGCTGCGTTTATCCTCCGGCGTTGTAAACTCCCCGGCGACGGTGTGCATCAGTTCCGACAACGACGCGTTATAAGACGCAGCAAAACCGATCTGATATTCATATGTGGTATTGTCTTTCAGATCCGCTCCATTGTTGTATGAGGCGATCACATAGCTTCCCGTATGTCCCGATGTGCCTGAATAGCTGCGATTATAGCCTGCTCTCTCCCACTGGCTGCCCTCGCTCTTCTCACGGATATAACAGGATATGTAGCCATAGTGACTTTCAACGGGAAGGATGCCGGAGAGCGCATAATTCAGTGTTGCCGTATGCAGCTTTGCGTCCACTCCGGTGATCGTGACAACCCGCTCATCCTTCGGCATGGTAAATGTTCCCGAAAGATACTCTGTGCTTCCGTTATAGCCGAAACCGCTATTGCGCAGTGAAAAATCATAAGCCGTCCCGGCTTCCAGTCCATTGAAATTTATGGAAGCGCTGAAACTATTCGAATTGGACAGGGACATCTGACCGGACTGTCGAAAGACGCCGTCCCCTGCCTTTCTGATCCATCCATACAGAGACAGGGAACGGCCGTTCTCTGCCAAACCGGCCGCGTCCGACTCGTTCAGGCTCACTTTAATCCTCCTGGAATCATAAGCGATATCGCCCTCATCCTCCACTGCAAACTCCGCCTTGCGAGTATGCACGGTCTCATAGACAGTATACAGAGCCGCGTCATAAGTGCCTGCGGTGGCCGTCTTTCCAAGTATCCATTTCAACTCATAATCCGTGTCAGGCAGCAACGCACGGTTCGATGCGGTCTTGATCTGAACCTGATAATCGTTCTCCGCATTCAGAACGCCGGAGGTAATCTGCTGGTATTTTCCGTTGTCCAGATAATACAGACTCAGATAATAAGTTTCGGATAGAGCCGTCCCCTCCGCGCTCTCCGCCTTCCAGGTACGGACAATATCAAAAGCATTGACTTCCCCCTCGCCCACTGCAGACAGCTTTACCTCAGGGGCGCCAAAAGTCAGGGTCTGTTCCTTCATGATTCCGCCCGCAAAGAGCACATAATGATAGGCAGCGCCGTACTCTAACTGCGTCAGATAAAAAGTCCGCAGCAAACTGCCGATGGTTACGTCCCGTGTTTTGTAGGAATCCCTGTCACCCTCACGCCTATAGTATAGCTGCCCGGTTATATCGGCAGAGCCCGCATTCTTATTTGTCACCTTGCCCACTATGGTTTTGGCATCGCTTTCATTCTGCTCTAAGACAAATTCAATGTCATCCGCCGTACAAACAGCATGTGGCGTGGTGATCTTACGGGTCGTCTTCCCATAGACAACTTCGTCCAATTCTATCCACATGGTGACTTCATACTCGGTATCTGCCAGCAATCCTGCATTCATAGTCTTGCTGACAGAGAAGCTCTTCGTTCCGTCTTCCGCCACCGTCACATTGTCTCCATAATTTAAGTACAGATATGAGGAATACTTTATCTCCTCGCCCAGCGCGCTGGTATAGACGCAGTACATTCGAGCGCCCGTGGCAGTTCCCGCGTACCCGGAAACATCCGCCCTCACCTCCAGCCCGAATCCGCTTTCGGCGGCTCCGGTCTGCCAGGCAATTTCGGTGGAAGTCGCCTCTGTAGATACTGTAGTCTCATACAACACCGAAGTGCTGCCGGACTTGACGAACTGAATCTTGTATTCTGTCCCCGGCCGCAGCTTGGAAAGCTCCACCTTCTCCCAGTTGCGATAAAGCTCGAGTTGCTGCTCCGCATCTGAATCATCCACGGGAGCATAATAGCATTTCACATTATATTCCGCTATTTCCACATCAAGCGTGATACTGCTCTCCGTCTGTGTGATTCCGTGAAGAATTAAGCTTTTGTCCGTCTTTTCCGTCTCCAGAACGAGTTTCTCGGATGTGGCAAGAACCGTTCCCTGCGAATCCTGCAGCACATAATACACCTCATAGGACTTCCCACTCTCCACCATGTCAGAATAGGTCCAGTTATAGGAATTCCATGAGGCAAGTGTAGCGCTCCCCTGCTTCTCGTCATCGCTGCCGCTTTCACTGTAATATCCGATAACCCTGAAACTGCCGAACAAAGCCTGTCCGTCCTTTGCCTCCATCGAAACACTTTGACGCAAAAAACGGCATCCCGCCTCAGGAAGCACGGTAATTCTATAGGTTTCGTTCTCAAAGCTATAGCTTCCGTCTTCGTTTTTGATCAGCGCAAGCCCATCCGCCCCAGCGGCAGGCACAGTATCCGGGTCATTCCGCTTTTCTTCAGATTCCGCATAACCGTCTCCTCCGTCCACGGTTCCTGATGCGTCCGTCTCCATAACGCGCTCAATCACCGTGTCCGCCCCGGTCTCCGCCGCATAACCGGTAAACGAAGCCGCGTCAAAAACCATACAACCTGCCAGTGTAAATGCCAATAATCTTTTAAACATCCGTTCTCCCCTCCGAAAATATGTACCAGTATATACTCATATTTTTTATTATATAATGCGCCGTAATATCTTGCAAGTAATACTAATGAGCCAGGCATTAACGAAGCATTAACTCCTAAGCTTTAACCTACAAGTCTCACGGCGTAAATACGGTTACCATATTCTGCCAGAGATCTCTCTCCGTCCTTCATCGGGTCCATGCAGTAAAACACTCCTCCCCGTGCGCCCGTGATCAGTACATAGTGAAAGCTCCCCGTGGCATTCACCCGCACCCTGACGATAGGATACTTCCCGTCCCGCAGGCATTCCGATAACAGTTTTCCATCTCCTGCGCCAAATACTTCCACCTCACAGCCTTCGGACCTGCGAAGCTGATCCCACACAATATTCCCCTGAGCATCATACACTCCCTGCTGTGAAAACCGCCGGTTTACCTCATAGGGCGTCTCCTGTATCTTTCCCCCCATCACCAGCGCAGAAGTGATGCAGCAGACCAGACAGCCCGAACCTTTCATGGTATAATCAGAATCTCCCAGTCTTTCCTGCGCCCACCTCTCGTCGTCCTGCCTGAAAAAAGCGATCTCTGCACCCGGCTCAATCTCTTCCTCCGCATATACTTTCACGCTTCCCCGAAACCGCAGTTTGGGAAAAGCTGCCGCCACCAGAATCAGTGCCAGCACACACAGAAAAAGCCCTGACATCCATATTTTTCTGACTGCCAATTTTAACTGTCTCCTCATTCCTGTCTCTTCATCCCTCTCTCCAGCCACCAGATGCTCTCTTTTGACAGATATAGGCCCAGTCGTTCCTGCAGTCTCAGAGACGTCTCATTTTTTACATGAATCTGCCCGTAGGGCACATACCCCAGCTCCAGATGCCTGTTGATGCAGAAGGCCTCCAGAGCGGCCCCGATTCCCTGGCCCCTGCAGTCTTCCTCCACATAGAGCAGTCCCAGACTGCCCTCGGTATGGCTGCCGGCAAATCCCACCAGTCTGTCCTCCAGATACGCGCCCCATAGCGCCTTGGCCCTGACTCGTTCTGCAAGATACTCTCTGTCCTCATATTCATAATGCGCGGCGAGATAATCCAGATCCTCCAATCCCAACAGCCGGACATCCCTGTGGCGTACCGGAAGGGGATTGCGCTGCGTATAGCAGGCCTGCCTGAACTCGCACTGGAGCTCAAATCCCATGCTCTCACACAACAGTTCATTCAAAAACTCCTGAGAAGTCATGACGCCCTGTGTCTCGCAGGGCATGGCTGCCATAAGCTTTTGTCCCCCCTGAATATCTTTTGCACTCAGCATACACAGCCGGCACTCCCTGTCATAAATCAGAAGCGCTTCCTGATCATTGACCAGAATCTCCCCACGGCCCCGGGACAGGCATTCCATCATATGAATATTGTGTCTCTTATTGGCGGACAGACGCCTGATCACTTCCTCCTGCTCCATGTATTTCGCATAGAGATCAGGTCTTCTCTGTCTTGTGAGAAGCCTGGACTGCTCCAGTCTCCAGGCCGCAATTTTCCTGTGATCCCCGGACATCAGCACTCCGGGAACCCTCTTGTCATGCCACACCTCCGGTCTCGAATACTGCGGATATTCCAGAAGGGACCGGTGAAAACTCTCCGTCTGTGCCGATTCCTCATTGTGCAGCACCCCGGGCACAAGTCTGGCCACCGCGTCGATCATTACCATGGCGGGCAACTCCCCCCCGGTGAGCACATAGTCCCCGATGGAGAAATAATCTGTCACGATCTCCTCCAGCACTCGGGCATCGATACCCTCGTAATGCCCGCAGAGAAAGACAAGCTCCTCCTCCTGCGCCAGATTCATGGCATACTTCTGCGTAAAAGGGACGCCCTGCGGGGTCACATAAACCGTGCGGATCCGCCCGCCGGCATCCTGACGCTCAGTTTGGTCAGACAGGCCGCCTGCCACCGAACGCCATGCGTCATACACCGGCTGCGCCTGCAGAAGCATGCCCGCGCCGCCCCCATAGGTATAGTCGTCCACCTTTCCGTGCTTATCCAGCGTAAAATCCCGGATATTTACCGTATTTATCTCTATATGACCATTTTCTGCCGCCCTGCCGAGGATGCTGGTATTTAAAACATGCTCCACCATCTCGGGAAACAGCGTCAACACATGAAATTTCATCAGAGTAACCCATCCAATATATGAATCTGTATCTCTCCCGCTTCTACGTCCACCCGCAGGACACACTCTTTGATGGCGGGAAGCAGCAATTCTCTTCCATCCTTCAAATCTATGATATAGACATCGTTTGCGCCGGTCTCCAGCACTTCCCTTACAACGCCGATTTCC
>CANCYO010000102.1 GCA_947382415.1 uncultured Lachnospiraceae bacterium | reverse complement strand
ATTGCGGAGCTGCCCTGCGACTGCAAATTTACTACAAAAGCGGCGCAGGCTCCCACGTCCATCAGCCTTGCTCAGGAGAAGATCGGTTTAAATATCGCCAATACCTATGGGATGGCATATGAGGGGTATAATCAGGCTACATTGAAGGTAAGCATGGAGCCGGGGACGGCTGCTGCAGACTTTGTC
Organism: uncultured Lachnospiraceae bacterium; assembly: GCA_947382415.1. Lineage (GTDB taxonomy): Bacteria > Bacillota > Clostridia > Lachnospirales > Lachnospiraceae > Acetatifactor. The sequence continues at coordinate 5,712 of CANCYO010000102.1, read as the reverse complement.
TGGGAGAGCAGCAATCCTGAGGTTGCGACGGTGCGAAACGGCGTGGTGTCCGCCGCGGGTGTGGGCGAGGCAAAGATTACGGTCAGATCCGCCTATGACGAGAATGTCACCGCATCATGTGACGTGACGGTGAAAAATTATGTCATCGGTTATGCCGCGCAGACAGGGACGGATCCGGATGTCTATTATTATTATAGTCATGGAAGTGTCTATAAAGGCGGATATGTGGAAGGACTCGGACTCTATGAGCAGAAGGAGGACGGCTCTCTCACATTAGTACCCGGCGCAGAGATGACTGTTGACAGGCCGGGAATCGCTGAATGGGACAGTGTCACAGGCAGACTGCAGACTCATACGGTGGGCACTGTGAGATTGTATATGCAAAAGGATGATATCAAAGCATCCTTCCTGCTCACGGTGACGGCGGCCGGAAAAGGGTTTGGCATTACCGGATTTACATCGAGCAATAGCGCTTATCCCGCTGTTTTGGGGGAGACGGCGGACAGCTATGTTCTGGCCTGTGTTCCGGATACTGAATATACCGCAATAGGGGAGATCAGCCCCATTCAGCCTTTTGATCCCCTGGATTTTACCTGGAAGAGTTCTGATGAGAGCGTGGCTACTGTGAATGAGTACGGCGTTGTTGCTCCTGTGAAAGCGGGAGATGTCACTCTGACTGTGACGCCCAACAGATTCCAGACGCTGCAGGGCAGTCCTTATATTCAGGAGACCGTTACACTCACGCTGCACATCCGGGAGCTTCCGGTCCGTGATGCGGAGAGTGTTTATGCGCTGGCCAACACAGCGGTAAAGATAGGCGATGTGTCCTTCCCGGCTACATGGGGTGAGGGATGGTCCTGGAAATATCCCGACACTCCGCTGGTGACAAACGGAGTATATACAGATAACCGGTATGAGTTTGAGGCGGTATACAGGGATCAAAAGAACGGTGTAGACGGCCGTTATCCCTGTGAGGCAAAGCTTCGCGTATATATTGGCAGGATCACGGGTATGTCCGTGGTAGAAGAGACGGCAGGAATCAGCCATAATGGAGTGCTTGAGGTATCGGGTCAGGAAGGTGGGGCAGATACTTTGTCCCTCAGAGTACGGCCGGTTTCTCAGGGCGCGGTGTCTGCGGACAGCTATGTGGTAGAGCTGCCGGAAGTTACCGGGCTTACCATAACTAAAAATGCACAGACCGGATGCTTTGATATCACATCGGGGAGAGCGGGCAGTTATACGCTGAAACCGGTGATCAAGGATAAGAACACCCAGAAGGTACTGGCTCAGGCCAGTTATAAGATCAAAGTCATGGCATCAAAGCAGGTTACGGATATTCAGATTTCGATAGCCGAAAGCAGCGGACAGGACGTGACCATAGACCAGACAGGAACGATCATCTTCAATTCTGTGGATGACAAAAAGGATTTTGTTCTGGCAGCCAAAGTGAAAGGACGGGACGGTCAGGAAACAGATACTGCGCTTGTGTGGAAGACGTCGGATAAGTCGGTGACATCTATAGCGGCCGCATCCAAACAGGACAGTCATACCGCCAAAGTCATCGTAAAAGGCGAGGGACATACGGTATTGACTGCTGTGGCAAAGGATGCCAGGGGATTTTCCGCGACGGTGAATCTGGAGGTACGCAATCACAGACCCAGAGTGGATACTGCAAAGGCCACTGTGAATATTGCTTATGATTACGAAACTTCTTATGGGAGATCGTATGCAGCCGCAGCGGGAACAGTAGAGATTGTTCCGGTATACGGCGAAACCATCAGCAAAGTAAGAATCTGTGATGAGAATGGGCAGGACAGTACCCGGCTGCTTGCAAAATCTACCGGCAGTTACGGGTATCTGATCACACCTGCCGCCGCGCAGATTGACACGGGGAATTATGAATGTAAGCTTCTGGTGACTACTAATCAGGGAACGGAATACTCCTATCCTCTGAAGGTGTCAGTGGTGGATAAAGCCCCCGCTGTCTCTGCAAAGATGGGAACGGTACCCAATCTGTTCTTTACGGACAGTGTGGGAAGGATTAATCTGACCATAGGCGATAACAGGTTTGTGGAGAGCGTCACCTGGGAGGATCAGTCTCAGGGCGTGAACAATGGGTTTGCCATGGAGACGGGCTATTATCAGGATAAGGGCAAATATATCTCCTATATCCGGGCAAAACAGCAGTCCGGGCTGAGAGTGACCAACGGAAAGCTGGATGATCCGGGCGTGATTCAGGGAACTTTGCGCGTGAAAGTTCGGGGTTACCACAAGATATATACTTTCGATAACTTCAAATTAAAATACTCCTACAAGAAGCCCAATGTGGTCACAATGTCCGCCGGCAGCAATGTAGCTCCGGCCATAGGACAGAATCGGGGATGGTTCCGGTTTTATGATAAGACCAATAAGAGATATCTGGATTACGAAGAAGAGGCTTCATCGGGAAGGGCTTATGATGAACTGATCTGGGATAGCGAGGATGTGGAACTGGTTCCCTCAGACATAGATGTGGATTATCGCTATCTGGGCAGCACAGGGATCAAAAAACTTACCATGACGCTGGATTCCCTGCGTTGGAGAGAGCCGTTGCAGGCTGTTCATGCCATAAAGGTGATCAAACCGCAGGCCTATCTGAGCAACAGTCAGCTCATCTTTAACACCGCGGCAAAGAGTATGGCTTCCGTAAATGTGGGGTTAAAGAATATGGGATATCAAATTCAATACAAAGATATCGCCATTGAAGGAGCGAATGCTGCGTCGAAGAAGCTGCTGGATAACGATCTGTTCCTCATAACGGCTGCAGACCGGACCGTTACGGTGAGCATGAGCGATGCGGAGATGATGGGAGATAAGATACCTGCAGACTCTTACAAATTTAAACTGACGCCATACTGCGAGAATGCGGAGACAGGCGAGAGGACTGCGCTGAACACCCTGACCCTTACGGTGAAGGTGGTGGATAAGCCCGTCACCGCAAAAGTGAGTCCCAAGGGAACATTGGATCTGACCTATGGGGTGTCAACCACTCCTGAGGACAAGAAGAACTATTATGTGCTGGCGGACCCCAAATTCAGCAATCGGGCAAACGGATATACCGTGACAGGTTACAGGTTGGTGGGAGAATACAGCGATTACTTCCGGTTGGATTACGGTTATATCAGGTATGCAAATAAATGGGGGTATCATTATTATATCGGCATAGCCGACAGATACCGCTGCAAACTCAAGGCAGGTCAGACCTATAAGCTTGCTGTGGAGTACACATTTGAGGGAGAGGATGGAGAGACCTTCACGGTGACCAGCAATACCTTTAAGATCAAGCCGAAGCAGACAGCCGCAAAAGTTACGGTGCGGAACAATAATCAGACACTGTATGCGGGCGCCACCGCCAATCTCACTAGGAGCTGTTCTCTGTCAGTGCCTTCCTGTTATTCCGTGGCCAGCGCGTATGGAAGTATCGACTGCAATAAGGACGGCCGGGCAGATATCACGGTGAGCGGTTCGGGTTCTTCGCTGACGATACGCATTGTGGATGCGGACGCCGTGGGCGCCACCGCATCGGGCAAGGCATACAGTATCCCTGTGACAGTACGACTGAGTGGCAGAGACGGAGTAGGCAAAGACGCGAAAGTCACAGTCAAAGTGAAGATAAAGCGTTAAAATGCTTGCATTTGCTCGTATACTGTGCTAAAATATCATTTGTTGTGAAAACGAGATGGTCCTCTGTTACGAAATGTATTAAGAACATCCATTTTATGAAGGAGGCTCACTATGAGTGACATTATCAAAGAAATCGAAGCTGAACAGCTCAAAGAGACCGTGAATGAATTCCATGTAGGCGATACCGTAAAGGTTTACGGTAAGATCAAAGAGGGTAACCGCGAGAGAATTCAGGTGTTTGAGGGCGTTGTCCTGAAGAGACAGGGCGGAAGCAACAGAGAGACCTTTACGGTCAGAAAGACTTCCAACGGTATCGGTGTGGAGAAGACCTGGCCCCTGCACTCCCCCAATGTGGAGAAGATTGAGGTGGTGAGACGCGGTAAGGTGAGACGCGCCAAGCTGACTTATCTGAGACAGCGTGTGGGCAAGAAGGCAAAGGTAAAAGAGCTTGTAAAATAATCAAACAGAGAATGAGGGCGATCGCAGAGGATGCGATTGCCCTTTTCTATTTGAGAGATATATGTTATACTATTTAGAAGCGGGCAAATGACAAATGCGGAGTGATGAAATATGGCGCGGCATAAAGGATTGAGCTTTTATCAAAGGAAAAAGAAAATAAGCTCTGCCGTTGTCCGGGAGATATTTAACTGGATCTTTGGCATACTGGCGGCAGTTTTTATTGCTGCGGTGGTGGTGTATTTCTTTGGTATGACCACACATGTGGTGGGAGTGTCCATGGAACCCTTGCTCTATAACGGTCAGGAGATTCTGGTGGACCGGTTCGGATATGTGCTGTCATCACCGAAAGCCGGGGATGTGGTGATCTTTCTGCCAAACGGCAATGAAAACGCGCACTATTATGTAAAGCGTGTGGTGGCAGTCCCCGGGGATCGCGTTGTCATAGAGGACGGCGTGTTGTATGTGAACGGTGAGAGCAGTGCCTGGGTGAGCGAGAAGATCTTGGAGGCGGGGATCGCGGAGAATCAGCTCACCATGGGTAAGGGAGAGTATTTCTGTGTTGGCGATAATGTCAACAACAGTGAGGACAGCCGCTCGGCCAATGTGGGACAGGTGCGGGATGCGGATATTATCGGAAGAGCATGGTTTAAGCTTGCCTGCAGGGAGTCAGGGCTGGGATTTATCAAGTGAGCCAATTATCAGGTAAGCAATTATCAGGTGAGCCGCAGGAGAGTCGGTGAGCCCGCATATTAACTTTGAATGGAGCGAATATGAATTATCAATGGTATCCCGGTCATATGACTAAGGCAGTCCGTATGATGCAGGAAAATATAAAGCTGGTGGATCTGATCATAGAGCTGGTGGATGCGCGCATTCCGTTTAGCAGCCGCAATCCCGATATCGATGAGCTGGGAAAGAATAAATCACGCATCGTGCTCATGAACAAATCCGACTTGGCGGATCCGGTGCAGAACAGACAGTGGATGCAGTATTTTCAGGAGCAGGGAGCCCATGCGCTGGAGGTAAATTCCAAATCCGGAGCCGGCTTAAAGGCGCTTGACGGTCTGGTGCAGGAGGCCTGCAGGGAGAAGCTGGAGCGTGACAGGAAACGTGGAATCGTGAACCGCCCCGTGCGGGCCATGGTGGTGGGAATCCCCAATGTGGGGAAGTCTACCTTCATCAATTCGTTTGCCGGTAAAGCGTGTGCGAAGACCGGAAACAAGCCGGGCGTCACCAAAGGAAAACAGTGGATCCGGTTGAATAAAAATCTGGAGCTTCTGGATACGCCGGGCATTCTCTGGCCAAAGTTCGAGGATCAGGAGGTGGGGATGCGGCTGGCATTTATCGGCTCCATGAACGATGAGATCCTTGTGCAGGAGGAGCTTGCCTGCGATCTGATCCGTGTGATCAGCCGGTATTATCCCGAGGCTCTGCCCAAGCGTTACGGCCTGGAGGAGGGTCCGTGGACGCAGCAGGACGAGCTGACAAAAGAGGATGCGGCAAAAGTCCTGGCGGACATTGCGGAGAGCAGAAAGTGTATCGCCAGGGGCGGCGGACCGGATCTGGCAAGAGCGGCGGCGTTGTTTATCG
>CANCYO010000101.1 GCA_947382415.1 uncultured Lachnospiraceae bacterium | reverse complement strand
AGCCGAACCTATAGAAAAGGTAAAGAATGGCTATGACAATACTAATAGTAGGAGGCAAACAGAATGAACATTATTACGGCGGTGGACCGCAATTGGGCCATCGGAAACAAAAACGATCTTTTGATCCGCATACCCAATGACCACAAACATTTCAGGGAGGAGACCACGGGCAAAGTGGTGGTGCTGGGGAGAAAGACGCTGGAGACCTTCCCTCAGGGGCTGCCCTTAAAGAACCGCACCAATATCATTCTTTCATCTAATCCGGATTATCATGTGAAGGATGCCGTAGTGGTCCATTCCATGGATGAGCTTATGGAGGAGCTGAAAGCGTATCGGGACGAGGATATTTACGTCATAGGCGGCGAGAGCGTCTACCGGCAGCTCCTGCCCTGCTGTAATGTGGCCCATATCACCAAAATCGACCATGCCTATGAGGCGGACGCTTATTTTCCCGATCTGGATGCCGACGGGGATTGGGAGATCACTGCGGACAGTGAGGAGCAGACGTATTTTGACATTCCCTATCAGTTTGTAAAATACGAAAGAATATCCGGCCGGGAGCAGGGTGGGAGATTGTGAGGCGCAGAATACGGATCGTGCTGGCAGGCCTTTTGGCATGGGGCCTGTTTGCGGGCTGCGGTGTGCAGGATAGAGACGCAGAGTCCCGTTTGGCCGGAGCTTTTGGTGCGGAATCAGATGTGGAAGCCACTGTGGAGCGGTCCTCGGAAGTCTTGGGGGATTCTTCAGAATTTTCTTCAGCAGAGTTTGATTTTGAGGAAAGGGAGAGACAGATTCTGGAGGAACTGCAGGCGTGGTATGAGACGCTCACAGAGGAGGATTATGCCGCCGCAAGACCCATAGAGGAATTGACCATGGAGGAGTGGTGGGTCAGACAGCCTGTCATTTTATCGGATTTGCCCGAAGCCGGGGTGAAAATATATGGTGAGATGAGCGAGGGGTGTCTGCTGATCTTGGAGCATCAGGGGAAACGGCGTACTTTTTACAAAGACTTTCTCACGCCCCGGGCGGTTCTGCCGGAATTTTGCGTATATGATTATGACGGCGACGGGGCTTTGGAGGTTGGCATGATCGCCTATGTATTCTCCGGCACGGGAGTTGCGATCAGGGATTTTTCTGTTTTTGACTCTGTGGATGAGGCATTTGACACGCTCTACACCATGCCATGGGAAGACGTGCAGCAGGTATGTGATCAGGTTTCGCTCAGTTATACGGAGAATGTCTTGAGAATCGGACTGGGTGATGAATACGAGGAGCATTCTCTTGCAGATACGCCATATTCCGGGATTGGCATCACGGGGCTGGCGCTGGGATCTATAACGGCATTCTCTTTTGGGGAGTCGGGTGAGGTGTTCTGTGATGTCCTGATCGGGCTGGGGCTGGAGGATCAGGCGACGCCCCTTATGCTGGATGAGATGAGCACAATGTATGAAAATGGAGTTCCCTGGGATGTCAACGCTGTCCATTTTCAGGTTCATTACGATGGGGAGGGCGGATTCCGGACGGATGGAATGACGCTGAAGTGATGCCGAAAATGACGCTGAAAATGACTCTGGAATGGTGAGAGATATTGACTTTTTCTGGGAAAAGTACCATAATAAGAGACGAGTCTTTAAGATGAGTCTCTGTGACAAGTCCCAGAGCCCCATCTCAAAGACTTGTCTCTATGAAAATGAAAGAAGGAAGAACCGATGGAAAAGAAGAATATTGACTGGGGTAATCTTGGATTTGGCTATGTTCAGACGGATAAGCGGTATGTGTCCAATTATAAGGATGGCGCGTGGGATGAGGGCGGACTCAGCGATGACGCCAATGTGGTGCTCAATGAGTGCGCGGGTGTGCTGCAGTATGCCCAGACGGTCTTCGAGGGCCTGAAGGCATATACTACTGAGGACGGACATATTGTGACATTCCGTCCTGATTTGAATGCGGCGCGGATGGCTGATTCGGCTGCCAGACTGGAGATGCCCGTGTTCCCCGAGGAGCGGTTTGTGGACGCCGTGACTCAGGTGGTGGCGGCAAATGCGGCGTATGTGCCTCCCTATGGCAGCGGCGCCACGCTGTATGTGCGTCCCTATCTGTTCGGCACGAATCCCGTCATCGGCGTGAAACCTGCGGACGAGTATCAGTTCCGCATATTCTGTACGCCGGTAGGACCTTATTTTAAGGGCGGAGTAAAGCCCCTGACCATCTGCGTCAGCGATTTTGACCGTGCGGCTCCCCACGGCACCGGACATATCAAGGCGGGGCTCAACTATGCCATGAGTCTGCATGCCATCGTATCTGCCCACAAGGCAGGATTTGACGAAAATATGTATCTTGATCCCGGCACCCGCAGCAAAGTGGAGGAGACCGGCGGAGCCAATTTCCTCTTTGTGACGAAGGACGGCAAGGTAGTTACGCCCAAGTCCGGCAGTATTCTGCCCTCTATCACCCGCCGCTCTCTGGTGTATGTGGCGAAGGAGTATCTGGGCCTTGAGGTGGAGGAGAGAGAAGTGCTTCTGGAGGAAGTGAAAGATTTTGCCGAGTGCGGGCTCTGCGGTACCGCGGCTGTCATTTCTCCCGTGGGCAGGATTGTGGATCACGGCAGACAGATCGATCTGCCCAGCGGCATGACCTCCATGGGGCCTGTGACACAGAAGCTCTATGACACGCTGACCGGTATCCAGATGGGACGCATTGAGGCGCCCAAGGGATGGATTCATGTGATCGAATAAAAACAGGAGTATATTAACGGAGCCTGCGTATCTCTCTGCTGTGTGCGGATGGAGATTCGCAGGCTCTTGATATTTAAGTCATCTGATCAGGCCCGTCAGGATTTTCAATGAGTCGGAATTTGTCGAAAAATGGAAAATTTGCTGAAAATTATGATTCGGAAAATAAGTAAGCAAAAAATATAAAAAAATTTGAGAAAATGTGTTGACAAATGTCGGAGAAGCTGTTATAGTAACATTAACAACAAACAAGAGATAAAAAACTAACAAATCTAAAGAAAAAAATCTAAGCAAAGGAGGTACGGTCCACCTAACACGATAATTTAAAATTTAAATATCTTCCATTGAAGTACCAAGGAATTGAGTTACAAGGGCATTTCCCCTGAAGAAAGATTCATATAGATTAATCGAGTACACAGAAGAAAAAGTAGCGCATTACCAATGAATACTTAACCATTTGGGACGTTACAGTATCCGATACGAATGAAGAGTGGAAAGAGTACAGTGGAGAAAATGGAAGGTACAAAAAACTGAATAAGGCATTTAGATCCAAACAGAGAACTAAAAAGTAGATTAAATGGTATTGTTCAAACAAAAGATAATTAAGAAAGAGAGGTAGCATTCCATTGGATAGCATAGTCTGAGAGAGCGTATTGACGGTCATGGTCGATACGCTCTCTGATTTTATGTGTCCGTATGCACTCCGGGATATTCTTTATATTTTCGTATTCTTTAAATTTTCATAAAGAAAGATTTAACAGTAGAAAAATGTCGAAAAGTAATGTATGATGGAAAGCGGATAAGGATGATAATTGAAGGAGCGGCAATATGGAGCAGAATACACAGGAACAGCAGGAGAAGAGGGAAGCGAGAAGAAAGCGCCGCGTAAGGAATCAGATTCTGGCCTATGCCGCGGTGGCGGCTGTTGTGATCGCATTTGCTGCGGGAATCGTGTTTGGCGTACATTATCTGACCAAGGAGAGCCGCAGGCAGGAGCAGCAAAAGCAGAACCAGGTGGATCAGATGCTGGGGGATGAGGAAAGTATTGAAGAGTCTACAGAAGAGTCCGAGACGGTACCCGAGGTTGTAGAGCTGACGCCTGAGCAGAAGCTGGATGCCATTGTCGATGCGGGTATTGAAGTGATGCCGTTGGAGGACAAGGTGGCGGGACTCTTTATTGTGACGCCTGAGTCTATCACCGGAGTGACAACTGCCGTAAAGGCCGGAGACGGTACCAGGGAGGCTCTGACGAAATATTCGGTGGGAGGAATTATATATCATACCAAAAATATCCAGAACGAACAGCAGTTTAAGGATATGATCGAATCCACCAAGCTGTATTCCAATTATCCGCTGTTTATCGCGCTGGAGGACGAGGGCGGCAAGATCAGCCCTTTGGCGGAAAAAGGTCTGGTGGACAAACAGGATAATGCCAAAACGCTTGCGGAGAACGGTGGGGCAGACAAGGCTCATGCCGCGGGCAGCGCCATGGGCAGTTATCTGAAGGAATATGGATTTAATCTGAATCTGGCGCCGGTTGCAGATCTGAACAGTGTGGACAATTCTGTTATGAAGGATCGTGCCTTCGGCTCTGAGGCTGATAAGGTGAGTCCCTGTGTGTCCTCCATGGTGCAGGGGCTGAAGGAGCAGCAGATCAGCGCATGTCTGAAGCATTTTCCGGGCATGGGGAGCACGGACAAAGACACGGATAAGGGACTTGCCTCCACGGACAGAAGCGCCGAGGAGTTCAGGGCCAATGAGTTTGCGGTATTTCAGGCAGGAATTGAGGCCGGAGCAGACATGGTAATGGTGAGCCATATGGCTGCGCCTTCTCTGGCCGGGGACAATACGCCCTGTTCCATGTCCTCTGCGGTGGTGACGGATATACTGCGCCGGGAGCTGGGATTTGACGGCGTGATCATCACGGATTCCATGAGTATTGCGGCGGTCTCCGATTATTATGAGGCCGGTGAGGCCGCAGTGCTGGCACTGCGGGCAGGCTGCGACATGATCCTGATGCCGGAGGATTTTGAGAAAGCTTACAACGGTGTGCTGGAGGCTGTACAGAGCGGTGCGATTTCTGAGGAACGGATCAATGATTCTCTGAGAAGAGTGTACCGGATCAAATATGCGGACAGAGTTGCCGAGTGACAGAGAAGAGCGCAATTAAGTAAAATATGTAATAATGAATGGGCTGCCGTTAAAAGTAACGGCAGCCCATTCAAAAAGCGCGAGACGGGAATCGAACCCGCGACCCCCTCCTTGGCAAGGAGGTGCTCCACCGCTGAGCCACTCGCGCATACTGTAATATATCATTTAGAAACTTAGGAACAAAAAGAATTATACTATAGGAATCAGAGGATGTCAACCGGAAAATTTTTGACGGAGTGAAAACTTATTGCAAAACTTATTGCAGCTTAGTGGAAAAATACGTTGACATTTCCGTATTTTGGGTCTATACTTTCATTAGCATAAAGGTAGATTAGTAAGAGTGGACGTGCGCCACTCTTTCTTCTTTGTCCGGCAGCCGTTTATTTTGAAGACCCAAGGCGGCTGTGACAGCTATCATAAAGGAGGAGTGGGATGTCAAAACGGGAGAAGTATGAGAGCCGCACGGAGGAGCTGCTTGCGCCCATCGCCGCCGCAAACGGCGTGGAGATTTATGATGTGGAATATGTGAAGGAGGGCAGCGACTATTATCTGCGGGTGTATATTGACAAACCGGAGGGCGTGAATATCCTGGACTGTGAGAATGTGAGCCGGCCCCTGTCGGATGCGCTGGATCGGGAGGACTTTATTCCTGACGCTTATATTCTGGAGGTGTCGAGTCCGGGGCTTGGCCGTACATTAAAAAAGGATAAGCATCTGGCGAAGAGCATTGGCGAGGCAGTGGAGGTTAAACTGTTTAAGCCCATAGACAAAAGAAAGGAATTCGCCGGCACATTGCTTGGCTTTGACTCCGGGACGCTGACTATCGGCGAGGAGGATAAAGAGCGTGTGTTCAAACGGGAAGATATTGCGTTGGTTCGTCTGAGTATCGATTTTTGACAATGTATCAATGAAAATAGAAAAGAACAAGGCGGAAGCCGGAAACGGAGGAAATGATGAACAAGGAATTAATGGAAGCACTGGATATTCTGGAAAAGGAGAAGGAGATCAGCAAGGAAACGCTGTTTGAGGCCATTGAGAACTCTCTGCTCACCGCCTGCAAGAACCATTTTGGCAAAGCGGACAATGTGCATGTGGAGATCGACCGTGAGACCTGTGATTTTCTGGTATATGCAGAGAAGGAGGTAGTGGAGTCCGAGGAGGATGTGGAGGATAACTGCCTTCAGATCGCGCTGGCGGATGCCCGGGAAATATCCCAGAAAGCAAATGTCGGCGACGTGCTGAATGTGGAGATCAAGTCCAAAGAGTTCGGCAGAATCGCCACACAGAATGCCAAGAATGTGATTCTGCAGAAGATACGCGAAGAGGAGAGAAGCGTAATCTACAATCAGTATTATGAGAAGGAAAAGGATGTGGTCACCGGTGTGGTGCAGCGCAATATCGGCAGAAATATCAGCATCAATCTGGGCAAGGCGGACGCGATGCTGGCCGAGAGCGAACAGGTGAAGGGAGAAGTGTTCAGACCAACCGAGCGCATCAAGGTTTATATCTTAGAGGTAAAAAATACATCAAAAGGTCCCCGTATCAATGTGAGCCGTACGCATCCCGAGCTGGTAAAACGTCTCTTCGAGTCTGAAGTGATGGAGATCAAGGACGGGACGGTGGAGATCATGAGTATTGCGCGTGAGGCCGGAAGCCGTACCAAGATCGCGGTGTGGAGTAACAATCCCAATGTGGATGCGGTGGGTGCGTGTGTCGGTATGAACGGCGCCAGAGTCAATGCCATTGTGGAGGAGCTTCGGGGTGAGAAAATCGATATCATTCCCTGGGATGAGAACCCCGGCAATCTGATTCAGAATGCACTTTCTCCCGCAAAGGTAGTGGCCGTGTTTGCAGATCCTGACGAGAAGACGGCCAAGGTTGTGGTTCCCGATTATCAGCTCTCGCTTGCCATCGGCAAGGAGGGCCAGAACGCAAGGCTGGCAGCGCGTCTGACCGGATATAAGATCGACATCAAATCCGAGACCCAGGCCAAGGATGCTCCCGGATTCCGCTATGAGGACTATGTGGATGACGAGTACGATGACGAAGAGTATGAGGAGTATCAGGAGGAGTATCAGGGCGAATACAACGGCGAATATACCGATGAATATGCCGGGGACGGATTTGCGGAAGATACGGAAACCGCAGAAGACACAGAAGCTGCAGAAGCCGGATATGAGGAAGGAACGGAGGAGTAACGGTTCCCATGGCAAAGAAAATCCCATTGAGGCAGTGTATCGGCTGCGGAGAGATGAAGAGCAAGAAAGAGATGCTTCGTGTGCTGAAGACTGCCGAGGACGACAGAATTTGTCTGGACACGTCAGGCAAGAAGAATGGAAGAGGCGCATATGTTTGTAAGAGCAGAGAATGTCTGCAGAAAGCCAGAAAAAATAAAGGCTTGGAGCGCTCCTTCAAAATGAGCATTCCCAATGAAGTGTATGACGCTTTGGAAAAGGAGTTTGA
>CANCYO010000100.1 GCA_947382415.1 uncultured Lachnospiraceae bacterium | reverse complement strand
AGATGTCCGTGCGTGACTGGAGTTCAGACGTGTGCTCTTCCGATCTTATCAGTGGGATCTGAATTACAAAAATCCCAGAGTGTTCAACGAGATGATGTACAATTTTCTGTATCTGGCCAACAGGGGGATTGATATTATCCGTATTGACGCGGTACCTTACATCTGGAAGGAGCTGGGCACCTCATGCCGCAACCTCCCGCAGGTGCATACCATTGTGCGTATGATGCGCATGATCAGCGAAGTGGTCTGTCCCTGTGTCCTTCTGCTGGGCGAGGTGGTCATGGAGCCGGAGAAGGTGACGCCCTATTTCGGAACGGTGGAAAAGCCCGAGTGCCATATGCTTTATAATGTGACCACCATGGCCACCACATGGCATACGGTGGCCACCAGAGACGTAAGGCTCCTGAAAAGGCAGTTGGACATTGTGGGCGCACTGCCCAAGGAGTATGTGTTCCTGAATTATCTGCGCTGTCATGACGATATCGGGTGGGGGCTCGACTATGGCACTCTGAGGACGGAGGGCATGGAGGAGTGTTCCCACAAGCAGTATCTGAATGATTATTTTCAGGGGTATGCCGGGGGAAGCAACAGCCGGGGAGAGCTCTACAATGCCGATCCCGTCACAAAGGACGCCAGATTCTGCGGGACTACGGCTTCCATGTGCGGTATTGAAAAGGCCGGTTTTGAGCAGGACGGCGCGGCTATGGAACAGGCCATCCGTCTGGACGTGATGCTTCACGCCTATATGTTCATGCAGTCCGGAATCCCGGTTTTATACAGCGGGGATGAGATCGGGCAGGTCAACGACTATAGCTATAAGGAGGATCCCCTTAAGGCGGCCGACTCCAGATATATCCACAGAGGCCCCATGAACTGGGAGCTGGCACAGAACATCAAAAAGCCGGGAACGGTGGAGGAGCGGATTTTTGACGGACTCAGACAGTTGGAGCAGATTCGTGCAACGCGGAGGGTATTCCGGTCAGATGCGGATGTGTGGACCATTGACACCGGGAATCCGGCGGTGCTGTGCATCGGCAGGTATTATGAAGGGGAAAAGCTGATCGGGCTGTTTAATTTCAGCGAGTATGCCCAGACTGCCCAAACAGGGGAGATAAGCGGGGAGTACACGGAATTGCTCTCAAAACAGAAGATGCAGGCGGATCATATGGAACTGCCGGGATATGGATTTTATTATCTGGAGCAGACCGGCTGAATGAGGCCGGTCTGCTCCATACTTGAGTCCTGCCTGCGAATCATGTTATAATGTGTAAAATTAAGGCAGGAGATGTGAGAAAATGACGTTAAATCAATTAAAATACGTAGTGGTAATTTCCCGGGAGAATTCCCTGAATGAAGCGGCCAAAAAACTGTACATCTCCCAGCCCAGCCTGACTGCGGCGCTGCACTCTCTGGAGCAGGAGCTGGGCTTTGATATTTTCATACGTTCCAAGAGCGGCGTGTCCCTGACGGTAAAGGGAGCGGGGTTTTTAAGCTATGCCAGATCCGTGGTGGAGCAGTATGAGCTGCTGGACGCAAAATACATATCAAAGACCAATGTCAAAAGAAGCTTTCATGTGTCCATGCAGCATTACACATTTGCCGTCAGGGCGTTTGTGGAGCTGGTGGATCAGTACGGATTTGACGAGTATGAGTTTGAGATCCATGAGACCAGGACCCATGAGGTGATCGATCATGTCAGGGCTCAGAAGAGTGAGCTCGGCGTTTTGTATTTGAATGATTACAACAGGACAATTCTGCAGAAGGTGTTTCGGGAAGAGGGACTGGAATTCACTCCCCTGTTTGAGTGCGGCATCTATGTCTATATGAGTAAAAAGAATCCTCTGGCCGGGCGGAAGGAAATAGCCATCGAAGAGCTGGAGGATTATCCGTGTCTCGCGTTTTCGCAGGGCGATCACAATTCCTTTTATTATGCGGAGGAGGTCTTGAGTACCTATGAGTACAAGAGACTGATCCGCGCCAGCGACAGAGCCACACTGCTCAATCTCATGGTCGGGCTCAACGGATATACCCTGTGTTCCGGTATCATATGCGAGGAATTAAACGGTTCCGATTACTGCGCGGTCAAACTCCGGACCGGGGAGAGGATGATCATCGGATATATTGCCAGAAAAGCGGCGGTCATCAGCGAGATCGGTCAGCGCTATATCGAGATTCTGTCAAAGTATCGGGAACAGGTTCTGGAATAGTTTCCGGAACGGACGGCAGGTTATAGCTTTTTCCTATAGATAAGTATAGAAAATCCGGATTATGCAATTCGGTAAATCCGTGGTATGATTCTTTACATAGAATTCATACCAAATCACTAGGAAAGAGGGAAGCGATATGGCCGGAAATTATTTATTTAAGATTTATCAGTCAGAGGATTATATCTCAATTGCCGAGGAGACCGCCAGGTGGATCAAAACCACAGAAAAGCTTACGCCCTTTGGAAAAAGATGGGAGCAGAGCCCGGATTCCGCGGAAGATTTCTCGGATTATCCCATGTTGACCGAAAAGGCATTATACGGCGGTTCAGCCGGTGTGGGACTGTTTTATCTGCGTTTGTATCAGGTTACCGGAAAAGAGGAATATCTGCTTGAGGCAAAGGCTGCCGCCGCCGATATCATAGCCACGGACGAGGGAAGCGCCTTTTATGAAAAGGCTTTGGATCATGCGAAGGCTGTGCAGGATAAGCTGGTGCATGTCAAGAATATGCCGGGCTGGACGATAGGGTATTACAACGGCCCTACGGGGAGCGCCTATCTCGTTTTGAAGCTCTATGAGATTACCGGAGAGGCAAGCTATAAGGAGTATGCGGTAAAGGTTGCCGACGATCTTCTGGCAGCGGCAAAGAAGGCGCCGGAGGGGATTTACTGGAGCGCACAGGGCGATCTGTGCGGGGACGCCGGGTTTGTCACGTATCTGATCTCCATATGGGAGCTGACGAAGGACAACAGATATCTGGAGGCGGCAAAGTCGCTGGGATGTTATATCGTGTCAAAGGGGAAGGACGCGCCGGGCGGCGGCAGATATTGGAATGTGGTAGACCTGACCATCATTGATTTCCCCGCGGATGTGTTCTGGGTCAATTTTGCCCATGGCAGTTCGGGGGTGGGCTGGATCTTTGCGATTCTGTATCAGGCCTCGAAGGACGAGGTGTTTTTGCAGGCGGCCAAAGATGCGGCGGCCTATATTCAGGGGATTGCCGTGGGGGACGAGTGTGCGGTGCTTGTGCCGTATCTGGACAGTCTGGAGAGAGGGCCCTCCACGGAGTTTTATTATCTCAGCTCCTGCCACGGGCCGGCCGGAACGGCTTTATTATTTGAAGCATTGTACCGCATCACGGGGGAAGAGGAGTATCTGGACTGGGTAAAAAAGCTCTCGAGAGGGATTATCGAGGCCGGCGCACCCGAAAATTATTCCCGGGGCTACTGGAGGAGCCAGGCGTTATGCTGCGGTACGCCGGGGCTGTTGGAGCATTTTGTGTCGGTGTATAAGCTGACGGGTGAGGAAGAGTTTTTAGACTATGCAAAGCGCACGGCAAGGACCGTGATCGGGCAGTCCCATGTGGACGACAGTCCCGATGATATCTACAGGCAGGCGGGCTCCAGAAGGTGGCTGGGCAACTGGTGGAGAACCATCCCACAGGATGTCCACAGCTATTCGGGCCTGTATATCGGCACCGCGGGCAATGCCTGGAGTTTACTGTCTCTGGCGGGAGTATTAAAGAACGAAAGCTATGTAGAGCTTGTGGAGTATAACTATCAGTAGAGGGGGAGAGCGGTCATGGGAAAAATCTATCATTCGATCACGGAACTGGTTGGGAAAACGCCTTTGGTAAGGCTGCACAGATACGAGGAGGCAGAGGGAGTGCAGGGGCATATTCTGGGAAAGTTTGAGTATTTTAACCCCTCGGGGAGCGTGAAGGACAGGGCTGCCCTCAATATGATCCAAGAGGCGGAGTATGAGGGAAAGCTGAAGCCCGGCATGACCATCGTAGACTACACCAGCGGGAATACGGGAATTGGAACGGCTACCTTTGCAAACGCCAGAGGATATCATTATGTGGCGGTGATCCAGCCCGGAGTCTCGGTTGAACGCTCACAGATTCTGAAAGCGTTGGGGGCAGAGCTTTTGCAGGTGTCAGATGTGCCCGGTTTTATGGAGATGCTCAAAACAGGACTTTCCGTGGAGCGGCTGGGAGAGGTGATGAGAGGCTTTGCGGAGTCAAAGGGCTGGTTTTATATTGACCAGTGTGCAAATCCGGCCAATTCCAGAGCGCATATTCTGGGAACCGGCCCGGAGATCTGGGAGGATACGGAGGGAAAGGTGGATTATGTGGTGCAGTTGGTGGGAACCGGCGGCACATTGTCGGGACTGTCTGCCTATCTGAGGACGAAGAATCCGGATGTGAAGATCATCGGAGCCCAGCCGGCGGGTCAGTCGCTGAAGGATCCGGCATTTCCGGAGCGCAACACCATCGACGGCGTGTTAAAGTTTGACGGAGTGCCGGAGGACAAAGTCCTGTCCCTGTTTAAACAGTTTAACACTTTTTATGACGAATGCTTTGACGTGATCGCGGAGGATGCCTACGAGACGGGGCGGAAGCTTGTGAGTCAGGAAGGATTTTTTGTGGGGCAGTCTGCGGGGGCGGCGCTTTGGGTGGCAACGCAGATCGCCAAAAGACCTGAGGCGGCGGGGAAAAATATTGTCGTGATCCTGGCGGACAACGCATTTAAATACTTATCCACCAACATGTACAAATAATACATATCATTTTAAATTATATTAATTATATCAAGGCAATTATATCAATGCAATCATATGAATTCAGTAAAGAGAGGGATTGTATCGTGAGCAGAGGAATCGCCACCAGATGTCTGCATCTGGAAGAAACGGAAGGAATCACACAAAACTATGGGGCCATCAGCTACCCCATCTACCAGAGCGCTACTTATGCGCATCCTGAGGTCGGGCAGAGCACGGGATTTGATTACAGCAGGCTGCAGAATCCCACGAGAGAACATCTGGAGAAGATCGTGGCAGGGCTGGAGGAAGGGATAGACGCCTGCGCGCTTTCATCCGGTATGGCGGCGATCTCCCTGTTGTTTGAGATTTTCAGGCCCGGCGATCATGTGATCGCGGAGGCCGATCTCTACGGGGGAAGTATTCGGCTGTTTGACAATGTATCTAAAAAGAACGGTATTGAATTTTCCTATGTAAACTGTGCGGAAGATGATATTATAAAGTATATCAGGAGCAATACGAAAGCAATCTATATCGAGACGCCCACGAATCCCATGATGAATGTCTCCGATATTGCCGGGATCGCGAAGCTTGCAAAAGAGCATGATCTGCTGCTCATCGTAGACAATACCTTTTTATCGCCATATTTCCAGAATCCCCTTAATCTGGGAGCGGATGTGGTCCTTCACAGCGGCACGAAATTTCTGGGCGGCCATAACGACACGCTGGCGGGATTTGTGGTGACAAACAGGGAGGATATCCGTGAAAAGCTCCGTTTTTTGATCAAGACCACCGGAGCTGGGCTTGCGCCTTTTGACAGTTGGTTGATCATGAGAGGAATCAAGACTCTTGGCATCCGTATGAAGCAGTCGGCGAAAAACGCCATGGACATCGCCTGCTGGCTGAAGGAGCAGCGCATTGTGACCCGGGTGATCTATCCGGGCCTGCCGGAACACCCGGGGTATGAGATCATGAAGAAACAGGCCAGAGGTTTTGGCTCCATGATCACCTTTCAGGTTGATACCAGGGAACATGCCCTGGGGATTCTGAAAAAGGTCAGGATGATCAAATTTGCCGAGAGTCTTGGCGGCGTCGAGACCCTGATCACCTACCCGGCCACCCAGACGCATGCGGATGTGCCGGAGGATGTGAGGCTCAGAAACGGGATCACCGACTGCACTCTGAGATTATCCGTGGGGATAGAGGATGTGGAAGATTTGATCGGTGAACTCGGTCAGGTGTTTGCGGAAATGGAATAGAGCATGGAACAAAACATGGAATAGACATGGAAGAAAAGTCGGAATGAAGAGCAGGGGGCAGTCATGGCGGAGAGAAATATTGACTTTGATAAAGTGACAGACAGAAGAGGCAGCAATTGCCTGAAATATGATTTTGCCGTGCGAAGAGGGATGCCCGCGGATGTGCTGCCGCTGTGGGTTGCGGATATGGATTTTAAGACCTCATCCTATGTGGAGGATGCGCTGGTAAAGAGAGCCCGGGATGCGATCTTTGGCTACACGGAGGTGGGGACAGAGTATTTTGAAGCGGTGGCCGGATGGATGGAGAGGCATCACACGTGGTCGCCGGAGGAAGACTGGCTGGTCAAGACGCCGGGAATCGTGTTTGCCCTTGCCATGGCGGTCAGGGCATATACGGAGGCAGGCGATAAAGTCCTGATTCAGCAGCCGGTTTATTATCCCTTTTCGGAGGTCATCACAGACAACGGGAGAAGTATCGTGAGCAGTGATCTGATTCTGGGGGAGGACAATCGGTATCATATTGACTTTGATGATTTTGAGAAGAAGATCAGGGATAATCGGATCAAACTGTTCCTGCTATGCAATCCGCACAATCCGGTGGGCCGGGTGTGGACTGAAGAGGAACTGATCCGGCTGGGGGATATCTGCCTGAAGTATGGCGTCATCGTTGTGAGCGATGAAATACACAATGATTTTATTTTCAGGGGAGAGCATCATGTCTTTGCATCGTTGAAGAAAGAATTTGAAGACATGTCCGTGATCTGCACTTCCCCCAGCAAGACCTTTAATCTTGCCGGCATGCTTATTTCCAATATTTTTATTCCGAACCGGGAGCTCAGGTCAGACTTCAGAAAGCAGATGAACGCAGCCGGGATCAGTCAGTTAAGCACACTGGGGCTGGTGGCTGCAGAGGCGGCCTATCGGGACGGTGAAGCGTGGTATGGGGCAATGATGGATTATATTCGAGAGAATATTGAATATGTCAGAGCTTATGCAGATCAGAAGCTTAAACCCGTGAAAATGATTGATACCGAGGGAACTTACCTTGTCTGGCTGGATTTCAGGGCTGCCGGAATCGACGCGGAGGAACTGGACCGCAGGATTATATATGACGCCGGACTGTGGCTTGACAGCGGAAAAATATTCGGCGATGCGGGCAGAGGATTCCAGAGGATTAATGTCGCCTGCCCCAGAGTGATATTGGCGGAGGCGTTGGAGCGGATCAGAAAGGTGATTCAGGCCTGAATGTCTGTCATTTTATGCCATTTTCCTGTCATTTTCCGCGAAGCTCCAGTCTGTTCAGGATGCCGTCCACGTTCACTCCGGGATGTGTGGCATAGATCCGGCAGATCTGCTCCACCAGCGCTTCGTCGGCATGTGTTTTGCAGGCAATTTCCGGGACGCTCTTTTGCGCCTTCATTTCTGTTATAACGACGCTGACCAGCCTGTCCATATCCTTTTGGGGAATGTCCTTCGTGGCCTCCTGTAATATCTTAACACGTTCCTCCACAGAAAACAACGGTGTCTTTACCTTATTGTTCAAAACGCTGACAATCAATACATCAAACATTTCGGAAGCGCGCCTGATCACGTCCAGATGTCCGAAGGTGACAGGGTCAAAGCTCCC
>CANCYO010000099.1 GCA_947382415.1 uncultured Lachnospiraceae bacterium | reverse complement strand
CCTCAAAAACCAGAACAACCTTCTCTGTGACGCCATCCGCCAGAGTTCCCTTATAGGTGGACAGATCGTCTACCAGCATGGTGGTCAGCGCCGTCCTGCTGTAGCTTCCGTTTACGGTGACACGGTAATTGTCCTTTCTGGAAAGAAAGTCTGCCTCCTGGCTCGATCCGGAATGATTCTGCAGATCAAAGTGCAGTACCAGTAGCTCCTTTCCCTCAGCGGCTTCCATGGCAAAATAGGGATTTGCCTCCCCCTGATAGCTCTGACAAAGCTCATGTCCGGTACAGACAAGACTCATGCCATCCGGCAGATCCAGAAAGCTCTCCAGACTCCCCGCCGTTTCCAGCCCCGACACACTCAGATCGGTCACAGGCGTATTCTCCGGTTCTGATGTCTCCTGGGATGACGGTTCTTCCGGCTGCGGCTGCACAGACGGTTCCTGTTTCTCCTCAGCTTCCTCCAAGGCTTCAACCTGTGACAGATCCACCAGACGGCTGCGGCTGTTGGCATCGTATTTCAACAGCAATATGGCGGCATACTCTCCTATGGCGTTTGCGTTCTCATCCGACATATTGGGCATGGGCGATCCGCAGCCGGCCATGAGCATGGCCGTAAGACACAAGATTCCGATTCCTTTTTTGTTCATTTTCAGCACTCCTTTAAGCAATTTTATTTTCACTTTCATCATTATTTTCATTATTATTTTCATTACTATTTTCAATTCTTTTTTCCCAGCTTCGCTCCAGTATCATGTATATCGCAGCGATAGCCAGTGCCAGCAGACCCACCGCAAAAAACAGGATCGTCTTCTGCAGAATATTGGCTCCCATAAAATCATATAAGACCAGTTTACCACAGATCGCCAGAGAAAGCACCAGTCCATAGATGCGCACCGATTTTTTGTTGATCGCAAATCCGGCCCACACACATCCCAGAGCCAGCGCCATCAGTAAAATACTGTTGGTAATGGGATAGCTTGTTCTCACGATCAATCCCATATAGGTCAGGAATCCGGCAAGTATTAACTGCCGGCAGTTCAAATCCAGACGGTATTTCTTCCGGAAACAGATCAGAATAGTCGCCGTTCCAAAAATCAACATACAAAAATAGGTGAGATACGCATTACGGTACACCGGATTGACGAGAAGCAGATAGCAAAACGCCTGTCCTCCCAGCGCAAGCGCGTTGAAGCCGACAATGCCCTTGTCCTGCCATCTCTTCACATTGTTAAACAACAGCATTCCTACAAACAGAATTCCTACAAACACCGGAAGCTTTAACAGCGGCAGCATATGGTATGAGGTGTATAGGGCAATGGTATATACCAGCAGTATCTCAAAATAGGTTTGCAGGTAATTCAGGCAGAGGATGCTGAGCGCCAGTCCCACGGCCAGCGGAATCATACAGGCATTTTCCCTGCTAAAATATACCGCCACACAGGACAGGGCAGTGATCACCGCGTCACTGATACAGAGCATGGGCCGTCTGGTAAACGACAGGATCTTGGACGCCGCCAGCAATACCAACAGACAAAGAGCAATCTCCCAGTCCCCGCCGTTGCCGATATGGGCCGCCAGCAGCCAGAGATTCCATGCATACCAGATAAACCATTTCTCCTGTCTTTTCCGAAGAATCAGTATGGGAATCAGGCAGAGCACAGTCACAATCCCTGTACAGATCAACCGGGACAGCAGAAGCTCATCCCCAAACAGCTCCACCAGAATCATTGGATCGGAAAAATCCGTAGCAAGCTGTATCAAAGTCGTATAAATACAAACGGATGTGCCATAGGTGACACAGATTGCCAGATTATTTTCCATGGAACAGCCGGGTTGACGTCTCTCCTGCCAACGAAGCTGTACAATAAAAATCATATGCATGATCAGAATGGATGCTGCAAGAAACAGTGGCTTCTGCCACGCCTGATACTGCCACAATCCGCCCGTCACGGTATCTGATATTTCAAACCTTCTGCTCCAGAGAAAATATGCCAAAAAGGTAAACACCGTATTTAACGCCATATGTGTGGCATGTATCCCTGTGTGTGCCTTTTTAACAGGCACTGCCAGACACATAATATTCACAGCCAGAGCCATAACCGTCGCAGTCAGAAATTCGGTCATGGAAACTCCGTCGCCCAGAACTTCACTGTCAGGCACCAACAGCATACAGATATACACAGCCGCCATTCCCAGAATCCGATAGGCCGCAGCATCTCTCTTGCGGCTCAATATGAGTACGACCAACGTGATGAGCAGCGTGAGCCCCAGAGCCACCCACTGATTAAAATTGTGCAGCACCAGATAATTCACCAACGTGGATATGTACAGGCCACCCATGCCTATCGCCGAAAGTGTCATGCCAAGCCCCGGCCATCTGCGATACAGAACCGCCTCGGCCAGAACCATCACCGCGATACACGCCGCATAGAGCAGCAGTCCTTTCGTCAGGCCCTGCATAAAATAAATGCCAAGCAGCACCATGGATGTCAAAATAAACGCTCCGCCCACAAAGCCCAGCACAACAGTCCCTATGGTAAACTCTGCGCTGCGCCTGTGTCCGGGGGACTGCACTGCCGGCCGAGGAACCGGCTCCGGTACTGCCTCCCCCATCTTCGGCACTGCCTCCTCCATCTTCTGCGCTGCCCGGTACATCTGCATCCTGTTTTCATACATCTGTACCCGGCTGTCCAGTTCCTCGTTCAGGAGTTCCAACTGTCTCTCCTGATGACCGATGCGTTCCTGCATCTGGCGAAGGTAAGCTGTAAATTCCACATCCTCTGAGCTTTGCAGCAAAGCCTCCACTCTCGCCCGTAACTGACCAAAGTCCTGCTCCGGTCCTGTCCGTATTACTCCGCCCGATCTGTTCATATCCATCCGCTCATCCTCTGTTCTTTCCCGTCAAATTATAAATCGTCCATATCTGGAAGCATCCTGCTCATGGCACCGTACTTTCAGATAGATTCCGTCCTCTCTGTACTCCTGTTCCAGAACCACAGTCTGTTCCATGAGATAAGACGCCGCCCGCCCCTGATCATAGGGCAGCACAAACTCACAGTCCCTGTAATGTTCGTAGAGCCTGTCCTGTATCAATTTTGCCAGTTCTCTGATCCCTATACCGGGCCCTGCCGCCATATGAATGTCATTCCTGCGCACCCGGGGCAGACGTTCCATCTGACGCCTGTCAGATTTATTATACACTATAATCCGCGGAATGTCTCCAATTTCCAATTCTTTTAATGTTTCTTCCGTAATTTCCATCTGACGGCGGTAATCCTCATCGGAATAATCCACCACATGCACCAGCAGATCCGCATACCGTACCTCCTCCAGCGTAGACCGGAAAGCCTTCACCAGTCCATGAGGCAGCTTATGAATAAATCCCACTGTGTCCGCCAGAAAAAACGGTCTGCCGTCTTCCATCTCAATGCTGCGCACACTGGTCTCCAGAGTTGCAAAAAGCATATCCTGTTCCAGAACCTGTTTCCCGGGCACTCTCCCGAACTCCTCCAGCATTCGATTCATTATGGTAGACTTGCCCGCATTGGTGTAACCCACTAACGCCACCTGTGGAATACGGGACGCATTGCGCTTTTTGCGCTGGATCTCCCGGGAACGCTCCACTGTCTCCAGCTCTTTGCGCAGTTCCGAAATACGGTGCTCGATCCTTCGTCTGTCCAGCTCCAGCTTCTTTTCACCGGCGCCCTTATTGCTCATACTGCCGCCGGTTCCTCCCTGTCTACCCAGCTCTTCATGCATTCCCACCAGCCGGGGCAGCATATACTGCAGTCTGGCCATCTCCACCTGCAGTCTGGCCTCTCCCGTCCGGGCCCGGATGGCAAAAATATCCAAGATGAGCTGAGTCCTGTCCAGAATCGGCAGATCCAGCTCCTCCGTCAGATTGCGAAGCTGGGAGGGCGTGAGAGAATTGTCAAAAATGATCTCTGCGGCCTCACACTCCTCTGCAAAATCCCGTACTTCCCCGACCTTTCCGGTTCCGATATAAAATGCTCTGTTCACGCTGGTCATGCGCTGGGTGATCACCCCGGCCACCTGTTTGCCGCAGGCTTCGGCCAGACTCTTCAGCTCTGCCATTGAACGGTCAAAATCCGCCTCTTCCCCCGTATCTACCCCCACCAGCAACACTCTGATACTCTCTGTCATATACTCTGTATGATCTTCCTCTCTGCCGCAGCATACCTGTGCTACTCCTGAACCGTATCCACGGTAAACCAGAACCGAACGCCGCCCTGACAATTCTCCGCCCCGTACTCCTGATGAATCGATTCCTGGATGGCCTTCACAATGGAAAGTCCCACGCCGCTGCCGCCGTAAGTTCTTGTATGCGCCTTGTCCACCTTGTAGAATTTCTCCCAGATGTGAGGGAGCGCATCTTCCGGTATATGGGCTCCGGTATTAAATACCCAGACCCTCACCCGGCCATGCTCCTGCTCCAGACGGATTTCGATCACCTTTTCCCCCTCACAGTGAATAACCGCATTGGTAAAATAATTCATAAACACTTCTTCCGTCTTAAATTCATCGGCCCACACGTAGAGAGGCGCATAATCCGCCATCAGAACCCGGATCTCATTCTGCTGGGTCAGTATCTGGGCAGACTGTATATAATTACGAATCAGCGTCACCAGGTCAAAGCGCTCCATGGTCACCACATCGTTTCCAAATTCCAGTTGATTCAGAGTCAGCAGCCTCTTTACCATGACATTCATCTTCGAGGCCTCGTCCACGATGACGTCACAGTAAAATCTCCATTCCTCCGGATCGTCGCTGATCCCCTCCTGCAGTCCCTCCGCATAGCCCTGTATCAATGCGATGGGCGTCTTCAGCTCATGAGACACATTGGCCAGAAATTCCTTGCGCATCTCATCGATCTGCTCTCTTTTTTCAATATCCCGCTTCAACTCATTGTTGGCGGTTTTCAACTCTGAAATTGAGCGCTCCAGCGAAGCGGAAAGCTCGTTGATATTTTCTCCGAGCACATCGATCTCGTCAAATACAGGGGAGAGATCGTGCCTCCTGCTTCCATATTTTACCTCAAAATCCAGATGTACCATGCGCCCGGAAATATAACTGAGCCTGGCGATCGGCTTTGTGATACGGTAAGAGACCGCCCAGATAACGATTCCCCCAAACATTGTACCCAGCACTCCCACATAAGCCAGAAAACGATTGGCCAGATCGGCGCTTTCCCGGATGCTCTCCAAAGGTGTCTGCATGATAAAGGATATCCCGGAGGTCAGTCTCCCGTACATCTCCAGATATTCGCCGTCTCCCTCTCCCGTAATCTGGATGCGGTAATCTTCTCTGCTCTCAAGCTCCCGTACCTCCACCTCCGCAAAACCAAAAATATACCCCAGCAGCCTGGCTTCCAACTGTCGTCCGCCATTCTGGGATACATATCTGACCTGGGAGTCTACATCCATGACACAGACCGTTATATTGTAATTCCGGCAGACCCCTTCCAGCTCTCTCACAAAGGCGTCCGTTCCATAGCTGTCCTGTTCCGCCGCTTTGCGTATGGTCTCATAGGCATCATAAATGATCTCCCTCTTTTCCCGGATATAATATTCCTCCAGAAACAGAGTATTCACCGTCCAGCAGAGCAGAATCACACCTGCCATCAGCGTGATAAAGATCAAAGCCAACTGACTGCGGATGGAAAATCGCTTTCTCTTTCCTGCCATTGTCATTCCTCTCAGTCAAACTTATATCCGATACCCCAGACGGTTCTGATCAGGTCACCCTTTTCTCCCAGCTTGCTCCTGAGTTTTTTCACATGCGTATCGATAGTCCGGGCATCCCCAAAATAATCATAATCCCACACCTGATTCAGTATCTTCTCCCGGGAAAGCGCAAGGCCTCTGTTCTCCATAAAATAAGTCAAAAGCTCAAATTCCTTATAACTCAGTTCAATCTCCCGGCCGTCTATGGTTACCCGGTGGGCGCCTTTGTCCAGATCGATTCCGCCACAGCTTATGATCTCTCCTTTGTCCAGTTGACCGCTGCGCCGCAGAAGCGCCTCCACTCTGGCCACCAGAATCTTCGGGCTGAAGGGCTTTGCAATATACTCATCCACACCCAGTCCGAAGCCCTGAAGCTCATCCTGCTCGTCCCCTCTGGCAGTGAGCATGATGATCGGCACTTTGGAACAGGCTCTTATCTCCCTGCAGACCTGCCAGCCGTCCATCTTCGGCATCATCACATCCAGTATCAACAACGCAATATCCTTCTCCCGGTAAAAAATATCCAGCGCCTGCTCACCGTCCTCCGCCTCAAGCACTTCATAATTATTGCGTGTCAGAAAATCCGATACCAGCTTACGCATTCTGCTCTCATCATCCACCACCAAAATCTTTAATCTGTCCATCCGTTCCAAACTCCTGTCAGTTATTCCGCGCCTCTGTCCGATCCGCCGGTCTCATTCATTCCCTCTGTTTATTATTCCATTCCAGCTCCAGCTCACGGACTGCCTGCTCTCTCTCCGTGAGTTCCTGCTCCCAGGAGGCAAAGCGATCCGTCAGCACCCGCTCATAATTCAGGATATTGGGCTGGCTGGCGCCCAGAGCGATGGCAAACATGGCGATCACCGCAGCCGCAAGCAGAATATTGGCAATCACAGAGATTCGCAGCGCCGGGGATTTTTTCGGTTTAGCGTCCCCGGCAGGCTTCACCCTGTTGCGGGCAGGACTGCTCTGCTCCCGAAACTCCCCCTCAAAGGAGACATACAGAGGGATGGCATCCACCTCCGCAGAATCGACGCTCTCCTGCCGCAGCAGATACTGCTGTAATTCCTTCATAAAAAACAATCCCACCGGAGATCTGAATATCCGCTCCGCCACGGCCTTTTTGTAAATTCGCAGAATGCTCTCCGGATTGTTATAGTCCAGACGCGCCTTCAGATATTCCGCCTTACGGCGCTCCTCCTCAGCCAGAGCCGCATCCTTCTCCGTATAAAAAGAATATCCCTCCGCAATGTATCTGCCTGCATCCTGCATATCCGCCACAGTATTCTCCTCCCGTTTTTATGGTTTTCATCTCAAGCCATTATATTGTAACACAGATAAAGCCCTGACACAAATAAAAGCATATAATTTAACTGCCGAAAAATTACAGGCTGATCCTGCCCCTGCCAGATCAACCTGATATCTTCTCGTAAATAATCCTGTCTTTGTCCTGAAATACATTAAATACAATCCGTTCCATATGAGCGCCATGCTCTTCCAGAAAATCCGTCACCGTTTCCCATGCGATCCAGGCCGCCCTGTCGTTTGGAAAACGGAATTCCCCCGTTGAGATACAGCATAACGCAACAGATCTGATATGATGTTCCAGACAGCATTTCAGAACATTTTCATAGCAATTTTGCAAATCCTGACACAGCGCGTCATTCAATCCGCCGGACACAACAGGGCCCACGGTGTGGATCACATACTCGCAGGGAAGATTATAGGCCGGCGTCAGGGTAGCCGTACCCGCAGGTTCCTCATAGTTCTCGCCATATCTTTGCCGCCTGCGGTTCATGATGTGGCTGCATTCCTCCCGAAGCTGCATTCCCGCCGCACTGTGGATCGCATTGTCAATGCATCTGTGGCAGGGCACAAAGCATCCCAGCATCTGTGAATTGGCGGCGTTTACAATGGCGCCGACTTTAAGTCTTGTGAAGATCGGAAGAGCGTCGTGTAGGGAAAGAGTGTTGCGAGACGTGGGGG
>CANCYO010000098.1 GCA_947382415.1 uncultured Lachnospiraceae bacterium | reverse complement strand
TTCTTTGCTTTTCTTTGCTTTTCTTTGCTTTTCTTTGCTTTTCTTTGCTTTTCTTCCCGCATATCTGTACACATGCTTCCTGTATGCCGCATATTCCGGACCAAACACATTTTGTAAATACTTCTCTTCCTGTAAAATCTGAAGGTGCAGCATCACCGCTGCAAATACGGAAAACAGCAGCAATATCCAGTTAAAAAACATCAGTAATATCCCCAGATATACCATGTCAAAACCTAAAAAAGCTGGATTCCTGCTGAACTGATAAATGCCGTCTGTGATCATGTCTGTCTTATCATCCTCCGCCAGCCCTGCTCTCCAGCTATCCCGCATCGTAACCACCGCCATGGCAAAAACGCCATCCCCAATCACCCCCAGAATACATCCTGCCACAGCAAATCCCTCTGGCAAACACGATTTTGCCAAAACAATACTAATCAGCTCCACTGCCACCACAGAATAGGTAGCAAATTTCAGAATCACTTCCACATAAAAGGCACGATCACGGCGTTTTCCCCGGGCAATCTGATCCGTCCGGATGCCTTTGCGCTTTTGCAAGAGCATTTTCCCTATATAGATACCATAGAAAACCGCCAAAACAGCAAGTCCTGCTATCTGCTTCATCCCGTATTTTTCATCCCTTCCGTCTTTTCAGTTCTTCCTGTATACCAATTGCATCAAGTTTTCTTTTGCCGCCGTCTGTTTTGATATATATTTCATTTTTGGCAGTAACAAAAAGCATTTCTGAACGAATCGGTTCAACCAATATTTCTACCACATATAAATTATGTACAATCTCGTTATTATTAACCACCTTTTCATAAGAAATATGAATACTTTCAGTACTTACATAAGGCCTCATCTGGCTTATTCTTTCAGAAATTTTTTTATTAATGATATCCCTGTCTCTTTTAGACAATTTCACCCCTTTCACAATACCTTCATCAGATATTCCCCATTTTATGATTCCCAGTTCCACTGCCTTGCTATTTAAAAACGCATTAATATAAATTTCCGCAGTATCAACAATTGTATTACAGGGATTATTCCCTTTTATTTCTTTAAATTCAACATTTCTCTTTTCTACTTCTTCTATTTCCTTTCCCAGTTCATATTTAATAATCGGAGGTTCCTCCGATATCTTTCCCTCAACCTTTTTATCATCAGCCAGCATTTTTATATAATCGTCGAACAATCGGAAATAATCAAATTGAACTCTTCCGCAGCCGCCCATATTATCTCGTTGTACTTTTAAGATAATCTGATTACAGTTTTCAGGCACATCCATCCTCAGACTTCCGGTTAAAATGAATTGTATACTTTTCATCTTTCCCATTACAGTTAGAAGATAAGCTGCAGTATAATCGTCCAGCATTACAAATGGATCATCCATCAGCAGAACACTGTCCGGAGGCATATTATATAAAATATTTAAAATCCAATAATATGCCTGCACACCTCCTGACATTAAATTATAAGATTTAGTCTCTGATAAATCTACTTTACATTTATTCTCCATACCCACTGCTTCCAACAGTCTATTTGCATTATTTATCATTTCACTATTTAATTTTGGCCTGTGATGAATAGAACTGCCACCAAGCAAGTATATCATGCTTCTATCTATTGACATCAGCCTTTTCATTTCACGAAAGCTTTTAACGATTATCTCATAATCCTTACTTCTATAACGCTTTCTTATCCAAATCTCATCCTTTTTGTCTACAATCTTCAGATTTATAACCGCTTCGGATTCTTCGCACTGATAGTGCATGATCTCATGATCCTGTAGCATAGAATATAAGATTGCAAGAATTGTCGTTTTCCCGCATCCATTTTCCCCCTGTACGATATTGATTTTATCTTTACTGAATACTACTTCTATTTCCTGAAAAATACCCAAGCGGGTCACCGTTAAATTTTCAAAAACCATTGTATTTTCCTGCCGTTTATTTTTATATTTATTTATCAATCTTCCTGTAATTCAGCAGATGTTAAACACTAATCTATCAACCCGTGTCTCTTCAATCTGGCCCTGATCCCACCGCTTGTCCGTCCATGTAACCTCGCAATTTCCGATATTTTCATGCCCGCCTCAAATTCTTCCTCCAATCTCTGATCCTCGTCGGCGGTCCATGCCTGTCCTATGTTGCTCTGGGCAGCTTGAGTCGGTACCTCATCATCCGAATATCCCTCCTCGCCCATACCGGCAAAATATTCCACGATCTGTCTCTGAATACTCTCCGGGTACAACAGAACTTGGTACTCAAACCCATTCTGGCTAATCTTTGTTACGGACTGAATACCCATTTTCAGGCCTTGCTCCGTGCCTGCTCTCACAAATCTGTCTGCCTGCTTCTCCTCAACTGTCAGCCCTTCCAACATAAGATACGTCCATATAGCAGTGGAAGTGGCCTTTTTCACACGCTCAACGCTGCAAATTTCGTTTAACAAATCCCTTATTTCGTTTATACTGTAATACTCTGCATAAGTAAACTTTTCCGCATCTTCTTTCCTGAGATAAAAAGAGCTTTTTTTCTTCCGGGCTCTCCGCCTGCTCTGCTTTTCTTCAGGCTCACGCGCATCGTCCTCTGCATTGATACTAAGGACTGCATGGGGATTATCCGCTTTAAACGCCCCGATCTCGTCGATGAATCTCTGTCCGTATCTGTCAAACTTATTTGCGCCGACGCCGGACACGGCAAGCATTTCTTCTTGGTTTTCAGGCGCTTTGGCGCACATATCGATCAAAGTTTTGTCACTGAAAATGATATAGGGCGGCAGCGCCTCCTCCCTTGCGATGGCAAGCCGTAACTGCCGAAGCTTCTCAAACAGATCGAAGCCTGCTGCCGTGAGGGAATCCGTACTTTTTGCCCTCCCTTTTCTGCCGTCTGCCGGCTCCCTGCGCTCCTCAAATGTCCTGACCGTAACACGGGCATTTTCCTCCTTTAAGGCGCGCACCTCTCCCATGCGGAGAACGCTGTACTCCCCATCTGTCTGAACGATATATCCCGCTTCAGTCATATGGGTGATCAACCTGCGGAGCTCCGCCTCGCTTCTGTGGGCCAGAGCCCCATAGGATCTGTAGGCGGTGGCTCCTATCTCTTTCAGTCTGGCACGGTTTGCACCCATCAGCGTCCCGATCACCACAGCCTGCCCATATCTTCCTCTGGTCTCCGCAATACAATTGAGAACCTGTTTTGCATCGTCGGTCATGTCCACTTCCCTGTATTCACGGTGACAATTCCCGCAGTTATCACAGGGAGCGCCGGTCTTCTCTCCGAAATACTCCAAAATATAATTTCTAAGACAACCTGTGGTCCTGCAATACCCCTCCATGACATGGAGCCTGTGGGCGTCCCGCTGTCTGACCAGCTCGATGTCTGTGATATCCATGCCCCCAAATTCCTTTTTATCCAGCAGGAATTTGTTGATCATCACATCCTGAGCCGAAAACAGCAGAATGCAGCGGGCATTCTCTCCGTCGCGCCCCGCGCGCCCGGCCTCCTGATAATAATTTTCCATACTCTGGGGCATATTGTAGTGAATGACAAACCGCACATTGGATTTGTCGATTCCCATGCCAAAGGCGTTGGTCGCCACTATGACAGGCAGTCTGTCGTAGATAAAATCCTCCTGATTGTTCTTTCTCGCGCCATTGTCCATCCCCGCATGGTAGGCGGTCACCGGAACGCCCCGCGAAGACAGCCTTTCGTACAGGGCATCCACATTTTTTCTGGTGGCGCAGTAGATGATCCCGCTTTCATTGGGATGTTTGTCAATATAGTCCGTCACAAAATCATCCTTATGCTTTCCTGAGACATTCTCCACACTGTAATACAGATTTTCCCTGTCAAATCCCGTGACGATCACTTTGGGAGTCTTTAACTTCAGGATGCATTCTATGTCCGTTTTTACTTCTTCCGTGGCCGTCGCCGTAAAGGCGCTGACAATAGGTCTCACCGGAAGATTTTCTATAAAATCAACGATCTTCAGATAACTGGGTCTGAAATCCTGCCCCCACTGAGAGATACAATGGGCCTCGTCCACCGTCACCATGGAAATGTTACCCTGTGATGCAAACTGCATAAATCCCGGGCTTTCCAGTCGCTCGGGCGCTACATAAATAATTTTATAGGTTCCCCGGGCTGCCAGACTTAAGGCTTTTGCTATCTGGTTCTCCGACAGCGAGGAATTGATATATGCTGCGTGGATTCCTGCCGCATTCAGAGACTTCACCTGATCCTGCATCAGCGAGATCAACGGCGAGATCACCACCGTGACACCCGAAAGCAACAGCGCCGGTACCTGATAACAGATGGATTTGCCGGCGCCCGTAGGCATAATCGCCAGCGCGTCATTTCCCGATAAAATAGACTCAATGATATCCTCCTGCCCTTTTCGGAAGGAGTCATATCCAAAGTATGTTTTTAAAATCTCTGCAGCGCTCATACTCGCCTTTCTCTCCCGACTGCGTAACTGCTCCGGTACCGGTATCTCACAGAATATCTTCCTCCGACAGCCGTTTTGCGCCCTCATCCGCATTCAGCGCGGCCACAAGGCCTCTTAGCTTCCGCGGCGTCATATGTTCTTTATAGTGAAGCCCCTCGTTTGTTATGTGCAGAACGGGATATTTCCCTTTCGTTTTGATGATATAATGCTTATCTATCAGCCAGTATATCGCGGCGGTGACGTCTTCCCGCGTCATATCTGCCAGAGAATTGTATTCCGGCACTTCGTATAATTTATGTTTCACTATACTGTCTTGACGAATACCGCGGAGCACTCCGGCCAGAACCGATACCCCAAAATAATACTTTTCACTGATATGCAGCAATGCGCACAGGATGGTCTCCGCGATCTCAAAACTGTTATGTCCTTTGTATTCCGGGAACCGTTCCGCATCCGTCTCTACAGAGGCATTGCCGTCAAAGATCTGCTGCTCCCAATTATCTGTCAGGGGATTTTTCTGTGCCTGCCTGACTGTCTGTATTCGGGTATCTGTCTGTACCCGATTGTCTGTCTGCACCCTGTTATCTGTCTGTTTCTGAATCGGTTCTTCCGGCTCCGCCAACTCATACCCCATCATCAGATAATAATCGCGCTTTGACATTGTATGGTTACAGCCCCTGTTGTTCTCCCTGTAATTCGTACAGCCAAGGAAACGCTCTCCCCCTCTTTGGGACGTCTTGATCACAAGATACCCATCCTGACAATCGGGACACTTCATAATGGCCAGCTTTTTCCCAGCCATATTATTGGTCATGAAACTGCAGATTTCCGGCTCATTCGTACACAGATAAAGGCGCAGTCCATAGGAGGGCTTATATTTAAGCTGCATGGGAAAACCGCAGATCGGACATTTCTTTTTTCCCATCTGGACCGGTTCCTCCTCCGACCATTGTCCATGCAGATAAACATTCTTGTATTCTCTTTTGATCTCCAGCAAAAACTCAGAGGGGTTCTGCTCCGGAGCGATAAAATATACACGATTCCTGGTCCGCGTCATGGCTACATAGAAAAGCCTCCGCTCCTCCGCATATTGAATGGAGGTGTCTTCTCTCACCACCAGAGACAGCACCGGATCATCTTCTATCTTCGAGGGGAAGCCATAAGTCTCGTTCCTGCCATTGATGACGATCACATTGTCATAGCCCAGGCCCTTGGAGGCATGTGCGGTCATAAAGGTAATATCCAGCTTCGGGTATTTGACCGATTTTACTTTTGCCCCACGGTTTCTGTATTCAAACAATCCCGTCCTCGTCAGCCTGTCGCCGTCAAAATTAAATCTTCCAAGCAGCAAAATCCGGGATTCGGCGGTGTCTCTGCCCTCCGCTCTGTCATATGCCATAATCTGCTCTATGGCAGTCTGCACCGCATAGGCTATCGCATAATTTGCACCGCTCCTCCTGTCTGCATTTGGAGCCTTGGCGGTGCTGTCATAGGTATAAATGATAACAGGCTCCTCGATATGTTTGGGCGAGATCAAAGACTTCTGGATCTGGGTTGTATTCTTCTGAATAAAATTCCCTGCAATGTCAATGACTTCCTGAGAATTTCTGTAGGTACGCACGATCTTCAAAAGCTTCGCATAACCCATTTTCTCCGCAAACCTGGTAAACAGCGTGATATCAGAGCCGCTGAAAGCATAGATGGACTGCCAGTCGTCGCCCACTGCCACGATCTTGGCATCAGTCACCTCCGAAAATGATTTCACCAGATCAAAGCGCTGTCTGGAAATATCCTGATACTCGTCTACGATCAGATACCGGAAGTCCAGCTTCTGCTTCATCTCATGCACTTCATTTAAAACTCTGGCGGATTCGTTGATCATATCCTCAAAATCCACGGCATGAGCTTCTACGAGAAATTTTTTGTACTCCAGAAAGCAGGCATGGCAGATATCCAGAAACAGCTTTGTCCTCACATTGGAGGTTTTTCTGGAAAGTCTGTCAAAATCTCTTTCATCATAACCATTGACTTTGAAATTCCTGATAAAGTTGATCACCAAAATTACCAGCCTGTTGATATACTTGTTTTCCTCGGAAGAGATCAGTTTTTTGACGATCTCTTCGTTGGAACGTCTCCGCAGCTCAAAGCCATGTTTTAACAAACTCTCCTCCAAATGCTCTGAGATGCTCCTGCCATCGCGAAAGGCCGAAAAGGTATAGATCAGCTCCGTGCCATGCTCTCTGTGCAGAGTTATCTTATCATTGATCGCCTTTTTATAAGCAGCCAGCGTCCCTGCATCATACAGGAAATTCTTTCCGTCCTCCGTGATCCCAAAATGCTCTATATAGGCGGTATGCTCTCCCTGCGTAATCATAAAATCAGGCGTATATGGTTTGCGGGACATCAGAATATGATAGGGATATACCGGTTCATAGACATACTCTATATTGTTCAGATAGAGAAAATTGGCAATTTCCACCTCCTGAATGGATCTCACGATCTCGTTTTGGATCGTGACCTTCTTCCTGCTGCTGCGGTCGATGACCTCTGCTTTAAAATCATCCAGCTCGCTTCGCATCGTAGCGTAATTGGCATTCGCCATATGATTGAAAAAGTTATTGATATCGTCTCCCTCATAGGGCGCGTCAAAATAGGACGCAAAAAACAGGATAAGACTGTTCACCACACTGGGGTCTCTGAGTACCTTATCCTTAAAATAGCCCTGAACACAGTAATACAATTTGCTGCCGTCAACAATATTCAGTTTTTCAGGATCATTTTTGTGGAGAATCGCATTTCCCGTTGAATGAAATGTGGCGATGGGACACGGAAGATTCAGATCCTTGTTGATCCTTGCCCGCAGCTCGTTTACCGCTTTATTGGTAAAGGAGATAATGAGTATCTGCAAGGGGTCAACACCCTGCTTTTCCACAAGGTACTTTACCTTGGCAGCCACCGTTGTGGTCTTGCCCGCCCCCGCACCGGCGATGACCAGGCTGTAATCCTCATCCGAAAGCACGACTTTTCTCTGATCATCGTCCAGACTGATAGCCGGATCCACCGCTCTCAGAATCTCGTCCAGATAGTCCTTTTCTTCCACAAGCTTTCTGCTTATGTAAGCATCATTCGCCTTTTCCACCAGAACATCCCTGCTCTGATATGACTGATAAGCGCTTCTGGCCCTGTCAGCATCAAAACCGTTTTTACCGCAGTAAAACTCCAGCATGTCATTCTCATCCATGGAGCGAAAAAACTGCATCGCGTCAGCATATTTTTCCGCTTCCGCCGCGTACTCTTTTCTGGACACATAGTGATCGCTTTTCTGAAGTTTATCTATATAGTTTTCCCATGCGGCCAGCTCCACACATCTGCCGGAAACCGGCTTCTCCTGTTTGGGTCCGACTTTGTTTTTCTTAAAAATGTATTCCAGTAATCCCATGCTCTTCCCTTTTGCAGTCAATTCTTACTTCTACATATTACCATAAGAGCATTTGATTTTCTATATAAATATTCAGGTTCCCCGGAGAG
>CANCYO010000097.1 GCA_947382415.1 uncultured Lachnospiraceae bacterium | reverse complement strand
TGCGTGACTGGAGTTCAGACGTGTGCTCTTCCGATCTCATCCGCCGCCGAGGCGACTTTCTTGTTGTTGGCATAAGCTATTGTATAGTCCCGCTTTACCGCCATGTCCGTACCGTCAAAGACAGGGCTTACCGCAGGAGCACACCCTCCCTTCGTGTAGGGAACCGTTAAATCCCGGGGGATTCCGCTAATGAAAGCTCCCTTGTCAGCCGTCAGATCATAGGGTGCGATTTTAAAGGTTTTCTTCACCTTCCCGCTGTAACCTCCCGTTCCCGTGACGATTACAGTGGCGGTGCCCGCATTTGTCTCTTTGGTATAGGCTACCGTATAGTCGGTCTCCCGCGTCAGAACTTTACCGCCCAGAGCAACCTGAAGGTTCTCCTGTGTCTGTGCCTCCCCGTTGTAAACCTTGTCTTCCAGACCGGTTATCACTGCTTTCGTAATGGACTCTCCTTTGATTTGGAAGGTGGCCGACTTACTTCCCGCATAATCGCCGATACCCGTAATCGTGACGGTTGCCTTACCGATCTGTGTATTGTTCCGGTAGCTGACCGTATAGTGCGTATCCTGTATCAGCACATTCTTACCAAAGGTTACCTTGATCTCGGGTTCTACCGCCTGTCCGGTATAGGCCTGCGCTGAAATGGCGCCGATTTTCGCCTTGGTGAGCAGCGTCTTATCAGTGACGGTAAACTCGATCATCCGTTCTCCGGTGTAGTTTCCGATTCCCGTGACTTTGACACGATAGGTTCCGGCTGTCTTGTAAGCGTTCGGTTCTCCCTCATCGGGATAGGAAACCGTGAAATCTCTTTTATTTGCAAGCTTTTTGCCGTTATAGATCAGAACCGGCACCGGTTTTTGTACCTTGCCGGATGCCGCCGCGATCAGCTCGCCCGCGGACACAAGGTAATTCCCGTCCTCGTCCGTATCGTTCATATCCCTCTGATTGATTGCAAACGTGACCGTTTCTTTGCCGCTGTAGCTTCCCTTTCCGGTGACGGTGATAGTGGGGGCAGTGCGGGCATTCTCAGCATTATTAGCCTTGGTAGTGTTCTTGTAAGAAATCGAGTAGTCCACCTTCTCGGTCAGAAGAGTCGCACCGTCATATACCTGCACAGCGGGCTTGATCGCCTTCCCGGTATAGGTCTGTGCCGGAACCTCCGCCATCCAGAAACCATTCGGGATTTCGGGATTGTCAGGATCAACCGGCTTATCGGGGTCGTCCGGCTCCGTCTCCGGTTTCCACCCCGGATAAAGAACAAGATCCGACTGCACCGTATCCGTATCGAAATCCCATAAAACCGTGCATTCCGCATCCTTGTACCAACCGGTAAAAAGATATCCCGACAGTACGGGAGGTGTCGGCGCTTCTATTTTGCTTCCCTTCCGAATACCCGTAAGCGGAGCAATATCCGTGCCATGGAATACCACGCTGTATAACCCGTTTCTTGCTGCGGTCAGGCACTCATTGCCGATACCGATTGCAATTTTCGACCATTGTTCGTCGCTGCCGCCGTAATTTACAGCCTTTATACTGCTGCAGCCATAAAAAGCATAATCTCCGATCAGTTCAATTCCGTCGGGCAGATTTATCGTCTCCAGATGACTGCAGGAAGAAAACGCATAGTTCCCTATGGATTTTATACCTTCCGGAAATACCAGCTCTTTTATATTACCTGCACCATAAAAGGCACTCTCGCCTATGTATGAAACGCTGTCCGGAATTCTGAATGTCACTCCTCCGGAGGCCGGCGGATAAAACAACAGTCCGTCCATGGCTTTCGTATACAATACGCCTCCCGCCGTGCTGAGCTTTGCGTGATCTTCCGAAACAGAGATTGACGACAGCTTCTCACACCCGTAAATCATTTCGTTTATATTGATATCGTCACCGAGTACAAACGAGGCCGGAAGAGATACGGACTCCAGATTCGGACAGGCGCTGATACTTTTCGCCTCCATAGACACCAATCCTTCACTGAATGTTATACTCTTCAGCTTTTTACTGTTATTAAATGCCTTTCTGCAAACTGCCTCCAAAGGGTATTCCTTAAAAGCGGAGGGTACGATCACCAATTCCTCATCCCCGGTATATGCCGTCAAATAGGCCTTTCCGTTCCTGATCAAATAGGTGAAGTTTCCGTCTGTGCCTTCGAATTCTTCTGTCCCCGGTGTCTCCGATTCCGGTATCTCTGTCGTATTGTAGTGAATTACTGCATTTGTCAAACTCTCATTATTGATACCGATCTTTATCTGCAGCCATGCGGCTTCATCTTTGCCATAATATACATCCGTCAAACTGCCGCACCCGTTAAAAGCGGAATCTCCGATACTTGTTACACTCATCGGAATACTGATGCGGATCAGGTTATTGTTGTTCTCAAAAATACTCTCCCCTATATCCGTCACGCCCTGCGTAACATAAATATCTCCGTCATACTCCCCCTTGGAATAACAGCTTTCTACAATCGCATCATCCGTATAATCCTCCCATATCGCAATATATCCGCCGCCAACAAAGTCCCGGGACTTTGATTCTCCGTTTATATCTGACACGGTCACTGTGGCATCACAATAAAGATCCTGAAAATGCGCCGTTCCGTGTATAATGCCGATCGTTCCGATAAATCCTCCCGCATTAACGGTTCTCTCGCTGCTTCCCGTGACCTTTGCTTTTGCGCGGCAGCGTTTCATCACAATATCGTTGCTGCCTTCCAGTCCTGAAGTAAAACCGCCTACATAATGAAGATAGTAATAGCCTTCCTCATCTTTATCCTCAACCTCAGTTATAATACCGTCATTTGTAGAAAAAACCGTACCTTCAAAACTGCAGTCCTCGACGGTGGCCCATGACAGATTGCCGGCAAATCCGCCGGCCTGAAGCGCCCTTTTCGCTGCAACCACAAGATTTCCGGTGGCCTGAGTGTTGATCAGATTGGCGCGGATTGCAGAACCGACAACCGTACCGCAGCTGACGGACATCTGGGTATACATCTTGATATCAGCATCCACTTTACAATTCTCAATCTGAGTTCTCTCTTCGACTCCATTCCCCCAACTATACAAAACGCCTGTAAGACCGCCTGCATATTGTTGTGAGACCATGCCGTTCGATGACACCCAGCCTTCGTCAACACTTTCTACCAAAATATCAACATTCTCTAACACTACATTCCGGATATTGCCGAATGTCAGTCCAAACAATCCGTAAAAATAAACTTCGCGCTTGTCTCCCATACGCAGATTCCTGATATGCAAATTTCTGATGGTATGGTTATCACCGTCAAAGGTTCCGTAAAAAGCAGTGCTTAAGCTCGTAATTTCATCATTGCCCAAAGTTCCGTATCCGATTGGCATCCATTCATAGAACCGTAAATCAATATCGTTGGTCAGAATATAAAAGGCTTTCTGATAACTTGATTCTCCGTCATTTAC
This sequence comes from uncultured Lachnospiraceae bacterium, assembly GCA_947382415.1. Lineage (GTDB taxonomy): Bacteria > Bacillota > Clostridia > Lachnospirales > Lachnospiraceae > Acetatifactor. The sequence continues at coordinate 4,589 of CANCYO010000097.1, read as the reverse complement.
TTTTTTCGCAAGCAGCGCAAGTTCTTCCGCCGAACCGATCTGATAGGGGTCCTCTTTTGTTCCGCTTCCTCCCGAAAATACTTCCGCGGCGTGATTCTGCCAGGTATCCGTGACCTTTGTCTCTCCATCGTCCGAACCGTCTCCTGTTCCGCTGTCTCCTTCACCCGGCTCGACAGCGTCCTCATCGGAGATCACGTACCTGGAACGGAATGTCTCCGACAAATATTCATCGTTTGCCTGATGGTCGCTAAAGTTGTCTGCCCCTCTCAAAAAGCAGGAATAGGCGTTTTGTCCCGCATCCCATGTGGCATCCAGATTATAATACAGCGTTCCTGCCTGTGCGATATTCCAGGCATGAGCTCCGCCGTTTCCGATTCCGTCTATGATACGGCTGTCAACCCCGCTCTCCAGCAGCAAACGATATATCGAGTTCGCATATCCCTGACACACTGCGGTTTTGTTGATCAGCGCGGCATATGCGGAATACTTTAACACATATGCATCGTCATTGAGGTTGTCATGATCATAGGTCACATTTGCGCAAACATAATCATATACCGACTTGATTTTGTGATAGTCACTCTTTCCGTCAAGATTTAATTCCTCAAGAATCTGCCGGATTTTTGCATCTACAAGCTGTTCCTGTTCTTCCGTGGTATAATATGTTACCGCATATTTTATCGTCAGGTAGTTTGTGTTGTCCGCCTTATATCCCGACATATCTGCTTTATATCCGGCAAACTGAAATCTGATATAGTCCCCTTCCGTTGCATTTCCCGTATGCTGTATCGCGCGATCGAATATTTCAGCTATTATCGTCTCTTGAACTTCATCCTGTGTCTCATATGAAATCTCTATATCACCGGTGCGTTTTTTCAATTGCTCCCTCAGCTGTACGCCCGCCTCTTCAATCGAACTGCATGCCTGCAATTCTTCCGATGCATAGAGCTCAGCCTTTGACCCCTCAAGATTTCCTGCTGAAATTAGATCCTCTTCCTTGATAACAGAGGCATAAATCGGATTAATATAGGTTGCACTATAAGAGATGTATCCGTCCTTAATCATATCCGCCGTTTTCCGAAAAGCCGCGGGAGCGCCATCCGTGGTTCCGTCCGGACTTTCAAACCCATACTCAGCCCCGTGTGTCTGCGGTATATACGCCTCCGCTGCGACAGTCGTTATTTCGACAGAGGAAAAAAGCATCGTGACAGCCATGAGCATACCCAACGCTTTTTTCTGTGCCTTTTTCAGAATTTGTTTTTTCATCTTTTTCATCTTGCGCATCCTCTCTTCATACATTACTCCAGAACTCCCTCAGAAATACTCTCCACCGCAGGTGCGGCACCCAGTGAGATCTCCACCTCCACACCGTATTTCTGTTCGGGAGCAGTCTCCGCCTCCGGATCTGTATACTCACGATCCTCTTCGTCTCCGTATAAGGATTTGTGCTTTTCGCGCTCCTCGTCCATGGCATGAAGCATGGCAGCGTTTTTGGCCATCTGGTACAGCTCCTCGTCATATTCCAGCAGCTTTTTTTCATCCTGCGCCGGAACAATATCGCCATTTGCAATCCTTCTGGCAGTCTCCAGGGCCTTGGCCATATCCTCCGCCGCATCCTCATAGGCCTCACTCTGCTGCTTTGCAACATAGCTGTTGAATTCTACCATATACCGCTCGGACTCCGCATCTCTGTCGGCATAAAATTTGCTGCGCGCGTCAAAAAGCGCCTGCAGCGCCTCGTCGGACAATTCCACTGTCACCCCGTCCACATTCACCTTGCGGGACGACAGAGCCTTTCCGATATCTGACGCATTGGTAAAAACCACGCGTCCGGTCTCCGTGCTGCGTTTCTCCTGTGATGTCTGTGCCGTGTAAAAGTTTGTTTTCCCTATGCCATACAATCCCATATCCGGTTTCCCCCTTATCTTGACCGTCGGTTTCCTCATCTATATTATATCGGCATATTGAAGCTAAAATCAACCATCATTCTCCATGCATTTTGAGAGCGCAAGGGTTCCCGTGCGGGCCACCTCCACGATGCTGATGCTCTGCAGCAGCTTTAAGAATAGCCGGATCCGCTCCGGCGTATCACAGACCTGAATCATCATAAAGTGTTTGGACATATCGACAATCTCAGCCTTCATGATATCACAAAGCTCCGTGATATCCCGCCTGTTGTTTTTATTGTATTTGACTTTGACCAGCATCAGCTCCCTGGTAATGCACTGCTGCTCCTCAAAGGTTTTTACTTTAATGACATCCAGCTTCTTGTTGAGCTGTTTCTCAATCTGTTCGATAGTCCGTTCATCGCCGCTGGATACAATGGTCATGCAGGACACATCCGGCGCGTCCGTCTCACCCACGGCAAGCGAATCGATATTAAAACACCTTCTGGAGAAGAGTCCGGCTACCTTGCAGAGTACGCCTGATCGGTTCTCCACCCAAACGGAATAGATTCTCTTATTCATATCAAATTCCTCGTCTTTCTTATCCTCTATCTATACGCAACATCTGTCACTTTACCAGATCCATGGGGTCAATGAGACATTCCAGCAATATGGACTCATCGTTTTTCAGGAAGCTGTCGATGACCTCCTCCGCCCGCTCCATATTGACAAGCCGCAGGAATGGCAGATCGTATGCGGCCGCCAGCTTTTCCAGATCGGGACTTCCCGAAAGATCTACCACAGAATAGCTGTCTTTGTAGGTATAGTGCTGATACTCCCTCACCATGCCCAGATAATTGTTCTTCAGAACGATGATCTTCACAGGGATCCGGTGCTGCCTCATGGTCGCGAGCTCCATCATGGACATCTGAAAAGAGCCGTCCCCGCACACAGCGATCACCTGCCTGTCCATGGCCGCCACCTTGGCTCCCATGGCTGCGGGTATGGAATAACCCATGGTACCCATACCGCCGGAGGTGAGAAATCTTCCTTTTTTGACAATGTGATACCCGCAGGACCAGATCTGATTCTGACCCACATCCGCCACATAGACGGCGTCATCCTGCATCTTCTCGGACAGCATGGTGATAAAGGCCGCCGGATCCACATAATCGGGATTGGGCGTACGCTTTTTCTCCATAGCGATACGGTACTGATTCAGAGTGTCGATCCATTCTTTACAATTGCACTCAAATTCCTCTTTCTCAAGGTCTTCAAAAATATGCTTTGCATCCCCTACCAAAGGAATGGTAGGGCCGGCATTCTTGCCGATCTCCGCGGGATCCACATCAATGTGAACCAGAACCTTGTCCCTGGTGATAATCTCCGGCTGATTCACGGCGCGGTCAGCCACTCTGGCTCCCACCATGATCAGCAGGTCCGACTCATTCATAGCGCGGTTGGCATATGCCTTGCCATTGTTTCCAACCATCCCAAAGTACAGAGGATGTTTGGTTGGCATAATACCGATTCCCATCATGGTAGATACCACAGGAATGCCATTTTTCTCCGCAAAGCTTCGAAGCCTGGTCTCAGCCTCCGCAAGCAGTACACCGCCCCCCGCACAGATAATGGGATGCTTTGCGCGCTCTAACTCCTTTACCACCTTTTTAATCTGTACCGCATTGCCCTTTACCGTGGGCTTATAGGTGCGCAGGGATATCTCCTCGGGGTATTTGAATTTGCCTATCACAGCATTCTGAACATCGATGGGAATATCGATCAGCACCGGACCTTTTCGCCCGGTGTTCGCAATGTGGAACGCTTCTTTGAATACTCTCGGTATCTCGTTTGCATCCTTCACCAGATAACTGTATTTTACAAAGGACTCCACCGCCCCGGTGATGTCCGCCTCCTGAAAGACGTCGCTGCCCAAAAGCTCACTGTTTACCTGACCTGTGATGCAGATCAGCGGAATGCTGTCCGCAAAGGCGGTGGCAATACCTGTGATGACATTGGTCGCCCCAGGACCGCTTGTGACCGCACACACACCGGGCCGCCCCGTGATGCGCGCCACGCCGCTGGCGGCATGGGCGGCATTCTGCTCCGTGCGGATCAGAATCGTCCTGATATCCGAATCCAATATACTATTATAAAAAGGACAGATTGCAACGCCCGGATAACCAAATACGGTAGTGACGCCCTCCGCCTCCAGACACTTTACAATGGCATCTGCTCCAATCATATTTACTCCTCCTTTTTCCTGACACAAATCTATTCTACCACAACCGGGCCCATTCGTTCAACTCCATACCTGCCCGTTCAAGCCTTCAGGCTTTTGTTTAACCTGCTTTTTTGCTCAACCGTCAGTCAGGCGTCTGGCCAGTTTCACGGCCTCCGCCGCATCCTTTGAGTAGCCGTCCGCCCCGATCTCATCCGCGTACTCCTGTGTGATCACCGCTCCGCCGATCATCACTTTGGCGGGCAGCCCGGCCTTCCTGGCACCGGCGATGACCTCCCGCATACGCTGCATGGTGGTGGTCATCAGAGCAGACAACGCAATGATCTGCGCATTATGCTCCCTTGCCGTGGTCAATATCTGTTCGGCAGGCACATCCTTTCCCAGATCGATGACCCGAAAACCATAATTTTTCAGCATCAGCGCCACCAGATTCTTGCCGATATCGTGTATATCGCCCTCCA
>CANCYO010000096.1 GCA_947382415.1 uncultured Lachnospiraceae bacterium | reverse complement strand
TTTTTCAGCATCAGCGCCACCAGATTCTTGCCGATATCGTGTATATCGCCCTCCACAGTGGCGATGACCACCACGGGCATGTCCTCCTCCGACGTCTCCTGCAAAAGCAGGGGTTCCAACACCTCAATGGCATTTTTCATGGCTTCCGCAGAGGCGATCAACTGCGGCAGGAAGTATCTGCCCTTGTCAAAATACTCTCCCACCTGATTGATGGCGGGCAGCAATGCCTCGTTTAGGATTGCATCCGGCTTTTCACCCGCAGCCAGAGCCGCTTCGGTCATTCTTGCAATTCCGTTTCGATTGCCTTTCAGAACAGCGTGATAGAGATCGCTGCCGTCGTCCGCCTTCGGCGTTTCGGCCTCCCTCTTCGGCGTCTGCATCATCTCGCTTTGTGCTACGACGCTTTTTGCCGCCGTCTCCATGGCGGCTTTTGCCGCGGCCTCTTTCGCCTCACGTTTCTCTTTTACCATACCTGCCAGCTCAATATACCGCAGATCTGCCCCCTCCTTATTCAACAGCAGATCCGTGGCAAGCGCGCAGCACATCAAAAGCTCCTGACTGGGATTGGCAATGGCCATGGTCAGTCCCTCCCTGATGGCCATGGTCAGAAAAGCCGCGTTGACAAAACCGCGCTCCGGCATACCGAAGGAAATATTTGACAGACCGCAGATGGTGGCCAGCCCTTTCTCCCGGCAATAGCGGATGGTCTTGAGCGTCTCCAATGCCGCGCGTCTGTCGGCCCCCACTGTGGCTACCAGCCCGTCCACCACGATGTCCTCCCTGCGCATACCGGCTGCCAGCGCCTGTTGGACAATAGTCTCTATAATATGAATCTTCTCCTCCTGATTCTCAGGCAGGCCTTTGTCCGACAGGGGCAGCAAAATGAACATGGCCCCGTATTTGGCCGCCAGCGGCAGAAGCTTCTCGAATTTTTCCTTCTCATACGAAATGGAATTGATCAGAGCCCGTCCCGGATAATGGCGCAGCGCCGCCTCCAGAACCTCCACATGGCTGGAATCCAGAGACAGGGGCAGATTCGTCACTTCGCTGACCTCCTCCAGAACCCGGAGCATCATGGCCTTCTCGTCGATTCCGCTCATCCCCATATTGATATCGAGGATCTGCGCGCCGCCTGCCTCCTGCTCCTCCGCAAACCTAAGCACCCGGTCCGTTGTCCCCTCCCGTAGCTCCGCCTGCAATGCCTTTTTGCCTGTGGGGTTGATGCGCTCCCCCACCACCATAAAATTTCCATCCAGATCAAATTCTACCGTCATGCGCTCGCTGGCAAGATACCTCATCCCTTCCGGGCGGCGGCGCACTCCGGCTCCCGCCTGTTTTCCAAGACGCTCATACAGGGCCCGGATATGCTTTGGCGTAGTGCCGCAGCATCCTCCCAGCACAGTGGCCCCCACGGCATAGAGCAGGCACATCTTCTCTCCAAACTCCTCCGGCCCCATATCATAGCAAGTGCGGCCGTCTGCATTCAGAGAAGGAAATCCTGCATTTGGTTTGGCTATTATCGGAATTGTAGTAACTTCCGCAATATTTTGCAGGATATCCTGCATTTTCTCAGGCCCGGTAGAGCAATTCACACCGATGGCACAAGCTCCCAGACTCTCCGCAACCACAGCCGCCGTCCGTGCATCCGTGCCATAGAGCATTCTGCCGTTTTCCTCAAAGGTAAAGCTCACCATCACCGGCAATTCAGAGACCTCCCTGGCCGCAATCAGGGCAGCTCTGGTCTCCGCAAGACTCATCATCGTCTCCACCACAAACAGATCCACACCCGCATCAGCCAGCAGGCGAATCTGTTCTTTATAGACATCGATCAGGGTCTCAAGCTCCATCCGTCCCATGGGCCTCAACTGTTCCCCGGTCATGGTGATATCCCCGGCCACATAGACCTTCCTTCCGCCGGCAGTCTGCGCAGCCCTTTTTGAGATTGCAACCAGATCGTAGATCATATGCTCCATCTGATCTTCCAGACCATACTCTGCAAGCTTGATCCTGTTTGCAGTAAAGGTGGGCGCGTAGAGAATATCCGTACCCGCCTCCACATATTCTTCCTGCAGACTCTGCAGCACATCCTGATGCTCCAGAATCCACTGCTCCGGGCAGACTCCCGACGGCATTCCCGCATCCACCAGATTGGAGCCTGTGGCGCCGTCGAGATACAGGATGCCCTGACCGGCCAAATTCAAAAACTCTGCTTTTGTCATATAGATACCTCACCTTTTACTACATAATTGTCCAGAATTTAATATACCACACCACTGTACGCTGCGCAAATAACTTCTTAAGATTTCTGATAATTGTTGCGAACCTATTTGGAATATGATAAATTTGTTAATAGCTTTACATCGGAGGAAAAAGATTTGAAAAGGAAACCTTTACAGATATTTGCAGGACTGTTGGTCATTTTGTCACTCTCAGCCTGCGGTACAGACCCGGAGGTCACGCAGTTCAAAAAAGAAGTAGACTCATTCTGCACCTCGGTTGCAGAATTGCATGAATCCATAAACGGGATAGATGCTGATTCCGACGATGCCTCCGCACTGGCTCTCGCTTATCTGGATCAGCTCGACAGACAGTTCCAGGATTTTGCAGCGTTGGATTTTCCGGAAGAATACGAATATCTGGAATCTCTCGCTGACGAGGCCGGCAATTATATGAAAGAAGCCGTAAACAGCTATCACGAAGCTTACGAAGGCGAAAACTATAATGAAGACACCGCCGCTTATGCCAGAGAAAACTCTGCCAGAGCACTCAAGCGCGTCCAGATCATAATGAGCATTCTGCGGGGAGAAGACCCGTCAGCCGGACAGGCTTCTTCGGAGGCCGAATAGCATATCATATTAATCTTTGTAATGAATGCTTCTTATCAGTTAAAAGGGTGCCGCAGATTCCTGCAGCACCCTTTATGTACGACTCTCTTATTATAGTGATTACTAATACAATGATTATAATCAATATCCGGATTATTATTTCAAGAGATGAATCTTACCGATCAGAGGAAGCTCTTTCTCCTCATCCTTGCAGACAGAAACAATACCCATAATTACAAACACCAGCCATGCAACGTATCCAACGCAGGCAACGATCCAGCCAACAACAGGAATCACGCTCAGCACACTGAGGATCATCATAAAGAGGAACAGAACCAAGCCCTGATTCAAGTGGAACTTCGCACCCTCCTTATCTCCTGCTAAGAATGCGATCAGCCAGAAGATGATACCAAGATACGCAAAAATACCAGTTACTTTCTTATTCATAATTTTCTCCTTTTCCGCCCATTAGGACTGTAAATATATCATGTCAAAAGGTATGATACCATATGTATGAGCTTTTGTAAAGATACATTTTTAAGAAAGCTTTTAGGAAACTTTCATAAAATAATAAGATTCTACATGAGGATGCCGAAACCGAATTTCAGGGCATTTTTCAGGATGCAATTCAGGATCAGGACAACCACCATTCCATACATGATCCACACCTCAAACTTCATTCCTTTTATCAGAGGAACATGCAGTTTCTCCAAAGTATGGCTGAGCATAAACCATGCATACATCAATACCACATACATTACCAGAGGGTGATACCAGGCTGCCAGCAGGAAATCCCCCCGCAAAAGCGCAAGCACAGCCCTTGTTCCGCCGCAGCCGGGGCAATATACTCCCCAGAATTTCCAGAACATACATTCCGCCGCAGCCGGCAGCCTCGGCACAACCCAGTTTGTGATCAGCCATGCTCCAATGATCAAAACAGGCAATACCACCAATCCTGTCCGGTAAAGATACTCCTCCGTACTCAACAATTCTTTCTCTTTTTCATCCATATCGATCGGTAACCAGCGTCCTCCAAACAGAATAAGATGAGTTCTGCCCGATGCAGAACTCATCTTTCGTACTTTGTTTCCTCTCACTGTCCATTCCGGCAAGATGCTTTACATCATTTCCAGCGCCATAACAAAAACATAATAAATCATCGAGAATACATTTAATACAATGCCGACGATAGAGCAGATCAGACCCGCGGTACCGACACCGGTCTTGTTCTGCTTATTTGCTATGATAGCCATGATCAGTCCGGCAATACCAAAAATGATACCGCCGCCGCAGCAACAGGTCAGTACAATGGAGAGAATGCCCATCACCAACGCTGCGATGGCAAGACCGGGTGTGCTATCGGAATTATTCTCTACCACAGGCTCTGTATACATATTTCCGTTATACTGGTTTGTATTGTCCTGATAATAGTTGTTTGTATTTCCTGTCCCCTGCCCATTATTCTGCTCATTTTGAAAATTCTGTCCGTCCATTCTTCTTTCTCCTTTACCCTTAATTTGTTTGCTGATACTTTCGTCCGGTCTGATACCGGACAATATTCCGACAGCGACCAGCAGCTGCTTTCCTATTGCGAGAAAGAAAAATGTCCCTGTAGCTTTTACAAAAGTACATCTCAATCCCCCTCTTAAGTACTATATGAGCTCTATGTCCGGTTTAGGCATCTACTCGGAAAAAACTCACATAATGGACAGTATACACGATATCAACCGGATTTGCAAGCATTTTATACCTTGAATACCTGCATGCTGCTTGTGAGGTTCTCGGCATGTCCCGCCACCTCCACAGCATTGGCTTCCACATCATGCATCAGATCCGTCAATTCCTCAACGGATGCGCTGATCTCTTCAGCGGCTGCCGCATTGGACTCTGAAGTGTCTCCCAGCTTCTCTACCTCGCCGGAAATGTTATTAATCTCTCTCACGGTGTTCTCAACCGCCTTGTCGATCTCGGCCACGCGCACTCCGATTTCCTCGATGTCCGCGTTGACACTCTCAAAGGATCTGATAACGTCCCGAATACCCTGGATGTTGTTGTCGTTATTTGCCACCACTTCCTCGATGCAGTCGGCGCACTCCTTAAAGTCATAAGTAATATTCTCAATGATGACCTTGATGCTGCTGAGATCCTCGCTGGTCTTCTCGCTCAGGTCACGGATGCTCCCGGCCACAACTGAGAAGCCACGGCCCGACTCTCCCGCACGGGAGGCCTCGATGGAGGCGTTGAGGCTGAGGAGCTTTGTCTGGGACGCGATCTCATCGATGCTCTTTACAATATCCACCATCTGGGCGATAACCTCATTGGTAGCCTTAATCTTCTCTGCAATGCTTCTGACACTCTCTGTCATATTCTCACTGCTCTCGCTCACAGACTCGATTTTTTCCTGCATACTGGTACCGCTTTCGCTCAGGCGGCCCGAGCAGTCCACAATATTTGTGACGGAGTGCTGGATATCACTGCTGCTCTCCTGCACCAGATTCACTGAATTATTTACATCGCTGACTACCTGTGCCATCTGAGTGCTTCCGTTTGCAACCTCCTCGATGGCCGTTGCAATCTCCTTGGATGCGCTCAGAGTGGAGACCGCCGTCTCCTTAAGCGTCTCAGCCGTGCCATGTACGCTGATGCCCACGGAATTGATATTGGTCACCACATGGTTCAGATTGCTCAGCATCTTCTTCACATGGCCGTCCATCTTGGCCACTTCGTCAAAGCCCTTCATAGGCTCCTGACTGCCTGTCAGATCACCGTCCGCAACCTGATTGACAGTCTCGCTCACCCTGAGGATGGTCCTTGCAATTCTTCCCGCAACCAGATAGACAATCACAGTCGATACCAGCAGAATGCCGATTCCCATAGCCAGAATAGAGAACAGCAGCTTATTCAAAGTCTCCTGAACCTCCGCCTGAGGCTTCCCGGCAAAGACCATGCCGCCTTCAACGGGAACATAATACCCGTAATAGCTCACGCCGTTCACATTCACATCCGTGCTGAAATATTCCTTCCCCTGGCCGATCACGGTCTCTACAACCTCCGGAGAAGCCTTGGTACCCACAGCGCCCTCGATGGAGCTCTCCACCCGGGTGTCGCCCTCGAATACCGTTACGTCGACATCCATATTTTTAAAAGCGTTGATGTCATCACTGAGGTATCCGTTCAGAGCAATATTGAGCTGATTTCTGTTGGCCTCTATCAGAGACTGTTCCGCCAGAAAGACAGAAAAGACGCTCACTACCACGCCCAGCAGTATCAATGGAATCAATACCAATGTGATCAGTTTTGCTTTCAATCCGATTTTCAAGCAAAGCCCCCCTTTTCTTAAAACTTGCCTGCAGTTGCTGCCTCCTCGATGGATACTGCCACAGCCACGGTCATGCCTACCATGGGATTGTTCCCTGCGCCGATCAGTCCCATCATCTCCACATGGGCCGGAACAGATGAGGAGCCCGCAAACTGCGCGTCGGAGTGCATACGTCCCAGCGTGTCGGTCATACCATAGGATGCAGGACCTGCAGCCATATTGTCGGGATGAAGAGTACGTCCGGTACCGCCGCCGGATGCAACGGAAAAGTATTTCTTGCCCTGCTCGATGCACTCTTTCTTATAGGTACCTGCCACAGGATGCTGGAATCTGGTAGGATTGGTGGAGTTGCCGGTGATGGAGACATCGACGCCCTCTTTGTGCATAATCGCAACGCCTTCGCAGACATCGTTTGCACCATAGCAGTTCACCTTTGCGCGCAGTCCGTCGGAATAAGACTTGCGGAACACTTCCTTCACCGTGTTGGTGTAGGGGTCATACTCTGTCTCAACGAAAGTAAATCCGTTGATGCGGGAAATGATCTGTGCCGCATCTTTGCCCAGACCGTTCAAAATAACCCTCAGAGGTTTGGTGCGTACCTTATTCGCCTTCTCTGCGATACCGATGGCGCCTTCTGCAGCGGCAAAAGATTCGTGGCCTGCCAGAAAGCAGAAACACTCCGTCTCCTCCTCCAGAAGCATCTTGCCCAGATTGCCGTGGCCGAGACCGACCTTGCGGGTGTCTGCAACGGAGCCGGGGATACAGAAAGCCTGAAGGCCCTCGCCAATTGCGGCAGCCGCATCTGCAGCTCTTCTGCAGTTCTTTTTGATTGCGATCGCAGCGCCAACCGTGTAAGCCCAGCAGGCGTTCTCAAAACAGATAGGCTGAATGCCCTTCACCTGATTATAAACATCAAGACCGGCATCCTTTGTGATCTTCTCAGCCTCCTCAATGGAAGCGATGCCATAACTGTTCAAAACGGAATTGATCTTGTCAATTCTTCTCTCATATGATTCAAATAAAGCCATCTTGCGTGTCCTCCTTCTCTTATTCCTGTCTGGGGTCAATGATCTTCACAGCGTCAGCGACACGGCCGTACTGACCCTTCGCCTTCTCGTAAGCAGTGTTGGGATCATCGCCCTTCTTGATGAAGTCGGTCATCTTTCCAAGACTTACAAACTGGTAACCGATGATCTGATCGTCGGCATCCAGCGCGATACCGGTCACATAACCCTCTGCCATCTCCAGATAGCGGGGGCCTTTCTTCAATGTGCCATACATGGTGCCGACCTGGCTTCTGAGCCCCTTGCCCAGATCCTCCAGACCTGCGCCGATGGGCAGACCGTCCTCGGAAAATGCACTCTGTGTACGGCCATATACGATCTGTAAAAAAAGTTCTCTCATGGCAGTGTTAATCGCATCACACACCAAATCTGTGTTCAATGCCTCCATCACGGTTCTCCCGGGAAGGATCTCAGCCGCCATAGCCGCGGAATGCGTCATTCCGGAACAACCGATGGTCTCCACCAGAGCCTCCTGAATGATACCTTCCTTTACGTTCAGAGTCAGCTTGCAGGCGCCCTGCTGAGGCGCACACCAGCCCACACCGTGAGTCAGACCGGAAATATCCTTGACATCCTTTGCCTTTACCCACTTTGCCTCTTCAGGGATAGGCGCACAGCCGTGGCTGACTCCCTGCGCTACGGGACACATCTCTTCAACTTCTTTTGAATAAATCATGTGAACTCTCCTTTCAAATCTCTCGCTTATGATAATTTGCCCGGGGATGCGACATGTGCCCGGAAACACCATAACTTTTCCCTATTATCTCATATTTTGACGGAAAAATCCAGTAGTTTTGTCAATATTTACACCAAGATCATCCCGTCACACAACGACAGGCCGCTACGCTAAGATCATCCTGTCGTTGGCAAACTCTCCGCCGCTGACTTCCTCGAACCGGGCCAGCAGGTCTTTCACATGAAGATTCTTCTTCTCCTCGCCGGAGACGTCATAGATCACACGCCCCTCATGCATCATGATCAGGCGGTTGCCGTGGGCGATGGCGTCCTTCATATTGTGAGTCACCATCATTGCGGTGAGGTGGTTTTCAGAAATGATCTGA
>CANCYO010000095.1 GCA_947382415.1 uncultured Lachnospiraceae bacterium | reverse complement strand
GGAAGAAAAGGTTCTGAAAAGGCCTGGGGGGCGTGGGGGCGGTGTGCAGATAGTGTCTGCAAAGCCGGAGGTTTATCGCTTTCCTGAGAGCGGAACAGAGAAGCTGCGGCATCCCATCGTCATTGTGGGCACGGGGCCTGCGGGTCTGTTCTGCGGTTATTTTCTGGCGCTGCACGGATATTGTCCCATTCTTCTGGAGCGCGGGAAGTGTGTGGAGGAGCGGGAACAGGATGTGAAGCGCTTCTGGGAGACGGGTATTCTGGAACCGGATTCCAATGTGCAGTTTGGGGAGGGGGGCGCGGGAACCTTTTCCGACGGCAAACTGAATACATTGGTGAAGGACAGAAACGGCCGCAATAAAGCGGTGCTGCAGGTCTTTGTGGACTGCGGCGCCAGGGAGGAGATCCTGTATGAGGCAAAGCCCCATCTTGGCACGGATGTGCTGTGCCGTGTGGTGAGGCGTATGCGGGAGAAGATTCTGGAGCAGGGCGGTCAGGTGCGTTTCGGGAGTCAGATGACGGATGTGGAGATCTGGGACGGTAAAGTTCGGGGAGTGGAGATCAATCATGAGACAGTTCTGCCCTGTGAGCAGTTGGTGCTGGCTCTGGGACACAGCGCCAGGGACACATTCGAGATGCTATATCGAAAACGGATTCCCATGGAGGCAAAATCATTTGCCGTGGGACTTCGCGTGGAGCATCCTCAGGAGCTCATCAACAAAAGCCAGTATGGGACAGCCGACGCGGGGGCTTACGGGGCGGCAGCCTATAAACTGACAGCCCAGGCTGAGAACGGCAGGGGTGTCTATTCGTTTTGTATGTGTCCCGGGGGCTATGTGGTCAACGCTTCCTCGGAACCGGGAAGGCTTGCCGTAAACGGCATGAGCTACAGCGGACGAAAGGGCCCAAATGCCAACTCGGCGGTGATCGTGGCGGTGACACCGGCAGATTACGGTTCTGGGGATGCGCTTGCGGGCGTGGAATTCCAGAGGAGATTGGAAGAACGTGCATTCCGGTTGGCGGGCGGAAAAATTCCCATGCAGCGATACGGTATTTTCAGGGCCTGTGTGGAGCAGAACCGGTCTCAGGAGAAGCTGTTTCCCGCGATAGAGGTTGACACGGGCCTGGTTTTAGGGGATAATGCAAACAATAGAGTTTTTCCGCAGCATAAGGGTCAGGGAGCCTGGGCGGATCTGAGCGGACTGTTGCCGCAGGCCTGCAGTCAGGCTTTTGTGCAGGGAATGAAACGGTTTGGACGGCAGATTCAGGGCTTTGACAGTCCGGACGTTATTCTCTCCGGTGTGGAGAGCCGGACGTCATCGCCTCTTCGCATCCACAGGGACGAGACGCTGCAGTCTTCGGTGCGGGGGCTCTATCCCTGCGGCGAAGGCGCGGGCTATGCGGGCGGGATCACCTCCGCCGCCATGGACGGCCTTCTGGTTGCAGAACGGCTTGCGGCGGTTTATGCCCCGCAGAATGAAGAGCAGATATAAAAGTATAGGGAAATAGACGGAGAAAAGTATGTATAATGACATTTTAACCATAGGCCCCATCACCATACATTCTTATGGGGTGCTGATCGTTATCGGCATTTTCGCGGCGCTTTTTATCGGAGAGGCCAGAGCGAAGAAACGCGGCCTGAATCCTGATGAAATATATAATCTGACGATATGCTGTGCCTTTGCGGGCTTTGTGGGGGCTAAGCTTTTATTTTGTATCGTGGAGTGGAGGGAGTTTGTCAGAGATCCCTTAAGCCTGTTAAAATCCAATGGTTTTGTAGTGTATGGCGGAATCATTCTGGGCGTCTTGGCGGGATATCTGTGGAGCCGTCTGAGAAAGCTGGTCTTTCTGGATTATTTTGACATTGTTCTGCCCTCGGTGGCCGTGACACAGGGATTCGGCAGGCTGGGGTGTTTTATGGCGGGCTGCTGTTACGGGCGGGAGACCGATTCTGTCTTTGGCGTAGTCTTCCACAATTCGGACTATGCGCCCAACGGCGTCCGGCTCATCCCCACACAGTTAATCTCTGCGGCGGGCATGTTTGCCATTGCGGGGATTTTGTTTTGGTATGCCAGAAAACCCAGAAAACAGGGAACTGTGGGATTCCTGTATCTGATCCTCTACAGTGCGGGGAGATTCGGTGTGGAATTTCTGCGCAATGACTATCGGGGAGAGATCGGCATTCTGTCCACCTCCCAGTTTATCTCGATTTTCATTTTTGTGTTGGGTGTGGTGGGATTTGCATGGATGTCCATGAGAGGGGACAGGGGAGACATAGGTGATGAGTCAGCTTCGTGAACGTATTCGGGATAAAAAGAGAATTGTTGTGAAAATCGGTTCTTCCTCGCTGCAGCATGCGGAGACGGGAGATATGGATTATATCCGCATGGAAAAGCTGGTGCGGGAGCTGTGCGATATCCGCAATCAGGGCAGGGAGGTAGTGCTTGTGACCTCCGGCGCCATCGCCGCCGGGAAAAAGACGGTGCATCTAAAAGACATCTGTGCACAGTCGGATGCGGAGGCGCTGGCCGTCAAACAGGCCTGCTCCGCCATCGGTCAGGCCCGGCTGATGACCACCTATCAGAAGCTGTTTGCGGAGTACAATCAGGTAGCGGCGCAGATCCTGATGACCAAAAATACCATTGTGGACAGTTTAAACCGCTATAATGCGCAGAATACCTTCAGAGAACTCCTGAAGCTGGGTGCGATTCCCATTGTGAATGAAAATGACACGGTTGCCACCTATGAGATCGAGATCGGAGACAATGATACGCTCTCGGCCATTGTGGCGGCTCTGGTGGGTGCGGACATGCTGATCCTGTTGTCTGATATCGACGGTCTCTACACCGACGATCCCAGAAAGAATCCTGACGCACGGTTTATCGAGCAGGTGGACGAGCTGACGGATGAACTCATGAATATGGGCAAGGGGAGCACGGGCAGCGATGTGGGCACCGGCGGCATGAATACCAAGATGATCGCGGCCAGGATCGCTACCAGATCCAATGTGGACATGGTGATCGCAAACAGCAGTGACATCGGGGTGCTGCATGAGATTCTTGCCGGAGAGAAGCGGGGGACGTTGTTTGTGGCGCATCCCGACGAGGGATTTGATCTTCCCAGCTTTGTGGAGCATTTACATAACTCGTAAAGACCGGCCGGGACCGGAGGTTTTGTCCGGAGATATGAGGGTATTGATATGAATATGGATGAGCGTATAAAGCGCATTAATGAGCTGTATCACAAGTCTCAGGAGACTGGGCTGTCAGAGGAGGAGCGGGCTGAGCAGGCCAGGCTCAGAAAAGAATATGTGGAGAGTGTGCGCGGCAATCTGAAGGCGCAGCTTGACAATATCAGCATTCAGCGGGAGGATGGCACCGTGGAGAATCTGGGCGAAAAGTATGGAGGAAAACATGGGGGCAAAACAGAGTGATGAACTGTCCGCGGCCAAGAAGGAATTGCGCAGACGCTGTCTGCAGCTTCGGGCAGAGCTTTCTGAATCTGAGCGAACAAGGGCTTCCGTGCTGCTTGCAGAGCGCATTCTGGGGCATCAGTGGTATTATTTGTCAAATGCGGTGCTTGGATTTGCCGCTTACGGAAGCGAGATAGACACGGATGAGATTCTGGAGGAGACGTTGCGCCAGGGCAAGGCCTTATACCTTCCCAAAGTGGAAGGGGAGGAGCTGCAGTTTTACCGTGTGCGGAGCCTTGGCGAACTGCGGCCCGGTTATAAAGAGATCAGGGAACCCTGCGGGAACACTGAGCAATATGTGTATGACGCGGGGAATGTGGAAAAGGTATTGATGCTGATGCCCGGCGTGGCCTTTGACCGGATGAACAACCGCATGGGTTACGGAAAGGGCTTTTACGATCGCTTTCTGTGGAACAGGCCCGGACTGCGGCTGCGTACCATTGGCGTGGGATATGCCTGCCAGCTTGTGGAAGAGGTTCCCTGCGGGGAGCAGGATACAGGGCCATATCAGGTAATTTGTGTATAAATGCAGAAAATGAATCGTACGGTTATTGAGAGGAGGAGAGCATGACGGATCTGAATTTGATGGGACAGAGGGCGTCAGAAGCCAGATATCAGCTTCAGCGGGCCCGGACGTACGATAAAAACCGTGTTTTGATACGGGCGGCCGAACTTTTGAGAGAGCGCCGGGAGACGCTGCTTTTGGCCAATGCGGAGGATATCGCCGCCGGGGAGGCAGGCGGTATGCATTCGGGACTTTTGGACAGACTGCGGCTCACGGACGCGCGCATCGAGGCCATGGCGGAGGGGCTTTTGCAGATTGCGGAACTTCCCGACTGTATAGGGGAGGTTCTGGAGCGTTTTGACAGACCGAACGGCCTGCACATCGAGAAGCGACGGGTGCCGCTTGGAGTGATCGGTATCATTTATGAGTCCCGTCCCAATGTGACGGCGGATGCCTTCGGATTGTGCTTTAAGACGGGTAATGCGGTGATCTTAAAAGGCGGAAGCGACGCAATTCATTCCAATGTAGCCATCACGGGAATTCTCAGGGAAGCGCTGCGCCAAAGCGGCATTACGGAGGATGCCGTACAGCTCATCGAGGACACGGATCGAAGCGTCACCGCAGAGCTGATGAAATTAAACCGGTATGTGGATGTGCTGATTCCCAGAGGCGGCGCGGGGCTGATCCGCAGCGTCGTGGAGAACAGTACCATTCCGGTCATCGAGACGGGCATTGGCAATTGTCATGTCTATGTGGATAAAGCAGCCGACCTGGAGATGGCCGCAGAGATTATTATCAATGCGAAGACTCAGCGCATCGGCGTCTGCAACTCCTGCGAGAGTCTGGTGGTACACAGAGATGTGAAAGATGAATTTCTTCCGGTGCTGGCCCGGAGCCTGAGGGAAAATCATGTGGAAATGCGGGGAGACGAAGAGGCCTGCAAGCTCATCCAAGATTGTGTTCCCGCCTCGGAGGAAGACTACGGAAGAGAATATCTGGATTATATCATCTCCATTCGGACGGTGGATTCCCTTGAGGCTGCCATTGCCCATATCAATCAATACGGCACGAAGCATTCCGAGTGTATTGTCACAGGGGACGAGGAAGCAGCAGCCAGATTTTTGAACGAGATTGACGCTGCCTGCGTCTATGTGAACGCTTCCACGCGTTTTACGGATGGATTTGAGTTTGGATTCGGCGCGGAGATCGGCATCAGTACCCAGAAGCTTCATGCCAGAGGCCCCATGGGGCTTAAGGAGCTCACCTCATACAAATACACAGTGGTGGGAAGCGGACAGGTGAGGCCTTAAGGAATATACACAAATAAATATACGGGAAGAGAGGGGAAACCTATGAAGAAAGTTTTCACAAAGAATCTGTGCATTTACATGGCGGTGGCTCTGATTGTCACTGTGGTAGCCATCTTCGGCCTGCAGACTGTTGTGACGAAGAGCACGAACACCAAAGACAGCTATGATAAGCTGGAAGCTGTCAAGGAACGCCTTTTGAGCAATCAGGAGGAAGTGGAGCATCTGACGGAGAATTTGGGGGAAAACAGCCTGGCAAAGACCAATGCCTTTGCTGAGATGATTCGCATGGATCCCACGCTCATCAACAACAAGAAAAAGATGGATCAGATCAGGGAGGATCTGATGGTCAATGAGTTGCATGTCATTGACGCCAAGGGGATTATTACTCACAGTACAATTGACGCCTATGTAGGCTTTGACATGGGAAGCGGCGAACAGTCGGCAGCTTTTCTGGAGATCATAGACAACCCTTCCATGGTGATCGTACAGGAGCCTCAGTTGAATGCGGCGGAGGGGACTCTGATGCAGTATGTGGGCGTGGCCAGACGTGACGGAGCAGGCCTGGTTCAGGTGGGCATCCGGCCGGAGGTGTTGGAGAATATACTCAAAGGTACGGCCCTGGATGTAGTGTTAAAGGATATTGAGTTCGGAAGCACCGGATACATATTTGCCATCGATAAGGCAACCGGTCTGATCACGGCACATCCGGATCAGCAGCTTGTGGGACAGCCTGCGGCACAGGCCGGGCTGGACATATCCGGAGCGGAGAAGGGCCGGGCTAAGGTGGACGGCGTCACCGGATATTATGTGACGGAAGAGTATGACGGGCAGGTGATCGGTACTTTTATGCCCTCCAGGGAGTATTACAGCCAGAGGTGGAGTCAGACGCTGGTGGTGTCAGTCAGCATGTTTATCATATTCTTTATTTTGCTGTATATGATCAACCGTATGGTGGATCGGGATATTGTGACGGGAATCAACCGTATTGCGGACTCCATGAAGGTGATCGCGGACGGCAATTTCTCAGTGACGGTAGACGAGAAAGGCAATCATGAGTTCGAGGCGCTCAGCGCAAGCATCAACAAGATGGTGGAGAGCATCTGCGTGAAGATGAATGAGAATCAGGAGCTGCTGGAGCGGCAGAAACTGGACGTGGAAAACAATCTGACTCTGATCGACAATATCAAGGCTGTCTGCTCAGGACTTGAGGGCGTGTCGCAGGAGACGCTGAAAAACGCTCACGCAATGCACAGCGGTACAGAAGAGCAGGAGGCGGTGGTCAAAGATCTGAAGAATACCATGGCGGAGCTGGTACACGAACTGAACGCCAGCGCGGATGCCTCTACAGACGTGTCTCTCACCACGGAACAGACGGTGGAGGATATGATGGCCGGGAGAAGGCAGATGGAGGAGCTGGCGGCGTCTATCGAGAAGATCAGCCGTACCTCCATGGAGATCGAGAAGATTATCGGGGATATCAACGCCATTGCCCAGCAGACCAATATGTTGTCCCTGAACGCTTCCATCGAGGCGGCCAGAGCCGGGGAGATGGGCAAGGGCTTTGCCGTGGTGGCAAGCCAGGTGGGAGAGCTGGCTGCCCGGAGTTCTCAGGCTGCAAGAGAGACAGGAGAGCTGATCATGAGCTCCATTCAGGCTGTGGAGGATGGCAAGAAGATCACAGAGCAGACTGTGAGACAGTTCGACAGCATGGCGGACGGCATTGAGAAAGCCAGCAGCAGTGTCAGACAGATCTCAGACATGGTGCGGGGAAATGTGTCTATCGTATCACAGGCAATGAAAGGACTGGAACATATATCGGATGTGGTAAACCGCAATGTGGAGATATCCAACAACAGCGAGCAGGTTTCTTCCGCCATGGCACAGGAGGCGGGCAAACTGCTGCAGCTTGTAGAATAAAATGTGTTACGGGAATCGGGTGCGTAACGGGACAGACCGGTTTGGAAGTCTGCTCAGGCCGGGAAGCTGCACAGAAAGGTGGCGCCTCCGCCGGGGGTGTCGGTGACGCGGATCCGTCCGTGATGCAGCTCCACGATCTCCTTTGCGATGGAGAGGCCGAGACCAAAATGTTCTCTGGAATGATGAGCGCTGTCTACTCTGTAGAAGCGCTCATATATTTTGTCCTTCTCTGAGTCGGGGATACCGATTCCGTTGTCGGCTACCTGAAAGCAGACATATCCGGCGGGAGGCCCCATGGTCAGAGAGAGCGTGATAACGCCGTCGCTTCCGGTGTAGGCCATGGCGTTTTGCAGCAGGATCTCAAGGAGCTGATACAGCTTGTCCCTGTCGGCCCGTATGGACGGAAAGCTCTCGTCGGAGAGGCTCAGACACAGTTTTTTTCCATGGGACGACACATAATGCTCCGTCTGTTCGCAGAAATTCATGAGAAAGGTGTCGGGTTCCAGAGTCTCCCTGCAAAGCGGTCCGGCGGACGCTTTATTGGGATTTTCGTAAAGTCTGCTTCTGTCCAGCCGGGACAGGGTCAGGAGTTCCTCCACCAGCCGGCCCATGCGCAGCGCTTCCGACTTTACCGTCTCCTCAAAACGGGGAGGGCGGGCCTCGGCGGCGGACACGATGACTGCTAACGGCGTACGCAGCTCATGGGAGGCTCCTGAGATGAACGCAAGCTGTCTCTCCTGATTCTCGCGGAGGGGTCGGAGCATTCTGCCGGTGAACAGCCACGAGGCCAGGGTGAGAAGCAGGCCGCCCGCCAGAGAGAGCAGCAGAAAGAGAAGCCGCTGCTGCAGAATACGGCTGTGAAAGTCTGTGTTGGGGGAGATCACCAGAAGGACAAGGCCCTCATTTTGCCGCAGCGCCAGAACTTTTTCGGCAGCGCTCATCTGTCCGGGGTAGATATAACCAATCCCTGTGTTCATCCGGTCTCCGTGAGAGAGGATGAAGGATGCGGAGGTGGAGCCCGATGCCAGGGAGGCGTTTGTCTCCTCCAGATAGGCTTCATAGATCTTCCGGGCGGTTTGGACATAGGGATCGTGGGATTTAATCCGGTTGAAGGTCAGCGGCTTTTCGTTGTCCCAGAGAAAGATCATATAGTCATTGGTCTGTTCCATGCGAAGGAGAAACTGATGGGTCAGCGTGGGCTGCTGTTCCAGACTGTTTACCAGAGTGTCGAAATCATGCTCAAAGGAGAGTATGAGATTCGTGCGCAGAGAGTGCTCCGACACGGAGAGATATAATATCGTAAAAACTGCCAGTATGGATATGGTGATCAGCG
>CANCYO010000094.1 GCA_947382415.1 uncultured Lachnospiraceae bacterium | reverse complement strand
TCTCGGTGGATACGCCGGCGCCCCCGAAAAAAACAATATTGTCATACTGATTGATGATCTGATTTAATTCCCGAACTGCTTCTGTCATGACTTTTCCTTCCTTTCCGGAGATCATTTTCCTGCATTTCCAAAAATTTGCTGCTTTAACGGGTGTTCTTTAGAAATTCATTATATCATATTATAAAATCTTAAGAAAGGTTTTATTGAGAACCTGAGGTTTTCTATGCTATAGTGTTGGTATGAAATTACGAAAGCGCAGGAAAGAGACTAATTTAATACCCTTTGAACAGACGCGGAAGATCATCCGGCTGGACAGGAGAGGGCGAAAGAGAATATCCGGAGTAAGGATTGCGGCGGGAGCGCTGACAGGCATTTTGGCGGCACTCTGTATGTTGTATTGTCTGAGTATCTTGTTTTTTATGGGATATGGAACCTTGTTCTTTCTGATCTGGGGAGTGATCGCCCTGGGATTGACGGGAATGTCATATTTGTTTTTGTGTCCGGAGAAGGCAGAGCGCATTCCCAAATGGATCAGAAGAGGATTCCTGACGGTGGCCTTGTTGGGAATGCTTTTGTTTGTGTGTGTGGAGGGTTTGATCTTCAGCGGCTTTGGGCAGCGTGCGAAGCCGGGAGCGGATGTGGTGATCGTGCTGGGCGCGCAGTGGAAAAACGGAGGCCCCAGTTATGTGCTGGCGAAGCGTCTGGATGCGGCGCTGGCCTATCTGAAAGATAATCCGGACACGAAGGTGGTGGTATCCGGCGGGCAGGGCAGCGATGAACCTATATCAGAGGCTGAGGGAATGGCCGGGTATCTGCAGGCGGCAGGCATAGAGCCGGAGAGGATCCTGCAGGAGGGCGCTTCCACAGATACCAATGAAAATCTGGAGTTCAGTGCCAATCTCCTCGACAGGACACAGGACCGGGTGGTGATCGTGACCAACAATTTCCATGTATACCGGGCGATGAAGATTGCCCAAAAGAAAGGATATGTCCATGTGGAGGGACTGGCGGCGGATTCTTATCCGACTATGCTGCCCAACAATCTTTTGCGGGAGTTTTTCGGCATGGCAAAGGATTTTTGCGCGGGAAATTTGTGAGAAGGAGTGATTTTATGGATATCCATGTAGGAGATGTATTGAAGCTGAAAAAGCAGCATCCCTGTGGGAGCAGCGAGTGGGAGGTACTGCGCGTGGGCGCGGATTTTCGCTTAAAATGCAGAGGATGTGGCCATCAGATCATGATTGCGCGCAGGCTGTTGGAAAAAAATATCAGGCAAATTCTGTAAAACCCTTGCATTTATTGGGGTTTCATGTTAATATAAATCTTCGTGATATACAAATTTCCTTGCTCACACGCAGAGGTGGGCCAGAGACCAAAAGGAGGAAACAAAGCATGAACAAGTATGAATTAGCCGTTGTGGTCAGCGCTAAGATCGAAGATGACGAGAGAGCTGCAGTTGTGGACAAGTGCAAGGCTCTTGTTGAGAGATTCGGCGGTACCATTACAGAGGTGGACGAGTGGGGCAAGAAGAGACTCGCCTACGAAGTTCAGAAGATGAAAGAAGCTTTCTACTATTTCATCAGGTTTGAGGCTGAGAGCACAGCTCCCGCAGAGATCGAGAGCCGTGTCCGCATCATGGACAATGTCATCAGATTCTTGTGCGTTAGACAGGACGAGGCATAAAGAAAGCGAGAAACAATTATGAATAAAGTAATTCTTATGGGACGTTTAACCAGAGATCCCGAGGTGAGATATTCACAGGGAGCCAGCCAGACTGCGGTTGCGAGATTTTCCATCGCTGTGGACAGAAGATTCAAGCGCGACGGTGAGCCGGACGCAGATTTCTTTAACTGCACGGCCTTTGGCAAACAGGCAGAATTTATTGAACGCTATTTGCACAAGGGAACCAAGATTGTTCTGAGCGGTCGTGTTCAGAATGACAATTATACCAACAAGGAAGGCCAGATGGTATACAGTGTCCGCGTCATGGTGGACGAGATTGAATTCGCGGAGAGCAAGAACGCCGCATCCCAGAACGAGGGAGGCTTTAACGGCGGTTACGGCAACGGCGGAGGCTTTGGAGGCGGGACACCTGCTCCGGCATCCGGCGCGGGAGACGGTTTCATGAACATCCCTGACGGCATAGACGAGGAATTACCGTTTAACTAGGTTTTGATTTTAAAAGGAGGCAATAGCATGGCTTACAATAAAGCAGAGAAATCCGATTCTCCTATGAGAAGAAAAGGCGGAATGCGCAGAAGAAAGAAAGTCTGCGTATTTTGCGGCAAAGATAATGTGATCGATTACAAGGATACCGCAAAGCTGAAGAAGTACATTTCCGAGAGAGGAAAGATTCTTCCCCGCCGTATCACCGGCAACTGCGCAAAGCATCAGAGAGCGCTGACCGTTGCCATCAAGAGAGCGCGTCACGTTGCATTGATGCCCTACGTTCAGGATTAATTTTGGATCAATTGATTATGTACAAGATGAAGAGACCGGCCATCCGTTGGGTGTTCGGTCTTTTTTGATATATGGGCATCTGTGTCTGGTAATGTATGGTGTTTTACGGAAAGCATTGCTTTTTATGAATAAAAACGATAAAATCATAAATGTAATCTGAAATATAACATCATAATCGGAGTGATAATGCAATGATACAAAATAGAGTAATCAGACGGACACTGACGTGGCTTCTGTCGTTTTCGATGATCTTTTCCATGGCCTTCGTCAGTTCGGCGGAGAGTAATGTATGGAATGCGGATATAAACAGCTTTGATGCGGATGATGCGCAAATGGGTGACGGTACGGATCCGGATGATAGCGACGATATCTTGGGCGCAGATCTGTTGGGAACCCATTCGGGGGATGTGAGCGGCAATGATGTTCAGGACGGGGATATCCTGTTTCGGGTGACAGACAGCCATGGTGCGGATTTTGGTGCATATAAGAGCTGGAATGACCTGCTTGCGGCATTTAAAGGATCGGGAGACAAATTGCTGGAATATACCGTCACGGTGGCGGAGAATGGAATGATAGGCACATCCATGCCTTCCAAGGCGGCAAAGCTTACGCTGAAACCGGCAAAGGATGGCGGTGTGCTCACTTTTTCCGGCGGTACAATTAATCTGGCCACGGCGCTTACCATCGAGCCCGCAATGTTAGTTGTAAATGGCAGCAGGAATCCGTTGAATTTTAATACCAAGGGAAAACTTCTGACTCTGAAAGAGACAAGAAACCTCGGCGCTGTGAAAGGCAGTTCCTCGGGCAGTCTGGTGTTGGAGGGTGATATCGAGGTGCAGGGAGTATTGCAGACCTTCAAGAATGTTGAGGTGCAGGGCAGCTTGACGCTGAACAATCATATGACGGGCATTGCGAATCTGAATCTGGAAAAGGGCAGCGTCTATCTCGCTTCCGGCAGGAATTTTACGGTGACCAATGTGACAGCCGGAGAGCAGGGAACGCTTTATTATCCGGCGGAGGGAACTTTTCCCAATGTAAAGATCAACGGCACTGTGAACGGAGTGCTGAATCTAAGGCAGTTTGAGGAATCGGACGGCGCATTCAGTGAGCGGTATTTTACAGCGGGGACCAAACTGCTTACGGCGTCGAAGGCCCGGGCGGAGCAATTTACCGTCTTTGGAGAGAAGCAGATCTGTTATAAAAAGAGCGGTGCAATCTACGTGGGAGCGGAGGTTCTGCAGCTCTATGAGGAGAATGAACTGCTGGGTGCCTATGCCCAGTGGAGCGATGTGGTGGCTCAGATCAACAACCGCAAGCACAAGAGCATGAGCTATCGTGTGGTACTCACAGATGATTTTACGGTGACGGGAACGCTGACCATGCCCGGCAAGGGAAAATATGCGGGCCTGACGATAGAGAGCGGCACCGAGGGGCGGCAGGTGATGCTTAAGGCCACCAAGAATGCCACGCTGACGGCAAATCTGAATCTGGGAGCAAATGTGAACCTGAGTGTGGGTACACTTTCCGGCGCAAGCTGGCAGTTGACGCTGGCACAGAATTCTGCGCTGAATGCAAGCGGAGCTGTGACGGTAGGAACGCTTGCCATGGGAGAAGGCGCTTCCCTGCAGGCCGGCGGGAATTTTACCGTGAAGAAGACGCTGGAGGCGGACAGGTATACAACGCTGGTTTTGACGCAGAAAAAGAAGGCGGCTGTCAAAGATACGGTGCTGCACAGCGATGACCGTATTACAGTTAAAGTACAGGATAAATCAGGAAACAGAGTTGCGCTGACGCAGGGAACCACACTGCTTAGCGTGTCCGGCAGCAGTTATGCCACACAGTACCGGCTGTTGGATCACGAGGATCGGGAGCTTGATCTGTATCGCAAGGGCAATGCGCTCAAGGTGCAGGGGACGCTTACTACGCCCATCACGCTGTACCTTTTAGCGGAGAGCGGCGAGATCAGCCTTGGAGAATATGCGACTCTGGCGGATGCCAAAACAGAGATCGCAAGACGCAGGAATGCCGGGGCTTCCTACAGACTGGATGTGCGGGAGGAGACTTATGTGAAGGGGGCCGTGCCGTTTCCCGGAGCGGGAACCTACAAGGCGCTTACCTTTACCGGACAGCGCATCCGCACCACCGGCAATTTGAAACTGACCGGAAATGTGACGTTTCAGAATGTGCTGCGCAAAGTGAAGAATGACAGAACTGACGATGCGCTGGTGATCACGGCCAATGTGTCGAAATATACCCTGACCGTTCCGGCCGGCGGAGCGATAGACAATCTGGGAAGCGTCACAGGCAGCACAGGATCCTGCCTGGAGCTGACCGCGGGAGGGCAGCAAAAGCTCAGTGGAAATCTGAAGGTGACAAAGCTTGTGCTTGGCAGCGAACTTCAGGTTACCGGAACTATCGCTGTGACGGATATCTGCCCTGAGCCGGGTAATATGCTGACCTATGATCTGGCCAAAAGTGTCACGATTAAGGGCGATATTACCGGAGACGGAACCAGACTTGTGCTGAATCCTCTCAAGGGCGGACAGGCGCAGGCATATGTCGAAGGACAGAAGATTCTGAACAATGCGCCCAGGGCAAATGTCAGCCGTCTGCAGATGGCGCAGGCCACGGATTATGCGCTCTATCGGGACGGCGCTGCGGTAAAGCTTGGAGCACCTATTGTTACGGTGTTTGCGAATACCCTGGACTATGAGAGCTGTATGAATGCGGTTGCCGAGGGACAGGTTGGCTTCGTGCGCATCAATGACGCCATAGATTATGTCAACGATATGGCCGCTGAGAAATTTGTGCTGCGGCTGGAGAAGGATGTTCCCTCTGCGGGCGTGTTTACCCAGCCTGCCAAAGGCAAGCAGTTGGTGTTGTGCGGGGCAGGAGGTGAACGCCGCACTCTTGCACTCTCCGGTTCTGTCACACTGGACGGAAGCAGTCTGCAAGTGCGCAATGTGAAGTTGGACAATAAGACGACGGCAGGCCCCGGAGTTAATTTGAAAAACGGAGCCTCGCTGTGGCTGTACGAGACGGGGATCAATGCCCTGAACGCGCCTGCAGGCACAGCGGTGACACTGGAGGGCCGGGTGGATATCGCGGGGGCCGTGACGGGAGCCTGTGATCTGACGGTTGTGGAAAATGCGGTGGTGCGCGGTAACGGCAGCATGACAGTGCAAACGCTTGCACTGAAGAATGTGTCGGAGATGAAGGCGGAGAATGTTGAGAAGACGGAGAATATCGAGAATGCCGAGAAGGCGGAGAAATCTGAGAATGCCGGGAAAATCGCAGAGTTCAGGCTTTTTACCGGAAAGATAATTACCGTGAACGGTGAAGTTAAAACGGGTGAGAACGGGTATTTTATAGTCAGTCAGGTGGATAAGGCCGACGCGTTGGCAAGCCTCAAGGAAGGTACTGTCATGGTCACTGCGGCACAGGGCAGCGCGGAACAGTTTCGGACGGAGAACATTATTCCCGGGAATTTTGTAAAATGGTCTCTTGTGAAAGTGGGAGAGGAGATTAAGACCGCAGGAGCCACCGAGGGCGAAGGGGAATGGTCGGAGGATTATCTGTAAAATTATAAGAGTATTGGCAAAAAGATATGTAAAAGCTCAATAACACAAAATTGAAAGGACAGCTTGAAACATGGAGTAAAGCTGTCCTTTTGGCTATTCTTCGGGAGGGATATATTCCAATAAATCGGCTATGGAACAGTCCAGTGTCCGGCAGATTCGGGCCAGCACATCTGTGTCAAGCCGGGTAATGGAGCTGTTTAAATAACCGTTTAGCTGTGAGCGTTGTATTTCAGCTTTTTGACAGAACTTATTTTTGCTTAAACCGGAAGCTGCCAGCAGGCTTTCCAAGTGGATTGCTATTTTTCCGTTATCACTCAATTTGATATCTCCTTGTCGGTGCATGTCGTAATTTGCGGCTTATTTTGCTTGACATATAAAGCACATATTCGTTTTTCCTGACAGGTCAGAGGCTTTCTGCCGCGTTTTCTAAGGCGGTAAAAAAGTTTTCCGATCCCACATAATAAAAGGTCAGATATTCTTCTGAAACAAGCGGAGCTTTAGCAGTATCCGGACTTATATGAACCATAACAATATCGGAGTTGTCATATACGGTATAAGTCATTATTTTTTCATAGTCATCCGAACTTTCTGATTTTATTACAGTATGGGTCTTTTCCTGATAGAGCTCTATGATGAATTTAGGAATCAGGGTTTGAGCGGGAGCAGTATCAGGGTACAGCTCCCAAGCTTCCTCATCAAAAAAAGTCTATCATATCCGATTGGGTTTGTTTGTCCAGAGTTGCGGCATTTGTGCCGTCAGGAGTTTGAATCTCGACACGCGATAATTTTTCGTTTTCATTATTGTTTATATTTGGTTTGCAGCCGGCCAGCAGGACAGAAACGATTAATAATAAAGAGCATACCTTTTTTCTGTGAAAATCTTCATTCATGGTCAATATCTTATATGCGCGCCATATACCCCATGCATAGACTGCAAAATATCCGCCGATACCAGAGATGCCGTCTCCCAGAGCATACAGGAGATGCTGCAAATCATCTGGTACTGCCCAATAGAGCTCCGGCAGGAGCAGAAAGCCTGTCAAAAATACAAAAGCGCCGCTCATCAGCATTGTCAGGTACATTTTTTTGCTCTCTGCAAAGGCAATACGCAGTTCTTTCAGCACTTCCGGATCAAAAGTCAATGATTCCCTCCATATTTTTTTATAGGGATTGCCGGATATGGCGAGGTGGAGGATCAAAACAATTATAAGGATCAAAAGAAAAGCGCTGACTACATTACCAACTCCTCTGTAATACACATCCGAATAAGAAAGCGCGCCAGATAAAAATGCCAGTAGTATGCAGACACCTATTTTGACAAACTTTGTTTTTTGATAGGTTAAAAAGCTCCCGGCCAGCTCTCGACTGACATAAAAGCCATTGACGGTCGTGGTGTCAACAATGTCTTCCGGCTCGTTTCCTACCAGATAGTCCAAGCTTATGTGATATAGTTGGCTTAACCGGATCATTCTTTCCGTTTCAGGATAGCCGCTGTCGTTTTCCCATTTGCTGACCGCCTGCCGCGATACGCCCAACAGTTCTGCAAGCTCCTCTTGGGACATACTTGACACGCTTGTTGCCGACTTCCCCGACATATACAAATTGACAGAGCAGGACAAGATATCTAAAACCTATTCCTTTCCGAAATCACACGTCAGCTACCGCAAGCCGAGGACGGTCAGCACCGAACAGAGGGAATGGGCAAGGCAGATGATGATTGCAAAAAATAAGGCAAAGGGCGATAAAGGACGATTAAGCAAAATTTAATGGAATTGTGTGTGTTGTTGTGGTAAAATATTCACATTGGGTAGTTTGACAAAAATATTGAAAAGCACTCAAAAGTTTACATTCAGCAATCTTAACTTGCTATACATATTGTTAATAAAAAGATATAATAAGTGAGAAAATGACAACAGGCGAAAAATTAGCGTTGCTACGTGAGAAAAAAGGTATTACACAAGAAAAATTGTCTGAAATATTAAATGTATCCCGTCAGTCTGTTTCAAGATGGGAAACTAATATAAGTTTTCCTGAAACGGACAAACTTATTAAATTAAGCAAATTATTTGAATGCAGTACTGATTTTCTACTAAATGAAGATATTCAAGAAAATGCAGAAAACAGTATTGATGTATCTATTGATAATTGTTATAAGTTTATATGCGGGTGTGGATATTTCTTTTTGGCAACATCAATGAATAACCAGCCAAAATTAAGACCTTTTGGTATGATTTATTCAAATAAAAAGGCGTTATATATTGCTACAGATAAGCGGAAAAATGTTTATTCTGATTTAGTCGGAAATCCACAGATTGAAATAGCAAGCTATAATGTGAACACACGCAAATGGATAAGAGTTAATGGAAAAGCAGAAGTTGAAAATTCCATTATGATTAGGGACGAAATGATGAACAAATACCCTTTGCTAAAACAAAAATTTTTTGATGAAACAGAAATGTTTCTTGCCATTTTCAAATTGATTATTGATAAAATTAGTATTTATTAAACATGGAGACCAGCTATGAAAAGTCAAGCCTAAATTTGCAAAAAATTTATATTCCTT
>CANCYO010000093.1 GCA_947382415.1 uncultured Lachnospiraceae bacterium | reverse complement strand
AAGCTGAACAGGGGCACCGCCGGTAACATCGGAAATATAATATAAAAGTAATCTGCATTTGCGGCAGTCTGTATTTGCGACATTGCGTATTTGCAAGGAGAGGATTTGTTTTTATGCTGGCGTTGGTTAAGACATCCATCACATGTCTTTTATTCATGATATACATGACCGGATTTTATTACAGAAAACCCCATATTCCGGTCAGGTCTACCAGAATTTTCCAATGGATCATTGTTGCGGCTCTTTTCAATGCATCCTTTGATCTCATCACCATCTGCACGGTGAACCACAGGGATACGGTGCCGGAGGCAGTGAATCTGCTGGCGCATATTGTTTATTTAATGTCCATACTGGCATATATATATCTGCTGTTTATCTATATGAGGAGCTATCTGGAGATAAATCTGAAGTTTTCAGGGGCGGTGAGATTTCTGCACAGTCTTCCCTGTGCGGTGTCGGCTGTGGGAATCCTCGTGCTGCCCATCACTTATGTCCATGGGGAGACCACGGATTATTCCCTGGGGCCCAAGGCCTATGCGCTGTACGGCAGTCTGGTGATCTATCTGGTCCTGATCCTGTATTACTGCCTCCGTTACTGGAGGATACTGGACGGGGATAAGAGAATGGCGATCCTGCTGGCGGTGCCGCTCTTTGTGATCACCGCAGTTATTCAGATGCTGATCCCCGAGACACTGGTGGAGGTAGTCTGTTGCACCATGATTCTTCTGGGACTCATACTGAGTAATGAAAACACGGAAAAATATGTGGATGAGAAGACCCCTTTATTCAATCAATATTCCTTTGAAAAGGTGCTGGAGGAATTTGATTTTGAAAAACAGAGGCTTACGGTGGCGCTTCTGTGCCTTGCCAGGACGGAGAACAGCCTGGACTGGAAGCAGGATGTACAGATTCTGAATGATATTTACCGGCAGATAAAACAATACCGGCTGTATGCATACCGGGTCTGCGAGAACGGTGTGGCATTTACCGGCAGTGCTGAGGAGAAGCTGCGGATCGTGCTGGAGAGTGTCAGGGTCAATATCGAAGAGCAGTACGGCAGAGAGACCGTAAGTATTGAGACCAGACTGCTCTCGGGGGATGCCGCCGCCTCGAAGAATGGCTGTATGCGAAATATTATTGCTTTCTGCACGGAGGCGGGCAGCCGCCTTGCCTATATCGATTATCTGACAAATATTTATAACCGCAATGCCCTAGAGCGGGATCTGGAAAAGCGGCTGAGTACGGACAGAGGCGCAAATCCGCATGAAGACAGAAATCCGGATAAGCGGCAGGGCGGTGAAACCGTATATTATTTTATGGCGGATTTAAATAACCTGAAGATCGTCAACGACACTCTCGGCCATTCGGCGGGAGATAAGCTGCTGCAGGGCTTTGCCCGCCTGCTGACCGACGCGGCGGGGGAGAACGGAAGGGCCTACAGACAGGGCGGCGATGAGTTTGTGGTCTTATACAGCAAAGACGCGGAGAGATTTATCCGCGATCTGGAGGAGCGGTGCGGGGACTATAATCATTCCAGTACGGTTCCCATCAGTTACGCCATAGGTTTCTGTCCGCTTGAGGACGAAAACTTCCGGGATGTGGCGGATCAGATGATGTATGCGGACAAGAGGAGAAAGAAGCAGCAGATGCGGACGGAGGAAGTGAGATCTGTGGTCTGATGATTACGGGGAAATATAAATTATTGATTATGATTTTAAAAAGAGTAAAGTTGCTTATCACTGGTGTTGAAATCGAGGGAGATATAAGATATAATTAAAACCAGATTGAGTAGATAAATCAGGTAAAACAAAGGAGAAACGGTGTGGCGCTTATAAATTGTCCGGAATGCAATCATGAAGTATCAGATAAAGCACAAGCATGTCCCAATTGTGGTTATAAACTAACAGAAAATAATCAAATAAAGATTTGCGCGAGGATTCCATTGGCAGTAGCAATACTTTATTGTATATGCGTTTGCATTTATGCATGTGATTATTTATGGGATGTAATTTCGATAGTAATGCTAATAGTAGGATTGGCAATGACAGGTATCTTATTGGTAGGTCAGAAATCAGTAAACAAGATATATAAATATCTGTTTGCAATTGTATATATTGTCGGAATAAATGTTGTTACATTCAGATACAATATATCGAGACTGGATGTGGCTGATGGTGATTTTTTCAGTCCGTACATATATAATGATTCATTAGGTGGATTTTTAGCGGTATTTCAGATTATATCTGTTGTATCAGTTGTTTTGTTCTGCATGGCAATATTTGTACCACAATTTTTTACTAAGTGTGCTTCAATTACACTTTTCATAAGTGGGTTTGCTGGAATGATTTTTAATATCTATGATAAAGTTTATTTACAGAATTATTGGGGAACTACTTTGCATAGTACATTTTATGTTTGGTTAGGAATTACGACCTTATGTTTCTTTTTGACTGGAGCTGCATATCTGCTTATGAATAATACAAATCGCAATTAGCGCTTATCACGTTAATCAGATGAAGATGTTATATGAAATGTGGATTGCTGAATTAAGAATATAAAATGCTATGCATGATGTTTTGGATTGCATAGCATTTTTTGTAAGAAATTTATTTTGTCTTATGATTTTAGTTGGCTTAAAATAACGGAAGGAGAGAAAACCCTTGCTATTCACCATTACTTATGAAGGAAACAACACACAGGAGCTGGGCTATCTGCTGCACAAACATCCTGAGCGCGCGCAGCAGTTTGAGCTTGCTTACGGAAAGGCTTATGTCTTTTATCCCGAGGTCAGCGATGAACGTACCACGGCGGCGCTGCTGCTTGATATAGATCCCATTGACCTTGCAAGAGGAAAGGCGGGCAGCAGGGACGGAGGACTGTTCGATTATGTCAATGACAGGCCGTATGCTTCCACTTCGTTTATGAGTACGGCCATCGCGCGTGTATTCGGAACGGCTATGAACGGACGCTGTGATAAATGTCAGGAGCTTGCGGATACGCCTCTGAATCTGACGGCGCGTCTCTTCTCCCTGAAAGACTATGGCGATACGGAGCTCGCCCGAGAGCTGTTTGAGCCTCTGGGATATACGGTCAGAACGGAACGAACCGTGCTTGACGACAGCTTTCCCGAATGGGGCGTATCGCCCTATATCGACCTGACCATCAGCGGTACGGTGAAGCTCTCCGAACTGCTCAATCATATCTATGTGCTGATACCGGTTTTTGACAGGCAGAAACATTACTATATTTCCGAGGACGAGATCCGGAAGCTGCTCGATCACGGCGAGGGATGGCTTGGTAGTCATCCGTACATAGAAAAAATAACAAGACGCTATTTTACCACAAGAAAAAGCTATGCGCGCAAGGCGTTGGATCTGCTTTTGTCCGAGGAGGATGTTGAGGGCGAAAATGCAGAAATTTCCGAATGTGCAGAAAATCCCGAAAGCACGGAGAATCCCGAAAGCGCAGAAGAAAAGGAAGCGCATACTCCGCTGAATACCCAGCGTATGGAAGCGGTAAAAAATGCCGTTCTTGCAAGCGGTGCGGCAAGCGTCATCGACCTTGGCTGCGGCGAATGCCGGCTTACTTCGTTGTTGCTCAACGAGCAGCAGATCAGGAAAGTAGCCGCCTGCGATGTGTCGGTGAGCGTACTGGAAAAGGCTGCCCAGCGCCTTCATCTTGACCGAATGCAGCCTTACCGCAAAAACAAGCTGACTCTCATGCAGGCTTCCCTGACCTACCGTGACAGACGGTTTGAGGGCTATGACTGCGCCTGTGTCATAGAAGTTATCGAACACATCGAGCCCATGAGAATCCCTTCCTTTGAACGGGCCGTGTTTGAATTTGCCGCTCCGAGAACGGTCATTCTCACTACACCCAACAGGGAATACAACGCAAACTATGAGCATATGCAGGAAAATTCGTTCCGTCACGGCGATCACCGGTTTGAGTGGGACCGGGCGGAATTTCAGGAGTGGACCAGGCATATCTGCGAGAAATTCGGTTATAGCTGCGAGATCAGCGGTATTGGCGATATAGATGAAACGCTGGGTGCGCCTACACAGATGGGAGTGTTTACAAAAAATGGATAAAAACAAAACGGATCAGTATAGAATAGAGATTCCCGAGTTCTGCCTTGTGGCGATGATTGGCGGTACTTCTTCGGGAAAAACGAGCTTTGCATTAAGGCATTTCAAGCCGACGGAGGTGCTTTCTTCCGATTTTTTCAGGGGTATGGTCTGCGACGATGAGAACAGCCAGAGCGCTTCAAACGAGGCCTTTGATCTGCTGTATTATGCGGCGAACAAGCGTTTAGACAATATGAAGCTGACCGTTATAGACGCCACCAACCTTCAGCAAAGCGCAAGAAAACAGGTCATTGACCTGGCGAGAGAGCAGAATGTCCATGCGGCTGCGATCGTGCTGAATCTTCCCGAGGAGATCATGCAGGAGCGCAACAAAGCGCGTCCAGAACGGAATCTGCCCGAGCGTGTGATCCGGCAACATTGCCGCGACGTCAGGCGCAGTATCAAGGGACTCAAGCGCGAGGGCTTCCGGTTTGTATATGTGATTAATTCTCTGGAGCAGCTGGAAAATACGGAAATTGTCCGGGTCAGGCTGTGGAATGACAGGAAAGACGAACACGGTCCCTTCGATATTATCGGCGATATTCATGGCTGCTGTGACGAACTGGAACTGCTGCTCCAGAAGCTCGGATATGTGAAAAACGAGGGTGTTTTTTCCCATCCGGACGGCAGAAAAGCTGCGTTTTTGGGCGATTTCTGCGACAGAGGAAACCGGAATGCAGATGTGCTGCGCCTTGTGATGGATATGGTGAAAACCGGGAATGCCATTGCCGTTCCGGGCAATCACGATGTGAAGCTGCTCAAATATCTGCGCGGCAAGCGCGTTGCCATGACCCACGGCATAGATAAGACCATTGCGGAGCTCGACGCGCAGGGGGACGAGTTCAAGGCCGAAGCTGCCGAGTTTCTCGACAGCCTTATCAGTCACTATGTGCTCGATGACGGAAAGCTTGTGATCGCCCACGCCGGCCTGAAACAGAATTATATCGGCAGAGGTTCGGCGAGAGTGCGGGAATTCTGCCTCTACGGCGAGACCACGGGAGAGATGGACTCCTACGGTCTGCCTGTCCGCCTTGACTGGGCTGCCGATTACAGAGGGCGCGGGGCGGTGGTTTACGGACATATTGCGGGAAGAGAAGTCAAGTCCCAGAATAACACATACTGCATCGATACAGGCTGCGTGTTCGGCGGCAGGCTGACTGCTCTGCGCTACCCCGAAAGGGAGATTGTCGATATTGACGCGCTGCAGCAGTATTATGAGCCTGTAAAGCCGCTGGAAGATCCTGTTGACGCCGATATGGGCGATATGCTCACTGTCGGGGACTTTAACAAAAAGCTGCATATCGAGACTGAGCTGATGCCCGCCATCGATATTCATGAAAACAATGCGGCGGCAGCGCTGGAGATCATGACGCGCTTTGCGGCGGACCCTCACTGGCTGATCTATCTGCCGCCTACCATGTCTCCCTGCGAAACCAGCGGGCTTGACGGCTATCTGGAACATCCTCTGCAGGCGTTTGAATATTACAGAAGCAATGGTATCACAAATGTCATCTGCGAGAAAAAGCATATGGGGTCGCGTGCGGTGGTAATCCTTTGCAGGACACCTGAAACGGCGTTGAACCGATTTGGCATCACGGACGGCTCACGGGGCATTATCTATACCAGAACGGGCAGACGTTTTTTTGATGAGTTGAGTACGGAAGGTACACTCCTTGACAGACTGGACGCTGTTTTGACAAAAACAGGTTTCTGGAATGATTTTCAGACCGATTGGGTGTGTCTTGATACGGAGCTCATGCCCTGGTCGGAAAAGGCGCAAAGCCTGATACGCTCGCAGTATGCCCCTACCGGAAACGCGGGTATCGGCGGACTCTCTGCGGCAGTCAGAGCCCTTCAGAAAGCCTGTGAACGGCAGAATCACGCATATGAGGTGGATAGGCTCACGTCAGGGCAGAATGTTGACCCGAATATGCTTTTGCAGCGATATCAGACAAAACGGGAAGATGTTGAGCGGTATAGGAAGGCGTATCGGGAGTATTGCTGGACAGTGAATACCATCGATGACTACCGCATTGCTCCTTTTCATATTCTTGCCTGTGAAGGAAGGGTGTTTTCTGATGAAAAGCATGTCTGGCATATGGACACGATCCGCAGATATATCACAGGAGTTGATCCGATATTTATGGAAACACCGTATCTTTGCGTTGATACCCAGGATGAGAACAGTGTCCGGGCAGGCGTTGAATGGTGGCTTGATCTGACCGCAAACGGCGGCGAGGGCATGGTCGTAAAGCCCGAAACCTATACCGCAAAGCAGGGAATCAAGCTGTTACAGCCCGCGGTGAAGTGCAGAGGCCGGGAATATCTGCGCATCATATACGGTGCGGAGTATCTCGAGCCCGATCATCTGAAACGCCTGAAGGTGCGCTCCCTCAGCCGTAAGCGGGCGCTTGCGCTCAAAGAGTTTTCTCTCGGCATGGAATCGCTGACGAGATTTGTCAATGGCGAACCTCTGTACAGAGTGCATGAATGCGCGTTTGGGGTGCTTGCGCTTGAAAGCGAACCGGTGGACCCGAGACTTTGACGGCAGATTAAAAAGAAGGAGCAAGTTTGTAACGGCTCTGCTTTATTATGACTATAATTGTCCGGAGGATATGGCTGAATCGTTTTGAAAGGAGGAGCTGCTTTGGCAGATTATAAAGAGATACTGAATAGCACGGAATACGGATTTATTAAGGATAATGAGCATCTGGGAAAGCATGTAATCCTCCTTGGACTTGCCGGAAGTTATTCTTATGGAACGGATATAGATGGTAGCGATATTGACATAAGAGGAATTACGCTTAATCAGAAATCCGACCTGATTGGGTTAACACAGTTTGAACAGTATGTAGATGATAATACCGATACTGTTATTTATGCATTTAATAAGGTTATTACATTGCTTCTTAGCTGTAATCCCAACACGATAGAATTACTTGGACTTAATCCGGAGCACTATTTATATCTGAATGATATTGGACAGATGCTGCTGGATCATAAAAGATTGTTTTTGTCAAGAAGAGCGATTCAGTCATTTGGCGGATATGCAGATGCACAACTTCGAAGATTGCAGAATGCCCTGGCCAGAGACACTTTTCCACAGAGTGAAAAGGAACAACATATCTTTAATTCCGTGAAAAACGCCATGCAGGGATTTAATTCGAGCTATAAGAATTTTGAGAATGGAAGTCTGGAAATTTTTATTGATAAGGCAGTAAATCCGGAACTTGAAACAGAGATTTTTGTGAATGCAAATATGATCCATTATCCGCTCAGAGATTATGCAGGCATGTGGAATACGATGTCCAATGTTGTCAGGGACTATGAGAAGATAGGTAAGAGAAATAAGAAGAAGGATGATCTTCATTTAAATAAACATGCCATGCATCTTATCAGGTTGTTTATGATGGCACTTGATATATTGGAAAAGGGCGAGATTAACACGTACAGGGCTAAAGAGCATGATCTGCTGATGGATATTCGTTTTGGAAAATACCAGAAGGAAGACGGAACATTCCAGGATAGTTTTTATGATATGCTGGCAGATTTTGAAAAGCGTCTGCACTATGCATCTGAGCATACCGGCTTGCCGGAGGAGCCGGATATGGACAAGGTTCAGGATTTGGTAATGACGATAAATGAAAGAGTGATTCGCGATGAAATATGACAATTTTGACGGACCGGTAGAAGAACTGGTACGAATGAAGATGAAAGAAATTGAAGAAAAAGAAAATATCAGGGTTCTACATGTGATTGAATCAGGCAGCAGAGCCTGGGGATTTGCTTCGCCGGACAGTGATTACGATGTCAGATTTATCTATGTGCGAAATCGGGATTTTTATTTATCCCTTCGTGAGACAAAGGATTTTATCGATTGGGAATTAAATGAGGTGCTTGATATTAACGGATGGGATCTGAAGAAGGCACTACAGCATTTTCATAAGTCAAATGCTACATTATTTGAGTGGAGCAATTCACCGGTAGTATATTATACTACAGATGAGTGGAAGCGGATTTATGAGAATGCAGCGAGTAAATACTTTGCCTGCAAGCCGGCATTGTATCATTATTATGGAACCGCCAATAAGAATTATCGGGAATATCTTTGTGAGGACATGGTTAAGTACAAAAAGTATTTTTATGTACTTAGACCTGTTCTTGCATGCAAATGGATTGAAGAAAAGAAATGTCCGCCGCCAGTATTGTTTGATGAACTTTTTAATACTGTGCTTGAGGACGATATGAAAGCAGTAATAGAAGATTTGCTGGCAAAAAAAGTAAAGATGTCAGAAGCTGATAAAGCACCAAGGGTTGATGTTATTAATCAGTATATCGAAGAAAAACTGGCATATTATAAAGCTTTGGTTGAGACGATGGCTGATGACAGAAATCCTGACTGGGATCCCCTTGAAAGTGAATTTTTAAAAGTGTTACATGCATTAATGTAGAGCGGCAAATTATAGTCCCTAAAAATGCCTCAACCGCTACAAAATAAA
>CANCYO010000092.1 GCA_947382415.1 uncultured Lachnospiraceae bacterium | reverse complement strand
ATTACTGGGTTTGTAGCCGTTTTTTTATTTAATAAGTGTCAAACTCGGGATTTTACACGCTTACAACAAAAATGTCAAGGGCTTTACAAAAATTTGAGAAATTTAGTAGAGAAAATTAACAGGACATCTGAATCGCTGCCATAATATTGCAGCAACAGCCTTACCACATGACTGTAGCTCACGGTTCCCTCCGACACCCCATTGGCCTTCAGCGTAGTATTCAAAAAAACGTCCGTAGCCTCATCCACAGTCTCCGTGTCCAACAATGCCTTACCCTCGATACGCGCCCACTCTTCTTCCGTCACAAAGCGATCGTCCTCATACACCACATCCAAAATCTCCTCCAGACCATGTGCCGCACATACTTGGGCAAGCCCCTCCGGATCCTGCGCGGCAGCCTTCTGCAGATCACGCTCCAGATAACCCAATACGCTCAAATAACCGCTGTATTGAAAATAAATATCATCTGACTGTATGCAGGCCAGATACGCTATGAAGTTCGCCTCATCCTCGTAGATAAAGCCCTTGAGATGTGCCAGCTCATGGCACATGGAGGCGGGCCGGTTCATCACATACGCCACCCGGTTATAATTAGCTTCCAATGAAAACGGAAAATACCATCCCAGCATATTCTGCTGGCACATAAAATCAGAAAAGAACAGGGGCTTTGGTCTGGGATAATAACCGCTCAGCCTGCCGTAATCCTCCCCCAGACGCCCCATCTCCTGACGGGCCATATTCTGCATGGCCGCCTCGTCGCCCGGATAGACCACATAGCCCCTCTCATCCCGCGCTACCTCCCCGGACAAACGATTGCATTGGGCTGCCACAAAATTCCGCACCTGCAAAAGCTCCTCCAGGGAATACTCCCCGGACTCTCCTCCCAGATACTGCTCCGCAAACGGGGTGACATGATAAAGCATGGAACAGTTCAGCGTCATGATGAGACATACGCACAGGATCACCCATGCAAAAAAACGCAGATACGCCCTCACCGCTGCCAATAACGCTGCAAACACCGCCAACACTGTCAGCACAAATCCCAGCAACAGCATCCACTCTCCGACCGAAAAAGGAAAAAGCCCCGTCAGTCTCCCATAGGTATTGACCCACAGAGGAAAGACATATGTCACATAGACATCACAAAAAGCAGTGCTGCTCCAGGCCAACAGGTTGAGCAGCACTGTCAGAATCACAATACCGATGTATAATGTCACGCTACGCTTTGGTCTCTTTGGACTCATCCTTCCCCACCCTGATCTTGGATTTTTTC
The DNA here is from genome assembly GCA_947382415.1 of uncultured Lachnospiraceae bacterium. Classification (GTDB taxonomy): domain Bacteria; phylum Bacillota; class Clostridia; order Lachnospirales; family Lachnospiraceae; genus Acetatifactor. The sequence continues at coordinate 7,497 of CANCYO010000092.1, read as the reverse complement.
CAGATATTGCTCTTGTATAGCACAAGCCATATCGCGGAACAGATTCCGTTGCTGACTACGACAGAATACCAGATACTGCGCACTCCCATATGGAGGATGGTCTCACAGAACCATATGGTCAGGAAACGGAACACCCACAGCCTCGCGCCGTCAATGGCCATGGTAAACTCTGTGTGTCCGGTACCCTGAAACAACCCTGTGGTAGCATTGTACACTCCGTTGGTAAAACACCAGAACGCCATGATACTCAGGAAGTCCGCCGCCATGGCCACCACGTTCGCGTCATCCGAAAATATGCTTACGATACCTGTCGAAATCGCATCTCTTGATAAGATCATACCACCTGTAAATAAAAATACAACCGCTATTTTCATGGAGAGCAGATAACCCTCTCTGGCCCGCTCTACCTGTTTTGCTCCCATATTCTGTCCCACGATCGTAGCCACAGCCGATCCGATGGCATTGCTGGGCATGGAGATCAGACCATTGATCTTGTTGCCGATACCGTAAGCGGCCATGGCCGGATCGCCGTACCCGTACACATTCTTGCTCATTAATAAAAATCCAAACTGCATGGTACTGCCGCCCACAGCCGTAGGCAGACCGATGCGCAGGATCATTTTGATATCCTCCGGCTTAAACCGGATACGGCGCAAATCCAGATATACCCCGTCACTGCGCCTGCAGAGTATGCAGAATGCCACCACGGCAGGCGGCACCTTTGCAAGCAGCGTAGCCAAAGCAGCTCCGGCGGTTCCCATATTCATGCCAACCATAAACAGCGGATCCAGAATCAGATTTAACACAATACCCACCAGATTTAAAAGCATGGGACGCACTGTGTCTCCCTGTGCCTGATTCACCGCAGAGAAGATATTGACCATATACAGAAAAGGCATATCCCACACAACGACACGCAGATAAGTACAGGCATGATGATAAGTAGCCCCATCCGCTCCAAGCCAACGCACAACGCCCGGCGTTATAAAAAATACCGCAGCCGCGCAAACCAATGAAAAACTCATGGCGCAGGCAAAAATCTGATTGGCCATGCTCCTGGCCTGTTCTTTTTCTCCTCCGCCGACATACTGAGAGATGAGCACAGATCCCGCCACCGTAATACCCATTCCAAAATTGATAATGATATTCTGTACCGGAGTCACCAGATTAATGGCCGCCAGTTCATAGGTGCCAATCTTTCCCAGCCAGTAGGTGTCTGTCAGATTGTACATCGTCTGTAAAAAACTGTTGATCACCACCGGTATGGCAAGAGTCATGATCGCCTGCAGCATATTTCCCTTTAAGATCAGTTCCTGATTAAATTTCTGATTCGTCTTCATAATACGGCTCCCTTCTCTTACAGTGTATAACAAAAAGACAGTAGTTTCCGCTATAAATTTGCCTATTTTAGCAGAAACCACTGTCTTTTTGGTTATCCAATCTATCTTTTAATATGTTCTGGAAGAAAGCTGTTTACGATATCTTAAAAAAGCTTCTTGCCGTCTGCCTCCGCATACTGAGCATACTCCTCCCAGATATTGCAGAACCATGTCTTGCCCTGATTGAAAACGATCTCATTGCCCTTCTCATCATAATAATGATTGGCATCATAATCACCGTCATGTTTCCAGGTAGCCTTGATCATCTTGCCGTTGGTAAACACATAAGCGTCTCCTGAACCATGTACCGCAAAAGCCAGATAATCGTGGTCGTCTCTCACCTCACCGTGGCATACCTTAAACACTACATTAGATACCGCAAGCTGCTCGCCGGTCAGCTCATCAATCTGCTTGTCGCCGTACTGAGAACGATAATACAGGCCGTCAGCCTCATTGTAGGTGAAACATGCGCCATTTGAACTGTAACCGCCCTTGTTGCTCTGGCTTCCTCCGGGACGGATCTCCAGTGCATCCGGAAACTCCTCATACTCAGCCGTGCAGTCATTGGCAAACGGGAATGCCTCATAACCTCTGTTCAGCTTGTCGAAACGTCCGGAATCCTTGTAGGTCTTGCCATAACCCTTGGCCTCCACGCCTGCGCTATAGCCCTTTACGGAACTCTCGGGAGCGTCCGTACCATCGCTGGGACTTGCCGCCTTGAGCCACATATACGCTGTAAACTCCGTGGCATAACCGCCGCTCTTACGGTCTTTTCTTCTCGAAAAGGCCGGCTCGTAAGGACTTGAAATGCCTCCCACCGACTGGGAAATATTATCCACCCTGCTGGAATTGAGCAGCTCCTGAACATAGGGAACCGCCAGACCCCAGTGACAGTAAATGGCATCCAGCGCCATGGCCTCATACACAAAATAGTCCCGGCTGCTGCGGATGGGCCCGATATAGGTCAGATCATCATAATCCTCGACCACAGCCATCAGACGGGTGATACGGCCTTCCACAGGAGCCTCATAGATGATGCTCGCCTTGGAGAGTCCATGCTGAGGCATGGCAGGAGGATTGTTGGGTATCATGATGGCCAGAGGTCTCCTCTGAACAATATCCGCATCCTTCCACTCGCCGGTGAGATAACTCTGCATCTGACCGTTTACCTCTGTTCTCTCGCTGATCACAGAAAACTCCTTCTCCGGCTCCTCAGAGGAACTCGGCTCTTCGCTGGAGGAAGGCGTCACGGAAGATTCCGGTTCAATTTCCTGAATGATCGGACTATCCGCGGGGGTTCCGCAGGCAGTCAGCATACAGGCCGCAGCCAAAACTGCTGCAATGATCTGTTTTGTCTTCAAATACTTCATTTTCATGAGATGATCCTTTCGTAGAAATTCTTTGTTTTAAAATTCCAACTCTTATTTTATAATCAATCCTGTCATTTGTCTATTTAAAATATCTTAATTTTCACTTTTTCCAAAATAAACCAGCATATCCACCGGTATTATGCATATGTATACACCTGTCAACGGCATTTCCGAGTCAGCGGCGCTTCCAGGTCATGGGCGCAAACAACACCACCATGGGCAGAAGCTCCAGACGTCCCGCCAGCATATCAAATATCAGCACATATTTTGATAATACGGAAAAAACTCCAAAATTAGCAGCAGGTCCCACCATGGACAATCCCGGTCCTATATTGTTAATGGTTGCGGCCACCGCCGTAAAATTCGTGGTAAAATCAAAATTATCCAGACTGATCAACAGCATGGAAACCACATAGATCAGAGCATAACTCACCACAAAAGTATGAATCGAACGCAGGGTCTCTCTCTCCACCATGCGCCCGTCCAGCTTGATCTTGCGCACACCGTGGGGATGATTGATGAGAAAGATCTCCTTCATCATATTTTTGATCATAATGACAATACGGGACACCTTCATACCGCCGCCCGTACTGCCCGCACAGGCCCCCACAAACATCAGCAGGACCAGGATTCCGGTGGAAAACTGAGGCCATACGTTAAAATCCACTGTGGAATATCCCGTAGTAGTGATGATGGAAGCCACCTGAAAAAAAGAATGCCGCAGCGCCTCCAGCGGATCGGGAAAAATCCCCCTGATGTTCCATGCGATCAGCAGACCGCTGACGGCAATTACGCCCAGATAAACACGCAGTTCCTCCGACCGCAGAGCCGCCCCAAGCTTTTTGCGCAGGAGCAGATAATAAATATTAAAGTTCACTCCGAATAAAATCATGAATACCGTGATGATCACCTGCAAATGAGGCGCATAACTTCCCACACTGTCATTGAGTACGCCAAAACCGCCGGTTCCTGCCGTACCCATGGAAAGGGTTACTGAATCAAACAGTGACATTCCTGTCGCAAAAAGCAGAATGATCTCCACAAAAGTCATAATCGTATAGACAGCATAGAGAATCGTGGCCGTAGTTCTGACTCTGGGCACCAGCTTCTCCACAGAGGGGCCCGGGCTTTCCGCCTTCATGAGAAACATGGTCTGCCCGCCCCGCATGGGAAATACCGCCAGCACAAACACCAGAACACCCATTCCGCCGATCCAGTGCGTAAAGCTTCTCCAGAACAGACAGCAGTGTGACAGAGCTTCCACGTCGGACAAAATACTGGCCCCTGTGGTGGTAAAACCTGAAACCGCCTCAAACATGGCGTCCGTAAAAGAAGGAATCTCCCCGCTGATCCAGAACGGCAAAGCGCCAAACAGACTTAAAACCACCCAGCTTAAGGATACGCTGACAAAACCTTCCAGCGCATAAAACACATAACTTTTCGGCTTGCGAAAGCTTAAGAGCCCTCCTGCCGCCAGACACAGAAACGCCACTGCCAGAAAATACCACGCGCTCTTCTCCCCATATAAAATACCCACAAACACCGGCAGAAGCAAAAACAGACTCTCAAATTTCAACACGGTTCCCAACACATATCGAATAATGGAATAATTCATACCCTTTTATCCTCAGCCCTTCAAAATATCCCTGGCATCCTGCAGACCCAGCCGCGTAGTCACCACAATAATAGAATCCCCGGGCAGAATACATGCCTGTCCGTCGGGGATGATCAACTGATTGTTCCGCGTGATACAACAGATCAGCAGTCCTGATTTAAGCTGGAGATTCTGCAGAGGAATCCCCGTGATATGAGAATTGTCCGAAACATGAAACTCCAGCGCCTCCACCCTGTCGTTATAAAGCCGGTACAATGTCTGCACATTGCTGCCGATAGAATTCTTGGTGGCGCGCACATACTGCAGAATTTTCTGCGCCGTCAAAAGATTCGGATATACCACGCTGTCCATATCCAGATTATGTATGACTTCATTGAGCTGCAGCCGGTTGATTTTTGTCACAACTTTACTGCTCACCCGCTTTTTGGCAAACAGCGACAGCAGGATATTCTCCTCATCCATGTTGGTCAGCGCCACAAAGGACGCCATTTTGTCAATGCGCTCCTCCTGCAGCAGGGACTCGTTGCTGCCGTCCCCATGAACGATCACAGCCTCCGGCAGAAGTTCCGTCAGCTCCTCACAGCGCCTGATATCCTTCTCGATAACTTTCACATCGATCCCCATATTCAACAACTGCTGCGCCAGATAAAGCGATATCTTGCCGCCGCCTATGATCATGGTGTTTTTTACACCGTTAGTCTTTAAATTAATCTTCTCACAAAACTCAATGGCATTCTTGCGGGACGTCACGATAGAGATCACATCCCCTGAACGCAGGATAAAATTACCGTCGGGGATTCTCACCTCGTTCTCCCGGTCCACCGCACAGATCAGGAAATCACAGCGGATCCTGGCCGATACTTCCTTCAGGGACATCTCATGCAGCATGGAATCCGACGGAATCCGAAAGCGCAGCATCTCCACGCCGCCCTTGGAAAAGGTATCAATTCCGATGGCTCCCGGGAAACACAGCAGATTGGCGATCTCCGCCGCCGCGGTCTGCTCGGGATTGATGATCATGGACAGCCCCAGCTCCTTTTGCAGGAACTGCTGCTCGGCATTATACATGGGATTGCGTACCCTGGCGATGGTCTGACAGCGGGATGCCTTTCTGGCAATCACGCAGCACAACAGATTCAGCTCATCCGACTCCGTGACAGCGATCAAAAGATCTGCCCGCTCAATCCCCGCCTCCACCAGCACACTGTAGCTTGCGCCGTTTCCCACAAGCCCCATGACGTCGCATTCCGCCGCCAACTGATGTACCACGTCCTTATCCACATCCACAATACAAATATTATTATCCTCTGTACTCAGCCGCTGTGTCAGAGCAATACCCACCTTGCCGCAGCCTACTATAATGATCTGCATGTCAGCCTCCTGTGCATATCTGTCTATAATAGTTTATTCTATCACAACTAAAGTTTTTTTCAATCCCATGTATCATTCCGTAATACCATATCCCGAATTGGGCCTCATGGCGCACCATGTCACATCCAAAACAAATATCGTGAGAAATATACCGCATAAGATGAATCTCCACTTCCGCGAAAGACGGTGATACAGCTTCATATACAATGGCAGAAAATAACAGTTCAGCGCCATTCCTCCCAATCCGAAGCAGATAGCTCCCACCAGGCAGATGCGCCCGTTCAGATTCAGAAAATGCCCCTCATAATCCCACCAGCGCACTCCCCATTTCCACTCCAGAAAAACGCTGGTGACATATTCCAGTACGGAACAGATAAACGCCGACAACAGAAACGTCCAGAAAGGCTTCCGGTGAAGACGGTGCAGAATAAACCACAACAAAAGCCCTCCCGCACCATAAATGGGCAGATAAGGGCCGTAATAAACGCCTCTGTTGATCCAGGCATGTTCCGTCACCCGATACAGGCCCACCTCCCATAGCCAGCCTGCAAAGGATATCAGAAAAAATAAAAGTACATAAAAATCAAATGTTCTCTGTCTCATGGGTATAGTATGTTCCAAAACACTTCCCGCTATGTAATACTGTTTTTGTTTTATTTGATTCTACATATTTTAGCTGCCTTAATCACTTTATAAGAACTGCCGCCCGGCTAAATTCAGCCGGAGCGGCAGCGCTTTTGGTAAATATTTTTAATTTGTGAACATTTTAAACAGATTATTAACCAGATCTGCCTGCAGCTTCTTTACAACAATGCTGTACGAAGCAGTCTTGCCGCCCACATAATCTTTGCCTTTCGCATTGATCACCACGGTAGCTTTGCCCTTATTCACATTGTTCACATAGGTCAGATCATACTGGTCAGAAGGTACTACCTGCCACTTCTTGCCATCTTTGATCTCAACTACTACATCTCCGGGTTTTACTTTTCTGCCCGTGTACTCCAGCTTCGTAACTTTCTTCGCATCTGTTAATTTGCCGTCCTTGTCATACAGCTTCTTGTCATAAAAGGTCACTCTCGCCTTCGACAGATCCTTTTTGCCGCTCGCACTCCATACCTTAAATTCGGTTGAAGCAAAAGTATTATTGTCTGCCGGTGCGTAATTACCTTTTCCTATGATCTTCACATATACTGTGACGCTGTCTGCTCCCTCTGCCAGAGTTACTTTATTCTGATTGTTCATAGGCTTCTTCATCTCTTTGTCAAGATAATATTCCACCTTGTAATTGGAACTCTTCAGCAGCACACCGTCTACAGTCACATAAGGCGCCGATTTGTACTGCCCGGGCTTCTTATAGATCTTATCTGCAGAGATACAAATATCCACAGTTTTGTTACTCAGAGGCGCAGGCGTAATCTTGAAGGTTCCACCCGTTGACTTACTTCCTTTATAATTTCCAAGGAAAGCTATCTTATACTTCGCATCGGACTTGCCGCTTACCTTCTTATTGTTACTGTAAGTTACCTTGTAGTCTTTGCCTGCCTGCAGCGGCATTCCCTTGTAGGATACCTTGAGTTTATTACCCACCGTCACGCCTGAACTTACGAAGGGATAGCTTGCCTCTACTCCCTCAATCTTGAAATCGTTGATCTCCGTCACAGCCAAAGGCTTAATCTTGTATGTCTTTGCCACGGTTCCTGAGTACCAACCAAGAAGATCGGAAGAGCGTCGTGTAGGGAAAGAGTGTTGCGAGACGTGTAGA
>CANCYO010000091.1 GCA_947382415.1 uncultured Lachnospiraceae bacterium | reverse complement strand
GCTGGTATTCACCTCCGGTTGTTCCGGCAATTGACTGCTGGTAATAATCATTAAAATTGATTCCGTTTGTGGAAAGCCTGTAAAGTGTCGGTGTGAGCTCCGGATCGATAAGAAAGCCGGAAAATGCTTCCGCACAGATCAGAATCAGATTTTTCCCTGCAAAAGCGCCTGTATAGGCATTTTGACTTGAGGGTGTGAGCGTAGAAACATAAGCATCAATATCGGCACAGTTTCCGCCTGCTGCAGCAAGTGCGGCAAAATCAACAGAAGCCACACTCTGACCGTATACAACCGGTGTTGCCGGTTCATCCTCCTGCTTGCCGGCAGCCGCCTCTGCCTGTACGGCGTTACCGCCGGATACGGTTTCCTCCCCGGAGCTTATAAGAGTATGTTCCGGAGCTGAGTTGACTGTGCCCTGCACGAATTCCATCTCAGTGCTTTCAAAGACATATGCAGATGTTTTGGCTGAAACAAGATTCCGTATATCCAGACACAGACCCTCACCCAGCCCAAACTGCATGACTGCCGACTCAAAATTATATTGATTGGTGTAAACGTCCTTATGCAGACCACAACACAGAATAAGGAATAAAGCCGCGCCATAACAGACAGCTCCCCCAGCCAAACAGGCCAGTGACAAATAAACGGTCCGCACTGTACGTCTCCGCCAGATACCCTTTTTAAGTAACTGCCCTGTTATCTTTTCTCTTAGTACAAACCATAAGATAAGCGGCAGCAAAAGAAGCATAATATGGCTGATCCCGTCAAAGCAGAAGATCAACCGCCTGATGTCGGCGCCAAATCCGCCCAGTGCGTCAGTTGCGGCATTCATTATGGTATTTAAGTCATATGCCACCTTAAACTGCCTGTACACCAGAAATTCCACAATGAAAATGAGGGATAACAATCCCAGATAGAACGGTATCAGAATCTGCACTGCTCTTTTCGGCAACAGCGTAATAATGCCTGAAACCACCAGCCCCGCGCAGAAGGAGAATAAGGCCAGAAATACAAATGAACTTGCGGTATGCAATGTTTCGACCGACAGCTTGAAAACAAGCTCCGTGTAAAAACACGAAACAGACAAAAATGCAGCCAGCCGTAAAGCGCCCTGAGAGGGTTTCTTTTTTCTTTTCATCTTTTGTATACTCATAATGTCCCGCCATTGCAGGTGCCATGACCTGCGCTCTCCTTTTATTGAATCAGGGTAATCACATCATTTACACTGCTATTGTATATGTCCTGTGCATCATTCTTGTATCATTTTTGTATCATACTTGTATCATTTCCCTTTTCGGCGGCAGTCCTGTTGCTACTTGTCAAAGCCATAATCACACTTTTGAGGAAAGAGCATGGTTTAATGCGAAAGTGGCGCCCATGACTGTGAATTCAGTCATGGGCGCCACTCTCATACTCTCTATCATTCAAATGATTTCCGCTTCAGCTACTGTCTCTACATGCAGCTCTATGATTTTAGAGCGGTCCACATAGGGGACGCCCATCGCTTCAAAAGCTTCTTCTATGAGAGCCACAATATCAGAAGCCTGATAATTCTGCCGGATCAGAGTTTTGGGAATTTTTATCTTTTTTATATAATACCATACCTTTAAATTATTCTTATGTCTGCTACCCTCCGTGGCTTCCGTGACCTCAATTTTGACATTGCAGCCGCCGATGTATAAGGCGTAACCCACAGGGACTTCAAATGAACCGCCGCCGCGTCCGTATAAAATAATGTCTCTGTCTCTGTCAATCGTCCACCAGTCCGGCTCCAGGCTGTCTCCTGTCATATCGGTAGTCGCTATGGAACAGAAATATTCCTGATCTTCTTCGCTTATAATTTCCTCACTGATAAATGCCATAGTTTTAATATCTCCATTACCAGTCTTTATTCCCGGTTTCATCCCGATTGTATCATGCCTCACCGAACACGTCAACACAACCTTGACAGCGGGGGAGAATCCCTCTCACATTTATCCGGACCGGAACAGCTTTCTAATAATTAATTCCCGTAATTGCCAGCGCTCCGTCTACAACACCAAAATTAATATTTGCCGTTCCTCCGTCGGATATGGAAAATCCCGCCTTACTGGGCTGAAGGTTTTCGATATCGGCCTCTTTTACGGAATTCAGCAGCTCCTTTGCAAATACCGTGTCTGCGCCAAGCTTCAGAAGATCTTCTTTGGTCTCTACCACATTAACATCCGGCAGACCAACATAAACCGGAAATGCCGTAAGCTCTGCCAAAGCCTCCAGATCCTTCCGGGCTGCCGCATCCTTCACTTTCTCTGCAAACTCTTTTGCAGCCTCGCTGTCAACCGCAAAATTGTCCTCATAGACCGCATCGGTCTCAACGGTTTTTTCCACAGCAGAACTCTGATTGTCTTCCTGTGATGCGCTTTGCTGTGTCTCCTGTTCGGGCTGCCGGTGCTCGCCGTATCCGCTCAGGATTGCCTTTGCATCTATCTCAAACTCAATCTCTCCGGATGAGCCGGGCGCTATTTCATATTTTTCAAATACGATAACCGGATTATTATTCTCATTCATATAAAATTTTGTGTCATCCGATATTCCCGTAAAGCCTCCCTGCTCCGCTGTAAAAAATGTTTCTCCTGCATTCTGTCTCTCGGAAATCTGCTGCCTGATACTCCTGTTCGCCAGCTCTGCATAATCACTGCCCAGCAAATCTTCTAATGAGACAAGCTTCCCTGTTTTTAAATCCAGATTGTAATAGTTTGACTGATCACAGGCATTTGTCCAGTTCTCCGTGCCTCTTACAACAAAGGACAGATAGTCATTGCTCTGCTGCTTTATCTCATAACTGACAGTAATCTTTATATTGTGCTTCGCCCATTCCTCCAGGGTTCCCCCCGTTTCCAGGAACGCAGTTCTGTACTCTTCTGCGCGCAAAACCGCATTATCTGCGTATTCATTACAGCGGGCAAGAATCTCCTGATTGATCCCGTCTACCGCTATTTTGGTATCCTTTTCCACCATTTCTATGGTTGGAATTTCCACAGACACCCCTATATTATCTTTTTCAGTTTCATACGAGCGGAATGTCAATACCCGGGCAATCCCTCCGATCACAGGAAGCTGAGCCGCCTCCATCGCAAATACCGGACTTGTGTTCAATGCCGCTGTGAACAGAATGCACACAGCGGCGGCTGCAGCTGCCACGCTGCGAATTACGCTTTGGAAGCGATGCCTCTGAGAGACATTGTTTTTCGCCTCCTGTTGACTGCGTGACCTCTGTATCTCCTGCTGCACCCGGACCGAAAGCTCCTCCGGTATGGGAATTTCATCATATCTTTCTCTCATTTTCTCCAATTTACTCATAAATCCGCCTCCTGGATATTTTCTTTTAACAGCTTTAAGCCTCGATAAAGTTTTGTTTTAACCGTACTTAAGTTTAATCCGGTAATACTGGATATTTCTTTCAAAGACATCTCTTCAAAAAATCTGAGTCTGATGATTCCCTGAACGTCGATATCCAGCGCGTCCAGCTCCTTCTCTATATCCCCTCCCTGCTCGTAGCCCTTCTCATAGTACGCCTCCTGTTCCACGGCATCGGCGGTCAGCACAACCTTATTCCGCTTCTTTAAGACCATCAGGCATTCATTGATCAATATCCTGTAGAACCATGTCTTGACAGCGTCTGCGTTCTTTATGCTTTCATGTGCTTCAAGCGCTTTGCAGACCGCACTCTGGACAGCATCGAGAGCGTCCTCCTGATGCCTGGTATAACTATAGGCTATCCGATAAAACCGATCCTGATTATCAAGGATATATTGAATCAGTCTTTCGTAAACTGTTACTTTCATTGCCGGCATGCACCTTTCTGTTTTATTCTTTACTATACAGATTTTTCAGGCATTAAAAAAGTTTCAGAAAACAAAATCTTTATTCAGTTTTTCTTAATCTGTTAAATCCAGCGTTAGATATGATACGAAAAGAGAGATACGGAAAGAGACTATAAAGTTAAAAATGATCGTTGAAGCCGGTAAATTGAAGAATATCTGCTCACATCCGATCCATGCCGCAGGCTGCTGCTTTTTCTGTTAAGCACCTGTCATTTATCACGGCCTCACAGAGCCGGAAACCACCGGAAAAATTATAAGCCTCAAAGCCGTTTCCCTCCAGAATACGGCTTGCGATATAGCTGCGCAGACCACTCTGGCAGATCACATAGACTCTTTTGTCCTTCTCAATCTCATCCAATCGATCCCGCAGTTCATCCACAGGTATATTCCGAAACCCGTCAAGGTGACCTTGTCCATACTCTCTCTTTGTCCGGACATCCAGCAGCGTCACACTGCCATCCCGGGGCAGACTGTCTAGCTCCTCCAGATGCCACTGCTTCAGGATTCCCCTGCAAATATTGTCGATCATAAACCCGGCCATGTTCACGGGATCCTTTGCAGAAGAATAAGGAGGCGCATAGGCCAGGTCCAGATCCTTCAGCCCATCCGCCCTCATCCCTGCGCAGATGGCGGCAGCAAGTACATCAATCCGTTTATCTACACCCTCATACCCCACTATCTGAGCGCCCAGCAGACGGCAGGTTTCTCTCTCAAAAACCACCTTCATCGTCATGACTCTGCCGCCGGGATAGTATCCTGCATGGCTCATGGGCGACAGGATAACGGTATCCGCATCCAGTCCTGCCTTTCTCGCATTGGTCTCATTGATACCCGTGCTGGCAGCAGTCATGTCAAAAACCTTGAGCACACTGCTTCCCAGAGAACCCGGATAACGGCTGTCTCCGCCGCAGATATTGTCCGCAATTATGCGCCCCTGCCTGTTGGCAGGACCCGCCAGGGAAATCAACCCGTCCTCGCCGGTAACAAGATGCTTTATCTGCACCGCATCACCCGCTGCATAAATATCGGGAACCGAGGTTTCCATACGGTCATTGACAACAATACTGCCCTTGATCCCCAATTCCAGCCCCGCTTCCCTGGCCAGGGCGGTATCCGGTATGACACCGATGGCGAGAACCACCATATCCGCATGAAGAGCCGCCTCGCCTTTCAGCAGAATGTCTATACCGCCGTTCTTTTCCTCAAAGCCCTCTACCGTGTGGCCAAGCGCCAGCCTGACGCCATGCTTACGCATCTCGTTATGTATGAAAGAAGCCATATCCGAATCAAACGGATTCATAAGCTGCTTCGGTCTCTGGACAATGGTGACGTCCATACCCAGTTCTCTTAAATTTTCAGCCATCTCTATGCCGATAAAGCCGCCGCCTGCCAGCACGGCTGTCCGGGGATGATGCCGGTTGATATAATCCTTGATCCGCAGGGTATCTTCCACAGTGCGCAATGTGAACACTTTGCCGATACCGGCGCCGGGCAGCTTTGGCCGGGCAGGTTTCGCACCGGGAGAAAGGATCAGCTTGTCATAGCTTTCCTCAAACGCTTCTCCGGTCTCCAGATTCCTGACGGAAACCGTCCTGCTGTCGGGATGGATAGCAGTTACCTCATGACGCACTTTCATACTCACCCGAAACCGCTCATAAAAGCGCTCCGGGGTCTGGAGCGTCAGCGCGTCAGGATCAGTGATCGTATCCCCGATAAAATAAGGCAGTCCGCAATTTGCGTAGGAGATATATCCGGAACGCTCAAAAACAATGATCTCAGCCTGTTCATCCAGTCTGCGAATGCGGGCAGCCGCCGATGCGCCGGCAGCTACGCCGCCTACTATAATTACTTTCATACTACTGTTCCACCTTTCCCGTCCAGTCATTGATTCCGCCGAACTCCACAATATTGGTATAACCCAATGCCGCAAGCTTCTCAGATGCCTTTTTACTGCGGTTTCCGCTGCGGCAGTACACAAGGATCAACTGATCCTTATCGGGCAATTCCGGAATCTCCTCCGTGCCGATAACCTCATTTGGAATATTGAGCGCACCGGGAATATGCTTGTCGCCAAATTCCTCCGGTGTGCGGACATCCAGAATAATATATCCGTTTTCTTCCTCCATAATGGTCACGGCCTCATCCATGCTGATCTGACGGTAACCTGACTCGCCGGTATCTTCCGCACACCCGCCCAGAAAAACTGCCAGAAGCAATATCGGTATGATTCTCTTCATCGGACTCCTCCTTCTAAAAAAGTACCGGCTCAAATCCATTCACTTGTCTGCCTGTGCCGGATTTACATACACCATGATATGTTTAATCTTTGGGAAATTCCTTTCAATGTCCTCATGTACCTCTTCTGCGATCTCATGAGATCTTTCCAGGGTATAAGATCCATCCACCGCAACTTCTATGTCCACATAGATTCTGTTGCCGAAAATACGCGTATGTAAGGAGTTTATACCCCTTACTTCCCCGTTTTTCATAACACATTCGTAAATCTGCTTTTCCGTTTCCTCGTCGCAGGAGTGGTCCACCATTTTTTGGATGGCATCCCTGAAAATGTCATATGCGGCTTTTATGATAAATGCAAAGATCACCAGACTGGCAACGGAGTCCATGACCGGAAATCCATGCCTTGCTCCCACAATTCCTATCAAAGCCCCTACGGAAGAAAATGCGTCCGACCGGTGGTGCCATGCATCTGCCAGTAATGCGCTGGAGTCAATTTTCACTGCATAAAATTTTGTATACCAGAACATGGCCTCTTTGACCATAATCGATACAACCGCCGCTGCCAGCGCCAATGCCCCCGGCACCTGCAGATCATTATAACTGCCGGACAGAATGTTTCTCAATGCCTGCGTCCCAATGCCAAGCCCTGTCATAAAAAGAATCATTGCCAGTATAATAGCCGCCACACATTCCAGGCGCTCATGCCCATAGGGATGTTCTTTATCCGCCTTCTTTGAGGCAAGCCTGATTCCAATCACTACTACTACTGTACTGAATACGTCCGATGCAGAATGAACCGCGTCACTGATCATCGCATTGGAATGTGCCACGATTCCCGCAATGAGCTTAAATCCGGACAGTATCATATTTCCTATAATGCTCGTGGCGCTAACCCGGTCTGCAACTCTCTGAAAATCATCCACAAAATCATCATTCCCTTTTTTCATTATCCTGTTTTCATTCATATTAAGTTACCTCCAGACTGTAAGATAGCTCTATGACACCAATATATGTGGGGATTTTAGAAGAGTACCCTTATAAAAAAGTAATAAAAAACACCCACGGACAGTATTAGCAACTACTGTCCCGTGGATGAAATTCCACTGCCACTCATGTGACCCGACTCCATGACATTCGTCACGGCCTGTTCAGTTTGTACTGTAGATTTATATGCAGTGCAAAGAGTTGATTTAGGATAACATGAATATTCCGGCCTGTCAATGACTAAAATATAAAATATTATTCTCTTTCCACATCTGCCCTGGTAAAATGTACCGTTCCCCTGGGATGATTCGGAGGCGCATAAACAGAGGATACCTTTAAGGCCTGCCTCCCGATATTAACCACATTATGCCATGTTCCTGCGGGTATAAAAACAGCATCTCCCTCACACATATTTTGCTGAAAAACAGGTTTATCTGCACATTTCCCAATTCGCACTGCTGCCCTTCCCTGTTCTACCCTTATCAATTGATCCGTGTCTCCATGAACTTCAAGGCCAATCTCGCCACAGGGCGGAATACACATGACTGTCATTTGCAAATGACATCCTGTCCAGACAACGGTACGAAAATTGCGGTTTTGCAGCGCCTCCTGCTCTATATTTGCAACATAAGGATTGGGCCCGTAATCCATTTGATTGTTGTAATGGCCGTAACTCATAAAAGCGCTCCTCGCATGAATTGCTTAAAATATAATATGTATTGCAGGAAAAATTGTGTAAATCCCGCTGTCTGACGCGAGTATTATTTTTAATAGGTATTTTAACGCCACACGCAAACAAATACCGGACGCCGGACTGCTGCGGCGGAAGAGAATACCGGGGAAGTGTGTGTACCGGGGAAGCATATACCGGTTTGCTGTTATTATCTGCAGCAGGACTTTGCCCGGAAAGCCCTGAGTCTCTTATGGGCCGGTAAGGTTAGAGAACGGGAACACTTTCAACTATATGCCTTTTCTTACTCATCCCCGTCTTTAAAGAGTATCATACGCTTTGTACTGAATGTACTAAAAAAACTCACCATTATCACCAACAGGAAAAGGTGGTGGTGTTAAATCTGTTTTTTCTCTACTCCGATATTGTTTGTATAAGAATTTTAGCTACAAGTATGATTTACGGGCTTTGCAGGTTTTCCTTGTCCGTATCTGTCGAGGAAAAAGACACCCGCCTCGTTCGCACCTCGATACGAACAATAGAAACTCTAAGGGTGGGGTAACTTTTACATGGGGTTTTACCCCACCCTATGATTTTTACCCCACCCCGCTGTTTTTTACCCCATTTACCCCATGCGGCAATTTTCTACCCCACCCCTTTACCCCTCTGCTTACCCCTTTTACCCCATGCGTTACCCCTCTTACCCCACCCCACGGAAAAGGTGTTCTTTCTATAATAAATGTATAAGCCGCACTTGCCAGCGCAGACCTCCCGTTTTATAATATTCCCCAGCACGCCCCCTCGCCGCCGTTTGGAGCCGAAAAAAGCCCCTCGGCGTTTGACATCCGCAGGGGAATCTGTTACAATAAAAGCACAAAAGGGATACTGCCGATAGACGGTCAGCCCAAATTAAAGATACTTACAAGAAAGTGACCTTACCTTTGGACGGGGCGGTCACTTTTTTGTGTGGTTTATGTACGCTATCAGAATCGAAGCGATGATTCCGAGAATCATCAGGACAACCGTCAGCAGTTCATAGTCACTCATAAGCAATCCCTCCTTTCCCGGTTTTA
>CANCYO010000090.1 GCA_947382415.1 uncultured Lachnospiraceae bacterium | reverse complement strand
AGATGTCCGTGCGTGACTGGAGTTCAGACGTGTGCTCTTCCGATCTACGAAAAACTCGAAGCCAGAGAAAAAAGGAGCGCTCAAAAATTTGTTTGACGAAATTCGAGACAATCTGATCAATTTCATAACCAGCAGGCTGACGCTGTTGACTCTGCTGTTCATGCTCCTCGGGGGTGTGCTGATCTACCGCTGCTTTGAGCTGCAGATCGTTGAGGGAGAAAGCTATCTGAACGATTTTGTGCTCTCCACGGAGAAGACCAGAGATATCGCCAGCGCCAGAGGCAATATCATGGACAGGAACGGATATGTTCTGGCCTACAATGAGCTGGCTTATTCCGTCAAGATCGAGGACGTCTATGAGAACAGCAACAAGAACCGCAAGATGAACGACACGATCTTCAGGCTGATCAAACTGATCGAAAAGAACGGGGATCATGTCATCACGGATTTCAAGATCATGGTGGATGAGGACGGCGAGTTTGCATTCACGGCGGAGGGTGCGGCGCAGACCCGTTTTCTTGCGGATGTGTACGATCACACTCAGGTGGGGGATGATGTGCTGACGGCCAAGGAGGCGGCGTCCACACCTCTGGAGGTGATGGAGCACCTGAGCCGCAATAAGGGGAAGGGCTTTACCTTTGGCATCGGAGATTATGAGACAGAGGGAGATACCCAGTCGGACTTTATTCCCGGAAAAGGTTATACCAATGAGGAATGGCTGCAGATGGTGACCATCCGGTTTGCCATGCAGCAGACCTCTTACCGCAAATACATAGGAACTACTGTGGCCGCCAATGTCAGCGATGAGACTGTGGCCGTCATCATGGAGAATTCCGGGGAACTGCCCGGAGTCACCATCGTGGAGGACACGGTGCGCCGTTACAATGACAGCAAGTATTTTGCACATGTGCTGGGATATACGGGCAAGATATCCTCTGATGAGCTGACCAGCTTAAACGAGCAGGTCGCTGCGGCGGGGGGAGCGGCAGATACCTATAATATCAATGATGTGGTGGGCAAGAGCGGCCTGGAGGCCTATATGGAGACCACTCTGCAGGGCGTCAAGGGCTATGAGAAGGTGGTCACCAATGTGACGGGCAAGGTGATGCAGATTCTGGAGCGCACAGAGCCCCAGGCGGGACAGAACCTCTACTGCACGATCGATCACGATCTGCAGATCGCCGCCTACAATATCGTGGAGCAGAAGCTTGCCGGTCTGGTGTCCGGTAAGATTGATAATATCAAAGAGTACAAGCCCAGGGAAAATGCCTCCAGCTCCGACATCAGGATTCCCATATACGATATCTATTTTGCAGTCATCAACAACAGTATCGTGGACATGAAGCATTTTTCGGCGGAGGATGCGGGCGAGACCGAGCGCGCGGTCAACGAGGCTTATCTCACCTATAAAGAGGAAGTTTATGAAAAGCTGCGCTATGAGCTCACGGAGGGGAAAACGCCTTATAACAAGCTCTCCAGGGAATATCAGGTCTATCAGAGCAATATCGTGTCCAGACTGCAGAGAAACGGCGTGATCATGACGGAGGCCGTGGATGCGTCGGACGCAACCCAGATCGCCTGGGCACAGGAGGAGGTCATCAGTCTGAGCGAGTATCTTCAGTACTGCATCGCGCAGAACTGGATCGATGTCAGCAAGCTGGAGCTGGACGAGAAGTATTCCGATTCCACGGAAATATATAATAAGCTTCTGGATCACATCATCGACATGATAGACCACAACACGGAATTTCAGAAACGGTTTTTTAAGTATATGCTGTTAAACGACCGGATAAGCGGCAGGCAGATCTGTATGCTTCTGTGCGAACAGCAGGTTATAGACATTTCTCCGGAGGAAGAGGCGGAGCTCTATAACAACCGGATCACGGCATATGACTTCATGAAAGCCAGAATTAACAATCTGGATATCACTCCCGCGCAGCTCGCCCTGGATCCCTGTAATGCTTCCGTGGTGATCACGGATGTGAACACCGGAGAGGTGCTGGCCATGGTGTCCTATCCGGGCTATGACAACAACAAAATGGCCAATTCCATCGACGCGGCCTATTTTACGAAGCTGAATACGGACAAGTCCCAGCCCCAGCTCAATTATGCCACCCAGTACAAGGCGGCACCCGGCTCCACCTTTAAGATCGTGTCAGCATCGGCAGGGCTGATGGAGGACGTTATCAGCCTGCGGGATACCATCAAGTGTACCGGAACCTACATGGCAGTCACGCCCTCGCCCAGATGCTGGAACCGGATCGGGCATGGGAGCGAGAATCTGACCACGGCCATCCGGGATTCCTGTAACTTTTATTTTTACGATGTGGGATATAAGCTGGCTACCAGGGATGGCGGATATAACGAGCAGGCGGGTCTGAACGCGCTGTATGAGTATGCAGATATGTACGGCCTGACGGAAAAGTCCGGCGTGGAGATCAACGAATACAATCCGGAATTCTCTGATATCGACCCTGTGCGTTCCGCTATCGGTCAGGGAAGCCACAGCTATACCACGGCAGGGCTTGCACGGTATACGGCCACCATCGCCAACAGCGGAACCTGCTACAAGCTGACGCTGTTGGACAAGGTGACGGACTCACAGGACAATGTCGTTGTGGACTATGAACCCGTGGTGCGCAATACCATCGATATTCCGGAAAACTATTGGAACGCGTTTCACAGCGGTATGCGGCAGGTGGTGCAGAACAAGAGCTATTTCAGCGATCTGGCCGTCAATGTGGCGGGCAAGACCGGTACGGCGGAGCAGACCACGTCCCGTCCAAACCACGCGCTCTTTGTCTGCTATGCGCCCTATGAGTCGCCGGAGATCGCAATGGCCACCAGAATTCCCTTTGGATATTCCTCGGATTACGCGGCTCATGTCAGCCGGGATATTATCAAATATTATTATGGTCTGGCGGAGGAAGACGAATTGATCACCGGTACGGCGGACGTGTCGGATGCCGGCGTGTCGAACGAACTCTAGGGAAGCAAAAAGGAGGGGATGTAGTATATGAAAGACGCAGTGATGATCAAAAGCTTTCCCAACGGAATAACCCTGTTTTTGAATGGTGAAGTCCCCTTTGAGGAGATTCTGGAGGAGATCGCTTTCAAATTTTCGGAGGGAAAGGCATTTTTCGGGAGAGCCAGCATGGCGCTTGCCATCGAGGGCAGAGAGGTGGAGGATGCGGAGGAGCTGCAGATTCTTGAGACTATCCACAGAAACAGCAATCTCAATATTGTCTGTATCGTGGGCCATGACGAGCTCACGGACAAGCATTTTATAAAAGCCCTGCAGCAGGTGGACAAGCATTTTACGGATAAGGGGGAGGGACAGTTCTACAAGGGTTCCCTCAAGAACAATCAGGTCATCGAGACGGAGAGCAGCATTGTGATCCTGGGGGATGTATATCCCGGCTGCGCCGTGATCTCGGCTAAAAACATCATTGTGCTGGGAGGTCTCTACGGGGAGGCCTACGCCGGCGGAAACGGGCAGGAAAACGCCTATGTGGTAGCGCTTGAAATGGAGCCGGAAAGATTAAAAATCGGCGATTTCAAATATAAACACAGTGGAAAGGCCTCCAAGTGGAGTATCAAGCCCAAAGTACAACCCAAGATCGGTTATGTAAAAAACGAAAGAATTGTCTTTGAAGGGCTTACCAAAGAATTACTGAGTTCTTTTTGACCGGCAATTCGCAATAGAGAGAACCAGGGGACGACCAAAGTATTCCATATGACAGGCAACAAAAAAGAATGGAGGTTTCATGTATGGAAAACGAGTCTAAGCAGCCCGGCTGCGAGGTAATTGTCGTCACTTCAGGGAAGGGCGGAGTGGGAAAGACCACCACTTCCGCAAATGTTGGAACTGGTCTTGCAAAACTTGGGAAGAAGGTCTGCCTGATCGACACGGATATCGGACTGCGCAATCTGGATGTGGTCATGGGGCTGGAGAACCGGATCGTATACAATCTGGTGGACGTGGTGGAGGGTAATTGCCGCGTCAAGCAGGCGCTGATCCGGGATAAGCGTTATCAGGGGCTTTATCTGATGCCGTCCGCCCAGACCAGAGACAAGAGCGCGGTGTCACCCGGCCAGATGGTGAAAGTGATCGAGCATCTGAAGGAGCAGTTTGACTACATTATACTGGACTGCCCCGCGGGCATCGAGCAGGGCTTCCAGAACGCCATAGCGGGAGCCGACAGGGCGTTGATCGTGACCACTTCGGAGGTCTCGGCCATCCGCGACGCCGACCGGATCGTGGGGCTTTTGGAGGCCAACGGCTTCAAACAGATGGATCTGATCATCAACAGGCTGCGCATGGATATGGTGCGGCGGGGGGATATGATGTCCGCCACGGATGTGGTGGATATCCTGGCGGTTCCTCTCATCGGCATTGTGCCGGACGATGAGAATGTAGTCATCTCCACCAATCAGGGAGAGCCCCTTGTGGGCAGCGATTCTCCGGCGGGAATCGCCTACGCCAATATCGTGCAGCGGGTTCTCGGACGGGAGGTGCCGTTTGTCAATCTTGAGAGGGGTATTTCGTTCTGGACTAAAGTAACCGGTATTTTCCACAAAGCATAAGGGAGGGAGTTTGTATGTTACAGTTCTTTCGTAAAAAGAGCTCCTGCCAGGTTGCAAAGGACAGGCTCAAGATCCTGTTGATATCCGACAGGGTCAACTGTTCGCCGGAGGTTATGGAGCTGATCAAGGCAGATATCACGAAAGTGATATCAAAATACATGAAGATAGATACGGGGAATATGGATATTCAGATACAGACAAAGGGCAGCAAATCAGGCAGAGGCAAGACTCCTGTGCTCTACGCCAATATTCCCATATTAGATTTACACACCAAATGAGGACAATATGTTCAGAAATTATAAATTGCGCGACTATGATTTTAAATTGATATTTATGGTGCTTGCTCTGGCTGCCATCGGCGTCGTGGCCATTGGCAGCGCGGAGGAGTCCCTGCAGACCAGACAGTTTTTCGGGGTGGCGGCGGGAACGGTTATCATGATCGTTCTTTCCTTCATCAATTACAATGGTCTGCTGAAGCTGTACTGGCTGATGTATGTGGGGAATCTGACGCTTTTGACGCTGGTGATGGTCATCGGCGAGGAGCACAAAGGCGCCCAGCGTTGGGTGCAGCTTGGCTCCATCACATTTCAGCCCTCGGAAACCGCGAAAATTCTGTTGATTTTATTCTTTGCACAGTTTATTATGAAATATAAGGAAAAGCTGAACACCTTGAAGATGCTTGCGGCCTGTGCGATTCTGGTGGGAATCCCCTGGGTGCTGATCGAAGAGCAGCCCGATCTGTCCACAAGTATCATCGTGCTTGTGCTGTTCTGTGTGATCCTGTTCGCGGGAGGGATCAGTTGGAAATATATCATAGGAGCGCTGGCAGTGGGGATTCCTGCGTTGATCGTGGTGGTTGCCATCGCCGTGCAGCCGGATCAGACCATACTGAAAACGCATCAGCGCAACAGAATTCTCGCTTTTATCAACCCGGAGGAATATGCCACGGCGGAGGCCTATCAGCAGCTCAATTCCGTCATGGCCATCGGATCCGGACAGCTCAATGGCAAGGGCTATAAAAATAACGAGATCACTTCCGTGAAAAACGGGGATTTTATATCAGAGACGGAGACGGATTTTATCTTCGCCATAATCGGAGAGGAGTTTGGCTTTAAGGGGAGCGTTGTGGTCATCGTATTGATGATGGGGGTGGCGCTGGAATGCATATCCGTAGCCCGAAGGGCGAAGGATACGGCCGGAAGGATCATTGCGGCCGGAATGGGGGGATTGATCGCATTTCAGAGCTTTTTCAATATCGGTGTCGCCACGTTTATCCTGCCGAACACAGGACTGCCGCTTCCGTTTGTGAGCTATGGGCTCACATCGCTGATGAGCTGTTTTATCGGGATGGGATTTGTCTTAAACGTGCGGCTCCAGGCCGGACGCAATGCCGGGCAGACCGGCTAAACAAGGGGGATTGAGAGGGTATGGCTTATGAACATTGCATTGATCGCACATGATGCGAAAAAGAAACTGATGCAGAACTTTTGTATTGCTTACCGGGGAATTTTGAGCAAGAATGAACTTTATGCCACGGGTACGACGGGAAGGCTGATCGAGGAGGTCACCAATCTGACCATACACAAGTATCTGGCGGGGCATCTTGGGGGAGAACAGCAGGTGAGCGCCCAGATAGAGCACAATCAGATCGATCTGGTGATCTTTCTGAGAGATCCGTTAAATCCAAAGACTCATGAGCCGGATGTGAACAATGTGTTCCGGCTCTGCGATATGTACAATATTCCGCTGGCCACCAATCTTGCCAGCGCGGAACTGTTGATAAAGTCCCTTGACAGAGGAGATTTGGAGTGGCGTGAAATATACAAATAGCTTTCAGGATAAGAACGATGCATATCGGAGGATAACAGGGAGAAAACGGCCGGTAAAGGGACGGACTGCGTTTGCGGCAGTGTTTTTGGTCATGTCCTCTGTGCTGTCCGGCTGCGGAAATCTCAAATATGACATGGCCTATCAGTCGGCGGCCAGGGTGAGCAGCTTCAACGTCACCGTAGGGCAGACCAATGATTCCGCCAGGCCTTTTGCGGACGATCTGTGCGTGGTTACGGATAATATCATGGACAGCGAGACTGTGGATATCTCCAAGGCCAAGGCGGCGGTGCTCTTTGACCTGAATGACAAAGACGTCCTGTACGCGCAGAATCCCCATGACCGTCTGTATCCGGCAAGTATCACCAAGGTGATGACGGCGTTAGTGGCGTTAAAGAACGGTTCCCCGGATCAGATGCTGACGGCTACCGACGCAGTGAAGATCACAGAGCCCGGCGCGCAGTTGAGCGGCCTCAAGGCCGGAGACACCATGACGCTGAATCAGGCCCTGCATATTCTGCTTTTGCGCTCCGCAAACGATGTGGCAAATATGATTGCCGAGAATATCGGCGGCAGCGTGGATCAGTTTGTGGAGATGATGAACGAGGAGGCGAAAAGCCTGGGAGCTACCAACACGCATTTTGCAAATGCCCACGGCCTGCCGGACGAGGATCATTATACCACCTGTTATGACCTGTATCTGATCTTCAATGAGGCCATCAAATATGAGAACTTCAGCGAGATCATCCAGACCACCAGCTATCAGACTACCTATTATGACGGAAACGGAAAACCCAAGGAGGTTTCCTATACCAATACCAACCGTTTCCTGAAGGGGGACATACAGGCACCCTCCAATGTCAATATCATAGGCGGGAAAACCGGCACCACCAACGCCGCGGGACACTGTCTCATACTCATGGCAAGAGATACGGGAGGAGCGCCCTATATAGCTGTTATTCTGGGGGCTGACACAAATGACGATCTGTATATACAAATGGCAGATCTGCTGGATGAAATCAATAAATAATAGTTGTTTTTTGACATGGAATACTCTATAATAGAACTATATTGAATTGATCTACCGATTAATATACGACAGGAGGGCTACCAATGGTTCAGTTAATTGTAGGCAAGAAGGGAAAGGGCAAGACAAAACAGTTATTGGATAAGGTGAACAGCGAGGTAAAGAGTATCTCCGGCAGTATCGTGTATCTGGATAAGAGTACCAAGCATATGTACGAACTGAACAACAAGGTTCGACTGATCGACGTATCACAGTATATGATTGAGAACAGCAGCGAGTTTGTCGGCTTTGTCTGCGGTATACTGTCTCAGGATCACGATTTACAGCAGATGTATTTTGACAGCTTTTTAAAGATTGCGGCTCTGAAGGACGAGGAGCTTTGCACTGTGATCGACAAGCTCAACAAGGTGGCTCAGGCGTTTAATGTGGATTTTATACTCAGTGTTTCTCTGGATGAGACGGAGCTTCCCGAGAATCTTAAGAGTATGGTGATCGCTTCCCTGTAATGATATGCCGGACAGTGTCAGTCGTGTGTCAAATTTAAAAAGTATCAAAATAAGCCTCGGAAGCTCCGGGGCTTTTCGGTGAATTTAAAAGTATCTTGGAGGATTGGAAATTGGCGTCTGGAAACGGAGCGGGACACAGAAAAAGGACGGGCAGGAACCAAAGCAGAAACAGTAGGAATAATAAAAACAATAAAAATAATAAAATCAGTAATATCAGAAAATACAGAAAGCCCCTGAATCTCAATATCGGTATGTTGATCTTTGCGGTTATTTTTGTCTATGTGACTGTGTGCGTGATCCTCTATTTCCAGACAGGACATATCGTGAGATACGAGGTGAAAAAAGGCTCTCTTGCCACCAACAATATCTATCGCGGCGTGGTGCTTCGGGATGAGACCGTGGTGAACACCGCTTCCGCCGGATATGTGAATTACTATGCCAATGAGGGCGAGCGCGTGGCGGCAAACGACCTGGTTTATATCGTGGATGAGACCGGGCGTCTGAGCGAGGAGCTGGGAAATGCCAGTCTGGGTGAAAACGCATTGAGCGACAAGGAACTGCTGGAGTTTCGGAGTGAACTTGTGAATTTCTCCCACGGTTTTGACAGCCATGAATTCTCCAATGTGTATGATTTCAAAAATTCCTTAAAAAATACCGTGCAGAAGCTTGCGAATGCCAATATGCTGGAGAGTGTGGAGCGTATCGGTTCGGGAGGCGGCGTGGCAAATATTATTTCCCGCTGCTATGCGCCGGAGACCGGCGTGGTGAGTTATTGGGTGGACGGTTATGAGAGCATGACCGCCGCGGATGTGACGGAGGCGGTCTTTGATAAGAAAGCGTATGAGGAGAAGAAAAAGCTGCTTCTGGGCAATGAACTGCTGGAGGCGGGCGACGCTGCTTACAAGCTCTCCACCAGCGAGAACTGGTCCGTGGTGATCCCTCTGGAGGATGCAGAGCGCGGGGCAGAGCTGGAGGAGGAAGGCTATATCAAA
>CANCYO010000089.1 GCA_947382415.1 uncultured Lachnospiraceae bacterium | reverse complement strand
AAGATCGTCAGATGCTTGATCTCCTCTGCCTGCCCTGTGATCACCCCTCTTGGCACCAGCGCGCAGAGCGTGACCCCTGTCTTCTGGCTCCTGCTGTAGAGGAACAGATACTTAGAACCGTTGTAATTCACATCCTGATAACCGCTTGGCTCGGCTCCTGCCGCAGGCATGAAATCCTGGCCTGACAAAACCGCGCCGTCCGCTGCGATATCCGCTCCGTTCTCTTCCGTATTTGTGCAGACGATCTCTCTGCCGCCCGCAGTCACGAAACCGACGATACTGCCCTCGCCCAGGTCAAGCCCTTCCAGGAAATCCCGAATAGCACTCTGCTTCACATCAATGACGATACAGCTATTGTTACCCTGATTCATGATCTGATAGGCCAGAATATAATCGTCCTGCCTGATCTCCAGATGTTTGTCCAGCACATTGTGTCTGTCAGTCCAGCGTTCAAGCGTCTGAGCCCCTGCGGACGCTTCCTCCAGATAATCCTCCAGAATACCGTCCTCGGCGGACATCTGCGTGGACAGCATATTGATTCCTCCGGGCGTAATAATATGCATCTGGCTGATAAACGGATTGGAGACCTGCGCCGAAAGCATACTGCTCCTCAATGTATTGGCCGCGGCCGCCTGCTCCTCGGCATTGTTTTTCATCAGCCCCATACTGTATTTATTCAGATTGGCGTCCAGAAGATATTTCATGCTCTCCGATTCGATAAAGCTGCAGCTCATCTCCACATACTCCACAGCCATATTTAACGTCTGGATCGTTGACTCCCGGAAATTCTCCTCCATGCCATCCTCTGCCTTGGTATAAGCTGTGAGGCCTATGACGATCATAAAGAGGATCGGTACCAGAAAGCAGACCGCAATCTTGTTGCGAATCCCGAAAAGCCCGCCGGATGCCTTTTTGTCTCTCTTCCCTGTAGTCTGTGTGTCCTTCTTCTGCGTGTTGTCCATTAGGATTCTCCTCTCTGATTTTATCTATATTCAGGCAGGCGCAAAACGATTGCTTCCTACACATAAAACTCCCTGCCATCGTCCAGACGGTAGCATGACATTTTTCCACCGCTGTCTCTGAATCCCGCACCGGTATCTATACACATGTATTTTTCTCTATGTACGATCCTGCAGGAAGCGTCTTCGTTCAAGCGCATGGCCGGAACATGTCCCACGATAACATAATGATCCATTTTTCTGATCTGTCCCCAGGGCATGTAGTGAATATCGTTTGAGACCAGATAACGGAATTCATCTCCGGCAACGGCCGCTTTGATGGATTCTTCAACGTCCAGTCTGCTGTCTGACTCGATGATACAATCTGCGTCCAATCCCGAATGCGTCAGCAATACTGTTTTATCCGCTGTCGTAATAATCTGATAAAAGGGCAGCCCGCACAGAAAATTCTCCAGTTCTTCTCTTTGATCCGGGCTCAACCGGCCCAGTTCAGCCAGCGTCTGCCTTCCGCCCCACAAAATCCACTGTCTTGCATCTAACCGGCCCTGCAGATACATCTGTGCAAACAATTCATGATTGCCCTTGATCAAAAGCATCTTTCCCGCATCAATATATTTCCTGACATGCTTTAACAGCTCAAGATTTTCATTTCCTCTGTCCAGGACGTCTCCCAAAACATACATAAAATCCTGATAGGGATTAAACTTTATTTTATTCAGTAACTT
The DNA here is from genome assembly GCA_947382415.1 of uncultured Lachnospiraceae bacterium. Classification (GTDB taxonomy): domain Bacteria; phylum Bacillota; class Clostridia; order Lachnospirales; family Lachnospiraceae; genus Acetatifactor. The sequence continues at coordinate 7,391 of CANCYO010000089.1, read as the reverse complement.
CAGGAAGCGCCTGCAGTCTCCGTGCAGATCACTTGTCAAATAAATACTCATGATATATTCAGCCTTATTGCAGATTCATATTCTCGATATATAGCTCCTGAAAATCCGGGTGTTTGGCCAGATTTAATATCTCCGTCCCCGAAATACCCAAGATATCAGGCAGTTCCTTCCTGTAGTCCTGTGCGTTCCCAAAGGCATCCTGCGCCCAGAGCCGCCGCCCCAGCCGCAGTGCTCCTGCCAGCGCGGTATTGCCGCCGGCGGCGGTCTTTGACACAAGGGCCGGGGGCAGCAGGCCTGTCACGGCAGCGTCCTCCGGTCTCAGATAATAGCCGAAACCTCCTGCCAGAATTACCCTGTCAACCGCCTGCCAGTTTTCTCCCAGTCCGTATGCCCGCATCAAAATCCGTATGCCCGCCCCGATGGCTCCCTTGGCAAGCTGGATGGCGCGGATGGACTCCTGTGTCACACGCACACTTTCGATCAGGATTCCGTTTTCAAAATATTCGTCTGAGAGCAGACCCGTCTCGTCCAAAATCTGTTCCTGTCTGAGTCTTGCCAGCAGATGTATCATATCCGACCCCCAGACTCCCCGGTTCACCCCCCCCTCAAAAGCAGGCCCCGCCGCCGTGGAACAGGCAATTCTCCTGTCCCGGTTGCCCAGTACCATCTCTCCGTTGGTGCCCAGATCGATGAGCAGCGTCAGTTCGCTCTTCTCTGCCATGCCGCAGGCATACATCCCCGCTGCTATATCTCCGCCTACAAAGGCGGAAAGTCCGGGAAAGATCAAACAGGGCACTCCGCCGATCTGCGTCTCCTCCGTCTCCAGATGCCCTGCCGCAAAAGGCGCTCTCCCCAGCTCGGCAGGATCATATCCCAAAAGCAGATAGATCATGGTGGTATTGCCCGCAAGCACCATGCGCATGGTCTCCTCCGGGGCAAGATGCATCCGAAAGGCCCGCAGACCCGACTCCAGCTTCTCCCGCACCTCCCGGCACATCTGCTCCGCCGCGGACGGATCCTGAGCTGCCCGAATGCGCGAGAGTACGTCTGCGCCGAAACGTATCTGAGGATTCACGCAGGCAAAGTCCGTCTCCACTCCGCCGTCCCAGTTATAGAGCTGCATGGCGATGGTGGTGGTTCCTAAATCCGCTGTCACCAGACGCTCTTGTCCCGTGTGGGGAATGGGCTGCTTTTCCTGCCACAGCCTCTGGTCCGACACCACCGAGTACATTCCCGCGCATCTGCCGCAGCCCGTACAGACCTGGCATTTGGTTCCCCGAAAGGGATGTTCAGACAAACTGATTTCTCTCTGCATCATAATGGTAACCGATGGCCGCGAGCTTCTCTGTAAGCGCCTGTCCGTCGGCGCCCAAATCCTCGCACAGCGCGTCCAGACTGTCATAAAAATCCCGCAGCTTCAGATTCACAAAGCTGAGCAGGATCACCGGATCCTCAGGCAGCATCTGTCTCTCCTTCTCTCCTGTTTTTATGGAACAATTCCCTGCGATCAATCTGGGAATACTCTTATGTATATTGTAACGGATTTTCTCATAAAAAACTACCCCTAACATGACGGTTGTTGAAAGTTCTTGGAAGTTCTTAAGAGTCCTTTAAAAGTCAGCGGTTGTGTTCGGGCAGTGTCGGCAGTGGGAGACAGGGCGGCTTCTGCGGGCTGGGGCTGCGCCTGGGTGTTTTCTAATAGTGCGGATATAGAAGCCTGCAGGCTGCGGGTCGGCTATAAGGCGCATCCGTGCGCCGTATAGCCTAAAATGCGCATCCGTGCGCATTTTCCCCTGGTCTCCCGTCCGCACTATAAGAAAACGCTCCAAGCTCCGCCAATGCCCGCAGAAGCCGCCCTGTCTCCCACTGCCTCGATACCGGCCGAATACAGCATCGCAATGACCAATATAAAACTCCTCATCACCTGGGCCGGATGGGCCGGGGGATGAGGAGTTTTTTAGCTCTGTATAAGGAGAATCAGGTTCGGGCGGTGAGGGTTTCGCCTTCCACGTCTATGAGGATGGTGTCGCCGCTCTTTACCTGATCCGACAGGATCAGTTTGGCGGCAAGGGTTTCTACGTGTTTCTGAATGTAGCGTTTTAAGGGTCTTGCGCCGTATACGGGGTCGTAGGCTTGTTCTACCACGAAATGTTCTGCCGCCTCAGTTAGCTTCAGCGTCACGTCGCGGTCTGAGAGTCTGCGGTTGAGATCGGCTACGATGAGCTTGATGATACCGCCGATGTTTTCTTTGGTCAGGGGCTTGAACAGGATGGTTTCGTCCAGCCGGTTCAGGAATTCGGGTCTGAAATGTGCCCGGAGTTCCTGCATCACGGCAGTCTCCGCCTCGGGGCGGATGCTTCCGTCTTCCCCGATGCCCTCCAGCAGATACTGGGCTCCGATATTGGAGGTCATGATCAGGATGGTGTTCTTGAAGTCCACAGTGCGTCCCTGAGAGTCGGTGATACGTCCGTCGTCCAAAACCTGCAGGAGCACGTTGAACACGTCGGGATGGGCCTTCTCGATCTCATCAAAGAGTACCACGCTGTAGGGCTTTCTGCGCACGGCCTCGGTGAGCTGGCCGCCCTCCTCATAGCCCACATATCCGGGAGGCGCTCCGATGAGGCGGGACACGGAATACTTCTCCATATATTCGCTCATGTCGATGCGGACCATGTTGTTTTCATCGTCAAACAAAGATGCTGCCAGGGATTTGGCAAGTTCCGTTTTGCCCACGCCGGTGGGCCCCAGAAACAGGAAGGAACCGATGGGCTTTGCCGGGTCTTTGATGCCGGCCTTGGAACGGATGATGGCCTCCGTCACTTTGGTGACGCCCTCGTCCTGTCCCATCACTCTCCTGTGCAGTTCCTCGTCCAGATGCAGGGTCTTGTTGCGTTCGCTCTCCGTGAGCTTCGCCACGGGAATCCCCGTCCAGCGGGAGATGATCCGGGCAATCTCTTCGTCAGACACCTTTTCCCGAACCAGTGTGAGCTCTCCTCCGCCTACGCGCTCTTCCTCCTGTTCCAATTGCTTTTTAAGCTCCGGCATTTTTCCGTAGGCAAGCTCTGCGGCTCTCTCCAGATTGCCCTCTCTCTGGGCGATCTGAATCTCGCTGTTCACACGGTCGATTTCTTCGCGCAGTTTGCTGAGTTTATCCACTGAGGCTTTTTCATTGTCCCATTGCGCTTTTCTGGCGGCAAAATCCTCCCTGCACTCCGCAAGCTCTTTCTGGAGCTGCGCCAGACGCTCCTGGCTCAATTTATCATCCTCTTTCTTCAGAGCGGCCTCTTCGATCTCCATCTGCATACATCTGCGCTGCAGCTCGTCCAGCTCTGTTGGCATGCTGTCCAGCTCTGTCTTGATCAATGCGCAGGCCTCGTCTACAAGGTCGATAGCCTTGTCCGGCAGGAATCTGTCGGAGATATAGCGGTGGGACAGCACGGCTGCGCTCACCAGCGCGTTGTCCATAATCTTGACGCCGTGGTAGACCTCATAGCGTTCTTTCAGGCCACGGAGGATGGAGATGGTGTCCTCCACCGTGGGCTCATCCACCAGCACAGGCTGAAAACGTCTCTCCAGAGCGGGATCCTTTTCGATATACTGGCGGTATTCGTCCAGCGTGGTGGCTCCGATACAGTGGAGTTCGCCTCTGGCCAGCATGGGCTTGAGCATGTTGCCCGCATCCAGCGCACCGTCGGTCTTGCCCGCGCCCACGATGGTGTGCAGCTCGTCGATAAAGAGCAGGATCTGGCCGTCGCTGGCCTTGACATCCTCCAGAACGGCTTTCAAACGCTCCTCGAATTCGCCCCGGTATTTTGCCCCGGCCACAAGCGCGCCCATGTCCAGCGCAAATATTTTCTTATCCTTCAGGCCCTGGGGTACGTCTCCCCGCACAATACGCTGGGCCAGGCCCTCCACCACGGCAGTCTTGCCCACGCCGGGTTCACCGATGAGTACCGGATTGTTTTTGGTCTTGCGGGAGAGAATCCGGATGACATTGCGGATCTCGCTGTCCCGGCCGATCACAGGATCCAGTTTCTGATTTCTGGCCTTCTCCACCAGATCCGTGCCATATTTTTCCAATGTGTCATAAGTGGCCTCGGGATTGTCGCTGGTGACTCGCTGATTGCCCCGCACAGTGGAAAGCGCCTGCAGAAACCGCTCTCTGGTGATGCCGTACTCCTTCCAGATCTGCGCGATCTCCTTGTTGGGCTCCCGCAGCATGGCCAAAAACAGATGCTCCACAGAGACATACTCGTCTCCTAACTGCTTCGCCTCGTTCTCTGCGCTGATCAGCACCCTGTTCAGATACTGGCCGATATAGACCTGTCCGCCCTGTACCTTCACCCGGCGTTTTAATGCCTGTTCCGCACGGTTCACAAAATGGTCTTTATCAATCTCCATCTTCTCCACAAGCTTCAGGATCAGACTGTCTTCTATGGTCAGCAGACTGTAGAGCAGATGCTCCTGTTCGATCTCCTGATTGCCGTATTCATAGGCCAGTTTCTCACACATATCTACAGCCTGTACGGACTTCTGGGTAAATTTCTGAATATTCATGGCTTCTGCCCCCTTCTCAACACATTGAATCAATTATCATACTGCCTGGAAGCGTCCGGCGTACAGCCTGGATCACTGTACGCCGTCCGTACTATTATTACCATAACACGTAAATTCAAAAAATCAAATAGTATTCATAAAATCAGGTTTTTATTCCGTCAGCCTTCCAGGGCAATGTATTTCTTTTCCGCCACCGCGGGTTCGGCTTCTCTGCGGGGTATGGTCAGCTTCAGGATGCCATGTTTGAACTCCCCTTTGACATCCTCCTCCGTAATGTTGCTGCCGACATAAAACGAACGCTGGCAGGATCCGGTGTAACGCTCTCTGCGAATATACCGGTCGGTTTTCTCCTCCCGTTCCTCCCGGTCCAGTCCCTTCGACGCGGAGACGGTGAGATAACCGTCCTCAAGAGCGACTTTCACTTCGTCCTTCTCAAAGCCCGGCAGATCCATGTCGATCTCATAGCCGGCATCAGTCTCTTTCACATCGGTTTTCATCAGATTCTTCGCATGTTTTCCGTACAGTACCTTTTCCACATCCGGAAATGCGGGAAATGAAGGAAATGCAAAATTGTCGTTCCAAAAATCTTCAAACAGGTTTTCTCCTAAAACACTGGGCATCATCATAAGTCATATCTCCTTTCATTGTCACGGAATCGGAAGATCGATTTCGTCTCTGTTATCTTTGTTACACTTGTAATATAACAGACAGATTAGCACTCGTCAAGCCCGAGTGCTAATCTGTCTGTAAAAATTCTATAAAGACTTTATAAAATCAATCCACAAAGTTCAGATTATCAAAAACTTCATAATAATCCAGTCCCAGTTCCTGAACCTGCAGTCCATCCACCTGAAACCAGCCGCTGCTCCCGTCCGCAGCCTCCGCGTAAATCCAGGTGAAGGTAGCATCGGTTTTCACAAAGCGCAGCGTCTGGGGCCGGATCATCCGACTCTCCGCATTCACGTCGGGAGCGCTGTGTACCGGAAAATCTCTCAGCAGGGTGATATCATTCAATGTTGTAAACTCATAGGTGTCCTGTGGAATTAGTTCTATTACCTTTTGCCCGCTCTCATCGGTTCCCAGCCTCCACTGAGCTTTCACCCAGTCGGTCTGAAGCACATCATGCCTGTCAGTCCCATTGATCACACCGTTTTCTATCGTACACCGCCTGATATCGTCGCAGAAGAACCCTGCCTCCTGCAGTTCTCCCTGTTCGTACCGGTAGAGGAAGGTCATGGGATCAGAGCTTGGTCCGTCGCCGTACAGAGCAAGAATAATCTCCTTACCGTCCAGACTCACTGCCCAGATACTGTTGTAAATACACTCGTACCAGTTAGTCACGGCGCTGTCTCCCGCCCGCAGCACATAGGCGTCATAAGGCCACTCAACATACTCGCCCTCTGGACTGGCAGACAGGCTCACCCGTTCCGTCCTGCCGTCTCCGTCCAGATCTACATAGGCATAATTCTCGGAGAGCGTACGGTTGGACAATTCCACCAACTCACCCGGATGCGTCAGCAGGTAGTTACGCATATCCGCGCCATAGGCATTCCTCTCCTGCCCGTCAAGCTCCGCCACCGCCTTGCCTTTCCAGGTATTCCCGCTGCTCAGAGAGGTCGTGCCCGTATTGATCAGTGCCAGTTGACAGATCTGTCCTTCCTCTCCATACAAACGCAGGAAACCACCGTATGCACTGATCCAGCGAAGAGGCCATACCTTGCTCATCTCTTCGGTGATAGGATAGGTCTCCTTGTCATACTCTCCCGTCTCCATATCCAGTATACAGATCACATCCTCCCAGTAGTCCAGATCGCCGTCCTGATAAGTGGTGCTTGCGGGAAAATAGAGTTTTCCGTCGGTTCCGGCTCCCCAGACCAGATCTGAGGGAACATAATGAGGATATACGCAGCGAAGTCCGCTTCTGTCCAGCCGGTAAATACCGTACAGGCTGGTCTGAACATAGCATTCCTCCCCGCTCTGTTCACTCAGGCTTACCTGCCTTGTCTGATACACACGCCTGGTCATGCCTGCTGCCGGAGCCCATATCCCCGTACTGCTCTCAATGAGTTCCATGGGAATCTCCACCTCTGAGCCGTCGCTCTCAAAAGTGTAACGGACGATAGCCTGACTGCCCTCCCCCGGCAGCTGCAGCTCCGACAGCCAGGAAATCTCAAAGCCCTCCACAGTCAGAGGCATATTGGAATATGCCGCCATTCCCGCTCCGGCTCCCAGATGAAGAAGCTGCACCGCCGAGGTGACAGGATCCGTAAAACAATCATAATAATCGTCGTCCCCCGCCATCAGATGCTGTAATATCCCTGTATAGGTGCTCACGGAGTATCCCGTTTTGTCATGGCTGAAATCGTAAGCTCCCGCCGTCCCATACAGCTCCTCAAAATCCGATTTGTTCTCTATGAGGTCTCCAATGTACTCCTCATGTCCGCCATTCTCCGTCACATTCTGCCCTGGCTGTGTCTGATCTGTCTGCACGTCCTCAGGCTCACTGCCCGGCGTCCCGCTCCGGGTGGTAAACAGGAAGATGCCTGCCGCCACCAGGATCACAATGCCCAGTATAATGCTCCATCTTCTGGCATTCTTATAAGAGAGCACGTTTTTCACGCGCTGTTTGACACTGTTTTCCCCGAAGGTCAGCGGCGTCACCGCAAGGCCTCCCCTGCCCTCCGCAAAATTGAGGAGCGACTGAGAATACCGGCGTTTGATATCCGTCCCCATCAGCCTGATCACACGCTCGTCACAGGACATCTCCATATCCCGCTCCAGGAAATAAAAGGCAGATCGGAAGAGCACACGTCTGAACTCCAGTCACGCACGGA
>CANCYO010000088.1 GCA_947382415.1 uncultured Lachnospiraceae bacterium | reverse complement strand
CCCCCGACCCACGGCTTAGAAGGCCGTTGCTCTATCCAACTGAGCTACGGACACATGTCAGTCAACGACGAATGCTATTGTACCTCATTCCTGACCTTTTGTCAACCGGGTGCGTCAAATTTTTCTGAATTTTATCTGTTTTTTCTCTGTAAATTTCACCTGTTTCTTGACATGGACAAAGTCCCTGGTTTATAATTATCTGTGCGTGACATTTTATCATGTCTGCCCCGGGGTGTGGCTCAGCTTGGCTAGAGCGCCTGGTTTGGGACCAGGAGGCCGCAGGTTCGAATCCTGTCACCCCGATTTTTATAGCCGCAAAGCCGCAGGCCTTTCGGGCTACGCCCGGCAGGCCAAACGGCTCATTCAATCTCTAAACAGACGTTTCCCGCTGCAGACTCATGTAAATATCCGCAATCCGCACCGCTTTATCGGGGAAAGCGGATTTCAGAAACATTAAATACTGCAGGGCGCTTCCCTCATAAGTATGTACATCTCCAAACAGTCCCACCTCATAACAATTGCGAATCACGTTTATAATGCAGTTCTCTGTGTGATCCTCCTTGCAATCCTTACATTCCTTGAGAATATGGGCGATGGCAAGCTCAAGCTCATCCTCGTCAAACACCTTAAAATCAGTAGTGGGAATCCGGTCTGTGCCGCCGGGCACTTCCTTTCTGGGCTCCTTCTGATAGTTCTGCACACATTGTCTGGCAAAGCCTATGATGCAGGCTTCCTGCTGACACTGACCACACTCTGCCTCACCTCTGCAGCACCTCTCTAAATCCATGCTGACTAACTCTGCATTTAATCCTTTTTTGGCTGCTCCATCCTTATGTACATCCGCCATGCCTTTACCTCCTGATAATATTTCTTTATTATATACCGGAGTACCTCCGGCAATACTTACATTTACATTTCAAAAACCATCACAGATACGCTATGGTAAAATGCGCCTCTCCCTTTTTGTCCGTCTCCATGATAACATAGGAGGGGCGGCGGTTCTCCTGCCGCGGATAGGAAAGGCTGCCGGGATTCACGGCGATGATATCGTCATCCCGATCCACCACCGGTCTGTGAGTATGTCCGTAACACACAATATCCATCCCCCTGGCTGCGGCCTCCCGCTTGATGGTCTCATTTCCCATGGAGACATAATAATTGTGCCCGTGGGTCACCCACACCTTATACTTCCCGATCTCCAGCTCCAGCTCTCTGGGAAGGGAGGAAAAAAAGTCATTGTTTCCGAGGACAATATGTACCGGACAGTCCGCAGCCTCCGTTAAAAGGTATTCCGCACCCTCCGCGTCTCCGCAGTGAATCACCATATCCGGCCTGTGAAGCCTGAGCAGATTGAGATAGGTATCGTTTTTTTTATGTGTATCACTGACAATCAGTACCTTCATACCTTTTCAGCTCCTCTTTCATAAGCCGCAGAGCCTTCCCCCTGTGGCTCACCTGATTTTTTTCTTCCTCCGTAAGCTCCGCCGTTGTTTTCCCGAACTCAGGAACAAAGAAGATCGGATCATAGCCAAAGCCATGGCTGCCCCTCTCCTCATAGCCTATCCTGCCCTCTATGGCCGCCCTGACAGTCAACTCCGTCCCGTCCGGCAGCACTGCGGCAATGGCACACACAAAGCGGGCCGTGCGCGCCTCCTCAGGTACGCCGTTCAGACGTTCTATCAGATTGGAATTCTTGATACGGTAAGAGGTTTCCTCACCCAGATAACGGGCTGAATAGATGCCGGGCTCCCCCTGCAGATAATCTATCTCCAGTCCTGAATCATCCGCCAGAACCACTGCGCCGCCGGCCTGCTCACAGGCGGACACCGCTCTGGCTTTGATCAATGCGTTTTCCTCGTAACTGGCGCCGTCTTCCCGGATATCCAGAGTAATTCCCGCCTCTTTCATGGACAGTATCTCCCGGTCCGCATCTTCCAGGATCATGCGGATCTCCTTCATCTTCCCGGCATTGCCGGTGGCAAAAATAATCCTGTCGTATTTTAATTCACTCATAATAGACTGTATAAACCTCCCTGATGGCCTCCGCGATTCCCCTGGCCAGCTTTTCTCTATAGCCCTCCTGCAAAAGCAGCTCACTCTCCTGCTCATTATTCAGATTGCCCAGCTCCACCCCTGCTGCCGGAATGCGCATCTTCTGCAATATACTGTCTTCCCCGGCACTCTCCAGACCAATGGCACGGTTCCCGCTGGCGATCGTTACATTCCGGGTAACAATGTCCGCAAACTCCACATTCCCGAATTCAGGAATAAAATAGGACTCATTGTACCGGCCGCAGACGCCGTATTGTCCGGCATCCTCCCGGGATGCGATCCCCACAGTGAGAAATACATCCGCATTTACTTCCTCCACAAAGGACAGTCTCTCCTCAGCGGTGGGCGCTTCATCCTCCATCCCAATAAAATACAGGCGTATATTGTCGTGATCAAGCTGCGCCGGCAGCAGTCTCAACACTTCCCGGACCGTCTCCGTCTCCACGGCATTCCCGTCCGCCACATTTACTACCACCAGCAGGCGGTAAAGGGAATGGGGATCGCAGACCTCAACCCGTAACATATTCTGGTCCATGCTTGTGCGATATTCATATACATCATCCATCTGAAATTTTAAAAGCACTCCCCGGCGCTGCTCTTCCCATCCCGCCGACCGGATCGTCCCCACATCTCCCTGTACGCTATGCTCTCCGTAAAACCCATCCTCAGAGCTCTTCAACAGAATATGAAGAGACTTATCCGCATAACCGTTTTCTATAACAATATCTTCCGCCTTTGTGTTTTTTGCCAGCGGAATCAAAAAGACCCCCGTTCCCTCCTGCGTATTCTCCAGTTCTAAATGATGCTCCCACTCCGAGTTGACACTCTCTCCCACGGCGCCCTGTTCATAAGAGCCGTCGGCGATTACGATCGTCTTGTGCTCCGCAGTATAGATCATGAGATACATGGAAGCGGCAAACAAAAAACTCCACCATAACAGCGTGAGCCTTCTATTAAATTTTCCGCCCAGTTCATCCACTTCCCATACCTCCCTTATGCAGCCGTCTAATCATCCGAATCCTTTGAAGCGTTCCGCCTGGGAGGTTTCGGACCCAGAAACTGATAGTAATAGGTCTTCATCATGCCATTATAGATCTTGCGGTTTTTATCCGCCTTTCTCCCGATATCACGCTCTGCCTGCTCGTAAGCGGTGATCAGATACATGCTCCAGGAATCCAGCAGCGCAAAACGCTCCCCAAGGGTATGATAGAGCGCCGGCATCTCTTCCTTTTCCTGCAGCCGCTCTCCGTACGGCGGATTCGTAATGATAAAACCGTATTTTCTGGGATGACTGAGCTGTTCCACCCCTCTGCGCTGAAAATGGATCAGCTTGTCCACGCCTGCCAGCTTTGCATTCTGCCGGGCAATACTCACCATGTTTTCATCCACATCATAGCCCTGTATATCCGTCTCCACCTGCAGATCCACCAGCTCCCGCGCCTCATCCACCGTGTCATACCAGTTCTTCTTATCCACGATATGATTCCAGTTCTCCGCGGTAAAGCTCCTGTTCATGCCCGGCGCCATATTGGCGGCCATCATGGCGGCTTCTATGGGAAACGTACCGCTGCCGCAAAAGGGATCTACCAAAGTCCGGCTGCCATTCCACGGTGTCAGCATGATCAGCGCAGCCGCCAGATTCTCCGCGATAGGCGCTTTGGCCGTGAGTTTCCGGTATCCCCGTTTGTGCAGGGAATCTCCCGTGGTATCCAGTCCCACGGTCACCTCATCCTTCAGGAGAAACACGCGCAATGGAAAGGCGTCTCCCTCCTCGGCAAACCTGTTGATATGATAAGTCTCCCTCAGCCGCTCCACCATAGCCTTTTTCATGATGGACTGAATGTCAGACGGACTGAACAGTCTGGACTTGACGCTGGCGGCCTTCGCCACCCAGAATCTCCCGTCTACGGGTATGTACTCCTCCCAGGGAAGCTGCCTCGTCCCCTGAAAAAGCTCCTCAAATGACTCCGCGTGAAAACTTCCGATTTTGATCAAAATGCGCTCCGCTGTCCGCAAAAATACATTTGCCCGGCACACTGCTTCCTCGTCTCCGAAGAAGGTAACCCGCCCGTCAGCCACCTGCGTGACATCATAGCCCAAATCCTGAATTTCTCTTTTTAAGATTGCTTCCATGCCAAAATGGCAGGGCGCAATGAGTTCAAATTTACGCATTTTTGATCCGCCTTTATATCCTGATAGCCAATTTGTCTATAAGTATAACTGTTTTGTGGACTTCTGTAAAGTCCCGACAGCACATACACAGCCACAGAACAGTCAAAAGGGACACCTTGCGGCGCCCCTTTACGCTTTTCCAGACTCCGAAAACAGCCTTAGAAGTTGTTGTTCTTCTGATTGTTGTTCTGGTTATTGTTCTGATTGTTCTTCTGGTTGTTCTGGTTGTTGTTCTGGCTGTTCTTGCAGTTCTGGCTATTGTCATAGCTGTTGTTGTACTTGTTATTCTCGTTGTTCTGGTTATTGTTGGACATAACATTTCCCTCCTGTTGGTTTTTAGTTACAGGAGTAGTATGTCTGAATATTTATTAAAATATGCCTCCCAATTGTGGAATTTTTTGGAAATTTTTTATTTTCACTATATTAACTATCATACTGTCAGTTCAGCCAGTCCCGAAACAGCTTGATCATCAGGATCACCGCCATCATCACGATAATAAGAGGCGCAAGAAATGACAGCACCGAAAAAATAACACCTATAATCAAAATAGTGACCAACATGATGAGAATGGTCAAAAGCCACCCGGGAATGCGGATCGTTTTGTGCGAAGAACGGGTATCATTCTGATAGCTGTCCTCCTGATATGCGTTCCGGTAATAACCGCTGCTCTGATAGCCGCCATAATAGCCATCCTGCTGTCCGCTCTGGTAGCCCGACTCCTGATATCCGCCGCCCGGTGTCCGGTAAGCGGCATCCGGGGCCCCGTTGGTCTGTATGATCGTGCGCGCGATCAACCGCGGATCGCCCAGAGCATTCAGCACTTCCTCCTGGCTTTTGCCCTTGCGCATCTCCATATTGATATAATCCTGATAATAATTGACCGTCTCTTCCACATCAGATGCGGGGATCCTGCCATTCAGCGCAGCCCTCAGCCTGTCGATAAACTCCTGTTTATTCATTGCAACCGATCCATTCCTTCTCCCGACGTCAGGCGTCTGACATAGCCGGCCGGGTCTCTCTGCATAAGATACATCGTGTAAAATGCATTCAGCACCATAGCTTCCTTATTGCAGCACTCCGTATTCTTGCCGATCTCCCGCACGAGATTATAGCGATCCATCTGCCAGACATACAGATCCGTCATCGTATATCCCTCGCAACGCAGCTCATCCAGAAAACAGTGATGATCCAGATAATACATAAACTCCCGCAGCAATGCGCTGTCCACCACCATTTCCTTCCAAAGGCCGTCAAGCCAGCCGACAGTCTTACCGGCGTATTCTCCCAGCGCCAGCAACCCCTCATAGGCCCGGATCCGCCTTGCGTCATAAACAATTCCGTTCATTGAAGTTTCTCCCGTTTAGGACTATTCTATCACGCAGCCATTCCCCAGTAAATAATATTAAAACAAAGGATTTATAAACTTTTTATAAACGCACCGGAAATATAAAAAGCTCCGGGATAAAATCCACAGAGCTTCACGAACGTACGCAAGCGTACACAAAACAAGCATAAGCGTACATAGAAACATGCGCAAGCGTACAAGAAACGTGCGCTAGAGGATTCGAACCCCCGACCTTTTGGTCCGTAGCCAAACGCTCTATCCAGCTGAGCTAAGCGCACATTGCTGCAATAGTATCTGCAACGAATTATATTTTACTCGTTCTATGCATAAAAGTCAAGGAATTATTTGAAAAATAGTGTGGTTTTTTTTACTTTTTATGCTATACTTATTAGGTAGGATTTTAATACAGGTACTGTTTTATGTCAGACAGTAAGATATATACTGCCAACTATGGCATTACCTTAGGGAGGAAATCAAATGCTGGAACTGCAAAATCTCTCCTTTCAGGTGTCCGATGAAGACGCCGGGGCCAGAGAGAATGTCAAAGAGATCATCAAAGACCTGAATCTGACTTTGAAGGATCATACTTTTACCGCCATCACCGGTCCAAACGGCGGAGGCAAGTCCACGCTCGCCAAACTGATCATGGGCATCGAGCGTCCCACCTCCGGCCACATCATCTGGAATGGCACGGATATCACAGAGATGAACATTACGGAGCGCGCTAATCTGGGAATCAGCTTCGCCTTTCAGCAGCCGGTGCGCTTTAAAGGCATCAAAGTCAAAGATCTGATCACCCTTTCCGCCGGAACTGACAAGAAGCTCAGCGCCGCAGGAGCCTGCGAATATCTGTCCAAGGTAGGCCTCTGTGCCCGGGACTACATCAACCGCGATGTGGATGCCAGCCTCTCGGGCGGCGAACTCAAGCGCATCGAGATTGCCACCATTATCGCGCGCAACACGCCCCTTTCGGTCTTTGACGAACCCGAGGCCGGAATCGACCTCTGGAGCTTTAACAATCTGATCAAAGTGTTTGAAGAGCTCCACGAGACCAGCTCCAATTCCCTGGTGATCATTTCCCACCAGGAACGCATCCTTAATATAGCGGATGAAATTGTAGTGATCGCCAACGGCTCCGTGAAAGCCAGAGGCACCAAATCCGAAATCCTCCCCGAGCTTCTGGAGGGTACGGGAAGCTGTAAATATTATCAGTGATGAGAGGAACAATTATGGACGAAATACAGAAAAATCTGCTGGAACAGGTAGCCGGTCTCCACGAGATTCCGGCAGGAGCCTATAATATCCGCGCAAACGGTACCAGTATAGAGCGGAATACCACCGCCAATATCGATATTGTGACGAAACCGGATAAACAGGGCATCGATATCCTGATCAAATCCGGCACAAAAAAAGAGAGTGTGCATATCCCGGTAGTCCTGAGCCAGAGCGGCCTCACCGAGATGGTTTACAATGACTTCCACATCGGAGACGACTGCGACGTGACGATTATCGCAGGCTGCGGCATCCACAACAGCGGGGACAGTGAGAGCCGGCACGACGGCATCCACACCTTCTACATCGGCCAAAACAGTCATGTAAAATATGTGGAAAAACACTACGGAAGCGGCGACGGCAAGGGGGAACGCATCATGAATCCCAAGACTGTGGTGGAACTGGGCGCCAACAGCTTTATGGAGATGGAGACCGTACAGATCCGCGGCGTGGACTCCACAATCCGTTCCACTGTTGCCACTCTGGAGGAGGGCGCAAAGCTGGTGATCACGGAGCGGCTTATGACTCATGGCAGCCAGTATGCCGAATCCTCCTTCCGGGTAGATCTAAACGGCGCAGATTCCAGCGCGAACCTGATATCCAGAGCGGTGGCAAAGGACGACTCCAAACAGCTCTTTCTCGCGGTCATAAACGGCAACCAGCGCTGCGCGGGCCACTCTGAATGTGACGCCATCATCATGGATCACGCCAAGATCAGCGCAGTTCCTGAAATTACAGCAAATCATCCAGACGCGGCGCTGATCCATGAAGCAGCTATCGGCAAAATTGCAGGAGAACAGATCACAAAGCTGATGACTCTGGGACTCACAGAATCTGAGGCGGAGGCTCAAATAATAAACGGATTCCTGAAATAGCAGGAATCCGTTTAACTTCCTATGTACTGTTTTACAGCCCCGTCAGCGCAGCCGCTCCAAAGCCGCCAAAATCTCCGCTTCATTAAAAGGCTTTACAATAAACTCTTCCGCCCCACGCTTGATGGACTCCAACATCTTCTCCTTCTGCCCTGCCGCTGTGATCATCAGGACCTTGGCCTCCGGATTGACTTTTTTAATCAGGCTTAAGCATTCTACTCCATCCATATGCGGCATAGTGATGTCCATGGTCACCACATCAGGATTCAACTCCTTATACTTTAAGTAGCCATCCTCACCATTTATCGCCTCTGCCACCACGGAGTGTCCGTTACGCTCCAGTATTTCACGTAAAATTCTTCTGGATGTTCTCGAATCGTCCACGATCATAATGTCTGCCATCGCCGTCTCCCCCTTATTTCAACCTTCCAATTACAAAGTACAAACCAGCATTCCCGATAAAAATGGGAATTCTGCATATGTCGGAGATATTGTCCCTGCCCGTATATTCGGGAGGCATCAATTCCAAAAACAATCCCTTACGGCTAAGCTCCGACACATACATTCCATTGGCACAGTTGAGCAGCTCTCCAGCGGCATCCAAAGCATCCAGATCCAGTCTGGAAAAATTCTCCTGTCCAAAAATACTGCAAACCTTTAAAAGTCCGCCGTTTCGCTCGGCCAGACAATCTGCAATCCCCCGCGCGCCCTCCATTCTCTGGACAGCCATATCCTCCGCGGGAAAAGCATCCCCAATAACAGCCTTGCCCAAATAGACATTCCGATCCACCAGCCGGATCATGGTTCGTATCAAAGTCTCTACCAAAGGCTGATACCCCTGAGCTTCCTCCGGCAGCAGCAAAGGGATAATACGCTCTACATCATTGCTCTTGATAGCCTCTATATCCGTATTACTGTAATTATTGACCCGCTTGAAGTCCTCCAGCAGCCAATCCCAGTCCTCCATGGTCACCAAATCTTCATCCAGAAGATTCTGTATGAACATCAGATATGCATCACCCTGTTTCTTAATCAGTTTTTCCACCTGCTCCTGAGTGAGATATCCCTCTTCCACGGCAATATCGCCAAAACGCATATCCCGTACAGCCTGTAGAATATTTACCTCCTCCGCCTGCATGGTTGTCATCATGCCTTCTGTCACCGCAAGAAGCCCCAGCTTGATCCGCACCGAATCCTGCTTTTCGATCAGCATATCAAGCTGCTCCTTTGTAATCTTCCCCACATCAACCAGATAGTTACCTAATATATGCTCTACCATATTCCATCTCCAGTCCCCGCACCTCGTAATTGCGACACTTGCGTACTGCCATACCATCAGTATAACGAGCCTTAAAACCCATGTCAAGGGATGCTTTACGCATTCCCGCTCTGATCTTTCCCGTCCGGACGTGCGATGCCATATGCCCAGTCCGCCAGCTTGGAAGCTCCTATAATATTGGCCTCCCTGCCCTTTATATTATTCAGGAAACCCACCGCGCAAAGCACAAGTACCACAATACTCATCAGAGAATCCACCACATCCGTTCCAACATTCCACATCATACCCAGCATGGGAATGCGGGAGATTGGATCAAATATATTGACGAGCGTATGTACCAGAGTGCTCACAAAACACAGACAAATGGCCTGAATAACCTGCCGGCCCGCCCATTCGTTTTTCTCTAAAAAAATTACCGCAGCGGCAATCAGGAATAGTACCGTAGAATACCCCAGATAGGCCAGTATAAACGCCAATGCCGTATAGAAACACATTCTGATGCCGAATTTGCCTTTCTCCATCGCCCCACCCTCCTTATGAATAATGACATATTAAGTATATCTTAACAAAGCCTCCTTTGTCAACCTTTCACAAATTTTAAGACAAAAAAATGGGGCCTATAGGGCTCGAACCTATGACCCTCTGCTTGTAAGGCAGATGCTC
>CANCYO010000087.1 GCA_947382415.1 uncultured Lachnospiraceae bacterium | reverse complement strand
ATAGCCGAACCTATAGAAAAGGTAAAGAATGGCTATGACAATACTAATAGTAGGAAGGAAGTGGAAAAGAAATGGATAGTGGAATGGAAAACAAAATCATACAGGACAGACTGACGCTTTTACGCGCAAACATGCAGGAAAAGGGCATAGATTGCTATATGATGCCCACGGCTGATTTTCACAGCTCGGAGTATGTAAGCGACTATTTTAAGGTGCGTGAGTATTTCTGTAATTTTACGGGTTCCAACGGTACACTGGTGGTATGGCAGGAGGGAGCGGGTCTGTGGACGGACGGCCGCTACTTTATTCAGGCTGAGAAGGAATTGGCAGGCACCGGCGTGGAGCTGTACCGTATGCAGGAAGAGGGTGTGCCGAGCATAGAAGAGTTCCTGACCGCACAGATGCAAAATGGCGAAACACTTGGATTTGACGGGCGGGTGATTGCCGCCAGGGACGGGAGACGCTATGAGGAAAAGTTCATAACCGCCGGCAAGAATATCCGCATTCACTGCACAGAGGATCTGGCGGAGGAGCTCTGGCCGGACAGACCGGACTTCCCCGCAGGAAAAGTAACGGTGATCGCAGAAGACCTTGCGGGACGCAGCGTATCGGAGAAGCTCTCGGATGTGAGGGAGAAGCTCTCGGCAGCAGGCGCACAGGAGCTGCTTCTCACCAAGCTGGACGATCTCATGTGGCTGTTTAATATCAGAGGCTGTGATGTGGAATGCAATCCCGTAGCCATGTCCTACGGTTATATTACCCAAACTACGGCTGTCCTCTTCATACAGAAAAATGCCCTGGATGAGCAGGCCAAAGCCCATTTTACCGCCAATCAGATTGAAGTTCGCGCATATGAGGACATCGTACCCTATCTGGAGAGCCTCACTCCGGATCGCAAAATCTTATTGGATATGCGCTATTGCAGCTATACCCTTTATCGGGCTCTGGCTTCCGGACAGACGCTCATCGAGGCAAACAACCCCACGGAGTCCTTAAAAGCGATAAAAAATCCCACAGAACTTGCCCATATGAAGGATATTTATCTGAAGGACAGCGTAGCTCTGACCAAATTCATTTACTGGCTCAAGACCAATATCGGCAAAACCGAGATCACTGAGGTCAGCGCCGCGGAAAAACTGGAGGCATTCCGCCGGGAGATTCCCGAATTTCTGGATTTATCCTTTCCGACCATCGCCGGTTACGGCGCAAACGCAGCCATGATGCACTATGAGGCCACGCCGGAGAACCATGCCGTACTGCGCCCGGAGGGACTGTTTCTGGTGGACTCCGGCGGACAGTATCTGGGAGGTACCACTGACGTGACCCGCACCATTGCGCTGGGCCCTGTCTCCGACGAACAAAAGCTTCATTATACCATGGTAGTGAACGCGGTGATGCAGCTCACCCATGCCAGATGGCTGTACGGCTGCAGCGGGCGCAATCTTGACATACTGGCCAGACAGCCGATCTGGAATCTGGGACTTGACTACAAATGCGGCACCGGACACGGCGTGGGCTATATATTAAATGTGCATGAGGGTCCCCAAAACATGCGCTGGCGCTTCGCGAAGGGACAGGAGGACGCCGTATTTGAAGAGGGTATGGACATCACCAACGAGCCGGGAATCTATATCGAGGGCAGCCACGGCATCCGCATTGAGAATGTGATGGTTGCGCGAAACGACATTAAGAACGAATACGGACAGTTCATGCACTTTGAGACCCTGACCTGGGTACCCATCGACTTTGACGCGGTCGACGAACAACACCTCACGGAGACCACGAAGACCATGCTATACGAATACCAGAAAGAAGTCTACGAACGCATCGCCCCCCATCTGAATCCTGATGAGCGAACCTGGCTCAAACAGGAAACCAGAGCGTAGACCGATCTCTAAAATCCTTATAAATTTTCAGGCCCTTTCTTGACTTTTGAAACACGTTTTGAGATAATGATATGGAAACCGGCGCCGGAAAGCCGGTTTTGCGGATTTACAAGACACCGCGGTTCCACAGCGGTAAAAATACAAATATTAAGGAGGACGTACCAAATGTCAACAAAAGCGTATTATCCTATTTCTGAAATTGGTGCTGGCAAGCCCGGATTCAGCAAGACGCGTTCCATCATCGAAGGTGCTTTCTACACCAACAATGTAGTGAAGATCAACACCGTCAGAGAGGCATACGAGCTTGCTAAGAATTCACCCGGAACCATCGTTACCGATATGCCCGTATACAGGGCTGAGGAGCAGGGTCTGGAGAAGGATACCAAGGTTCTTCTTTTCAATGACGGCGCAGTGACCGGACGTTATGCGGCAGCCCGCCGTATCAAGGGTGAGCCCGGCGTGGACGCTGCAAAGCTCGACAAGGTGGTTATGGACGCCATCTACAGAACCCGCTGGCAGACCATGTATCACGCAGAGTGCTTTATCGGTCTCGATCCCGAGTTCATGGTGAAGGCACATCTGTTGATTCCCGAAGGAGAGGAGAATCTGCTTTACAACTGGATGCTGAACTTCCAGTATATGTCTGACAAATATGTTGCAATGTATAAGGATTCCCAGCCTGTGGGCGGCGGCAAGGAGCCGGATATCTATATCTTCTCCAATCCTCAGTGGACCCCTGTTGAGGCTCCCGATGTGGATTACAGCTGCCTGAGCGATCCTCTGACTCTGTGCTATTTTGACACCAACGAGAACTGCGCAGCCATCCTTGGCATGAAGTATTTCGGTGAGCACAAGAAGGGTACTCTGACCATGGCATGGGCTCTGGCAAACAGAAACGGCTATGCATCCTGCCACGGCGGACAGAAGGAGTATTCTCTGGAGGGCGGTAAGAAGTTCGTTGCTTCCGTATACGGTCTGTCCGGATCCGGTAAGTCCACTCTGACTCACGCAAAACATAACGGCAAATATGATGCATTCGGCGGCATTAAGGTATTGCATGACGATGCTTTCATCATCAATTCCGACACCTGCGCATCCATCGCTCTGGAGCCTACTTATTTTGACAAGACCGCGGATTATCCTACCGGATGTCCCGACAACAAGTTTTTGCTGACCGCTCAGAACTGTTCCGCAACTCTGGATGAGGATGGACACGTTCAGTTGGTTACAGAGGATATCAGAAACGGCAACGGCCGTGCCATCAAGTCCAAACTGTGGTCTCCTAACCGCGTAGACAAGATCGATGCGCCCGTAAACGCTATTTTCTGGATCATGAAGGATCCTACCATCCCTCCTGTAGTGAAGCTGAAAGGTTCCGCTCTGGCATCCGTAATGGGTGCGACGCTGGCAACCAAGACTTCCACCGCAGAGCGTGTGGCTGCAGGTACCGATATGAACGCGCTTCGCATCGTTCCTTACGCAAATCCTTTCAGAACTTATCCTCTGGTAAACGACTATGAGAAGTTCAAAAAGCTTGTTGAGGAGAAGAATGTGGACTGCTACATCGTGAACACCGGAGACTTCATGGGTACCAAGTGTAAGCCCGCAGATACTCTGGGCATTCTCGAGACCATCGTGGAGGGCAAGGCTCAGTTTGAGCAGTGGGGACCTTTCGAGGATATCGAGATCATGTACGACTGGTCCGGCAAGACCTCCGATGCATTCAAGCCCGACCTCTCCGATAAAGAGTATGTAAAGGCTCTCCAGGCAGCTATGCAGAATCGTGTGGACGCAGTGGAAGGCTTTGCTACCAAGAAGGAAGGTTATGACAAACTTCCTGACGAAGCTCTGGCAGCTCTGAAGAAGATTGTTGACGAAGCGGCTTCTTTGTAAAAGTTTCCAGATTTTACAGTTGTAATCTGTACATGGATTCGATATAATAATAGTAACCTGAAATGCGCGATAACCCTTGTTCGTTTTGAACCTACATTTACTTTAAACGGGACTCCTATATTGCCAGATGGCTGTCAGGCCTCCACGTCGGTACATGTGCCGCCGGTTCGCAGGGGAAGACAAAAGTTTGGTTGCGGTAACCCACCTAGCATTGCTAGGAGTCAAAAAACAAGGGGCGGCATTTTGGGCATTTGAAAGCAGACAAAAGAGAGAGCAGTCCGAAAGGACTGCTCTTTTAAGATAAGCGGTGTGTAGGATAAGCAGTATACGGGATAAGCAGTACGGCATAGACGACATAATAATCGTGTGAGAGGGAATTGGCAGATTGGGAATCGGAGATTGGAAGTATACAAATCAAATGAGCCGCCGGGAGAGAATGCAGATGAAGGCATGGGTCAGTATGCTGGGAATTTTGCTGCTGGTATTTCTCTTTCTGGGACGGCTTTTTGTAGTTATGCGGGATTCGGATGAGAAGGAGCCCGCTCCCGAACCTCATGTCCCCGTGGTGGAGAAGCTCTCCAATGTATGGCTCATAGAAGTAGGAGAGGATAATCTGCTGCTCTATCGCGACGGTGTGGAAGAGAGCTATGATTACGGCACTGTGGAGGGGGCTCTGTATCAGCCGGACTGGAGCGGGAGAGAACAGGTGGCGGATGTGATTCTGACGGACGGTCGGGTGACGGATCTAAGGCTCCTCACGGAGAAGCTGCATGGCGTCATTCTGAGCGCCGATGAAGCTTTTGTAGAAGTGGATGGGTATGGACGGCTTCCGCTGGCGGAGGATTACAAGGGGTATCGCATTTACGGCACATTGTCCATGTGCAGTTATCAGGATCTGGCATTCGGGTATGATTTTGCGGACCTTGTCATGGAAGACGGCGAGGTCTGCGGTATTCTCATGGTGCGGGAGGAGACCATGGACACCATCCGTGTGTTGATCAAGACCGGGGACTATGGCGGCAATCTGCACGAGAAGCTGGTGCTTTCTGCCGACACGGATTTTATCCTGCGCTATGGGGAATCCGGACAGGAGACGGAGGAGACCCATGCCGCCGGCGAGGAGGTTGTGATAGACTGCAACAGCGATTATTTTGCCGGTGACAGAATTCAAGTGCGCCCCGCCGTGCTGACAGGCAAGGTGATCTTAAAAAACGTAAGCCGCAGCCAGGGAATTCCCGGGTATCGGGGACATATGGAATTGATCCGGGAGACAAAGGGCATTGCGGTGATCAATGAAGTGTCTCTGGAGGAATATCTGTATTCCGTGGTGCCCAGCGAAATGCCGGCGTCTTATTCCGGGGAGGCGTTAAAGGCTCAGGCGGTCTGTGCCCGTACATATGCCTATGGTCATATGCAGCATGCTGCATATCCTGCTTACGGGGCCCATGTGGACGACAGCACTTCCTATCAAGTATATAATAACATCCTTGAGCAGGAGAGCACCACCCGGGCTGTGAAAGAGACCTATGGACAGCTTTTGTATACGGATGCGGGATCGCTTGCGGGTACTTATTATTATTCCACCTCCTGCGGCGTGGGAAGCGACGCCAATGTCTGGAAGACGGAGGCCGCGGGGGAGATCACATATCTCAAGGCGGAGGCTGTCAATGAGACGTTGATGCAGGAGAAGCTGATGCTGCGGGAGCAGCGCCGGACAACAGGCGAGGCAGTCAGCGCTTCCACACAGGCGCAGCTGGGAGAGTATCTGCGTGAGGAAGAACATTTTGCGGATTTCATCACCAATGTCAATAAGGATGATTTCGAGTCCGAAGAGGGGTGGTACCGCTGGAGCTATGAGGTGGAGAAGCTCTCCACTGACCGTATTTATGAGGTTTTGAAAAAGCGCTATAAAGCCAATGAGAAGCTGATCCTGACGCTGAAAAAGGGAGAGTATATCAGTGCGGAGCCTAAGAAGTTCACGGCGCTTCGGAAACTGTACATCGCTGTCAGAGGCAGCGGCGGAGTGGCTGACGAGCTGATTCTGGAGACGGATAAGGGGACCTATAAGGTCATATCCGAGCACAATATCCGTTATGTGCTTTGTGACGGGGAGACAAAAGTGCGCCGGGCGGATGAGAGTCTGGTGGAGATGCCCAATCTTCTGCCCAGCGGCTTCTTTATCATTGAGGCTGGTAAAAAGAACGGGAATGTGATAGGATATACCCTGACAGGAGGCGGTTTTGGACACGGAGTGGGCATGAGCCAGAACGGAGCCAGGGCCATGGCCCGGAAGGGCTACTCCTATGAGGAGATATTACTGTTTTTTTACGAGGACTGCAGTCTGAGAGCAATTTATTGAGGGGAGCAGACACATGCTGCAAAAAACATTTCGGATATGGGCGGATTTTTCCGATAAAATGCGCAAAAAGAGCATAGCTACTTATGCGGCCAGCACAGCCTTTTTCTTCTTTCTGTCTCTGGTTCCGATGCTGATGGTGCTCTGCACGGTGCTGCCTTATACCCCGCTCACAGAGGAAAATCTGGTGGATGTGGTGACGGACGTAACGCCGGAGGCCGTGGATTCACTGGCCACGGATCTGATTCGCGAAGTGTACCGGACCTCGGCGGGAGCGCTGTCACTGGCCATCATTGCAACGATCTGGTCTGCGGGAAAGGGCGTATTGGCTTTGATGCGGGGGCTTAACGCCATCAATGATGTGGAGGAGAAAAGAAATTACCTGCTGATCCGCCTGATCGCCTGTTTTTATACGGTGGTGATGCTTGTTGTCATGATTCTTTTTCTGTTTGTCATGGTGTTTGGCAATCAGCTGGTAAATCTGATGCTTCATCGGGTGCCGCAGATGCGTTATCTGGTGTCGTTGTATATGGAGTTTCGGTTTTTGGTGGTATGGGTGATACTGACTCCTCTCTTTGCCGCGGTCTATGCTTATGTCCCGGATAAGAAGCTCAGCTTCCGGGAACAGATTCCCGGAGCCAGCTTTACCGCTGTGGTGTGGAGTATCTTTTCCTGGGGCTTTTCCCTGTATGTGAGCCGTTCCGGGGCCTACAGCATCTATGGCAGCCTGTCCATCATTGTAATCGTCATGATCTGGATGTATCTGGGCGTGTATATTATCATGATCGGGGCCTATCTGAACCAGTATTTTGAACCGGTAAACAGAGTGATCATGGGCACGAAACAGGAATAAGAGCTTTGTTTTATTGCAGGCCCGGACATTGCAGGGCGTGGAATCGTATGGGCAGAACCCAAATTGATTATTGACAACTCCGTTTTTTGCGATCATAATAATAGAGGGGAGAGTATAGTATACTCAACTACTTATGATTTGTATCATTTATGCGAGGTACGGCAATGACGGGGTTGATAAATTTAATGGAAGAGACTGTGCTGAATAAGATCGACCAATTGTGGGCGGGCACAGATTACTGTAAATGCGACAGCTGCAAGATGGATGTGGCAGCCTATGCGTTGAACCGTCTTCCGCCACAGTATGTGCAGTCGCTCAAGGGGAAGGTTTTATATCAGTTTGCATCGAGCCAGACACAGCGTGATATTGAAGTCACGGTGGCTGTGAGCAATGGGATTGAGATTGTGGGGAAATCACCTCATAAAAATACGCATTTTGTCAGTGAAGATGGCGGAAATCTGACAGCTGGGTAAGTGCCGGTTATGCGGAATAAAGCACTTGACATTTTTACATAAATTGTCTACAATAGATGGAAGTGAAAGGCAGAGAAGGTGCAGAGTAGTCTTTTATCTTCTGTCAGAGAGAGTGGGCCGGCGGCTGAGAGCCCGCTTCAGTTCAGATAAAGAGATGAATTTCCCACCGGAGCCGTTCGAGTGAAAGCGGAAAGTTTCTTTTTGTCTGTAGTTCGAGCCGGATCGCGCACGTTATGCGCAGGATGAGAGCCCGAGAGAAAGGTATCGTATGATAAGCGGTACTTTATGATCGGGAAGCAGGGTGGTACCGCGTGATATACGTCCCTTGCCGGATGACGGCAGGGGATTTTTTATGCCCTTACGCGATGGGAATCCATTGTCTGCGGAGCATACTGTACGGGCGGTAATCTGCAAAGTGTCAGCGGAAAATAAAAGCGCGCCTTGGGCGCAGAAAGAGGAAGAGGATGAAAGCCAAGTTAGATCAAATCAAAGAGCAGGCTCTGGCACAGATCAAAAGCTGTGACACCACAGAAAAACTCAACGAGATTCGCGTGAGTGTTCTCGGTAAAAAGGGTGAGCTGACCAGTGTCTTAAAATCCATGAAGGATGTGGCGCCGGAGGAGCGTCCCAAGGTCGGACAGTGGGTGAATGACACCCGCGCGGAGATCGAGCGGGTGCTGGAAGAGCATCGCAGCCGGATGGAGCGCGCCGTGCGGGAGGCCAGAATGAAAGCGGAGGTGATCGACGTGACCCTGCCCGCCAAGAAGGCGGAGATCGGGCACCGGCATCCCAACACCATTGCTTTGGAGGAAGTAGAGCGCATCTTTGTCGGTATGGGTTATGAGGTGGTGGAAGGCCCTGAGGTCGAGAAAGATTATTATAATTTTGAGGCATTGAATATTCCGGCGGATCATCCGGCCAAGGACGAGCAGGACACTTTTTATATCAACGGAGATATCCTGCTGCGTACCCAGACGTCCGGTGTACAGGTTCACGAGATGGAGAAAGGAAAACTTCCCATACGCATGATCGCTCCGGGGCGCGTATTCCGTGCTGACGAGGTAGACGCCACCCATTCCCCCTCTTTCCATCAGGTAGAGGGACTGGTGATCGACAGAAATATTACGTTTGCGGATTTGAAGGGAACGCTTGCCGAGTTTGCGAGAGAATTGTTCGGTGAGGGCACGAAAGTAAAATTCCGTCCCCATCATTTCCCGTTCACCGAGCCCAGCGCGGAGATGGATGTAACCTGTTTCAAATGCGGCGGCGCAGGCTGCCGGTTCTGTAAGGGCGAGGGCTGGATTGAAATTCTGGGCTGCGGCATGGTACACCCTCATGTACTTGAGATGAGCGGTATCGATCCCGCAGAATACTCAGGTTTTGCCTTTGGAGTGGGACTGGAGCGTATTGCGCTTCTGAAGTACGAGATTGACGACATGCGTCTCTTATATGAAAACGATATCCGTTTACTGAGTCAGTTTTGACAGATCACGGAAGCATGAAGGAAAAATCATGAGAACATGAAAATCTTGGAAAACATGCAAACAATGTGAATCATGGAAAATGGAGAAAGTGAAGAAAGTGGAAAAGTGGAATAGAAAGGAAAAAATGATATGAATACATCCCTGTCATGGATCAAAGCATATGTTCCCGACCTCGACTGTACGGATCAGGAGTATCGGGACGCAATGACCCTTACCGGTACCAAGGTGGAGGGTTTTGAGAGAAAGGATAAAAATCTGGAGAAGATCATAGTGGGGCAGATTAAGAGCATCAGCCCTCATCCCGATGCAGACAAACTCATCGTCTGTCAGGTGGATACCGGCCAGGAGACCATTCAGATCGTCACCGGAGCGCACAATGTCAAGGAGGGAGACAAAGTGCCCGTGGTGCTTGACGGCGGCAAGGTGGCAGGCGGTCATGACGGCGGGCCGCTTCCCGAGGAGGGCATCCGCATCAAGGCGGGAAAGCTGCGGGGCGTGGAGTCCAACGGCATGATGTGCTCCATCGAGGAGCTTGGCTCCGACAGAAATATGTATCCCGATGCGCCTGAGGAGGGAATCTATATTCTTTCGTCCGACGCGCAGATCGGAGCGGATGCGGTGGAGCTTCTGGGGCTTCGCGACACCGTTTTTGAGTATGAAATAACCAGCAATCGTGTAGACTGTTATAGTGTGCTGGGTGTGGCGAGAGAGGCGGCGGCAACCTTCAGAAAGCCCTTTAATCCGCCTGAAGTGAAGGCAGTGGGAAACGGTGAGGATGTGCGGGACTATATATCGGTGGAGGTGCAGGATCCCGATCTGTGTTCCAGATACTGTGCGAGAGTCTGCAAAAATATCAAACTCGGTCCCTCCCCGGAGTGGATGCAGAGAAGACTTGCCGCCAGCGGCATTCGTCCCATCAATAATCTGGTGGATATCACCAATTATGTCATGGAAGAGTACGGTCAGCCCATGCATGCCT
>CANCYO010000086.1 GCA_947382415.1 uncultured Lachnospiraceae bacterium | reverse complement strand
AATTCCCCCATGAATGGGGGCCAGGGGGTTGAAGTGTCGAAGACACTTTTTTATTTGGGATATAGCTGTTAGCACTTGGAAGGGGGAGAACACATATGAAAAGATTGATCGCAGCACTGCTGGCAGTTACGCTGACGGTGACATCCATGGATATAAATGCTCTGGCAGCGCAGATTCATGAGATGGGGAACATTCCGGAGGAGGCGGTACATAGTGTGGCGGAGGAAGCGGAGGACGGCGGTACGCACTCTGGCGTGGATGCAGGCGAGCTCTCTCAGTGGATGAACGATACCTTGTACAGTTCCATGCAGGAGGAGATTGCCCAGGAGTCCCAGGAGGCTGCGGCGGGATGTTATATCACCTCGATAGAAAGAACCGGAGATCAGGAGTTTGCGGTGACGTTTGGTACGCAGCGCGACTGCAGCGTTCTGGTGGCTGTTTTTGACGAGAGTAATATGCGGTTTCTGGGATTTGGGCAGACTCAGGTATCGGCAGATCAGACGGAAGCTACAGTGGAAGTGGATGTCGCCGGTATGCCGCAGTATTTTTATGTCAGGGGGTGGCTTGTGGATACCAAGTCCCTGGCGCCGTTTGCCGGCGAATATGAGTCCTCCATGTATACGCAGGCGATGCAGGAGCTCATGGCTATGACCACAGAGGGATTTGCTGAAGACAGAGTGGTCAATCTGGACGAGGATGTGTCTACTAACTTTATGATCCTGAAGGAGGATGTGATCCGTGTATCACAGGTGGAGGTGGAGGAGGATGCGCCTGAGCGGAAACTGCAGAGCGCCGGTATTGCTCCGGGCATTGGCAAGAGAAATGAGCTGGTGAATTTTGACCGGGACACCAATACGTTCGAGTTCCGCAACTGTGACAGCGATTTTTTACAGTCGGCCATGGTTGGCAGGAGAATCGCTTATGAGTATGACGCAAATAATTTTATATACATAGAAGTGAAGAGGGTCATACCGGGCGGAGATAATTTAAACAGCCTGAAAATTGTGGCAAAGGATACGACGGATATTCAGGATTTTTTGGAATATATCAAGCTGGATAACAGAGGGGACGGAGAGAACGCGGAAGTGAATCTGGAGCGCTGCGATGCCCTTGTTCATTATGAAGGTAAGGAAGTGGATGAGGTCGGCTCGAATGAAGCTCCGGGTGTGACGTTCAAATTTACCATCGAGAAGGAAGAGAATTCCGGGATATTGGACGAGACGAAGCCCGGCGATGTAGATTCTTCCTTCGACGGAAAATTTAAAATTGATTTTGCCTGTGAAATAAAATCATATCTGAAGTATTATATGACTCCTGAGGAAAAGTATTTTGAACTCAGGATCACCCATAAAGAGACAATAAAAGGGTATTATGAAGCGGAAGGTGAGATTAAACTTTTATTGGGAGACTATACGATTCCTTTTCTGGCGGGAGGTCTCATCACGCTGGATTTTCCGCTTCGCTTTGTGCTCAGGGGCAAAGGGGAGGTAAATCTGAGCCTCACAACTGAGTCGACTGTGGGTTTTGAAATAATCAATAATAAAGTCAATTCTATCAAAGAGAGCAAAGATCCGTATTTGGATATAAATGCGGAGATAGAACTTTTTGTCGGACTGGAATTTGAACCCACGGTGAGTATTTTATTCGGGTTGATGGGAGAACTCAAAATATCTGCTACGGCTGGAGTGAAGCTTGATGCAAAGACCATTCTTCTGTCGTCTGATTCTGACCTGCACCATGACTGCACCATATGTGTGGAAGGGCATCTCAAAGTAGGCTGTGAGCTGGGGGCAAACATAAAAATTGCAATGTTTCCCAAGCTGGCTGCTTCTGTAGAACCTTGGGAATTCAATTTGCTGGATAAGGACTGGTATAATGATATCTGTCATCAATCCGGTTTTCGTTTTGGCAAATGTCCTAATTTGCAGTATGAGATTCACTTCGTTGTAAAGGATGAGAAGGGACTCCTGCAGAAGGATTTAAAGGTAGAGATCGGCGATATGACGCAAACTACCGACGAACAGGGCAAATGTTCCTTCTGGCTTTGTCCGGACAGAGATTATCATGTGGCAGTAAAGAAGGGACAGAAGGCAGTCGGAGAGGTGACGCGCCATGTCACGGCGGAAAGTACCGTGTTTATTCTGAATGTTGATTTGAGTGAGACTACAGTCGGGCTTCCGAATGTCAGAGAGGTTATTCAGTATGCAGGTTCAAGTGCCGGCGTCAGCGCGGTGATCGCGTCGGATGATGCGCTGTACCTGTGGGGCAATAATACATACGGACAATTAGGAAACGGGACTACCACTGATTCGGCGGTTCCTGTTAAAGCGCTGGATAATGTCAGGGATGCCAGAATTTTCAGAAATGCAGTGTTTGCGGTGACAAATGATGGAGAATTGTATTCATGGGGACGCAATATAAGCGGCGTTCTGGGAACGGGCGATACCGGGGACTGCTATTCGCCGCACAGAGTTGCAGGCGTTCTGGGCGACAGTAAGATCGAAACGATCTCTCTGCATGCTCCGAATACAGATACTGCCACCTGCGCTGCGATTACAAGTAACGGCAATCTTTATATGTGGGGAAGCGGTAAGTATGGTCTGCTGGGAACGGGAGAGGAAAACGATGTCCATAGTCCCCAATTGGTAATGGAGGGAGTAAAGCAGGTTTACGCACCTGCCACGACTCCGTCGAGCCAACATGCCATGTTTGCATTGACAGAGGCCGACAGTCTGTATTCATGGGGATGTAATGACGGAGGATATTACAGTAACAAAGAGAGCGGTATCTTGGGAACCGGATCACAGGCCATAACCTGTTACAAACCTGCGAAGGTGTTGGACGATATTTCCTTTTTTGCCTGGGACGGCGGACCGAGGAACGCCTATCACTGTCCTTTTGCCATGGCGATCACAAAGGACGGTACCTTGTATATGTGGGGATCCAATATTGGCTCTGTATTGGGACAGGGAGACGGATACAGCGATGAGGATAGTGTAAGTGAGCCAGTCTTTGTGTTGGATAATGTGAAAACTGTATCTTGTAATACGAGTCAGATGCCGGTAGTGCTTGCGGTCCGGAATAATGGTGATTTGTATCAATGGGGATCGTCCACATCAGATACGGCCAATCATAAACCGGTTCTGATCGCGCAGAATGTGAAGCAGGTTTACGGCGGATATGCGGATCATATGCTGTTGAATGATTCCGGAGAGCTTTATGCATGGTCTGGACAGGGAAATGTTCCGTCCGAGAAAGTCGACGGCAGTTTATATACTGCTTTGGCGTACTCAAACTGGGGCGGAAAGCAATGCTATTGGGCATTGAATGATTCCGGAGAACTGTATTCTTATTTTATCAATTACAAACGATTGACCAAAGAAGTCGATGGAATTGTGGAAATAAATCAGTCTGTTCGTGAAGGATGGTATAATGCAAGGGCGGAGGCCCGCGGAGCAGACGGTACTGTGTATTTGCTCAATAGCGGCGCTGCCAGTGCGGATCTGGTCAATATTACCGAGACATTCCGGACCGCTTTGACGGCGGAAGCTGCTGAAGTGGCGGCCACAAGCTCTGTTGAAGTTTTGCCGGGAGCCGGGAGCGCCGTATGTGCGCAGTCCTTTGCCGCATCCGCAGGAGAACGGGGTATAGAGATCGTGGAGCCGGACAAATTTACCGGTCTGGTTCCCCAGAGGCGTTATCAATATTATGTGGTAAAGGATGTCCTGGCAGAGGAGCTTCTGACTGCAGACAATATTCTGTATATCGGTCAGGAGGTCACGGATACGGTAGGAACTCTGGCGCTGTCCTATGTTACCCGGGAGGAATATGAGGACAGGGAGCTGTATGTGGTGGAGATGGCGCCCAGAGATCTCAGCATTGTCGATATTACGGCGGCGGATCTTTATGCTACTGGTGAGGAACAGTACGCGGATGTCTCTGTCATTTACAGAGGCGAGGTGCTTCAGGCCGGCGTGGATTATATCATATCAGGGGATTATGCCGTACAGGAGGCGGGGAAGTATGCCGTCACAGTCACCGGTATAGGG
Source organism: uncultured Lachnospiraceae bacterium (assembly GCA_947382415.1). Lineage (GTDB taxonomy): Bacteria > Bacillota > Clostridia > Lachnospirales > Lachnospiraceae > Acetatifactor. Next base: position 6,063 of record CANCYO010000086.1, on the reverse strand, counting down.
CTTTACGAGGGTGTCAGGACACTGGAGTACCATGTATGGACGCCGGGAGCAGATATATGCAGTGTGAGATTTCTGAATGAAAAAGGAGAATTGCTGAAGGAAGAACGTCTGGAGCGCGGGCAGACTGTAACCGCGGTCACAGCCCCCGAGGTACCGGGATATCGCTTTGCGGGCTGGTATCTGGGAGAGGAGCTTTTTGATTTTGCTACGGCGGTCACAGAGGATCTGGAACTGTATGCACGTTATGAGCGTTTGAATATCCCGGTGACGGGAATTTCGCTGAACTATAATGAATATACGCTTTCACTGGCGGAGACGGGACCGGGGGAAGTGCAGCTTGCGGCAGTGGTTTGGCCCGAGAATGCCGATTACGGGAGTGTGTTATGGACATCCGGCGATGAGACGGTGGCAGTGGTGTCAAAAGAAGGCCTGGTGCGGGCTGTCTCCAAAGGAACGGCAAAGATCACGGCGTCTGCAGGTTCCTGTTCGGCTTCCTGCACGATCACTGTCACGGGAGATGACGATAACGGAACGGACGACGGTGACGATGAGGATGACAACGGCATTCTGGATATCGATATGCCCGAGGATGGCAAGATTCCTGACGGCTTGTGGATCGCGGGAATCAATGCGGACGGATATGAGTATACAGGGACTGCCGTCAAGCCGGACATCAGGGTATACGACGAAAAGGTACGTTTGAAGGAGGGCCGGGATTACACCGTCAAATACTCCAGAAATAAGGCGGCGTATGGTCTGGGGAGTGACGATGCCGGATTCCAGGCAAAGAAAGCGCCTGTGATCACTGTAAAAGGAAAGGGAAACTATGCAGGCACTCAGACTGCAGCTTTTAAGATCATACCCAGGGATATCTCGGACGAAAGTGCGGATGTCACTGTAGGCAGAATGGTTTTAGCTTATAATCAGAAGATTCAGAAGCCGAATCCCGTGGTCAGATGGGGCGGCAGCACACTCAGGAAAAACAGGGATTATACATTGAGCTATAACGATACCCGCCAGGGAGCTTACACAGAAGTGGGTATTCATTCTATAACGATTACCGGTAAAGGAAATTTCAGGGGGGAGAGAATCGTATCTTTTGAGATCACTTCCAAGAGTCTGTTATCCAAGGCAAAAGTAGCAAAGATTACAGACCAGATTTACACGGGAGCGCCTGTTGAACCCGCTCTCAGAGTGACTTACGGGAAGCAGACGCTCACAGAGGGCAGGGACTATACGGCGGAATATATCGATCACACGGATATTGGCACAGCTACTGTCAGACTCACCGGAACAGGGGAGTTTGCCGGTGAGAAGACCGTCACATTCAAGATTGTGGGGACTGCGCTGAATAAGGCTAAAGTCAATGATCTGCCCAAAACGGTTGTATACACCGGAGAGAAGATTACCAAAGAGTCAGGTTTACTGCCATATAATCTCACCTATGCCAAAGACAGAAATACTCCGGCGGTGACACTGGAGGAGGGAAGGGATTTTGAAGTCAGCTACACCCGAAATTCGGAAGTGGGAACAGCGGTTATCATCTTTAAGGGAATCAATGGTTACAGCGGGACCGTGAAAAAGACATTCCGAATCACACCCTATGATATTCTGGAGGACGCGCAGAATGCTGTTACCGTGGAAAACCGTGAGTCCCTCTCAGCGGATTATCAAAAGGGAGGCAGCAAGCCCCTGCCTGTGGTCAGATACGGAGACAGAGTGCTCACGGCGGGCAGGGACTATACCTTGTCCTATAAAAACAATAATGCTGTCAAAGACAGGTCAGAGACCGAAAAACCTCCCATGCTGACAATTAAGGGCAAGGGAAATTTCAAAGGTTCTGTGGGACTGAATTTCACGATAAACGCAAAGGATGTCAGTTCGCTCTCTTTGACTGTTGATGACAGAGTCTATACAGGTAAGAGAGGAAGCCAAACTTCCATACCTGTAATATACGATACGAATGGCAGGAAGCTTACGTACAGTATAGATTTCACCTGTGATTATACTTACACATATGACGCTGATGTCATGAATGGTACGGCCAGTATCCACAGAACGGCTGGGGATGCGGTGAATGCGGATGATGTGCTCCCGGCGGGTACACAGGTCACAGTGACGGCCACGGGAAAGAATCTGTACTGTGGAACCGTATCGGGAGTCTATCGCATCGTAAATCTGGGTATCGGCAAAGCCCGGGTGACGGTTCCGATCCAGTATTACACCGGCAGCGACATTGAACCCGGGAAAGACGTCGTGACGGTTAAACTTGGCCGGCAGGTTCTGCAGCCTGAAGATTACGAGATCGTCAGCTATGAGAATAATGTGAAAACGGGCACGGCGAAAATGATCATTCGGGGTGTGGGGAATTACGGCGGAATCAAAACAGTGACCTTTAAGATCAAATCCAGGAGATTTGTATGGTGGTGGAACCGGTAATATTTGGTTTTCCACAGGGTTGAAATTTGCGTTTATATCAGTTATGATAAAAAGAAGCTTCTTAACGGGCATTTCTTGCAGGCAGTGAGAAGCAAAAGAGGCAGGAGGTCATTTGACTATGGAATTAAATATTACCTGTATTCCCGGCGACGGAATCGGACCGGAGATCGTGACGGAGGCCAAAAAGGTTTTAAATAAAGTGGCAGAGGTTTACGGACATGAAATGAAGTTTACGGATATTCTGATGGGCGGTGCGTCCATCGACGTGCATGGTGTTCCGCTGACTGAGGAAGCTATTGCCACAGCTAAGGCGGCGGATGCCGTGCTGATGGGCTCCATCGGCGGGGATACCACCACTTCACCCTGGTATCAGCTTCCGCCGAATCTGCGCCCGGAGGCGGGGCTTCTGGCCATCAGAAAGGCTCTGAACCTGTTTGCGAATCTGAGGCCCGCGGTGCTCTATGAGGAGCTGGCCGGAGCCTGTCCGCTGAAGGAGGAGATCAGCGCAGCAGGGTTCGATATGTTGATCATGAGGGAGCTCACGGGAGGTCTGTATTTCGGCGAGCGCAGGACCGTGGAGGAAAACGGGGTGCGCAAGGCCATTGACACGCTGACCTATGACGAAAATGAGATACGCCGGATCGCCATTAAGGGCTTTGATATTGCCATGAAGCGCCGGAAGAAGGTCACCAGCGTGGACAAGGCCAATGTACTGGACTCCTCCAGACTCTGGAGAAAGGTTGTGGAGGAAGTCGCAAAGGACTATCCTGAGGTAAAGCTGGAGCATATGCTGGTGGACAACTGCGCCATGCAGTTGGTAAAAGATCCGGCTCAGTTCGATGTGATTCTCACGGAGAATATGTTCGGAGACATTCTCTCCGATGAGGCCAGCATGGTCACAGGTTCTATCGGAATGCTGGCCAGCGCTAGCTTAAACGACAGCAGATTCGGACTGTATGAGCCCAGTCACGGTTCAGCGCCGGATATCGCAGGCATGGACATTGCCAATCCCATAGCCACGGTTTTGAGCGCATCCATGATGCTGCGTTACAGCTTTGATCTGGACGCGGAGGCGGACGCCATTGAGGCTGCCGTAAAACAGGTGCTCCGTGACGGTTATCGCACGGGAGACATCATGTCTGAGGGTTGTGTGAAGGTGGGATGCTCCAGGATGGGCGATCTGCTGGCTGAGAGGATAAAATGATAAACAGAAAATTCTGAAAGAAAGAAGGATACAAGTATGAGAAGTGATTCAGTAAAGGTAGGAAACGCGCAGGCGCCTCACCGCAGCCTGTTTAACGCGCTGGGTTTCACGGAGGAGGAACGCCGCCGTCCCATGATAGGCATTGTGAGCTCTTACAATGAGATCGTACCCGGTCATATGAATCTGGACAAGATCGTGGAGGCCGTGAAAATGGGTGTGGCCATGGCCGGAGGTATGCCTGTTGTATTCCCCGCCATCGCGGTGTGCGACGGTATCGCCATGGGCCATATCGGCATGAAGTATTCGCTGGTGACCAGGGATCTGATCGCGGACAGCACGGAGTGTATGGCATTGGCCCATGGTTTTGACGGTCTGGTATGTGTGCCCAACTGTGACAAAAATGTGCCGGGCCTTCTGATGGCGGCGGCGCGTCTGAATATCCCCACGGTGTTCGTGTCCGGCGGTCCCATGCTGGCAGGGCATGTGAAAGGGCAGAAGAGAAGCCTCTCTTCCATGTTTGAGGCTGTGGGAAGCGTGGCTGCAGGCACCATGACACAGGAAGAGCTGTGTGAGTTTGAGGAAAAGACCTGTCCCACCTGCGGTTCCTGCTCCGGCATGTACACCGCTAATTCCATGAATTGTCTCACAGAGGCCATCGGAATGGGTCTGAAAGGCAACGGTACGATTCCCGCCGTATATTCCGCAAGGATTCGTCTGGCAAAGCTGGCCGGAATGAAAATCATGGAGCTGGTGGAAAAGGATATCAAGCCCCGGGATATCATGACGGAAGATGCGTTCATGAATGCGCTGACCGTGGATATGGCGCTGGGATGCTCCACCAATTCCATGCTGCATCTTCCTGCCATCGCCAGAGAGGCAGGTGTGGAGCTGAATCTGGATATCGCAAATGAGCTCTCTGCGAAGACGCCGAATCTGTGTCATCTTGCCCCGGCAGGGCCTACTTATATGGAGGATCTCAATGAGGCCGGAGGCGTGTATGCGGTGATGAACGAACTCACGAAGAAAAATCTCCTGAATCTGGACTGCATGACGGTAAACGGTACTACCATCGGAGAGAATATCAAAAACTGTGTGAACCTGAATCCTGAGGTCATCCGTCCGGTGGAGAATCCCTATTCCGAGACAGGCGGCATCGCTATCTTAAAGGGGAATCTGGCCCCTGACAGCGGCGTGGTAAAGCGCTCTGCCGTAGTGCCGGAGATGATGGTACATGAAGGCCCTGCCAGGGTGTTCGACTGCGAGGAGGATGCCATCGACGCCATCAAAGGAGGCAGGATTGTGGCCGGAGATGTGGTGGTCATCCGCTATGAGGGGCCCAAGGGCGGTCCGGGCATGAGAGAGATGCTCAATCCCACGTCAGCCATCGCCGGTATGGGGCTTGGCTCCTCCGTGGCGCTGATCACGGACGGACGCTTTTCGGGTGCGTCCCGGGGCGCGTCCATCGGGCATGTGTCCCCGGAGGCGGCAGTGGGCGGTCCCATCGCTTTGGTAGAGGAGGGTGATATCATCCGCATCGATATTCCGGCCAACACGCTGGATGTGTTGGTGTCTGATGAGGAGCTTGCCGCCCGCCGCGCAAAATGGCAGCCCAGAGAGCCCAAAGTTACCACCGGATATCTGTCCAGATACCGCGAACTGGTGACCAGCGGCAACAGGGGGGCAGTGTTGGAAATTCCCGGAAAGCAGGAGGTATAATATGCTTTTGAACGGCTCAGAAATCGTAGTGGAATGTTTGAAGGAACAAGGTGTAGATACGGTGTTTGGCTATCCCGGCGGCGCCATCCTGAATATCTATGATGCGCTGTATAAGCACAGTGACGAGATCCGTCATATCCTCACCTCCCATGAACAGGGAGCGGCCCATGCTGCGGACGGCTATGCCCGGGCTACCGGCAGGGTGGGTGTTTGCCTTGCCACCAGCGGCCCCGGCGCTACCAATCTGGTGACAGGAATCGCTACCGCATATATGGATTCCGTGCCTTTGGTTGCCATCACCGCAAATGTGACGCTTCCCCTGCTTGGAAAAGACAGCTTTCAGGAGGTGGATATCGCCGGTGTGACCATGCCTATCACCAAGCACGGTTATATCGTCAAGAATGTGGAGGAGCTTGCGGACACCATCCGGAAAGCCTTTAAAATTGCCAAAAGCGGCCGCCCCGGTCCCGTGCTGGTTGACATCACCAAGGATGTCACCGCGGCTATGTGCGAATTTACACCCGTGGAGATCAAAACGCCTGAGAGAAAGGTTTCTTATACGGAGGCTGATATGGAGCAGGTACTCCGATATATTCAGGATGCCGAAAAGCCTTACATCTATCTGGGCGGCGGCGCGGTGATCTCCGAGGCATCCGCAGAGGTTGCCGAGTTTGCGGAGCTTATCGATGCGCCGGTGTGCGACA
>CANCYO010000085.1 GCA_947382415.1 uncultured Lachnospiraceae bacterium | reverse complement strand
CCCACGTCTCGCAACACTCTTTCCCTACACGACGCTCTTCCGATCTATCTTCTGGAAAAGCACCTTCGGGTGAAGGCCGACTACCGCCGCTCGGAAATGGCCTCCAAAAAAATGCTGTCCAATATATCCCATGATATCAAAACGCCCATGACCGTGATTCTGGGCTATCTGGAAATTATGAGGCTTAAAACCTCCCGCTCTGAAGCCGCACAGGATGAGATGCTGGAAAAAACAGAGCAGAAGGCTAAGGCCGTCATGGCTCTCATCGATCAGTTCTTCACTCTGGCAAAGCTGGAATCCGGCGACATGGACATGGAGCTGTCCCGGATTAATCTATGCAGCATATGCAGAGAAAGCATCCTTGACTTTTATGAGATTTTGACCGGGAACGGTTTCACAGTGGATATCGACATACCGGAGGATGCCGTCTATGTAATGGGAAACAGCAAAGCCCTGCAGCGCATTCTGTACAATCTGATCTCCAATGTGATCCGCTACGGTATTGACGGCAGATACCTGGGACTCTCTCTGCGAGCGGAAGAAAACACCGTATTCGTGGATGTGACAGACAAAGGAAAAGGAATTGACAAAGCCTTCTCCGACAGCGTATTTGACAGACTCTTTACGATGGAGGATTCCCGCAGCCGCTCCATACAGGGAAACGGACTGGGGCTGACCATCGCAAGAAACCTGGCAAGACAGCTTGGCGGCGATCTCACTCTGGAAAGTACGCCCCATATCAGGACCACTTTCACCCTTACTCTCAAGAAACTGCCTGTTGATTCCGGCGAAAGAAATTCGTAATATTTCGTCAAGAGTTTTGAAAATCTGTTCCGCTACAATGAAGAAAAAGCAGATGAACCGGAAATGCCGGCACAGCTATCCGGCACCGGACCAGAAAGGAGACAACAAATGTCGTACATTTTACAGACAGATCATCTGACAAAAAGCATTGGCGGAAAAGACCTTGTGAGCAACGTCAATCTCCATGTGAAAAAAGGAGAGATATACGGATTCCTTGGGCCTAACGGCGCAGGCAAGACCTCAGTGATGAAAATGCTCACAAATCTCTGGAAACCCACAGGCGGAACCATCGAGATTTTCGGGGAAAGACTCACTCCCAAATCCTATGGGATGCTGAGAAGGATGGCCAGCATCATCGAATTTCCCACCTTTTACGAGCATCTGAGCGGCTATGAGAATCTGAAGCTTCACTGCGAGTACATGGGCTATTATCACCACGGAAGCATCGAGAACGCTCTCAATATGCTGGAACTGACAGACGCCCAGGCAAAGCCTGTGCGCCAGTATTCCCTGGGCATGAAGGAACGCCTTGGCATTGCCAGAGCCATTCTGTGCAAGCCCGAACTACTCATTCTCGACGAACCCACCAACGGACTGGATCCCGCGGGAATGAAACTCATCCGCGATCTGTTGAGATCCCTCTGCGATGAATACCAGACTACAGTCCTGATCTCCAGCCATATGCTCTCGGAGATTGAGAGTCTTGCCGACACCATCGGAGTAATCCATCACGGTGTGATGCTCAGAGAGATCAGTATGAACGAAATCGAACAGACCAGCCTTGCGTATATCGAGCTGTCTGTCACGAACACCCAAAGGGCTGCCTTTGTGCTGAGCGACAGGCTGAATCTGGAAAATTTTAAGATTCTGGAAGACGATTCCATCCGCATCTACGACAACTCCGTTACCACACAGGAACTGTCCAAAACTCTGACCTTAAACGATGTGGAGGTCATGGCGCTTGGCCAAAAATCAGAGACCCTGGAAGAATATTTTCTGAAAGTCACCGCGGAGGAGGGAAAATCATGTTAAAGCTGATTAAATTGGAATGGAAGAAAAACAATATTCGCAAATACATCTGTAAAGCCCTGATTCTGGCTGCCTTACTCTGCCTGTTTGTGTTCGCGCTGGCTTTCCTTGGAATTGCCAACGACCCGGAAACAGGAATACCGGACGCCGTGCCGGGTCACAATACCATCTCCGCCTCCGTGGAAATGCTCACCGGTATGGCATTCCTGGTGCTGACCGGCGTGATGCTCTCCTCCTTTATCGTGAGCGCCTACAAAAACAAAACCATGAACCTGATGTTTTCCTATCCCATCAAACGGCAGAAAATCTTACTGTCGCAGATGCTGGCGGTATGGATATTCAATTTTGCGGCGCTGACTCTGACAAAGCTTCTGATCTACGGCTGCGTTTTATTTACCTCACAGTATAAGGCCCCATCCTTCCCTCTGGATTATAACATGTGCGACCCGGAATTTTATATTCAATTGCTGGCCAAATCCTTTGTCATCGTCACCATGGGCTTTATCGCACTGTATATCGGGATGTTCTATCAATCCTCAAAAACCGTCATTGTCTGCTCCTTCCTGCTGATCTTTCTGACACAGGCCAATATTGGAGATCTCACTATGCGGGACAATGCAGTGCTCCCTGCCATTTTGACCGGGCTCTCCCTGTTTCTGGCCTTTCTCTCCATCAGCAGGGCAGAGACAAAGGATTTGATTTGAAACCTGTCTTTAATGCGCAGAACACGGACCTTCATGGAAGCTGCACGGACAGAGTGGCTTTCCCCGCGTTCAAAGACAGCGTGACCGCACCGGAGCGCGGCGTCTGCAGAATCTGGGCGCCGCACTCCCGAAGCCGCTGCAGCAGCTCCGGGTGGGGATGCCCGTAACGATTGCTCCTGCCGCAGGAAATCACTGCAAAGTCCGGCGATATCTGCTCTAAAAACTCTCCGGAGGATGAATTGCGGGAGCCGTGGTGTGCCGCCTTAAGCAGCGTGACGTCACATATATCGCGCTCCTGCAGTTCCCGCAGCAGCTCCCGCTCCCCCTCTCCCTCCGCATCTCCCGTCAGCAGTAAAGAGACTCTGCGTTCTCCCTCACGCAATTCTATGTAAAAACACGCCGATCCCTCATTGCCTCCCGCCCCCTCACCGTCTGCCGATGGATGCAGGCACAGAAAGCGGTCCTCCCCCTGCCGTCCCGCCGTCCAGCTCTCCCCCGCCCGTATGACAGACACAGGGATTGCCCGCTGCCCGGCTTCCAGAAGCTCCCCGAATTCCTCCTCCCACAGGCTTCTCCTGATACCGGGCAGCACCAGCCCGCCTATTTCAATATGCTCCTGCCCGCACAATTCCAAAAGTTCTGCGACACCGTTCATATGATCCTGATCCCCATGGGAAATAAAGACCGCATCAATCTTTCCGATACCGTAATATTTCAGGAAAGGGATCAATACCCTTTGTCCTATCTGATTGCGGCTGCTGCTCCCACAGTCAAATAAGTACACCTCACCGGAGGAGAGCTGCACACAGATGCAGTCTCCCTGCCCCACATCCAGAAATGTGACCCTGTCCCCACGCCTCATCGGAAGTCCCAGCGCCAGCACCGCCGCACCAAGAAGCGCAAACTGCAGGAGCCTCTTTACACGCCATTTTCCTTTGTGCCTGTCTCCTTTGCGTCCGTCTCCGCCGCATTGTTTGCTGCCGTCTCCTTCCCTTGCGCGCTCTCTTACCGTCCCCAGACAGCATACCGCCGCCCAGAGCAGATAATAAAGCGCCATCTGCCAGACCTCGGGCCGCCCCGGATTCCACATGGGATGGGGCAGCGTCCCAAACCATGCGCAAAGCTCCTCATACAACGCAAGAATGGCCACATCCGCCGTGCCCGCAAATCCCATCCCCGGAATGAGCATGGCAGCCAGCCCCGCCGCCATCACCACACTCATAAAAGGCAGAACCAGCACATTCAGCAAAACGGAATACACCGGTATCTCATAGGAAAACCAAAGCTGCACAGGCAGTGTGGTAAAGGTGATGGACAGTCCGGCCAGAAATCCCTCGCGCAATCCCCGCCAAAGCCTGCCGCCCAGACGCACCAGACGCCTCTTCCATCTTCCCTCTATATGGCGTTTGATTCCGGGCGGTCCCTCCGCCTTTTCTGCCAGCGCAGGCAGAAGCATTCCAACGCCCAGAACCGACCCATAGGACAGCAAAAATCCCATATGTTCCAGCCATGCGGGATGCAGACAGACCATACACACCGCCGTCACACCGATGGCCGTGAGCATATCGTAGGTTCTGCCCAAAAGCTGCGCCAGCATACGGATCAGATACATGCCAATGGCGCGGCAGGCAGACACCCCAAGCCCGGTCATGACGCCGTACAAAATCAACAATACGGCGCCTCCCGCCGCGGCGCACCACACCGGTACTCCCATTCTCCGCAGTATTTTATACAGGCCCACGCCGATCAGCGTGATATGCAGTCCCGAGATACTCAGGATATGTATGATACCGCTCCTTTGATAGAGCGCTTTCACCTCCGCGGCAACGCCGGACTTGTCTCCCAGCAGTATCGCCGCCATGACAGAGGCCTCCTTCTCCGGGAATATCCGATAAAGCCGCCTCTCCCAATAACAGCGCAGCCGGTAAAGCCCCTCCTGAAGTCCGAATCCCTGATCAGACACTTCCATAAGCCTGACCTGCCTGAGCCTTCCCCCATACCCCATGGTGTGGTAATAGTGTGCATAATCAAACTCCCCGGGATTTGTGGCCTGAGAAAAAGCATAGAATTTCCCCTGCAACAATACCGTAGAACCCAGTATCAGCTCTTCCGCCGCCTCATATTCGCACAGTAATCTGCTGCCCGCCATAAGGGCTGTACCGCCATTTGCTATTTTATTTTCTGATGGATTATTCTGCCGCAGAACCGCGGCATCATTTTGACATTCCTGAATTTTTAAGACAAACGAAGTTTCATCCTTCTGACAGACCTGCCCGGTCAATATCATATCCGTGCCGTCAGGCGGCCCGCCCCCCGAAGAGGGGGACAGACACGCGTACCTGACAGCCAAAAGCAGCACCAGACAGAAGAAACAGACAAATAAAGGTCTCCTCCTAATCATCTAACTCGCTCAGTTCCCCCTCTCCCCGCAGGATATTCGCGATAATGCTATAGCCCTGTTCGGAAGAATAACCGGTAAATGTACCGCCCACCATCCACTCTTCGGCCTCGACATCCGCATTCCACAGATATTTCTCAAAGGCTTCCTGTGCATGCTCAAGCGTTTCCTCGGGATCAGAAAGCTCTCTCTCTCTGATACAACTGTCAAACAGCCGGTGAATAACAGATACGCCCAGACCTCTCTGGAGATTATACTGCTTCGGTTCATCAAAGCATTCCGGCCAGCGTTCCTCAACAATTCTCCACAAGTCCTCAACGGTGTTTCTGATCAGATCGGTGGTTATTTCCGCCTCTTCTTCCGAAATAGTCTTTTTCTCTTTGACTACCATGTCGGCAACCCATGTGGTAATCCTTTTCAGCGATCTTGCAAAGGTGCCGATAGATACCGGTTTCTGCTGTCCCAATTCATCCCCCATCTGTATACGGCCGTACCACATGGAGTCTTTATCATGGGCCAAACGCTTCACGACCTGCGTCGCAAGGTTTTCATAGGTTTCTTTGGTCAGCTCAACTTCCTGTCTGCCCAGAGCGGTCTGCATCTTTTTCTCGCGAAGCTCTTTCGCCAGATTGATACTCACACGCTTCCCCTTGCTGTTGATATTGATAAAAGTGTCCATTTCCAGCGCACTGTCTACTTCGTTCGCCATCAGAAGTATCACCGGAAACTCATACTGTTTGGCAAGCTCCTCATACTTGGGATGCCCGATATCCCGCAGATATTCTATCGCCTTGATCCGGTGCTGCCCATCGACGATCCGCAACCGGCCATGAATCGTAAGCGTATTCCCTTTGTAAACGATATCCTTTTCTGTGGCCGCCGCAATGATTGACATCGGCAGGATCTGTTCGGAATCGGCATCCGCAAGGTATCTTGCTATTTTTTTATAATGCGCTTCCACAGGCGGTCTCTGATAACCTGTTTCCTGAACCGAATCATAGCTCGATATTGTATAATCAGAAAGCAGTTGTTCCGTCGAAAGCTTAAATATGTACATCGTATGGCTTCCCTGTACGACACTGATCACATTATGAATTGTCATTTTTCTTCCTCCCAGACAAATAATCTCTTTTGTATTTCCGCCGCCTTCTGTCCCGACAGTTTATCTGCTCCGTCAAAGCATTCTAAAAGCTGTTCTTCCTCAATACCGACCGGGAAAATAGTTTCTTTGTTCAGGCATTCCCTTAATTCCTCAATCTTCTGCCGCTCTATATAGCCATGCACCATGAAATCAATCAGGCACCCTGTCCAGAGAAAGACGCTCTTTAACGCACTTTCTTTATCGAAGCCTTTCTGTTCAGTCCCGCGTTCATAATTCTCAAAAACACTGCCCTTCAATAATTCCGAAATCCTGTCCTGAACCAACTCCAAATTTCTCTCTTCCATGAAATATTCCAGTTTCCCATTGGAGCCAAATATCAGGGCATAGCAAATACTCTGTGTAAAATCTCCGACTGAGAAATCCACTGTAAACACATTCAGTATTTTCAGACGCAGCAAACGCCTGGCAATATCTTCCAGCCAATCTTTATATTCAGAATCCTCATCCTGCTTTAATGTGATATATATGTAGAAAAAGGCCTCCCAATAAACATTCTCCCTCACAAGCTTATCAAGCCATAATATACACTGCTTTTTATCCGGACTGACAGCATCCGCATTCAGTTTGACCGGAACGATTCTCTGTGCGTCGGCAATATTTGAATTTTTGCACTGTTGAATCATTTCACTCAGTTTTTGTACCGCTTTTTCTTCCGTTACCGTATTGTTGAACAGAATCTCCACAATAAGCCAATAAGCCGCCCGCAGATCCAGCTTGCAGCCATACCGTTTATCAAATATATCCTGATACTTTTTCTGGATAACGGAAACGCCTACGCTTTTCAGCTCCTTTATGCGGTCAGCATTATTTCGCCAGATATGATCCTGCAGACCTTCCAGTTCCCTGTCGATCAGATCCAGCTCGGCCAGAATATTATCCATGCTCTGCGTAAGGATTTTCTGGGAGATAAAATAATCATAATTCTTATAGAACATGGAATGCTCCAGCTCTCCCCAAAAGGCATGGACCATGGATTTGATCTGCAATTCAAAATGAACCGGCTCCTGCAGCTCAAAACTATTATACTTTCCTTCTATCCGAAAAATATCATGTCCGTTCTTCTGTTTTTCAGGCTGATTCTGTAACAGCAGAGACAATTCGGCGCCATTCTTTGTCCGATAAACAGAAAATCCCGCTTCATCTAAGGATTCTCTCTTATTCTGAAGCAGCTCATAGGCCTTTTTCTCGTGCTGGTTCAGAAGACACTGCACCCTGACTCCGATGAGATCCGGCAGGTCTTTTATAATCGCGGCTCCGTCCTCATGATTTTTATAATATCCCTTGCGCAAAATTTTCTCCCGGAGACTCTTGGCGCTTTTGACTCTTCCGTGAACGGTCCAACTCATCCCTTCGACAAGCTGTTCCAGGGTCCGCCTGATATCCCCGAGGATTTTGTCATAAAGTTCCGCATTTGCATTCAGATATTCTGTTGCTTCATCCGTCAGTCTGCCAATCTTTTCTGCACGGACTGCTTCCGGCTTCTCGTTCGGTATCTCTCCCATGATTTTCCTGTATGATGTTTACAGAATTCAAACACCATGCTTTCCTTTCTATGATCATAACTGCTCGCATAAATTCTCTGTATCTATCTTTCGTATAAATTCCCAATATCAATTCTATTGCTCCAAAATTTTATTGCTCCAGTGTAGTGACATAGTCCAGATTGCGCTCAAAGACCGAGCTGCCAAAGCTGGCAGGCACCTCTCCGTTTACCAGGATCTGCACTCTGTTGACATTGCTCAGCTCCACCAGAGAATTGACAATGGAGTAAATAGACAGCTCCGTGGACACATTGTTCACCACGGTCAGGAAACTGGAATCCAGATTGACATAGCAGGTGCCGTCCTGCGTAGTGACGCTGACGATCTTGACCTCCGGATTGATGGAAGGATACATTCCCTCCACGCTGGGGCCGGCGATCAGCTCTTCCACCACAAAACGCTCCTTGGGTATATTGGTGGAATAATACTTCTCCCGGTATCCCCCGATCAGCTTATCTCCCTCCGCGTTGGCAAAGTAGAGCCTCACCCGGGCCAGCTCATAGGTGTTGATCTCATTGCCGTCATTGTCAATAAACAGATCGGCGCTCATAAGCCCCACCACATCTCCGGCATTGTCAAAAAGCTGCTGTCCCTCCACCGTAATCCCGACATAGCGCACATCGGGAAGCTGCGTCAGGGTCCTCACGATGGCCGCGCGCACCAAAACCTCCGTGGTAGCCGGCATCTTCAGATAATTGCCGTCCACATCCATGGACAGCTTGCCGTCGGAGACATCCATGGAAAGGATCTCAAACCCCATGGCCAGCGGAGCTTTGTACTCCAGCTTGTCCGGCGAGGTGGAGAGACATTCCACCAGCTCGTTGAGCATGGCGTCCTCTCCCGAGGAGAGCATTTTATGCTGGTGAACCTCCACTTTCGTCTCTGAGCTGCTCACTGTATAAATCTGATAGACATTGGCGCCCTGAGGCTCTTTGCTGCCGCAGGCCGTAAATCCGGCCAGAAGCAGAATGCACCCGAGCACTCCAAACAGTTTCCTCATAGTATTTGATTCCTTTCCCGCACCGCTACGCTATGACACAATGTAGTTGAGCGGAATCTTCACAACAAAACTGGAGCCCTCTCCCTCCACACTGTTGATCGTGAGTGTGCCTCTGTGCATCAGCACCGCGCTCTTCGTGATGGAAAGGCCCAGTCCTGTGCCGCCGATCTCCCGGGAATGAGATTTATCCACTCTGTAAAAGCGCTCACAGATATGAGCCAGCGCATCCTCCGGAATACCGATTCCCGAATCGCTGACCGTGAACGTAAAATACTGATGATCAGCATCCAGTTCCACCTTGATCCAGCCATGCTCCTTATTGTATTTGATGGCATTTTCCACGAGATTGGTCATGATCAGCGTCATCTTGACTTCATCCACCTCCGCCACCACAGGACGCATGCTCTCAAAGACTACCTCCACATCCTTCTTACGGGCAATGGGCCGCAGCCGCTTTAAGATCAGTTCCACCAGATCATTGATATTCAGAGATGCAATATTCAGATCCTGCACCTTTTTGTCCATTTTTACCAATGCCAGCAGATCTGTGATGATCCGGTTTTCCCTGTCGATCTCAGACACGATGTCCTCCATGAACTCCCGGTAGAGCTGCGCCGGGACGTCCTGCTCCACCAGCAGGGAATCCGCCAGCACCTTGATGGAAGTCATGGGTGTCTTGAGCTCGTGGGACACATTGGCCACAAACTCCTGTCTGGACTGATCCAGCGCTCTCATGCGCGCCAGAAGCTGATTAAAGGCATCTACGATGTGCACGGTCTCCGCATAATCGGGCACAGAGATACTCTCGTCACTGTAACCGGCATTCACATCCATGATAGCCTGCGTAATGCGGTTGAAGGGCCGGGTCATCATCACTGACAGAATGATGGCCAGCGTCACGACTGCCAGCGCCAGGAGGGTCTCAATGATCATCACCCGGCGGTTCAACACCTCCATCATGGCCACAATACTTCCATTGGAGATGCTGGTGAGCATAACGCCTTTCACCACCTCCGCCTCGCCGGAATTGGCCGTTGTATCCATGATGGGCGTGGTCATTTCTATATAACCGTGCTCCGGGTCATAGTTGGAGAGGTTTTCCCCTTTGAAACATTTGATGACCTCCTCCGAGATCATGATCTTGCCCTGGCTGATACCGTAAGTGTCTTTCACCACCTTGAAATTGCTGTTGATGATCATCACGCGTCCCTCGTACAGATTGGACAGCATCTCCAGCTCCGCATTCACCACATCCCTGGAATTTCTGTAAACCTGTTCCTCCGAGCGGTAATTTGCCATATAATCATTGCTGACAAGATGATTGGCCACGATCTTGAGCTGATTCTGCACGGTGGATATGCGGTGTTCCACCGCCCGGTCCTCATAATTTTGTACGATGCCCACACCCACTATGAGACCGGGCACAAGCCCCGCAACCAACACGATGGCAAATATCCGCAGGCGCAGACTCTTCAACGGCATTTTCTGCCGTACCATTTCAATTAATTTGCGTATTGTCTTCATCCCCGGACCTGCTAATCATTCAAAATCTCCTGATTGTT
>CANCYO010000084.1 GCA_947382415.1 uncultured Lachnospiraceae bacterium | reverse complement strand
GATAAGCATGACACGGTGGGAATCGACTGTGTGGCCATGTGTGTGAACGATGTGGCCTGCGCGGGAGGAGAGCCCCTGTTTTTCCTGGATTACATAGCATGCGGCAAGAACTATCCTGAGAAAATAGCCGCTATCGTCAAGGGTGTGGCTGAGGGCTGTAAGCAGGCCGGGGCCGCGCTGATCGGCGGGGAGACGGCGGAGCATCCCGGGCTGATGCCTGAGGAGGAGTATGATCTGGCAGGATTTGCGGTGGGGGTTGCGGATGAGAAGGACATCATCGACGGCTCGTCCATCAAGGCGGGAGATGTGCTCATCGGCATCGCTTCCTCCGGCGTACATTCCAATGGATTCTCTCTGGTGCGCAAGGTATTCGAGATGACGAAGGAGAGCCTGGATACTTATTATGACGAGCTGGGGGCCACGCTTGGCGAGACGCTGCTTACGCCCACCAGAATCTATGTGAAGGCCCTGAAGGCTGTCCGGGAGGCCGGAGTGCGGGTGAAGGGCTGCAGCCATATCACCGGAGGCGGTTTTCAGGAAAATATTCCCAGAATGCTTCCCGATGGTGTGCGCGCGGCGGTGAAGAAAGACAGCTATGAGATCCCCGCTATTTTCCGCCTGCTGCAGGAAAAGGGCGGCATTGCGGACGAGATGATGTACAATACGTATAATATGGGTCTTGGCATGGTGCTGGCAGTGGATCCGGCGGATGTGGATAAGACCGTGGAGGCCGTCAGAGCGGCGGGAGATACCCCCTATATCGTGGGGAGCTGCGAGGCAGGCGAGAAGGGAGTCACTCTATGTTGAGAGTTGTAGTGCTGGTCTCCGGTGGAGGAACCAATCTGCAGGCGGTCATGGATGCGGTATCAGAGGGCAGAGTGACCAATGCAGAGCTTGTGGGCGTTATCAGCAACAACAAAACGGTGAAAAGTCTGGAGCGCGCGCGCAGCGCGGGGATTCCCGCTGTCAGCGTATCTCCGAAGGATTATGAGAACAGAGATCTGTTTAACGAGGCCATTTTGGCAAAGGTGGATGAATTCCGGCCGGATCTGCTGGTGCTGGCAGGTTTTCTGGTGGCGGTTCCGCCCGCTATGGTGGCGCGGTATTCCGGCAGGATCATCAATATCCATCCCTCGCTGATCCCCTCTTTCTGCGGTGTGGGCTATTATGGCCTGAAGGTGCATGAGCGGGTGCTGGAGCGTGGAGTGAAAGTCACGGGAGCCACGGTACATTTTGTGACGGAAGGCATGGACGAGGGTCCTATTATCGCCCAGAAGCCGGTTTTTGTGGAGGAGGGCGATACGCCGGAGGTATTGCAGCGCAGAGTGATGGAGCAGGCTGAGTGGATACTGCTTCCTCAGGCCATAGACGATATCGCCAACGGGCGCATCCGGACAGAGAACGGCAGGGTCGTGCGGACACAGTAAGCCGGCGGCAGAATTGGCGGATGCGTTATATAAAGGGCAGGGAGGTATGAGAATGAAGGTATTGATCGTAGGCAGCGGCGGCCGTGAGCATGCCATTGCCGCCAGTGTGGCAAAGAGCGCAAAGGTTGAGAAAATCTACTGTGCGCCGGGCAATGCGGGCATCGGACAGATCGCGGAGTGCGTGGCTATCGGAGCCATGGAGTTTGATAAGCTGGCAGCTTTTGCCAGAGAGAATGCCATTGATTTTGTCATCGTGGGCATGGACGATCCTCTGGTGGGAGGCCTTGTGGATGAGCTGGAGGCGGCGGGCATCCGCACCTTCGGACCCCGGAAGAATGCGGCGATCCTGGAGGGCAGCAAGGCATTCTCCAAGGATCTGATGAAGAAATACCATATTCCCACTGCCGCCTATGAGAATTTTGACGATCCGGAAGCGGCCGTGGCCTATCTGAAGGAGCAGGCGAAATATCCCATCGTGCTGAAGGCGGACGGCCTTGCGCTGGGCAAGGGTGTGCTGATCTGCAATACCATGGAGGAGGCGCTTGCGGGCGTGGATTCCATTATGCGGGATAAGAAATTCGGCAGCGCAGGAAACTGCATGGTCATCGAGGAGTTTATGACCGGGCGGGAGGTCAGCGTATTGTCCTTTGTGGACGGGAAGACCATACGTATTATGACCTCTGCTCAGGATCACAAGCGGGCCCAGGACGGGGATCAGGGACTCAATACCGGAGGTATGGGCACATTTTCTCCCAGCCCCTTCTACACGGAGGAAGTGGACGCATTCTGTAAGAAGTATATCTATCAGGCAACGGTGGATGCCATGGCGGCGGAGGGGAGACCTTTTAAGGGTGTGATCTTCTTTGGCCTGATGCTGACTGAGGACGGGCCGAAGGTGTTGGAATACAACGCCAGATTCGGCGATCCCGAGGCACAGGTGGTACTGCCCCGTATGAAGAATGACATCATCGAGGTGATGGAGGCCTGTGTGGACGGCAGTCTGGATCAGATCGATCTGCAGTTTGAGGACAATGCGGCAGTGTGCGTGGTGCTGGCCAGCGAAGGGTATCCTGTGGCTTACGAAAAAGGTTTTGTCATACAGGGTCTGGAGAAGTTTGAGGATGCGGAAGGGTATTACTGCTTCCATGCGGGCACGAGGCAGACTCCCGAGGGCATTGTCACCAACGGCGGACGGGTGCTGGGTGTCACGGCCAAAGGCAGCGATCTGAAAGAGGCCAGAGCCAACGCCTACGCGGCCACGGAGTGGGTGCAATTTAAAAATAAATATATGCGCCATGACATCGGGAAAGCGATAGATGAGATATAATCGGCAATATAAGGGAAAAGAGGGGTAGTATGGATTTTGGTTTGTTTGATTACTATCATGTGCCATGTCAGTGTGAAAAATGCGGCGGCGTCATGGTGTTTAAGGGTGTGGGAGAGTACCACTGTGAGGATTGCGGCGCTGTTGCCTATGACGATTACGGGAAGGTCAGACTTTATCTGGAGGACCATAAAGGGGCCAATGTAATTGAAGTGGAGCATGAGACGGGCGTCTCCCAGAAATCCATCCGGCAGATGCTGCGTGAGTCCAGACTTCAGGTGGCGGAGAATTCCAGAACCTTTTTGAACTGTGAGATATGTAAAAAGACCATCCGCAGCGGCAGGGTGTGCCCTGAGTGCGAATTGATCGTACACCGCAATGCGGAGGAGCATATGCGTAAGGTGAAGAATATTCAGGGCTTCGGCGCTTCCCAGAGCGGTGAGAGCGGACAGAGGCGTTTTATGCGCGAAAACGATTGATAAGGATTACAGAGAGGAAGAACTTATGAAAAAGAGTAACAGATTGTACCGGCGGCTGCGCGTGACGGTGGGGATTTTGTTGTTGTTTGCCACACTGGCGGTGGGATTGGATGCTTATTCCATAGTCAGTTACGCAGACAGTACAGGAAAGGTGACTGCCAGCAGCGCGAAGATCAGGAAGGAGCCCAGTACCTCCAGCGAGACGCTGGCCAGCGCTTCACAGAATGCGTCCCTGAATGTCAAAGGGCAGACTACCGGAAGCGACGGCTATACATGGTATCAGGTGACTGACGGTTCCGTGACGGGGTATATCCGTTCCGATCTGATGGAGATTACCAGTGGTACGCCCTCCACTATCGTAAGCTCCACAACGCCTTCCACTACAACCTCGACGCCGACGACTTCGACGCCTGATGAGACGCTGGTGGACGTCACGGAGGTGGAGCCTGTGAGCGGCAGCGTATCGGGGAGCTCTCCGGTGCGTGTGCGCCAGAATGCATCCACCACAAGCCGGATCGTCAGTACCGCCCGCGGCGGTCTTGCGCTGACTGTCACCGGTACGGCCACTGGAACGGACGGCGAGGAGTGGCGCAGAGTCAGTTTTACCTCTGGAAGCTCTGAGGTGACAGGATTCATCCGCGCGGATTATGTGACTGTCAGCGGCGAACTGGTGCCTGTGGGCGCGGGAACGGAACAGCCCGGGGATACGTCTCCGGAGCCTGAGCCTGAACCTGAACCGGAGCCGGTCAAGGACTGGGACACTTATTATGAGGGAGAAAAGTGGCATCTGCTTGACAACAGTACCGGAGACGTTTGGGATATTGAGAAGATTTTTTCCTCTGTGGAAGAGAATACGGAGACGCTGAAATCCGTATTAAATAAAAACCGGACCCAGCAGATTATTATTATCATTCTGGTGATCCTGTTGATCGTGATGGCCATCGCCATCAGTTTCCTGATCTTTAAGTTGAAGGATATGACGGATTCCGCATACTTTAACGAGGTGGAGCGGGAGACCGTCCGCAGGAGAACGGCGGACCGGCCGGAACAGAGGGCTGCCGGAAGGACACAGGGCGGCCAGAGAGTGATGCAGACAGTGGGCGGGGAGGGTGCAAGACGTCCCTCCGGTCAGAGGCCCGCAGGTCAGAGACCTACAGATCAGAGAGCGGCCGACCAGCGTCCGGCAGACCATAGAACTGCAGATCAGCGGGCAGCGGGAACGCAGACGGCGAGGCCCGGTTCCAGTGCCCAGCGTCCCGTGGGTCAAAGGCCCGGCCCCGGCGCCCAGCGTCCGGCAGGCCAGAGACCGGCAGGCGCTCCCACAGCACGACCCGAAGGCAGTGCACAGCGTCCCGTGGGCCAAAGACCCGCCGGCAGCGCCCAGCGCCCTGGGGGCCAGCCTGTCAGACCCGGAGAGCAGCATGCCCAGCGTCCTGTGTGCCGCCAGCCGGAGAGAGCGCAGAGACCTGCGCCGCCTCATTCCGACTATGCGGCGGATTATGATTCTGATTATGAGAGGGATTATGATCAGGGAGCTCCCGCACAGGGATCTTCGCCTGCACAGCCCCAGGGAAAGGCCGGGTGGAAGGCCAAAAATTTTATCAATGACGATGAGTTTGAGTTTCAATTCTTAGATTGGGAAGACGACCAGAAATAATAAAACAGGTTTTTGTTGTCCAAACTATATTAATATATAAAAAGGAGAGACAAAACTATGGGATTTTTGGAAGGAAAGACAGCGATTATTACCGGGGCGGGACGGGCCGTATTAAGCGACGGCAGATGCGGTTCCATCGGCTATGGAATTGCCACCGCCTATGCAAAAGAAGGGGCGAATCTGGTGATTACCGGGCGCAATGTCAAAAAGCTGGAGGACGCAAAGGAGGAGCTGGAGCGTCTGTACGGCATTAAGGTATTGATCGTCCAGGCGGATGTGAATTCAGGAGTGGACAATGAGGCGGTGGTGGCCAATGTGGTGAAACAGACGGTGGACACCTTCGGCGGGATCGACGTCCTGATCAACAATGCCCAGGCTTCCGCTTCCGGTGTGCCCCTTGCGGAGCACACCACGGAGCAGTTTGATCTGGCACTGTATTCCGGTCTGTTTGCGGCCTTTTATTACATGAAGGCATGCTATCCGTATCTGGCGAAATCAAAAGGGGCGGTGATCAATTTTGCCTCCGGCGCAGGTCTGTTCGGAAACTACGGGCAGAGCGCCTATGCGGCGGCAAAGGAAGGAATCCGCGGCCTGTCCCGCGTTGCGGCCACAGAGTGGGCGAAGGACGGGATCAATGTGAATATTGTCTGTCCGTTGGCATGGACGGCACAGCTTGAGCAGTTTGAGAAAGCATATCCGGATGCCTTTAAGGAGAATGTCAAGATGCCTCCCGCCGGACACTATGGCGACGCGGAGCTGGAGATCGGACGCGTGTGCGTTCAGCTCGCCTCCCCGGACTTCAAGTATATGACGGGGGAGACCATCACGCTGGAAGGCGGAATGGGTCAGAGGCCGTAGAACGGATATCCGCCAAAGCGGACAGGAGGGCCAGGGATGATGAAGCTTCGCTGTGTGGTGGAGAGAATCACTTATCAGAATCCTGAAAACGGTTATTCGGTGCTCAAAGTGCGCGTCAAGGGTTATGACGATCTGGTGCCTCTGGTGGGGAACCTGCTTGATGCGAATGTGGGCTCCGTGCTTCTGGTGGATGGAGATTGGAAAGTAGACGCCAAATACGGGCGTCAGTTTGTGGCGGAGTCATGGGAGGAGACCATGCCCGCCACTATTTATGGTATCGAGAAATATCTTGGTTCCGGCCTGATCAGAGGCGTGGGGCCGAAGTTTGCGAAAAAGATCGTACAGCGCTTCGGAACCGGTACGCTGGAGGTCATCGAGACGGACGTGCAGCGTCTTTTGGAGGTCGATGGCATCGGGCGCAAGCGGGTGGAGCAGATCGCCGAGAGCTGGCAGAGGCAGAAGGAGATCAAAAATGTCATGCTCTTTCTTCAGGATCACGGCGTGAACACCTCCTTTGCGGCCAAAATCTATAAACAGTACGGAAACGAGAGCATTGCTGTGGTGAAAGAGAATCCTTTTCGCCTGGCGGACGACATCTGGGGGATCGGTTTTGTGACTGCGGATCAGATCGCCCGGAAGCTGGGGGTGGAGAAGGAGGCTTTTGTGCGCCTTCGCAGCGGTATCATGTATACGCTCAGCAGTCTGGCGGACGAGGGGCATGTCTATGGGGAGAAGGAGCAGCTCATCAGCCGGGCCGCACAGCTTCTGGAGGCGGATGAGGCATCAGTTGTCATGACACTGGATCAGATGCTCAAGGACAGGGATCTGATTCAGGAGACGGAAGCGATTTATCTGCCGCCCTTTTACTATGCGGAGATCGGCGTTGCGGGTAAACTGAGGCGGCTTTTGCGGGAACCGGCCGGGGACAGGCTCTGGAACAGGCTGATGGAGGCCAGGCGCCAGACCGGAAATGAAAATCTGTCGGTGGATATCGCCGCAATCCAACAGTCCGTGGGCATGAATTACGATGAGGTGCAGGCGAATGCCATCAGGCAGGCCGCGGTATCCAAGGTGATGGTGCTGACCGGAGGGCCCGGAACCGGCAAGACCACCACCACGCAGGGAATCATCGCCGCATTCCGCGCCTATGGGCTGAGGATCCTTCTGGCGGCTCCCACGGGGCGGGCCGCGCAGAGAATGGCGGAAGCTGCGGGGATGGAGGCAAAGACCATTCACAGACTGCTGGAATTCAATCCCTCAGAGGGGTATCAGAAAAATGAAGAGCAGCCTTTGGAGGGGGACGTGCTCATCGTGGATGAATGCTCCATGATCGATATCATCCTGATGAACGCGCTGTTAAAGGCCGTCCCGCCGGGAATGCGTCTGATCCTGGTGGGTGATATCGACCAGCTTCCCTCGGTGGGCGCGGGAAATGTGCTGCGGGATATCATAGACTCGGAGTGTTTTCCGGTGATCCGCCTGACCCGCATTTTCAGGCAGGCCCAGAGCAGCCGGATCATTATGAACGCGCACCGGATCAATGAGGGAGGTATGCCCGATCTCTCCAACGGTCATGATACGGACTTTTTTTTCCTGCAGCGGGAGGAACCGGAACAGGCGCTGTCGGAGATCGTGCGGCTGGTGAGGGATAAGCTTCCCCGTTATTATCAGGTGCCGCCGGCACAGATACAGGTGCTTACGCCCATGCAGAGAGGCGTGACGGGAGCCGCGAATCTGAACATTGCCCTGCAGGAAGCGCTGAACGGCCAGGGAGAGGGCCTGCGCAGGAGCGGTTCGGTGTTTCGGCCGCGGGACAAGGTGATGCAGATCAAAAACAATTATGACAAAGAGGTGTTCAACGGCGATATCGGCGTCGTGGAAAAGGTGAATCTTGAGGATCGGACTTTGACCGTTCAATTTGACAGGCGTCCGGTGGAGTATGATATAATAGAGCTGGATGAACTGGTTCATGCCTATGCCGCCACCATCCACAAGTCACAGGGTTCCGAATATCCCATCGTCGTTATGCCCGTTCTCATGAATCACTATGTGATGCTGCAGAGGAATCTGATCTATACCGGAATCACCAGAGCGAAGAAGATTTTAGTGATGGTGGGTACGAGGAAGGCTCTGTCCTATGCGGTGCGCAATGTGACGGTACATAAAAGAAATACCATGCTCAGAGAGCGGCTGGCAGGGACAGTGGGAAAGAGCGAGGAGGAAATTATAATTGAGCCAAAATATGAATGAAAATATGAATGAATATTTGAATGAAAATATAAGTGAAAAGATATCAGAAAATCCGGCTGAAAAGAAGAAGCCTATATATCATATGGTTTTGACGGCCATGTTTATGGCG
Source organism: uncultured Lachnospiraceae bacterium (assembly GCA_947382415.1). Lineage (GTDB taxonomy): Bacteria > Bacillota > Clostridia > Lachnospirales > Lachnospiraceae > Acetatifactor. The sequence goes on along the minus strand of CANCYO010000084.1, from coordinate 2,266 downwards.
GTGGGGCTGGTATTGCCCTTCATGACGGGGCAGATTCCCCAGATAGGCAAAATGCTCCTGCCCATGCATATCCCGGTCCTGTTGTGCGGGCTGATCTGCGGCTGGCAGTACGGTCTTGCCATCGGTCTGGCGCTGCCCATCCTGCGCTATTTTCTGTTCAGTATGCCGGTACTTTATCCCACGGGGATTGCCATGGCTTTTGAGCTGGGTACTTATGGACTGACAGTGGGATATCTGTATGCCCACTCCCGCTGGCACTGTGTGATCGCGCTGTACCGCAGCCTGATCACGGCAATGATCGCCGGGCGCGTAGTATGGGGAGTCGTCCAGATCATACTGTTAGGCATAACCGGCAGCGGCTTTACCTGGCAGATGTTTATGGCAGGAGCGTTTTTGAATGCAATCCCGGGAATCATCCTGCAGTTGATCCTGATCCCGGCCATCATGATCGCCCTGAACCGCACGGGGCTTGTGCGGTTTGACAGGCATAAGGCTCCTGTGCGGAAGGTGAGGAGTTAAGGTATGGATGCGGGAATTTCTGCGGTTTTGCGACAGATTCAGACTGGCGGTGCTTCGCCGCTTTTGATAGCCATAGACGGAAGATGTGCAGCCGGGAAGACAACGCTGGCAGCCGCATTGCAGGAGGCCATCCACTGTAATGTGATACATATGGATGATTTTTACCTGAGGCCGGGGCAGCGCACGGAGCAACGTATGCGGGAGCCGGGAGGAAATGTGGACCGTGAGCGTTTTCTGGAGGAGGTTATGCTGCCCCTTAGCCGTGGGCAGAGATTTTCCTATCGGAAATACGATTGCAGGAGCATGGAGCTGTCTGCGCCGGTGCGGGTGGAGCCCGGAGCGGTCACGGTGATCGAGGGGTCTTATAGCTGCCATCCAGCCCTGTGGGATTTTTATGGCCTGAGGATTTTTCTGGATGTGGATGAGGAGGAACAGCTTTGGCGCATCCGCCGCAGGAACGGCGAACAGGCTCTTGCCGTGTTTCGGGACCGCTGGATTCCCATGGAGGAGCGCTATTTTGAGACTTATCGTATACAGCAGCGCTGTGATCTGACGCTGCGGGATTTATTTTAAGGAGGATGATAGAGCGATGGAACATTATTTTGGAGAGACGACGCCTAAGCTTGGGTTTGGTCTCATGAGGCTGCCCCAGGATGCGTCGGGTAAAATTGATATCGAACAGACCAAAAAGATGGTGGACCTGTTCATGGACGCGGGCCAGAATTATTTTGACACGGCCTATGTCTATGGCGGCGGCGATTCGGAGCGGGCCGCAAAGGCAGCGCTGGTGGACCGCTATCCCCGGGAGAGCTTTACGCTGGCCACCAAACTCTGCGCATGGCAGGGAGCTCATGATGAGAAGACGGCGAAGCAGCAGTTTTATACGAGCCTGGAGCGCACCGGTGCGGGTTATTTTGATTATTACCTGCTTCACGCCCTGCAGGCCGGGAATTACCGAAGCTATGACAAGTATCATCTCTGGGATTTTGTAAAAGAGCAGAAGGCAAAGGGACTCATCAGGCACTGGGGATTTTCCTTCCATGCGACGCCGGATATTCTGGACGAGATTCTGACCGAGCATCCTGACGTGGAATTCGTCCAGCTTCAGCTCAATTATGCGGACTGGGAGAATCCCGATGTGACGGCCAGAGCCAATTATGAGATCGCCAGAAAGCATGGAAAGTCCATCGTGGTCATGGAGCCTGTAAAGGGCGGCGCACTGGCGAACCCTCCAGAGGCCGTGAGAGCGATTTTTGACGGGGCCGGGCAGAATGCATCCTATGCCTCATGGGCGATCCGCTACGCGGCTTCGCTGGACGGTATCATCACTGTCCTCTCGGGCATGTCCAATATAGCGCAGATGGAGGATAATCTTTCTTATATGAGGGATTTTAAGCCTTTGGATGCAAGGGAGCAGGAGGCCATCCGAAAGGCCCAGGAGGCGATTACCGGCATAAAATCCATACCCTGTACGGCATGTCATTACTGCACCGCGGGCTGCCCGAAACAGATTCCCATTCCTGAGATATTTGCGGCCCGGAACAGACAGTTGGTGTGGGGACAGCTCGAGGGAGGAAAAGCGGACTACGCTCAGGCGACAAAGGACGCCGGCGCCGCTTCGGACTGTATTGCCTGCGGCCAGTGCGAGCGGGCCTGCCCCCAGCAGATCAGAGTAATCGAGGGGCTCAAAGACTGTGCGGAGGCCTTTGGAAGCTGAACAGGGGCACCGCCGGTAACATCGGAAATA
>CANCYO010000083.1 GCA_947382415.1 uncultured Lachnospiraceae bacterium | reverse complement strand
GATACATTGGATACATTGAAAGTATTAAACGAATTTCAGAGCACGTGGGCAGAAAAAGGCATAGAGGTATGGTATCGTGTAACAAAGTGAGGAGGCATTATCTATGAGTGCTTATGAAGATTCTATATTAATAAATGTAAACAAAGGTGAAGGACGCATATTAATGATTCCGGTTATAGGATGTAAAGATGCAGACTGGTTTGTCAGTATGCCGGATATAGCAGATTGCCTTGAGGTGGGGAGAGCGATTCTTGATGCGGTTGCTTTTGTTAGAAAGAAGATGCTTTCCGAAGATACACAAGAGAAGCGAGAGAAGATTGCTGCCTGGAAGAAAAACACGAAGTATAAAAGCTGGGTTTCCTTTTGGAAACATAATCATTATGGTGGGATTGAAACTTTGGGGGATGGACAGTATAAAATATATTCTATGAAAAAATCTGAAGAAAGACAAGGATTATATACAGAATGTATTAAAAAAATTTACTTGCCAGCGAATGCAACTGCGGAGGAAATCGGAAGAACCGTGCTTGACGTGCTGGAGGCAGCCGAAGCATATTATCAGGATCACAATGAGTCAAAGGCCTGGCGTAAAAAAAACGTAGAGTTGATGGACGGAACGAACCTGACAGTAACTGCTCCCAAGGACAGGCACTTTGAGGACTGTGAAGACTGCAATATGGCTGAAATCTACCAGTGTTATGAATACCATACGCAGGAGGGTTCAGAATCATCAGCGGAGTTTTTTGTGGGGATGGCGGCGGAGCTGGATTGCAGTCTTGCATCAGCGGATGTGCTTGCTTCATGGGAGGATATATACGGCAAGACTGATTTTTTTGAAATGAAGGAAGCGGATCACGGTATTTTCAAATTCCGCGCGGAAATGCGTAATAAGGACTGCCATAAGATATCCTGTTTTTTGCAGACTGCGGAAGATTTGCTGTTGGAGTGCGGTATGCAGGTGCATCAACCGAACAGGAGGAAGAAGCTGGATGAGAAGCTTGCGGCATTGTTTGAGGAATTTGCATTAGGTTGCAGCTTTTAGCGTCAGGGAAAATGAGGCGGACTGAGTATGGTCCGCCTCACTCGTTTAAACTTCGTAAACAGGCTGGTATGACGGGAAAACGCTTGAATGGCAAAACGCAATGAACAGGTTGTTAGAATCGGCTGTCTATCCAGGCGTCAGCCTCTGATCTGGACTTAAAAATAACGATATTTTTATTCTGTCCGGAGTCTTTATCTTTCTGAAATTTTTGGAGCAGGTCATAAATCTGCGGCAGTTGGGTAGTGGGAAAGTCTATGATCCATTGTCGGAAATCCTTATCAAATTCTGATTCGGTCCAGGGCAGATCCTCGCGGGATTGGCCGATGCGGGACCGGGCTCCCTGGAGACAGATATCCAGTGGAAAATCCAAGAGAAAGACGGTGTCACATGCTTTCAGACGCATTTCAAGCGTGCGCCGGTAATTTCCGTCGATGATCCAGCGGTCGTTTTTGATGATCTGCTCAAGGCGTGTGTCAAATTCCTCCCGGGAAATATGAGTGTGCTGTGGTGTGTGCCACAGCATGTCCAGATAATAGAGCGGCAGACCGGTGGCGTCCCGCAGTTTTCGGGCAAAGGTACTCTTTCCGGCGCCGGGGCTTCCGATGATGATTACTTTTTTCATGGGCAGTTTCTGTTTCCTCCATCTGCGTGTCAAGTGCGAACTTCGTTATTTTAACATATATTCATTGATTTTGGTAAAGCTTTGGTAAAGAATAACTGGAAAAATTTGACGTTGGCGGCAAATCAGTATAAAATGAACCATATATTGATTGAACTACCCGGGAGGGCAGGAGGAGCAGGGATGAATTTTGTGCGGGAAAAGGGAGCAGGGATAGCTGTGTGTCTGGTCATCGGAGTGATCAGTTTCTTTTTGGGAAAGGCATTGCCGATAGTAGGAGGTCCGGTGTTTGCCATTCTGATCGGAATGGCGCTTGCGCTGTTCTGGAAACAGAAGGAGAAGGTGCAGGCGGGCATTACGTTTACGTCTAAGAAGATTCTGCAGTGGGCGGTGATCCTGCTTGGGTTTGGGCTGAATCTGTCGGTGCTTCTGCAGACGGGAGCGCAGTCGCTGCCGATCATATTGGTGACCATTGCCACTTCGCTGGCCATCGCTGCCATACTGTTCAAGATCATGAAGGTGCCGGGCAAGATTGCCTGTCTGGTGGGAGTGGGATCGTCCATCTGTGGAGGTTCTGCCATTGCCGCCACCGCACCGGTCATTGATGCGGACGATGAGGAAGTGGCTCAGGCAATTTCTGTGATTTTTTTGTTTAATGTGCTGGCCGCCATTATTTTCCCCTATCTGGGGACGCTGCTTGGTTTTGCCGGGAGCGAGGGATTTGGTATCTTTGCGGGTACGGCGGTGAACGACACTTCCTCCGTGACTGCCACTGCCTCCACCTGGGACAGTATGCATGGGTTGGGTACGGCGACGCTGGACAAGGCTGTGACGGTGAAGCTGACGCGTACGCTGGCGATCATCCCCATCACGCTGGTGCTGGCTTTTGGACGTATGCGCCGGGAGAAGCGGGAGAATAAAGAGGGTAAGAAGCTGGAGTGGAAGAAGATTTTTCCGGTGTTTATCCTGTATTTTGTGCTTGCCAGTGTGATCACGACAGTGGCTGTCAGCGGTTTTCAGGTGTCGGTGGAGGTTTTTAATCCGCTGAAGGAGCTGAGTAAGTTTTTTATTATTATGGCGATGGCGGCCATTGGTTTAAATACGGATGTGGTGAAGCTGGTGCGGCAGGGCGGGAAACCTATATTTATGGGATTTTGCTGCTGGGTGGGCATCACAGGTGTGAGTCTTTTGATGCAGTATGTCATGGGGATATGGTGATGGTGCTAAGATCGGGAGAGAGAAAAAAGAATCTGGAAGAACTTCGCTGTCTGGCCATGATGATGGTGGTTGCACTGCATTTTCTGGGAAAGGGAGAGCTGCTGGGGGATGTGAGCACCGCGGGGATGGACGCGGTGGGAATCGCCGCATGGGTGCCTGAGGCGCTGTGTATTGTGGCGGTGAATCTGTATATGCTCATCAGCGGTTATCTGCTGTGCGAATCTTCCTTTAAATTGAGCAGGCTGCTGAAGCTGTATCTGCAGATCTGGATGTATTCAGTGGGAGTGGGTCTGGCTGCCGGGATGCTTGGCCTGACCGGAGCAGAAATGGACACGCATTATCTCTTGAGTCTGATTTTCCCGATATCTATGGGACATTATTGGTTTATGACTGCTTATGTCTTCCTGTATCTGTTGCTGCCTGTGGTGGGAATGGCCGTAAAACGGATGACGAAGGCGCAGTTAAAGCTTGCCTTAACCATGCTTTTACTGGCGTTTTGTGTGTTGAAATCCGTTCTGCCTTTTCGATTGGAGGAGGATGGGCAGGGATATGACTGTCTGTGGTATCTGTGTGTCTTTTTGGCTGCGGCTTATATCCGCAGATTTGGCGTCCGGTTCCTGGAGAAGAGATGGCACTGTATGCTTCTCTATATCGGAGGCTGTGCCGCTGTTTTGGCGGAGTTATTTGTATTTCGGGCCGTTTATCTGCGCACGGGCAGCTTGGGACTGATCTTAAAGATCAGTCTGGAGTATAATCATGTATTTGTCCTGGTGGCGGCAGTGGGGCTGTTCGGATGGTTCCTGCTCGGAAAGGGAGAGGGCATTATGGGGCGCGGGGCGGCGTTTGCCGGGCCTTATGTGCTGGGTGTTTATCTGCTTCATGAGAATATTGCGCTGCGTTATGAGTGGCAGGGGTGGTTTGGCGCGGGAGAGATAAGGAGTGTGCCGGAGCTGTTTCTGAAGCTTTTAGCGGCGGTGATCTGCATGTTTATAATAGGTGTTATTGTTGAATGGGTACGCACCTGTCTTGTGAGGATGCTGGGCAGGCTGCTCTCAGGACTGAAGTGCTGGCAAAGCTTGATGGTGAAGCTGGAGCGGGCGGACCGGATTTTTGTGGAAAAGGGAGGATCGGAGCTTTCATGAAGAAGAAAGTTTGGTGGGAATCGCTGCTGGTGGTGATCTTGTTCTGGTATCCTCTGAGGCATATTTACTGGGGGCTGGATCTGTGGGATACGGGCTACAATTATGCGAATTTTGTCTATATGGGGCTGGAGCACATGGATCCCATGTGGCTTTTTTCCACTTATCTGGCCAATGCGGTGGGACATTTACTGACGATGCTGCCCGGAGCCGGGAGTCTGGTGGGGATGAATCTGTATACGGGGATGTTTGCCGGCGCTCTGGCCATCATGGGATATTTTTTCTGTACGAGGAAGCTGGGGATTTCGCGGGGTATTACGTTTGTAGGAGAGCTGGCGGCGCTGAGTCTGTGCTGGTGCCCCACGGCGCTGATCTATAACTATCTGACTTATGTGCTGTTTCTGGCCTGTGTCATGCTACTCTATGTGGGATTGACAGAGGAGCGAAATTGGTGTCTGTTTCTGGCGGGCGTCTGTCTGGGAACCAATGTGCTGGTGCGGTTTTCCAATCTGCCGGAGGCTGCCATGATTCTGGTGGTGTGGGTATATGCGTTTCTTGCGGCGCGGCAAAAAAGGGTGGCGGGCGTTGGTCTGGCGGCTAAGTATACTGTTTTTTGTCTGGGCGGATATCTGGCGGCGCTGGCGGTAGGACTTGGTTATCTGCATATCCGTTACGGGCTGGATGCGTATGTGAACGGTATTATGCGGCTTTTTGCCATGACGGAGGACGCCACGGACTATAAGCCTGCTTCCATGCTGACTGGGCTGATTGATCCCTATCGGGAGAATCTGTATTGGGCGGTGCGCATTTTTGTGATCGTGCTGGCTGGAACACTTGGGTTTGCCGTGTTGAAATGGATATTAAGCCGAGGCGGAAAGGATTCTGCGGGGGATGTTGGCGGAGGCTTAGCAGGGCGGGGGCTTTGGCGTCTGGCCAGAGCGGGGGCCTGTGCTCTGGCGGTTTTGATGCTGGCATGGCTCTACTACAGGGGCTTTTGTTCACTGGAGTTTTACGCATACGGAGCGATCTTGCGGCCGGGCATTTTGTTTCTGATGTTGACTATGGGGATTGCGGTCATTCGCATTTTTTATCCGAAAAGCATGCTGGAGGAGCGGCTCATAAGCGGCATGGTGCTGCTGGTGGTTTTGCTCACCTCACTGGGCAGTAATAACGGGGTATATCCGAGTTTGAATAATCTGTTTGTGGCGGCGCCCTATACGTTATGGCAATGTGAGAGGTTTCTGGGACATGAGAAGGAATGGCATTTTTCCTGGGTCAGCGTGTTTCCGGCCAAGGCGGTGCTGACGGCTTTTCTGGCATTGTTTTTGTTCCAGTCGGGAGTCTTCGGAGTGCAATTTGTCTTTGCCGAGGCCACAGGGGCAAGAGATATAACAACTGTTATTGAAAATAACGAAATTCTGCGTGGGGTGAAGATGAACCCGGAGCGGGCTGAGTGGATGAGCGGAATCAGCGAGTATGTGAATGCTCAGAATCTAACAGGACAGGAAGTGATCCTGTACGGCCGGATCCCGGCGTTGTCCTATTATCTGCAGATGCCCTCCGCTTTCAATCCGTGGAGCGATTTGGACTCTTATCAGTACGAGGTGATGGAGCAGGATCTGCGGGAGCTTACGGAGGAGATCGCCCGGGGAGAGCGGCCTTATCCTACGGTGATTCTGGAGCGGAGAACGAATCTCTATCTGCTGGGAGGCGTGGAAGCGCTGCGCCGGGACGGTATGGATGAAAAGAGCATTAATAAAATGGATCAAGATAAGAAATTGAAGCTGATCGGTGCGTATCTGGATGGATTAAATTATGAATTAGCGTATGAAAATGCAAAGTTTACGGTGTATCGGGTGCGGTGATCAGTCGGAGCAATCGATCGTTTGGTGCAGTGCGGATGAAAAAGTATGAGGATTTATTGGGAGGCTTTGTGCGGGGGAGCAGAGAGATTCTGGGCGATAATCTTGTGGGGATCTATCTTCACGGTTCCGCTGCCATGGGATGTTTTCATGACAAAAGGAGTGATATTGATCTGTTGACCGTCATAAAGGAGCCTGTTTCCGGAGAGATAAAAAGGCAGTATCTGGACATGGTGGTCCGATTGAATGCTCTGGGTCCCGCAAAGGGAATTGAACTCAGCGTTGTCAGGGAAAATGTGTGTAGTCCTTTTGTATATCCCACCCCTTATGAAGTTCATTTTTCTGCTATGCATCTGGACCGGTACAGGGCGGACCCGGAGGAATATATTGAGAAGATGACGGGTGTGGACAAAGATCTGGCGGCACATTTTACGATTGTTTATTATAGAGGGATCACCCTTTACGGGAGGAAGATCAGAGACACTTTCTCGGAAGTGGGCAGCGCAGAGTATTGGAACAGCATCTGTGGAGACATTGAGAATGCGGAGGAAGGGATTTTTACGGATCCGATGTATATGATTCTTAATTTGTGCAGGGTGCTGGCATATAAGAAGGACAGATTAATCCTGTCCAAGCAGGAGGGCGGGGAATGGGGACTGTCACATCTTCCCGCTGAATATGCGAAACTGATCTCGGATGCCATGGCAGAGTATGGGACCGGCAGTCCGATGCCAATAGATGAACAGTCAGCAAAAGCGTATGCCGGATATATGCTGGAGCAGATAAGAGGTAAATGATAAAATGCATGAATGAACGGGCAAAGGTCTGCAGCTTATAAAAGCTGCAGACCTTTTGCCTGTGCCTCCTCCATGACCTTGTCGGGCCACAGGGAACACTGCACTTCGCCAATATGCGCTTTGCGCAGGAAGAACATACAGATGCGGGACTGGCCGATACCGCCTCCGATGGTATAGGGAAGCTCTTCGTTGAGAATCGCCTGATGGAAGGGAAGCTGTGCCCGCTCGGGACAGCCCGCTTTTTCCAACTGCTCCTGCATGGCTTTTTTGTCCACGCGGATTCCCATACTGGAGAGCTCCAGCGCGATATCCAAAACGGGATAATATACGATGATATCGGCATTCAGTGCCCAGTCGTCATAGTCCGGCGCACGTCCGTCATGGGGTTCGCCGTTTTCAAGCCTGTCGCCGATCTGCATCACACATGCGGCGCCTTTTGCCTTGGCGATGTAGTATTCGCGCTCCTTGGGCGTATAGTCCGGGAACATTTCCTCCAGCTCTGCGGTGGTCACAAAGAAAATCTCGGGAGGAAGGATCTCGTTTATGTAGTCATAATGAATGGACATATATTTCTCGGTCTTGCGCAGTACCTTGTATACTGTGCGGACGGTATCTTTCAGGGTGTCCAGATTGCGGTCTTCTTTGGAGATGATCTTTTCCCAGTCCCACTGATCCACATAGATGGAATGGATGTTGTCGGTCACCTCGTCTCTGCGGATGGCGCTCATGTCCGTGTAGAGCCCCTCGCCCACAGAAAATCCGTATTTTTTCAGCGCATAGCGTTTCCATTTGGCGAGAGACTGAACGATCTCACCCTCTGCGCCCTCCTGCTCGCCGATGTCGAAGCTGACAGGGCGCTCCACGCCGTTTAAGTTGTCATTTAATCCTGATGCCGGGTCTACAAAGAGCGGTGCAGATACCCGCAGAAGATGCAGGCGTTCCGCCAGCAGAGACTGAAAAAAATCTTTTACGGTCTTGATGGCAATCTGTGTCTCGTACAGATTGAGCTCGGACTGATAGTCCTTGGGAATCACTAATTTTGACATATAAAATCCTGCTTTCCTGATATCAATTTTGGGCGGTGAAAGCGTTTGGGCCGCCGCCTGCCCTACCTATTTATTTAACCGCTTTTTGGGGTAATTTGCAATAGTTTTTTATATGAAATTCATGTAAGTTCTTGCAGGTTGTGGTGTGCTGCTGATATAATGGAGTTACTTTAGCAAATAATCAAAATCGGCACAAACTGATATGGCTGGGATCAGGAAAGCCGAGAGGAGAAGGGTACGGGAGATGACCGAGAAGAATAATGCTACTATAGGATTTGAGAAACAGATATGGGATGCGGCTTGCGTTTTGTGGGGACATATCCCGGCAGCGGAGTATCGAAAAGTCATTGTGGGATTGATTTTTCTTCGTTATATTTCCAGTGCATTTGAGAAGAGATATCATGAATTGGTTGAAGAAGGCGATGGATTTGAGGATGATCGCGATGCATATACCATGGAAAATGTCTTTTTTGTACCGGAAGAGGCAAGATGGAGTGCTGTGTCCGCGGCTGCACATACACCGGAAATAGGCATTGTAATTGACAATGCTATGAGAGCGATTGAGGCGGAGAATAAAAGTCTCAAAAATGTACTTCCGAAAAATTATGCCAGTCCAGACCTGGATAAGCGTGTGTTGGGCGATGTGGTAGACCTTTTCACAAATATGGATATGGAGGTTACAGAGGACAATAAAGATTTGTTAGGGCGCACTTATGAATATTGCATCGCACAATTTGCGGCTTACGAAGGTGTTAAAGGGGGAGAATTTTATACACCGTCCAGTATTGTAAAAACCATTGTTGCCATATTAAGGCCATTTAGCAATAGCCGTGTGTATGATCCATGTTGTGGCTCCGGTGGTATGTTTGTACAGAGTTCAAAATTTATTCGTGAGCATAGCGGAAAGCGCGGTGCAATTTCTGTATATGGTCAGGAGTCGAATGCTGATACATGGAAAATGGCAAAAATGAACATGGCTATTCGTGGTATAGACGCAGATTTTGGCGCATATCAGGCAGATACCTTTTTTAACGATCTTCATCCGACTCTGAAGGCCGATTTTATTATGGCGAATCCGCCGTTTAATCTCTCCAATTGGGGGCGGGATAAATTGCTTGATGATGTTCGTTGGAAATATGGAATACCGCCAGCAGGCAATGCAAACTTTGCTTGGATTCAACATATGATTCATCATCTTGCGCCAAATGGAAAAATCGGCTTGGTTCTGGCTAACGGAGCGCTTTCTACTCAGTCAGGTGGAGAGGGTGAAATCCGTAAAAATATTATAGAGGCAGATTTGGTAGAAGGAATTGTCGCTTTGCCGACACAGCTATTTTATAGTGTTACGATTCCGGTTACACTATGGTTTATCAGTAAGAATAAGAAGCAGACGGAAAGAACTTTGTTTGTAGATGCCCGGAAGATGGGGTATATGGTTGACCGTAAACATCGTGACTTTACAGATGAGGATATTGATAAAATAGCGGACACCTTTACCGCATTTCAGAACGGAATATTGGAGGAAATAAAGGGATTTTGTGCGATTGCTTCTATACAGGATATTGCAAAACAGGACTATATTCTTACCCCGGGGCGATATGTCGGTATTGCAGACAAGGAAGATGATGGAGAACCATTTGAGGAGAAGATGAGCAGACTTACATCAGAGCTTTCGGGTATGTTTGCTAAGTCGCATGAATTAGAGGAGGAGATTCGCAGAAAATTGGGGGCGATTGGGTATGAAATCTGAATGGATAATGAAAAAACTGTCAGAGATAGCAGAAATTAATCCACACGAAAATTTGTCCAAAGGAGTGATGGCTAAAAAAGTGGCAATGGATAAATTGCAGCCCTTTTGCAGAGATATCCTGTCATTTGATATAGAAACATTTTCTGGTGGCACTAAATTTAAAAATGGCGACACAATTATGGCGAGAATCACTCCTTGTTTAGAAAATGGTAAAACAGCGAAAGTTGATATTCTTGAAGATGGGGAAGTGGGATTTGGATCGACAGAATACATTGTTTTTAGAGCAAAAAAGGATGTCGATGAGGATTATCTTTATTATTTGATTTGTAGTCCATTGGTGAGAGAACCGTCCATAAAATCTATGGTTGGTTCATCTGGCAGACAAAGAGTCCAGACAGATGTGGTCCAAAACATAGAGATAGCAGTTCCTTCATTAACGGAACAAAAAAAGATTGGCGGTGTCCTGAAAGCATTAGATGATAAGATAGCAATAAATACAGCTATAAACAAGAATTTACCGCCGCATCAGGAATAGAAATATGCGGAAAAAGCAGGTTGCGGCGGTAACGAGGAAACGCCGCAGGCGTTTTCGAGTCTATGGGCGGCTTAGAGGTCAATATTGGAGACATCAATTTCGCCAGACATCAATCGGGGCAACAATGTATCCCTCACATCAGCAAGTTTTTCGTTTTCCGCTTGATTTGCCCACATTTGCATGAATAGTGGATTTACAGTTTCGGTGAATTCCCGCATATCTGTTTCTGGCGGGATTACGATTTCCGTTTTTCGAAAGTCAGGAACCGTAAGCTGTTGTTGCGTAGTTCCTGTCCCATGAATTGGAGTATTTTTAAGCCAGTGGTACAAGTATTTGGCCGATATAATATTGGTGTAGGGTACAAGAGTAACAAGTCGGACAATGGGTGTGTATGGAATATGCCTAAGACATACGAATCCGATTGTTCCTCTTGCAGAAACGGTTACACTCTCCATCGAGATTTTGTAATCAGTAGTGAAGCCGTAAAGGCCCTCATCGCTGATGCCGTTTGAATAAACGGGATATTTGAACTCTTCTGTTTTCTGATCTGAGATAGTTTTTGGCTTATCTCCGCCAGCGCTCATTTCAGAGACTTCTCCGAGAGCCATCCGTTTCCAGCCAAACGGCAAATCATTGTGAGACAGAAACCGCTCTTTGAAAATAGCCTGTGCTTGCTGCTCTAAATTCTTGTTTA
>CANCYO010000082.1 GCA_947382415.1 uncultured Lachnospiraceae bacterium | reverse complement strand
ATCTTCGGGGAGCATCTGCGCCGGATCCAGATTTCCCACGCGCTCTCCGGTCTCCAGATTCTCACAGCTATATCCGAAAGAAGCGTTCAGATTGGGAAAAGTCTGCTCCAATTCCTCCAGATTGTCTTCCAGCCATCTCAGATAAGTATATACCCTCCCACAGTCGGCCGGCAGCTCTTCGACAGACTCCTCATCACCCGCCAGCCATAACTGCTGAAGACGTTCGTCCAGAACCCATTGGCTGTTCTCCCGGGGCTTTACATAAACGTCCACATAGTCCAGTGGTTCGGAAGCATTTTTCATCCGCAGGTCCCGATACAGCACATAACTGCTCCTGGCAAGCCAGTTCATAGTGCTCTGCCTTGCCAGCGGGTTCCCGTCCCTGAGCGATTCACAGCGCCTGTCAAACAGTCCATAGCAGGACATGAAAACGCCTGTGACAATCAGACAGACGATCAGTCCCCACTTCACTTTTCTGGAAAATTTTTCCTTCCGATTTGCCGACATAAGACTCCTCATTGCTTTTCAATCTTGTACCCGACTCCCCAGACTACCTTTAAATATTTGGGATTCTTGGGATCGATCTCAATCTTTTCCCTGATATTGCGCACATGCACCATGATCGTGTCCGTATTTACTGCCCGTTCATTCCACACACGCTCGTAAATCTCATCCGCAGAGAACACTCTGCCGGGATTTTTGATCAGAAGCTGAACAATCTTGAATTCCATAGGGGTCAGTTTCACGGGCTCATCGTCCACAGTCACTTCCACCGTATCCTCGTTCAGTTCCAATCCGCCCACGCGGAAAACATGTCCGTTTTCCGTTCCGGCTCCCACTGCGTTCAGATACTTCTTATAACGTCTGAGCTGCGAATTGACTCTCGCCAGAAGCTCCAGCGGTGTAAAAGGCTTGGTGACATAATCGTCTGCCCCCATATTCAGTCCCATGATCTTGTCCACCTCCTCAGACTTGGCGGAAAGCATGATCACCGGGAACTCATAATTCTCGGCCCGAAGCTTCATGAGCATGGTCACGCCGTCCATCACCGGCATCATGATATCCACGATTGCCAGATGGGGCTCCTCTCTTCTGATCAATTCCAGGCCTTCGCTGCCGTTGGCAGCGGTTACCACCCGATAACCCTGATTGCGCAGATAAATCTCCACGCCGCTTCGGATCTCATTGTCATCCTCCACTACCAAAATACAATAGTCTTCCATATCCGGCCCTCTCCTTTTGTAAATTTTACCTTGTCCTTTTTGTCTGACAAGCGCAATACAGAATTAGTATAGACCGAATTTGTCCGACATGCAACCTGATATATCACGATTTACAACCTGCCATTCACAATGCCATGCCGACTTATAACTTGTCCAGCCACTGGAAAATCTGATCTCCCATCAGATACCCTGCTCCCACAAAGACCAGATTCCAGACGGCGATCCCCAGCGTTGAACTGGTGACATAGGATGCGAGAGGCATCTGCATAACCCCCGCCGGAATGGAGATCAGTGTGCGGATCATGGGGATCAGCTTGGCCACAAAAAGGCCTGTGGGCCCATGCATCCTCACCCAGTCCAGACTTTTCTGAAGCGCCTCCTCCTGCTTCGGAAAATACTTCAGATAAAGCTTCATGATGATCCAGCCGCCCTTTTTCCCGATAAAATACAAAAGCAGACTGCCCAAAAGTCCCGCGGCCACCGTGATCGCCATCACCCACAGAAACGGGATCTGCCCTCTGGCCGCCATCACTCCCGCAAGCGGCATGATGATCCCCGCCGGGAATCCCGGAAGATTCAGATACTCCAGAAAAACAATCACAAAAATGGCAATGCCTCCGTATTGGGTAAAATACATCGTCAGTGCTGCCGCATCCATCAAAAAACCCCCTTCCACTGATCGACCGGACGGTACGCAACCGTCATCCGTTGTCAACCAGTGTAAGGGGCAAAAATTAATTCCGCCGACATAAAATTCCAAAGAAATACTAAATATTTACTAAAAATGATTTGTGCGGATAAGCTCAGCTCTGAATCTTCTTCATCTGATAAAATCTTCCCTGCAGCGCCATGAGTTCCTCATAGGTACCGTATTCCACACAGCGGCCCTCGTCGATCACCGCAATCTTGTCCGCCTCCCGGATGGTGGAAAGGCGATGGGCCACAATGAAAGTGGTGCGGTTTGCAGTGAGATGATTCACCGCTTCCTGGATCAGTTTCTCCGAGATGCTGTCCAACGCCGAGGTGGCTTCGTCCAGCACGATCACTTTGGGATTGCGGATCAGTGCCCTTGCGATGGAGATGCGCTGCCTCTGACCGCCGGAAAGCTTTCCACCGTGTTCTCCCACTTTTGTGTCCAGTCCGTCGGGAAGCGAATCGATCAGCTCCTTCAGATTGGCGGCCCGGACCACCTCATCCAGCCGGGCATCCGTCACATTCTCGCATCCGTAAGTGATATTGTCCCGGATAGTGCCCGAGAAGAGTATGGAAGTCTGGGGCACCACCGCCAGATATCTGCGGTAACTCCTCAGATCGATCTCATTCAGGTTCTGTCCGTCCAAAAGCACCTGTCCCCGGTCTGTGAGATAAAAACCGATGACCATATTCAGGATTGTGGTCTTGCCCGCGCCGGACTCTCCCACCAGAGCGATGGTCTCCCCGGGCTTCACCTCCAGATTCAGGCCGTTCAGGGTATTCTTCCCGCCGTCCTTATATCCGAAATATACATCCCGGAATAAAAAGCTGCCCTGCACATCGGTAATTTCGCGCTTGCCCTCATTGCTCTCCACATCGTCTGACAGAATCACCTCACCGATGGAAGTGACGGACTCTATGCCCTTTGCAATGACCGGAACCAACGCGATGATGGCTGACACCTGATTGACAATGGTGGCAAAATAGTTCTGATATAGGGCGATATCGCCCACCATGATTCGGCTCTGCAGCGCCAGCCAGGCCGTAAATCCCAGACAGATCACTTGGAATATCTGAAAGATGGCCCAGCCCACGGAACCGAACAGTGCCTGCACCAGATCCAGCTTGTACCCTCTCTCCGCCACGGTAAAGAGCTGGCTGCTCATCTTCTGCACTTCTTCCTCCTCCAAGGCATGAGCTCTTGTGACGGGAATCAGCTCCACCATCTCCATGACCCGGGCGGAAGTCTCCTCCATCTCTCTCCGAAATTCCGCGTTGCGCTTTTTCATCACACTGCGGAAGGTGACCATGGAGACGGCCGCGATGGGCGTGGTGAGCAGGAAGAACAAAAACACCATAAAACTCTTGTTGACAGTCACCACCAGCGCCACGATAATATTCAGCGCAATGTTCAGCACATTCAGAAACATCTGGGTGGTCAGACCCTCCACTGCCTCCACGTCCCGCATGATTTTGGACTGCAGCCGCCCCGAGCGGGTCTCCACATGATAGGCGATGGAGAGCTGCTGAAGCTTCCGGATCAACGCTTTCCTCAGCCCGGTCTCCGCATAGCGTGTGGCCTGACTCTTATAATCCGTATACAGATAATTCATAGGCACATTCAGGGCGATCAGCACCACCATCAGGATCGTGTAAAAGACCGTGTTGCGCAGACAGTCAGGATTCCCGGAGGTGATGTCGTTTATGATATTGGCCGTAACAATAGGCAGTACCCAGACACAGGCATGCTTGATGAAAAAGAACAGGATGGCAAGCAGGAACTTATGATAATTCCCCTTATATACGGCAAGCAGAATCCTCAGAGGATGCCCCTCGTGCCTGCGATAACACTCGGCAATCCAGGTCTCAGGCTCGATTCCCTTCGGGGGCCGCATCTTCCTCTCAAATGAACTTTTAGAAGCCTTCAGATTCTCACTCATACTTTCTCCCCGGCCATATCATAGGCCGCAAGCCTGCAGATAATCCAGACTTGTCCCGATCCTGTCCGGACCGCTCACCTCCAGGAGCATACTGTTCTCCGACAGGCCGTATTCCTGAATCAGCCCGAAAATCTGAGGCCAGTCGATCTTACCGCAGCCCAGAGCCAGATGCTCATCCCGATTCAGATGATTGTCATTTACATGAAAATGGCGCACATAGGGCCCCATGGCCTCAAACCACTGCTTTGGCTGACCGGTGGCAAGCATCATATGTCCGATGTCAAGACATATCCCAAAACGCTTCTCCCCCGCCAGCATCGCCGCCAACTCCGCAAGCTCCCAAGGAGACTCGTCAAACATGTTCTCACAGTAAATCTCCACCGCGTCATCCTGCCCAAGCAGCATCCGCACGGTGTCCGCCATCACCTCAAGCCAATGGGAACGATATTTCTGATCGCCCACCAGCCCGGGCGTCAGTCCGGTGTGAAAAACGACGCCCCGGCAGCCAAGCTCTCCTGCGATCTCCACAGACTGCTGCATGCGATAGATGCTGTGGCTGCTGATGCCGCTGTCCCAGCTAAACGGAACGATATCATAAAAAGCGCCATGGAGGGTATCGATCCCTTCAGGCCTGCCCAGCTTTTGATAGACAGCGATGCGGTTTGCCAGCGCCTCCCTGTCGTCCAGCAGAGCCGGGTTAAAAAAGTCGTTATATTCAAATCCCAAAGAATGTTCTCCGGCTATTTTTACATATGTCTCCAATTCCTGAAACCTGGGGATAATATGAGTTATCTTTCCAGTACCTGTCATGTCTGCCATACCTCACATTCTATGACTCATTTTTCCATTGGGACAACGGAGGTTTTTCATCCATCTCCCCGTAAGCCGCCTGAAACAGCTCCTGTATCTGTCCGTCGATCTTCCCCTCCGCCGCCATGTCTGCCAGCATGGCAAACGCTTTGTCGTCCTGAATCGACTTTTTGTACGGGCGGTCGGCGCTGGTCAGCGCCTCAAACATATCCACCACCGTCAGAATCCGGGCTTCAAAAGGAATCTCATCCCCCTTCAGGCCTCTGGGATAGCCGCTCCCGTCCAGATATTCATGATGAGCCCCGGTCCACTGAATGATATGCGGATACCGTTTCCCAAAATTCATCTTTCTCAGATAGGTTTCCGTGTATGTCACATGAGAACAGATTATGTCTCTCTCTCCCTGTGTGAGATTGCCGCGTTTCACCGTCAGACATTCTTCTTCCTCCGGAGCAAGATAAGGAATCTGTCTGCCGTCCTCATATGTATAAACTCTTGATGCCAGCTCCCTGACATAGGCGACATCCTCATCCGTCAGATTGGGCTTAACATTGATATCCTCAGTGCGCGTTTTGGCATGCTTCAGATATTCGGCGGCTTTTCTCCACTCGTCTTTGTCTATCCTGCCTTCCAGATAATCGATATAATACAGGGAGCACAAATGTTCAAAGCGCTCCTCCACCAGCGGCTGCCTCTTATCCAGACGGGTAGTCTTGTTGATCACCTCGTTTGGAATAACCATTTTTCCGATATCATGCATCAATGCGGCCATCAGGAGCTCATCCCTCTCCTCAGCGGTAAAGAAATGTTCACACAACCCCTTCTCATGCTGCCTGTTGATATAATCCACCAGCTCTCTGGCGTATAGATAGACATTGCGGGAATGATAATAATTATAAGGGATTCGGGTATCTATAGCGTCAGTAAACACCTGTGTGATGGTAAACATCAACTGCTCCATCTCCTGAACATATTTCATGTTGGAGACGGCCACCGCGGCCTGAGACCCCAGGGACTCCAGTATCTTCTCGTATTCTTTTTTAAAAGGCACCACAGCTTTCGCCCCGTCCTGGGCATTGATGAGCTGCACCACACCCACCAGTTTCTCCTCATGATTCACCAGAGGAAACACCAGCATGGACTTAGTGCGGTAACCCGTCAGTTTGTCATATTCTCTGGGCCCGCTGAAATTGAACTCCTCACAACTGTACACATCATCAATATTCAGCAGCTTCCGGTGAATGGCCGAGTATGCGCAGACATTCCTCTCATCCATGGCCACCGGAGGATACTGCTCCCCGCTCATTCCCTTGCGGTTGACATTGCAAGACAGCGTTTTCGTGATACAGAATTTTAACTGATCCTCTTCATACAGATAAAGAGTTCCACCGTCGCTGCATGTCAGCTCCATGGCGCAGTCCACGATCTTGGACAACAATTCGTCATAATTTCTCTCTGCGGCCAGCAGAATACCAATCTCCAATATTTTATCTGCCTGAGTCTGTTCCATTATTTATACCCCCGAACTCTGATCCTGATTCTTCGACAAGGAATACTCTGATCTTCTCCTGTTTTCCCTTTAGGGTGTGCTCACCCAGAAATTCCCCGTGAAAATGCTCTTTCACCCGTTCGTACATCTCTTCGCTGATGAGAACCTGCCCGCGCTTTGCAATACTTTCCAGCCTTTCCGCGGTATTTACCGTATCTCCTATGGCCGTGTAATCCATGCGGACATCACAGCCGATATTGCCCACAATGGCTCTTCCGCAGTGAATTCCCACACCGCAGGCAATCCTGACGCCAAAGTCCCGCTCCAGCCCGTCGTTTAAGCGTTCCACAGCACCCACGATATCCAGACCTGTCAAAACCGCCTTCAGCGGATAATCCTCCACATCCAGAGGCGCGTTGTACACTGCCATCACAGCGTCACCGATAAATTTGTCCAGCGTCCCCTCATGTCTGAAGATCGCCTCCGTCACCTGTTCCAGATAACGGTTGAGAATCTCTACCACCTGGCCGGGCGCAAGACTCTCAGACAATGAGGTAAAGCCCCTGATATCCACAAAGAGCACGGCAATCTCCTGATTCCTGCCTCCAAGCTCCACCTGAAAATCTCTGGTTCTGGAGAGCTCATCCACCACCTGGGGCGCCATGTAGGTGCGGAATACGTCCAATATCTTTTTCTTGCGCACACGCTCCATGAGATACCCTGTCACCACTCTGACAAGGGCTACAAGGGCTACGCCCAGAACCGGAGTCAGACATTTCCAGTACAGCCCCCGGCCATACAGATACTTTGCCGCTCCCACCAGGATGATCTCAAAGATCAGACCTCCCGCCATCCCGGTCTGAAAACGGCTGTGAGACACCAGCCATACATAAACTCCCACGATGGCCGCCGCAAGCAGCGCGCTGCACCATCCCGGAAGCTCCCGGAAGGTTCTGCCCTCCAGAAGCGCATTGACATGATTTGCCTGCCCTTCCACCCCGTTCATGACCGTACTTCGGGCAATGGGCACCATATACTGATCCATCATGCCGGAACAATACGCTCCCACCAGCACGATACAATCCTGAAACACTCTTGTATCACAGCGCCCCGCAGCCACATCCGCATAAGAATATACCTCATACATGCCCGGAGCCGCCGTATAATCAAAACCATAGATTCCCCGGCTGTCCGTAGCAGGCTCCAGAGCCGCTTGCCCGGAAGACTGCATATATCTGTCATACACTTCATAGGCAAAATTATAACTGGTCTCATTATTCCAGTCCACTGAGAGCAGCGCCCGGCGCACATAGTTATCCGTATCCTGCACCGTGTTGGTAAAACCGTTATAGCTCACCGCATCCAGGGCATCGTAGGGCTTTTCCACCTGTGCCACATGCATGGTGTTCATCCGCAGACTGCCGTCAGCCTGCGGCTCCAGACGCGCCTCGTAAGAGATATAGGAGGCCATCACCACATTTTCGTATTTTGCCGCCGCTTCTGCCAGAGCGCGGTCGCCCGCCTCGTCATGTCCGCCAAAATAATTGATATCAAAAGCGATAACAGCCGGGGCATAGTCCTCATCAAAGGCGTTGAGCAGATCCGCGGCCTGCTGTCTGCTCCATCCGGAAAAAGGCCCCAGCTCCTGCAGGGTGGCCTCGTCTATACCAATGATCTTGATCCGGTTATCCACCGGCTTCTCCCGCACAAAAAGGCTGTCGCCCAGCCATAATTCAGCACTGTCAAGGGGTGCCGCATACGCGAACACCCCAGCCAGCAATCCGGCCAAGACTGTGAGCAATACCAGCCTTGCCCCCTGTGTTGATTTATTTTTATCCTTCATACTGTCTATTCCTGTTCATGCCGCTTCGTTTTGCAATCAGGGAAGCTCAGGCGTTGAATTCTCAATGATGCTGTTGCAGGGATAGGTCTTGGTGCCTGTCTTGTAAACACAGGGATAATACTTCCTGCCCTCGGAATCCTGCCAGATCGGGTACAGGTCCGTATCCTCCGTCAACACATCCTTGTCATAATCCCACTCTTTGCCGTCTATCGTACACCAGCCTGTATGGATGAGATCTTTCTTCTCGGCAATCCACCCTTCGGGCGTCATACTCACTGTGATATCCTGCGGTTTCTGAAGCTTACTTCCGCTTTCAATGGAATTGTTCTCAATGTAGTTGGTTGCGCAATATCCATAATAGAGGAATACTTACTGCCGTCCTGATTCTCGCCCCACAATGCAATATAAGGAAGATAATATGCAACTCTATAAGTTTTTACATCAGGTTCCGTGGGCTTCTCCGGCTCCGTGGAAGGCTCCGTAGGTTCCGTGGGTTTCTCGGGTTCCGTAGTCGGTTCTGTAGGCTCCGTAGGTTTCTCAGGTTCCGTGGTCGGTTCTGACGGATCTGTGGGATCCTCTGTGGACGGTTCCGTAGGTTTCGGCTTTGGCTTGGATGGCTTTCTGTCTGAGGAATCATCATCCGAATCGTCCTCCTCGGACTCCGCCTCCGTAGATTCCGGTACAGACTCCGTGGGCGCTTCCACAGAAGGTTTTACAGGATCCTTCTTCGCCGGCACGGCAGGCTGCTCTTTGGACGGTTGTGCAGACTGCTCCGTTGAGGACGCTGTCTCATCCCCGGCGGCCGTTTCCTCTTCGGAAGCTGACGGTGCCTCCGGCTCTGACGACTGCTCCTCCTCGACAGACGGCGTCTCCGGCTCTGCTGATGCCAGCGCTGCGATCACATCCGTATTCAGCGTTCTTCCCGACTGCTCTATCTTTTTCAGACGCTCCAGCATCTGACCGTTCATCTGTTCTGTCGTGATCGTGCCCGCCTCCGTCAAAAATTTCGGAGAAGCGCTGTCTGTAAACTCCGTGTACTCCCCGGCATGGTATTCGCGGGACTCCAGACCATCCGGAGCCACTGAAACGCAGCCATCGTATACAAGAACCGATATGGTTCCCTCCTCACCGTTCTCCTTTTCATTTTTGCGTACTTCAAACACTGTTCCTCTGACAGACATGGTAGCGTTGGGTGTCACAATATCATAAGAGGCATCCTGCCCCAGCGGATTCTGAATCTCACTCAGAACGCTGCCCGCTTCCAGATGTATGGAAGTTCTGGCGGCGGCCTCGGTTCCCTGCGCCTGTACTTTCATGGCGCCGCACTCGCCCAGCATCACATATTTGTCCGTATCCAGACGTAATACCACATAGGACTCTTCCCCTGTGGCCAGATGATCTCCCGAGACCAGATTCATATTCACTGATGCGTTGAGACCGGAGATTCCCTCCCTGTCGATGGTCACTGCCCCGTCCATTTCCACAATTTTAATGGAGCGGTAGGACTGATGCTGATTCTTCCAGATCAGTACCCCTGAAACAACGACGATCAATGCAACCACCGCAGCGGAAATCGCCAATATTGTTTTTTGACTCATCCTCTTTTCCATGTTGCATGCCTGCCTTTCCATATTCATTTCAATAGGCTTTCTGTTTCCATATAAAGCCAATGCCTTATAATTAATATAAGCCTAAAGTCAAATATTTGTCAATCATTCAGTTGCTCTGATTGGCAATCTATAAATTATTATCGGCACAGGCAGACTGTCACAAAAGAGGGAGGATGCATTTTTTTGCATCCTCCCTCCATAAACCGTAGTTTTCAGTTATTGATCAACTTGTCTTCCTCGTTGTTCCAGCTATAGAGCTTACGTACCTCCTCGCCAACCTTCTCGGCAGGATGCTCACCGGCAAGCTTTCTCATAGCCTTAAAATGTACCTGTCTGCCTGCGGGCGACATATCCAACAGGAAGTCCTTGGCAAAGGTGCCGTCCTGAATATCGCTCAGAATCTTCTTCATGGCCTTCTTGGTGTCCTCGGTGATAATCTTGGGACCGGTGATATAGTCGCCGTACTCTGCAGTGTTGGAGATGGAATATCTCATACCTGCAAAACCGGACTGATAGATCAGATCCACAATCAGCTTCATCTCATGGATACACTCAAAATATGCGTTTCTGGGGTCATAACCGGCCTCAACCAGAGTCTCGAAGCCCGCCTGCATCAATGCACAGACACCGCCGCACAACACGGCCTGCTCACCGAAGAGGTCTGTCTCTGTCTCCGTGCGGAAATTGGTCTCCAGAACGCCTGCTCTGGCACCGCCGATGCCCAGCGCATATGCCAGCGCCAGATCCTGTGCCTTTCCGGTGGCATCCTGCTCCACAGCGATCAGGCAGGGAACGCCTTTTCCGGCCTGATACTCGCTTCTCACGGTATGTCCGGGGCCCTTGGGCGCGATCATCGTCACATCCACATTTGCGGGAGGCACGATACAGCCAAAGTGAATGTTAAAGCCATGGGCGAACATCAGCATATTGCCTTCTTCCAGATTGGGTTCAATATCTTTCTTATACAGATCGGCCTGTTTCTCATCATTGATCAGGATCATGATGATGTCAGCCTTCTTGGCAGCCTCAGCCGCAGTATATACCTCAAATCCCTGTGCCACAGCCTTGTCCCAGGACTTGGAGCCCTCGTACAGACCGATGATGACATGGCAGCCTGAATCCTTCAAATTCAGCGCATGGGCATGTCCCTGGCTGCCATAGCCGATGATAGCGATGGTCTTGCCTTCGAGCAGGGAGAGATTGCAGTCCTCCTGATAAAAAATCTTTGCCATTTTCTATTTCCTCCTTAATGTTTGAAAAGTATTAAAATACATTATATAACTGATAGGAGCATTCTCCTAGAGCTAACATCGTTGCCTCACAGTATGGTGACATTTTCCATACCTCTGCAAAGTCCCGCAATACCGGTCCTGGCAATCTCAAGAATCTCATAATCATCCAAAAGACCGATAAACGCATCGATCTTGGACTGATTGCCCGTGAGCTCGATAATCATGCACTCCGGCGCCACATCGATGATCTTCGCCCGGAAAATGTCCACGATCGCCGAGATGCTCTGTCTCTGCTCCGCAGGTGCCTTCACCTTGATCAATACCAGCTCCCTGTAGACGCTCTCGTCA
>CANCYO010000081.1 GCA_947382415.1 uncultured Lachnospiraceae bacterium | reverse complement strand
CCACGTCTCGCAACACTCTTTCCCTACACGACGCTCTTCCGATCTCGATTCCTTTGCGCATTCCAACAGGATCTGCCTGTCCTCGGCAGAAAGCTGTTCCCATGTGTGTTTTGCGCATATCTGCATTTCCGGTATGCGGATATGTTCATCCACGGTATAGTATCCTGCCACCTCATAGTGCTGCATGGCCACATATGAGGACCAGTTATTTTCCGCACCGTCCACCTGATTGCGCTCAAGAGATGCATAGACCCTGTCATAGGGAATCTGTACCGGAACCGCTCCCAAAGCCGTGATCATCTGGGACATGGTGTCGGCCTCCTGTACCCGAATGCGCAGCCCCTTCATGTCTTCCAGCGTCCTCACCGGTTTCGTCGAACAATATATATTCCTGGCCCCGGCATCATACCATGACAGACCTATCAGATCGTACTGCTCCGGATAATTCAGGAAGCGTTCGCCGATCTCGCCGTCCAGCACTCGCCACATATGGGAAGCATCCTCATACAGATATGGGAGCTGCAGCACATTCATCCCGGGTATGGAATCCGATATCTGAGCCAGTGAAATTCTGGCAAAATCTATTCCGCCGTAACGCATCTGCCGGATCACTTCCGCCTCGGACCCAAACTGGCTCTCCGCTCTCACATTGATTATGATACGCCCCTGCGTTCTCTCCTCCACCAATTCCGCAAATCTGATCCCTCCCATGGTGGTAGGGTAATCGCTGGTCTGATTCTCTGCATAGGAAAAAACATATTCCGGCACATTCGCCCTGTTTCTGGTAAACAGCAGCAAGACGGCCAATATCAGAACCGCCGCTGCCCCCGCAAAATAATACGCTTTTTTCATTTCACCTGCCAACCCCGTCGTCCGTATTCCCGTATCTGTACCGATATTCGCTGGGCGTCATGCCCGTGACACGCTTGAAAACCTTCGTAAAATAACTTGAATCCCGATAACCTACTCTCTGCCCGATATCCTTCACATTTACCGTTATATCGGAAAGCAGTTCTCTGGCTTTGTTTATCCGGATTTCGGATAAATACATTATAAAATTCTTATCAAAATTCTGTTTGAAGAATCTGCAGAAATACGCGTCAGAATAATTGAACTGCCCGGCCACATCTTGCAGGGAGATATCTTCCATGTAGTGCGCCTCAATATACTCGCTCACATATCCGGTGAGAAGCCTCTTTTTTACGGCCTCCTGCTCCTCGGCCCCCTGCTCCCCGCCATTCTCCATCGGACATACGATCCCATGGGAATTTCCGCCCTCCCTTGCGGACTTTCGTCCGCTTAGATACACGGCTTCTTCCAGAACCG
Source organism: uncultured Lachnospiraceae bacterium (assembly GCA_947382415.1). Classification (GTDB taxonomy): domain Bacteria; phylum Bacillota; class Clostridia; order Lachnospirales; family Lachnospiraceae; genus Acetatifactor. The sequence goes on along the minus strand of CANCYO010000081.1, from coordinate 10,020 downwards.
CCAACAGTTCCTCTTTTGCACTGGGCTTTAACAGATAATCGAGTGCCTTCACTTTTATAGCCCGTTTTGCAAAATCAAACTCGTCATGTGCGGTCAAAAATATAATACAGCACTCATTGCTCTGACTGCGAATCTGCTCCGCCGCTTCCAGACCGTCAATTCCCGGCATTGAGATGTCCAGCAGGACGATATCGCACTTTTGCTTATTAAAAATCTCTATTGCTTCCCGCCCGTTCTCAGCCTGAAAGATCTCCAGTTCCTCCTGAAAATAGTTCCGTATGGTCTTACTGATCACCATTCTTTCGATCGGTTCGTCATCCGCGATCAGAATACTGCATCTCTCATTCCTCAAAATGATTGCACCTCTCATCCTTTATACAGATCCTGATAATCGTACCTTCTCCCGCTCTGCTGTGTATCTGCATTGTGCCGCCCTCATACATCATATGAACCCTTCTGTAAATATTAAAAAGGCCAATGCTCATTCTGTTTGTCCTGCCCGATCCCTCCGCGCCCAGATTCTGCCTCAAACGCCTCAGCGTCTCCCTGTCCATTCCGTTCCCGTTATCGGCCACGACGATACTGATCATTTCCCGCCGTTCCCTGATCCGTATCACTATCTGCCCTCCCGTTTCCTTTGAGGCAAGTCCGTGTATGATCGCGTTTTCCACGAGAGGCTGAATGGTAAACGTCGGTATCATCACAAGCTCCGCGTCCGTCCTGCAATCTGTTTCACAGGTTATCCTGCCCCCGAAACGCATTTCCTGCAAAAACATATAATCCTTAACCGCCTTCAGTTCTCTCGTCAGAGAGACCTTTTTCTCCGGCGTTTTCAAATTATAACGAAACAGCGAGCTCAGCGCCGCTATCATTTTCTCCGTGGTCTGGGCGCCCTCAAGATCCGCCATTCCGCCTATCACATTCAGGGTATTAAACAGAAAATGCGGGTTGATCTGACTCTTTAAAAGCTCAAGCTCCATGGCATCCAGGCGCGCAGCGATCTCCAGCTTTTCCATCTCCTCTGCATGGTACAGATCCAGCGCGCTTCGCCTCTCCTCCAAAGCCATGATATATTCCCCGGTAGCATATTTCATTTTGTTGAACGCCGTCACAAGTTCGCCCAGCTCATCGCCGCTCCGGACCTTGATATCGTCTATATAAAAATCATTTTCCGCAATTCTGCGCGAGGCTTCCGCCAGTTCCACGACTGGCGATACGATGGAACTGTTCATTAGCTCCGACAGCTTGCGGGTACAAAAAAAGAACAGAATCTCAAACAGGATCACCAGCACGGGTATGGCAGTGATCATCCGTATCTTGCCCGAATACGCGCTCACTCCGTCCTCAAGCGTATCCCGCATGAGTTCCTTGGCGTAACTTTGCAGATACGCCTGAATATCATAGACTTCATACAACTCCCTGATATACTCTGCGGTTTTCTCCCCCTCGTTCAAAACATGGCTTCTTTTACCGCAATATACCTGATACATATTGAGAATAGACCAGGTTTTGGCATACCGCCTTTCGCCGGTCTTCTGATATTCGTAAGGAAGCTGCGCAACAATCTTCTCTGTATATGCTATGGCCTCGTCCAGTTTTATCTGATCTTCTTCTTTTCCCGTCTTGACAAAAGTCTCAAATAAAGCCGTCTCACTCTCCATAGCCTGCACAAAATCGCTGGCGATGGAATTACTGTTGAGAATAGCATAAAAATCAAATAATGAATATTTCAGGGTCCAGGCATCCAGAAAAATAGAAAACAAAATCAAAAAAAACACAATGTTGGTAAACAATTTGATTTTCTGTTTTATTTTTAAGGACTGCCATACTGTCCTAAGGCGTTTTCTCATGAAAATACCATCCTTACACTAAATCAACAATCCCATCGCGCCTTCAGGACTTACGTTTGGAGGGAGGCGCCTGAGCCCTGAGCCTGGTCTCAACATAGCGATAAAAGTCCGCTCTCCCGGCTCCCAGCACTCCCGGAGTGAGCATATAGCCGTGACTGGCGTCCGTGTATACAATGACAATACCCGCTTCCCGGCTCACTCCCCTGACTTTATTCCATGGGATATGCTCTCTCTCATCCCCCAACGTCACTTGGATGCCGTCCTCCGCAAAGACGAGTTCCGTTCCCTGCGGAATGACGGACACCTGGGCTTTCGCCCTTAAATACACGCAGACCGGCTGGATCACCGGAATGATCAGGCACATCAGTAAAAGTATGGCCTGTACCACATCCCCCGCCTGATTCCAAAAGCGCAGAGTCAAAAGAATGATTGCGATTCCGAATACAATATTGCATACGCCCACAAGAGAACGATAAGTGCGATACATGGACAAGACCCAAAGATCCACGGCTCTCACCTTACATTTATATTGGTAAACCATAGCAACAATCCTTTCTATCCCTGCAGATACCAAAATCCTTAACTCTTAAACAAATTGGGCAGAAACATAGTGATTCCCGGGAAAAATGTCAGTAACAGCAACACCGCGATCATACAGATATAAAACGGCAGCGTGGCCTTTACCACCCTCTCCATCTTCACCTTACCCACGGCGGAACCGATAAACAATACGGAGCCCACCGGAGGCGTCAAAAGACCGATTCCGCAATTGAGCACGATCATGATTCCGAACTGGATCGGATCGATGCCGATGGATGTAGCGATGGGAAGCAGGATCGGCGTCGCGATGAGAATGATGGGCGCCATATCCATGATACAGCCCAGTACAAGCAGGATCAGATTCAGCAACAGCGCTATCAGGATCGGATTATCCGTCAGGCCTATGATCGCGCTTGCCGCAATTTTCGGCACATGAAGCGTCGTCAGGCAATAGCCGAAAATGCTGGAGGTGGAGATCAGGATCAAAACAATGGAAAGCGTATCGACGCAGTTTTCCAATACCTTCCACACACCTTTCCAATCAAGCCCCTTATAGATAAACATACTCACGATCAGACTGTAGATTACCGCGATTGCCGCCGACTCGGTAGCCGTAAACCAGCCGCCAACGACTCCCACCACAACAATGATCACCGCCGCCAGTGCCCAGAAGGAGACTCCGAGCTGTTTGATCAGATTGATAAAACTGAATTTATCTCCCTTGGGATAGTGCCTGCGCTTTGAAATGATATAAGAACCTATCATAAGCGATACCGCAAGCAGCGCTCCCGGTATATATCCGGCCAGGAAGAGGCTTCCCACCGACACACCGCCGGCCGACATGGCGTAAATGACCATATTGTGGCTGGGCGGCACCAAAAGCCCCTCGCACGAAGATGTGATGGTCACCGCCGTGGAAAAATCGTCGTCATATCCCTGGTCCACCATCATCGGAATCAAAATACTCCCCAGAGAAGCAGTGTCTGCAGCCGCCGAACCGGATATGCCTCCAAAGAAATAGGAAGCCACAATGTTTACCATGGCCATACCGCCCGTCATCCAGCCCACACAGGCATTGGCCAGAGCGATCAGTTTCTCCGATATCCCCCCGCTGCCCATCAGGCATCCCATTGTGATAAAAAACGGCACGGCCATCAGGCTGAAGGAGTTAATCCCTTTCACCATCTGCTGGCAGATCGTCGTAAACGGAAGCCCCTGATACATCAGACACAACAGAGAGGACAGCGCAACCGCATACGCTATGGGGAAACGCAGAAAGATCATCACCGCAAAGCTGATCAGCAATACCAATATCGCTATTGTCTGTGTACTCATGCCTTCCCCTCCTTTAACACGATTTTCTTTAAATGATTGTAAAGCGTCTCGATTTCAAAGATCACCATGGCAGCTCCCGCCACGGGTACAGGGAAATACATCCAGAATTTCGACAGCCAGGGCATGCTGACATAAGTAGCCTTTGCCCCGAGTCCGGCCGCATACTGCCAGCCGACAACGATCATGACGACTGCAAGTATCAGCACACAGATATCCGCCAGAATATCCAGAAACAGAAGGACTGCTTTCGGGAAATAGCGGTCTAACGCGGTCATTCGTATATGCGCGCCGCGCCGGATGGCAAGGGACGCCGACAGAACCGCCATGTATGCCATACATGTAAGCACAACCTCCTCGCTCCATGCAGGATCCGGAACAAAAGGCACATATCTGCCTATAACGCTCATCGTGGTGATGAAAATGTCGATGATGAGCAATATCTTACACGCAAACAGAACTATCTTATATGTAAGATCAAATATCGGTTTTATCTTATCAACCTGTCTGAAAAAAGCTGACATGAAATACCTCCTCACGCGATTATGATAAGAGCGCAAAGACTGTGGAGCCAATGCGCTCTTTCATACTGTCGGTCAAATTATTTTGCCAGATCAAGAATCTGCTGATACAGATCTTCCTGTCCCTTGGTGTTTTCCTCGATAACACCCTTAACAGCATTCTGCCATTCGCTCACATCGTCTACTTCCACGATCTTCACGCCGTCAGCCTTGAGCTGATCAAGCACTTCATTCTCCGCATTCTCCGATATCTGCTTGTTAAACTGTGACGCATACTCTCCTGCCTCAATCAGGATATTCTGCTGTTCCGCCGTAAGAGAATCCCATGCCTCATCGGTTATGATCACCTGAATGGCTCCCAGCGTGTGGCCGTCCAGAATCATATTGGGTGCAACCTCGGGAAACGCATTGGATTTATAGTTTGCGATTGGCTGCTCCGCACCGTCAACCACGCCCGTCTGCAATGCCGAATAGAGCTCATTGAAAGATACCACCGTAGCGCTGGCTCCCAGAGACTCAACAAGGCCGTTCATGACAGGGTCGTTTGAAACACGCAGTTTCATGCCAGACAGATCCTTCATTCCCGAAATTTCCTTTCTGGTAAAGAAATGACGGAAACCTTCCTCGCCATAAAACAGTCCTCTTACGCCGCTGCCGTTGTTGTGGGGCTCGAGGAGAAACTCCTCAGCCAGATCCGATGTTGCAAACGCCCAGAAATGCTCACGGTTTACAAATGTATACGGCAGGGAAAGCAGTTTGGACTTCTCTCCGCCGTAGCTTGTCAGAGCGAATGCAGAGATACGGGACATATCAATCGTACCGCCGCCCCCCAGCATGGTGTCAAGCACATCATTCTCAGAGCCCAGCACACCGCTTGCCTGAATGTCGATCTTCATTGTGCCGCCGGAAAGCTCCGCAACCTTATCGGCATATGCGGTTGCCATCTGTCCCACAATAGTGTCGAGAGGATTTACCTCCGCGTATACAAGCGTCACTTCGGGCTCTGCAGGCGTATCCGAAGGCTTGTTTTCCGCACTCGACGGTGTCACATCCGACTGCGACGGCGCCACCGTATTCCCGGACGGAGCATCAGGCGTCTTCAGGCCGCATGCCGTTGTCAATACCACCATACTCATGGCAAGCATGACAGATAATATCTTCTTTTTCATAGCAAAATCCTCCTTATGATAGTTTGAGCACTATCTGCTCTTTCTTTAATCATAAGGAAAATTTCACCAAAAAGATATCTTACATTCTTTACATTGTTGGTAATTTATTAACTTTCCAGACCGATCCTTACAGCAGCGCCACTTCCACCCCTATAATTCCCGAAGGCGCAGGCCGCTCGTCCCAGAGCACAGAATAGAGCCTGCTGCCATAATGAACCGTCCGCATCCCGTCCAGCGCGGCACAGAGCGGATTATTTTCAAAGCCGCCCCAGATCAGCAGGGAGAACTCCGTCTGCGACGCCACGGTACGAAGAAAGCGTTTGCACAGCTTTTCGTCACAGTCCCTGACATACAGATACGAGACCACGCCGTGATTCACCACCGTGTCCGCCCTGGGGAATTCGGGATAGCCCAAAAGTCTGGTGGGCAGCTTTGACACCAACCGGTAAATTCCGCCGTAAGCATTCATTTTGTACTGCTTATATGCCTGCTGGTTCCCCACAAAACAGCAGGCCACGATCTCCCCGTTTTCCCTTGCGCAGTAAAAGGTCTGTTCTCCGAAGCCCCCGCAATGCCAGTCGGCAGGCACAAGACTCTGCGCCGCAAAGTGATCTGCCATCAACCGGTCGAAGCCTTCCATATTACCGCACTCTATATCCATCAGCCTTCTGCCGCCATGAAAACAATAGGTAATATAATGTCCCAGATACCGGTACTCCGGCATGTTCCTGCGCTTTTTTTCAAACATGGTGATGGCCGGCAGATTGTCGTCGAGAATGGTGGTGTAACAACAGCTGCAGTCAGAGAGCACTTCATGCAGAAACGCATACGCTCTGGTGATAAAAGAAAGAATTTTCCGGTAATCGGGATGGATTTTAAGCCCGGTGAGATATGCGCATTTCTGAATCTGTCCGTTCAGATATTCGCGCCGCACCACCGCGCCGCCCACCGCCGCTCTTCTGCCCGTCTCGTTGTCCACGATGACCAGCATTCTGGCGTCATCTCCGTCCGCGAGAAAGGATTCATAGGGCCTGGGATTGCGCAGATACTGCACACTGATCCCGCCGCTGAAGGCACTGCTCTCAAAAATCTCGCGAATGCCGTCATTGTCCGAGCTGTCCGCAAATTTTAATGTGTATCGGTCATTTTGGAAATTCATCCAGATTCTCTCCTATGGGAACATTCATTTTTTCGTCAATCTCTTCTCCCAGACGCAGATTCATGGCCCAGAACAGCCACCAGATCAGAGGACTTGTCCGCCCCAGTGACGCCATTCCCCGGTTCAGGACCGTTTTCGGCGCGGAAAATTCTTTTCTCGCATCCCGACAGAGCCTGCTGAGCTTCTCCGGAGAAATCTTTCTGGGATGAAAGGCCAGTTCTCCGTAACGATACCCTTCCTCAAGCCACCATTTGTCATAGATCAGCCGTCCTTCCACCTTTAAACGGTCATAGAGCGGCGTATTGGGAAATGGCAACAGATGGTTGAAGGCGGCGGTATAAAAATTGTGCCGCTTTGCAAATTCCAGAGCCTGATCTATGGTTTTCTCGTCGTCATTGTCATAGCCAAACACAAAAGTGGCATAGATGCCGATCCCTGCGTCGTGGATCCGCTGTACCAGCTCATTCCGCTCACCCACCGCATAGTTAAAGGACTTGTTCATCTGATTCAGATTTTCCTCATTTAAACTCTCAAAACCGATCAGAATGATCTCGCACCCGCTCTTTTTCATGGCCTTGAGCAGCTTCTCATCCCTGGCCATGGAGAGCGTTCCCTGCCCCGCCCATTTTTTCTTTAATGGGGCGATCTCCTCAAAAAGAGTGATGGCATTGTTTCTGTCCGCCACCAGATTGTCATCCACCAGAAACGTATATTTATGTCTGGAGCGCTCCAGATCGTCCAGAATCAGGCTGTGCTCACGGCTGTAATATCTGCCGCAGTAATATTTTGATATGGCGCAGAATTCACAACTGTGGCAGCACCCCCGTCCGGTCTCCACCAGAGAGACCGGAAGATACTTTTTGCCTTTGAAAATGCTCTTGTCCGGCTGAATATCATATTCCCCGATCCCGCCACGGTAAAGCTTCTGCAGATTATTGTTCTGAAAATCCAGAAGCATACGGTTCCAGACGGTCTCGGCATTTCCCGCGATGACGCTGTCACAATACCGGGCCGCCTCCCCGGGACAGAGGGTGACATGATATCCGCCAAGCACCACGGCAATCCCCCGTCTGCGGAACTTTTCGGCGATCTGATAGCTGCGGCGCGCCGTATAGGTTTCCACCGTGATACACACCAGATCCGTTCCGGTATCATAATCGATCAGCTCCATGCGATCGTCAAAAAGCTCAGTCTCGATGTCCGGAGGCGTCAGCGCTTTCAACATCGCAATAGTGAGCGGCTCCATTTTCCATGTGCCGATATATTTCTGCCCCTGCTTCTTGCCGATGGCCGGGAGAATAAATGTTATCTTCATGTTTTGTCCCTCATCACAGTACCGGAATGTCCGAGTTATCGCACATCACTTCACGGGTAAACTGATGCCATTTGTCGGCATATCCCTTATAGCCGAGATTCAGCGGCAGAGACAGCCATGGGCTGTGGCGAAAGGGCGCAAGCCTTTTCAGGATATTCTGATTGGAGTAGGTCATCCGCCAGGCCCTGTCCGTGCCCTCCTCCAACTGCTCCTTCGTCATCCTTTTTGGCGAAAAGACGCAGTGCTGCACATCATACATGGCCCAGTTGCGCTCCGTGATGCGCCCCTCGCTTTCAAGCTGCGCATAATAGGCCGTCCGGGGAAAGGGCGTAAGAATCGAATATCTGGGCAGATCGATCTTGGCCCTGATGATCATTTCCACCGTGCGGTCGAACACGCTCTCATCCTCCTCATCGCCTCCGAAGGCAAAGCAGCCCTGTACGAGAATACCGTTGTCATGCAGCTTCTCCATCAATGTCACATAATTGTCCACCTGATTCACGCCTTTATGGATATACTGCTGGGATTCCTGGGTGATGGATTCAAAGCCGATCAGAAGTCCCCGGCAGCCGCTCCTGCGAAGCAGCGCCATCAGACTGTCATCCATTCCCACCGCAGACGTCACCAGTCCCAGCCAGACGATCTTCAGCGGGATCAACGCGTTAAAAAGCTCCCTGGCATACTGCAGATCCGTGATCAGGTTCACGTCCGGAAACAAAACATGCTTTGTATGAAGGGCCTCAATCTCCGCAACCACCTCTTTTACCGGGCGTTTATAAACCGGCCTGCCAAACGCCGCCGGATAGGCGCAGAAGCTGCAGGTGTGACTGCATCCCCGAATGGCCTCCACCGTTCTGGTGGTGATATAACGCCTTTTATTCAACAGCTCCCTGCGGGGTATGGGCCTGCCCACAATGGTATAATCCGCATTCTGACAGTATCGCGCCTTAAAACCGCCCTGTACATAGTCATGGATAAACTGCGGGAAAGTCTGCTCGGAAAAACCTGTAAAAACCACATCCGCGTACTGCGCCGCCTCATCCGGCAGCATGGAGGGATGCACACCTCCCAGAAACACCGTCTTTCCCTTTTTGCGAAAATAATCCGCATAAGCATAGCAGCGGGGAGCCGTTCCGGTGATGCAGGTGATTCCCACCAGCTCCGCATCCAGATCCAGCGGAATTTTCCCCGCAGTCTCGTCATAAATCGTGACCTCCGCCTCCACATCCTCCGGAACTAACGCCGCCAGAGTGGTCAGCGTAAGCGGCGCATAGTGCAGGGATTTTCCAAAACTCCCCGAGTAACGGTGCATGGCCCCCGCAGGGGCAAGCAAAGCAATTTTCAACATGGAATCTTCTCCTCTCCCGAAACCGGGCGTTCACCGGCGTACCTCAAAAAAATCTCCCCAGCCGCTCCTCGCGCTCAGATACGCAGGCTTGATATCGCCTGCACGCATTCCCTCCGCAACCAGTCTCCCGATATAGTTCTCTCCGGGATTCCCCGAAACGGTCACGACTACGGCTTCCTCCAACTGTCCGAGCTGCCTGCAGTATTGATAGTGATAGCTCTCCCGCAGCGCATCGTCCAGCTCCTTCGATGTGATATGCTCCGCCACGGTATAGAGGCAATAACGGTTACCCTCCGGCGCAAGCAGGCAGAAAACATCCGCAATTCCCAGCCTCTCGCACACGCCTCTGACAAAATCCTCCGTCAGCTTCTCCCCGAACAGGTCGCTGCTGATTCCCGCCCTCCGCAGAAAGCGCAGCCGCGGCGGCGCATCGGGATAAACCGCCAGCACCTGGACAATATCCCCTATACAGTAACGGTAAAACCCGCCTCCCGTGGTGACGATCAGCTCATACGCTCCTGCCTTCAGCCTGTCGGCGGTCACAATCTCCCCTGTCTCCAGACTCCGGAATTCAAAAAAATGCGATCGGACGCTGAGTCTCGCCCCCTCCTCGCCCATAATCGGGAAAGATACAAAACATTCCGTGGCAAGCAGTCCTTTGGGCTGAATCGCTACGCCCGGAAAATATTCCCGCACCCTGCCCACATAAGAGGCCGCGCTGCCGTCCGCCCAGCAGCTTATAGATCGGAAGAGCACACGTCTGAACTCCAGTCACGCACGGACATC
>CANCYO010000080.1 GCA_947382415.1 uncultured Lachnospiraceae bacterium | reverse complement strand
AGATGTCCGTGCGTGACTGGAGTTCAGACGTGTGCTCTTCCGATCTTGTAATTGCTAATAAGAGAAATTTTCACGTTGATGAGATATATACATATGGGTTATCTAATAATACCGGCGGTGAAATTGCGTTGCAGCCTCAATGTGCACCGTATATATATGAACCTGCAGAAAGTGCATATATTGAGTATATGACAGTGCAGGAAGGGGAGAGATTCAATTTTAAAAATGTTTGGAGTCAGCAGGAAAAAGATGTTCATCCGCCTTTCTATTATGTGTTGATTCATATGCTTTCTTCAGTTTTTATAGGTTCTGGCAGCAAATGGATTCCAGCAACAATCAATATATTATTTATGCTGCTTACATTTTGGATGGTTCGGAAAATTTTGTGTTTATTCGACTGTGACGAAAAAGAGAAGGATATAATCAGCATTTTTTTGATTCTATCAACTGGTATGATGCAAAATCTTTCTTTTTTGCGAATGTATGTGATGACAATGTTTATGGTTACACTATGTACATACTGGATTCTTAGGTTTATAAACGAAAAGTGTACGCTTAAATTTTATGTTGGAATCAGCATAATAGCTATAGTTGGCACATTGACACACTACTACTTTTTAATATATCTTTTCTTTATTAGTATATTTTTTGGTTTATACCTGCTTTTAAATAAAAGATTTTCAGATGCTTTAAAATATGTCTTTTTTATGTTTGTTGCAGGAGGAGGAAGCTATTGTATTTTTCCGGCAATGTTAAAGCATATTTTTGGAGGATATAGAGGGGAACAGTCATTTGACAACTTAAGAGGCGGAATGGGTCTTTATTGGTCTCAACTCAAAGAGATTGGGAGCTATGTTGATAAAGATCTGTTTGGCGGCTGTCTTTTAATGATAATTTGTATAGGCGGATTTTTGTTGGTTTCCCAGAGGGGGGCGGGAAAACTGCGTTTAACACGATTTAATACCAGAAAATGGATGTGGTGTTGTTTAGGTGGAGCCTGTATTGGTTATTTTTTGTTGGTGGCTAAGATTGCCGTCTATACCGCATCGAGATACATTTATCCGATATATGCAGTTTCCGTTATTTTGGTAGTGCTTGTTTTAAAGAGATTTCTAGATTTGATTTTAGGACAATATGTCAGAGCAAGTTTAATGCTTTGGGCGATGGTACTGGGAATTATGACAGCAGGTGCTCATAAAGATGTATATTGGGGATTTCTTTATTTAGATTCGGATTCTTTATTGGAAAAGGTGAAAGAATATGAGAATGTGGATTGTTTATACGTTTATAAAACTGGAATGGCATGGAAAGCCGGCAGCAGCTACATAGAGATGAAAAATTATAGAAGGGCGGTGTATTTTGAGGATAATGTCAATAAATTAAAAGAAATGTCGGATTTAAGCAAAGAGAGTGAGTTTGTGCTGTATATTGTTGATTGTAATGCAGATGCTGTTATTTCTCAAATTATGGAGATTTGTCCGCAGATCAATGCTTATGATGAGTTGGGAAGTTATGCATATGCAACATCTTACCATTTATACGGTAAAGATATAGATTCAGAAAAGGGTCATTTAAAGAATTATGAACAGACATTGTTTTTGAATTGCGAGGAGGATACAGGTAATATTCGACTCTCAGAGAACAAATCTTTGATAATGACTCTAAAATATAAAGAGGTAGACTGGTATAATCTTTATCTCCAGAATGGGGTAGTAGATTTAGATCATGGTGTATTAAAAGAAGGTCAGAACATACAGAAGTTTTCTCCAAATGGGACGGATGCACAGAGGTGGAATCTAACAGAAAATGAGGACGGAACGGTGACAATTTATGCATATAATTCAAACTTTTGTCTGACATATGACGATTCTGGAAATATATTTATCAGTGAATATAGCCCAGAACAGGTGCGGCAGAAATGGTGGTTTCAAACAGAATAATTTGTGGGTGATGTGGCTGAAGTTACTCAATTAATTTATCTTTGGTATTGAGATTTTTTCAGTTGTATGGTATACTCCATTAATAGGTGAAGGATCATATTTTGGACAGGAAGCAAAGCATTATTACAAAAGACAAAGCTGCCCGGAATATGGTTTTTCTCATTTTATATAAATATGACAGAGTTAACGGAACTTATTCTAATCCGCAGTCAAATGATGCACTGTTTTTTGACGGATATGAGAGTCGGTTAAATGAGAAATTGCATAAATTTGCCGAATGTTAGCGGTAATTAAAAATAATAAATTGCGACAGTTTCAAGGAACAGACACGGTAAATAAATAATTCGCGAAAGAGGTATAATACCATGTTGATTTTTTCTACCAGATTAATTGTAAATGAAAGCCTGACCAGAGATGTATTTATTGGTTTGATTACGGAGTGGCTCAACAATAACCGAAATTACAAATTTGGACAAGTGATTTACGATGGTTCTGCAGAATTTACACTTAATGTGGATACTGATTGTCTGGAGATTTTTACTTATCCGGAAGCGTTGACGGTTCGACTGACAAGTAATTGCGATGGGGTGATCTGGACAAATGATTATGTACTCACACAGGTGGATGGAAGAAATATACTGGCGATGCAGCTCTATTCAGATGCAGCCGATTTGTCTGTAAGGATGCCGGAAAGTTTTAATAAGCCGCGTATACTTCGTCAGGTAGTTCAAAATGGCTATGGAGGAATGGATGGGGATCTGTTGGTGTCGGATGTACCATTTATGATCACGCAGAATAATGTTGATATTGCGAGAAAACTGATTTTGCGGGAAAGTGAACACTTTATGCCAGTGATTTATGTGACATATCCAAGATATGCCATCGATCCGCCAATAGATTTTACGGCCATGGCAAAGAATCTGGCAGGCATTGCCCATGTGGTAGTCGAGGCAAAAGAGCTTGCATCCATTGTACGGAAAGAGACAGGCGGACATAATCCATACGCCGGAGCGGCGGATATATTTTATGGGACATATAACTCTTACAGAGTAATCCCGCACAATTATGATTCATTAGAGGCAATGCAGTCTTTTATAGAAAATTCTGTTCAGCAGAAGATTTTGATGACCAAAATTGAAGATGAATTATCTTGGATGAAGATTCATTTTACACATCTGCAGGCGGAAAATAAAGAGGATCCGGAGCTGATCGGCCTATATGAAAAGATGTTGAAAGAGGCTGAAAATGAGGGAGAGTTGAAAAAGCAACATATAGATGAATTGGAATCCCATATAAAAGAGCTTGAGACCAGGATTACGGATTTAATGGGTAAGATGGCGCAGAAGGACAGTCAGATTCAGACTTACAAATATCATTTTGAACAATCAGGAAAGGCCCGGAATGCAGATATCCGTTTTGAAGCGTCTGAGCGGGAGCTTTATATTGGTGAGATAAAAGATATTATCCTGAAGGTTTTGGATAAGGAAAGAAATTCCATGGATTCCGATCCTAATTTGGTCATATCCAGAAAATTCCATGTGTTGGAGAATCTTTTAAATCTGAACACACAGACTGGAAAGGCGGAGGAGATATCGGAATGTTTGAGAGACATTATAGATAAATCGGGCAATTTGAATGTACGAAGGAAGCATCAGCTTGCCGAGTTGGGGTTCGAGGTTCAAATCGGAACGCATTATAAAATTATTTTTAATGAGGATGAAAGATATGCATTTACCCTTGCCAAGACAGCCAGTGAGTATCGCTCTAATTTAAACACCTTAAAGGATGCGGTCAATGCGTTGTTTGGTCGGTGATGGAAGTTTGTGTTAATATTACACGCAAAAATATCGCGCAGGAGGAAAGTGGTTGCAAATATTACTCATAAGTAATATAATAGACAACACTGGGATATAAATGAATAAAAGGGATGCCCTGGCCTTATTGGCTAATAATTTAGAAGAATATCTCCAGCAGGGGTTTCGCTTTCATCCTGCATTTATGCAGGAATTTAAGGAGTTGTTGCATGGTGCAAGCGGTAATGAAAAAGAAATTTTTGTGCTGTTAATAAAACAACTGAATTTTGTGAAAGAATTAAGAAGTCATGTATATAATGCCGATGGAAATGAAATAATAAAATATTTGGAAAGGGATTATTATTCGTTACATTTGTCTGGAAAGAATTTTAATTTGAGGCTGCTTATGGCTTTTGGTGCCGGCGGAGATCCGATTTTTTTAGCTGCTTTTTATGAACGTGGAGGAAAACGGGCTTCCGATTATACACAATGGAAAAAAGTGTTGGCAAACAGATATGCTGATATGGAAAGCTGAGAGGTGTTGGTATGAGTGATAAGGTTAGTTCGGCAGGGCTTAATGATTTGTTGGAATTGTTTACGGATAAGCTGGAATTATCCGACATTACTGCTTCGAGGCTATTGGGAAATATTTCGGCTGCAATAACAAAAAGAAGGCTCAAGTACCATATGACACAGAAAGATTTTGCAGAGTTTTTATGTGTCAGTCAGGGAATGATATCAAAATGGGAAGGCGGAGACTATAATTTTTCCATAAAAACACTTGCTGAAATTGCCGAAAAACTGGATATGGAACTTACGGTAAATCTGGATTCCCGAAGAAGAGATATTCAAGTGACACACATGCAGGATTCGGATATTGTATATGTGATATCTGACCGAAAAACATTTATTGGAAAAGCGCCTGATGTGGATATAGGTACGCCTAAAATCAAACAGATAGAAGAGAAACACAGGTGTAAGATATATAGTTTTCATGAGAGAATAGAAATGTGAAGGAGAAGTTGAAATGCTGCAATTTACAAATGGATTTTCATGTGCTATGGATCAGGATAAGGAAGAATTAATTATTACTTTTGTTCAGCAGATTCCTGAGATTGGGGAAGATCAAAAAACAACAGTAACGGTAGAAGAGGTTACAAGATTGGTTATGGGCAAAGTGACGGCCCAAAATTTATTGGATAGTCTGGCTGAGATATTGGCAGCCGATAGCTCTGAAAGTTAGGAACATATTATTTGAGGGCAGCTTCTTATGAAGCTGCTTTGCAGTTTTCCGCTTCCCTCAGCAATATCGTCAGATTATTCATCCCAAAGGTTCTGCCAAACAGCACCTTCTCCGCCTGTTTCACGATCATTTCTATTCCAAGGCTGTCGTCCGTGAGCACCTCGCCGCGCCGGGCGGCCTCGGCCTTCCTGCGCTCATAGTAGGCCACTGGGTCAAACAGTTTTCCCGCACATCTCATATAGAGAATGATCTCATCCTGCATCCGTATGATGCGGACGTCGGCATATTGTTCTTCCCTGTCATGGAGGCAATGCTGAAAGACGATCAGAAGAAGTTCCTCCACAGCCAGACTGATGGTCATGGCCGTCTTGGGAGACATATGCTGTTTCTCGCAGAAGGCGGCGACCTTTCCGGAGGCATCGGCCGCGGCGGCAGCGGTGTTTTCCACGGAAAATGCCAGATACCGCTCCGGTTCCTTATAGCGCCGGTCCAGCAGGAGCCACCCTTCCAGCGAAGGGTTCTTTTGGTGCATATGCCGGGCTGTCATGGAAATGACCGCAAGAGTCAACAGCTCCGATATGGCGAAGGACAGCCAGATAAAAGGAGCCGCTCCCGCCCGGGTGAGGCAGAATGCGGAGAGCACCGGCAGGATAAAGCCCCGCAGGAGGGTCAGCAGGTTTGCCAGTCCGATGTGTTCGGCGGTAAAATAATAAGAGATATAGAGATTGGTCAGCATACCCGGCAGGAAGCTGGCGGCGAACAGCCAGAGAGCGGGGACAAGCCGGGGCAGTCCCGTGACGCCGAAGGCGGCTCCGATGGGTCTTGCGAAAATACATACAAGGACAGTCAGCGCCAGGATTCCTTTTATGCCCTTGCGGACGGCTTCCCTGACAACGGTCTGAATGCTGATATAGTCCCGCTCTCCGTGGAAAACGCCGATGAGCGGGGTGATGGTCTGTCCGATGCCGGATATGACGGCATTGGAAAAGTTAGTTACGGCGCCCACCACCGCAAAAATCGCCAGCCCTTTGCCGGAGAGAGCGTGAAGTATCAGATAATTCAGGGCGATGGTCCGAAAGATATTGCACAGATTATTCAGGGCCATGGAGCTTCCCGTCTTAAAAATATCCCGTGCGACGCCCGGAATATCCGAGAAATTCCCTAGGGTAAATTCTGTTTTCCGGCCAAACAGCAGGCACAGCCCGAAAATGTCTCCCAGAAGGGTACTCAGCACAAAGGCAAGGGCGACGCCTCTGATTCCCATATCAAATATTCCCAGAAAGAGAGCGCAGAACAGCAGATCCAGCACAAACATCAGCAGGAACATATAAGTTCCCTGTCTGGGGCGTCCGTCGGCCTTGAGAAAGTTAAAGGGATAATACATCAGTGAGACAGAGATACCGCCCGTCACCAGGACGCCGGCATACGCTCTCACATAGGGTTCCATGCGGGCCGTCGTGCCCAATGCCGCCATAAGCTGATCAAAGAACAGAAGGCCCGCCGCAGTCATTGCAACCGGTAGAAGAAGGGTGAGTACCAAGGCCAGAGTGACATAAGAGTCTGCCCTGCGGCGGTCATTTTTGCCGATGCAGACGGAAGCGCCTGTAGAGGCTCCCACATTGATCAGCGCCCCCAGAGTGGCAAACGCAAAGTAGACGGGATTGACCAGGTTCAGGGCGGCAAGTCCCTCCGCGCCTATGTAATTGCCCACGATCATACTGTTGGCGACAATGGTCAGAGTAGATCCGATCAGAGCGGCCACGGAAGGCGCCATGTACTTTTGCACGGTGGTTTTGATAAATGCGTCATTGGTTCTGATCTCAAACGCTTCACAGGCTTCCTGTCTTTTGTCCATGCTTTTCCATACCTCTCATAAACTTCCGGCAACAAATAATAACTAAATTACACAAATATAATAATTCATAAATGGAAAATAATCAAGCAAAGATTCAACAGCGGCAAAGGATTTAGGGGCTTGCGTACTTCTGCCAATCATTATAGAATAATAGAAAGACAGTTAAAAAATGAATCTATAGCGGGCAGAAAGGATGCGTGACATAAATTGGAGCAGCGACATTATACCACCGGGGAGTTATTCAGAAGATTTGCTCCTTATTATAAAAAATACAAAGGAACCTTGTGCCTGGATCTGTTCTGTGCGGCGCTGACCACCATCTGTGAGCTGGTGCTGCCTCTGATCATGCGTTATATCACCAACGAGGGGATGCGGGATCTGGCGTCTCTCTCCGTGCGCACGGTGGGAGGGCTGGGGTTTTTATACCTGATTTTGCGTATTATTGACGCTTTTGCGGCTTATTATATGGCGGACATGGGACATGTGATGGGTGCGAAGATTGAGACGGATATGAGACGGGACGCTTACCGTCATCTCCAGAGACTTTCCGATACTTATTACAATAATACCAAAGTGGGACAGATCATGGGGCGTATCACCAATGATCTGTTTGATGTGACGGAATTCGCGCATCACTGCCCCGAGGAGTTTTTTATCGGTTTCGTGAAAATCGTGATCTCGTTTGTGATCCTGTCGGGGATCAACCTGCCGCTGACCCTCATCGTGTTCGCCTGTGTGCCGGTGATGATCGCGGTGTGTATGCCGCTTAATTTCCGGATGCGCGGAGTCTTCCGCAGCCAGAGAGGGCAGATCGGAGAGCTGAATGCCCGCATAGAGGACAGCCTTCTGGGCCATAAGGTGGTGAAGGCATTCACCAATGAGGAGATTGAGAACCACAAATTTGAGCGGGACAACAGTACCTTCTACGATATCAAAAAGCTCTCCTACCGCTATATGGGTCTGTTCCAGACCACGGTGCGCCTGTTTGACGGGCTGATGTATCTGACGGTAGTGGTGGCAGGCGGCATCTTTATGGTAAACGGACTGGTGGAGCCGGGAGATCTGGTGGCATACATGCTGTATGTGACGACCATGATCGCCACCATCAGGCGTATCATTGAATTCGCGGAGCAGTTCCAGCGGGGAATGACGGGAATCGAGCGTTTTCTGCAGATCATCGACGCGGATATCGAGATATTTGACGAGCCGGGCGCGGTGGAATTAAAGCATCCACGTGGAAATATTGCGTTTGAGCAGGTGAGCTTCGAGTATCCGGACGATCACAACCGGGTGTTCAAGGATCTGAATCTGCGCATCCGGGCCGGAGAGAAGGTGGCCATCGTGGGGCCCTCCGGCGGCGGAAAGACTACGCTGTGTAATCTGATTCCCAGATTTTACGATGTGTCCGCGGGCCGCATCACGCTGGACGGTGAGGATATCAAGCATTTTACATTGAAGAGTCTCAGGAGCAGCATCGGTATCGTGCAGCAGGATGTCTACCTGTTTTCCGGCACGATCTATGAAAATATCGTCTATGGCAGGCCGGATGCATCCCGGGAGGATGTGATGGAGGCCGCAAAACGGGCGGGAGCCCATGAGTTTATTCTGGGGCTGAAGGACGGATATGAGACTTATGTGGGAGAGCGCGGGGTGAAGCTCTCCGGGGGACAGAAGCAGCGCATCAGCATTGCCAGGGTCTTTCTGAAAAATCCTCCTATCATCATTCTGGACGAGGCCACATCGGCTCTGGACAATGAGAGTGAGTTCGCGGTGGCGCAGTCTCTGGCCAAACTCTCGGAGGGGCGCACTACACTGACTATTGCACACAGGCTGTCCAGCATCCGCAATTCGGACCGGATTCTGGTGCTGACGGAGGACGGCATCGTGGAGGAGGGGAAGCATCAGGAGCTGCTTAATAAAAAAGGGATTTATTATCATTTTTATGAGACGGCTGATGCTTTAAAATAATAGAAAACGGAAAACGAAAAATGGAAAACCAAAAATGGAAAACAAAAAATGAAAACAAAAAGGAGGGGTTTGCATGAAACTGATGTTTATCGGAGCCGCGCATGAGGTGACCGGAAGCTGCCATTATATGGAGGCAGGCGGCAAACATATGCTGGTGGACTGCGGTATGGAGCAGGGGGTGAATGTGTTTGAAAATGCACCGCTTCCGGTGGATGAGGCCATGATCGACTATGTGTTCCTCACCCATGCCCATGTAGATCATTCCGGTCTGCTGCCGCTTCTTTATTCCAGAGGCTTCAGGGGCCAGGTCTACATGACGGATGCGACGGCGGATCTGTGCAGCATTATGCTTCGTGACTGTGCGCACATTCAGATGATGGAGGCCGAGTGGCGAAACCGCAAGGCCAAGCGAAGCGAGAGTGTGCCCAAACATGACGCGCTGTACACCATGGAGGATGCGGAGGGTGTGATCAAGCGCATCATTCCCTGTCATTACAACCGGGAGGTACAGGTCTGTGACAATGTGAAGATCCGTTTCACGGATATCGGGCATCTGCTTGGAAGCTCCAGCATAGAGGTGTGGCTGACGGAGGACGGGCACACGAAGAAGATCGTATTTTCAGGAGATATCGGCAATAAGTATCAGCCCCTTTTGAAAGATCCGATCCCTACGGCCCAGGCCGACTATGTGGTGATGGAATCCACCTATGGAGACAGGCTGCACTCTGCGGAGAAGGTGGATTATGTGAAGGAGCTGGCCGCTATTTTGCAGGAGACCTTCGACCGGGGCGGCAATGTGGTGATTCCTTCCTTCGCCGTGGGCAGAACTCAGGAGATGCTGTATTTCCTGCGGCAGGTCAAGGTGGGCCGCATGGTGAAGGGGCATGAGAATTTCCCTGTGTATGTGGACAGTCCCATGGCGGTGGAGGCCACGGAGGTCTTTCATGAGAACCGTATGGACTGCTTTGACGGTGAGGCGCTGGCACTGGTCCGGGAGGGTATCAATCCCATTTCCTTTGCAGGACTGAAGCTTTCCATCACCAGCGAAGAGTCCAAGGAGATCAATTTTATCGACACGCCCAAGGTGATCATCTCCGCCTCCGGCATGTGCGAGGCGGGCCGTATCAGGCATCATCTGAAGCACAATCTGTGGCGTGAGGAATGTACGATCCTGTTTGTGGGTTATCAGGCTGTGGGCACATTGGGCAGGAGTATCGTGGAGGGCGCCAGAGAGGTGAAGCTCTTCGGGGAGTCCATCCAGGTGCGGGCGCATATCAAAAAGCTGGTGGGCATGAGCGGCCATGCGGACAAAAACGGTCTGCTTGAGTGGATCGACGCCTTTGAGGAGAAGCCCAAGAAGGTGTTTGTGGTACACGGAGAGGACAGTGTGTGCATGTCCTTTGCGGAATGCTTAAAGATCGAGCACGGGCAGAGAGCGTATGCGCCCTACAGCGGCACGGAGTTTGATCTGCTGGGCAATCAGTTCCTGTACGAGGCGGAGCCCATGCCCGTCAAGAAGAAGACCAAACCTGCAAGCGGCGTCTATGCGAGACTGCTGGCTGCCGGTCAGCGTTTGTTGGCGCTTATCACCAAAAACGACGGTATGCCCAACAAGGATATGGCGAAGTTTGCGGATCAGATCAATTCCCTCTGCGACAAATGGGAATAGGGATTGGGGAGAACAATGAGTTACGCGGATACTTTATTTATCAATATGTGCAGGGATATTCTGGAAAACGGGACCAGCACCGAGGGGGAGAAAGTGAGACCCCACTGGCCGGACGGGACGCCCGCCTATACCATCAAGCGTTTCGGAGTGGTGAACCGCTATGATCTGCGGGCGGAATTCCCGATCATGACACTGCGCCGCACGGCGCTGAAATCAGCCACGGACGAGATTTTGTGGATATGGCAGAAAAAGTCCAACAACATCCGTGATCTGCACAGTCATATCTGGGACGAATGGGCGGACGAGGATGGGAGTATCGGGAAGGCCTACGGTTATCAACTCGGCGTGAAGCATCAGTACCGGGAGGGGATGATGGATCAGGTTGACCGGGTGATCTATGATTTGAAGAATAATCCCTTCAGCCGCCGGATCATGACAAATATCTATGTGCATGAGGATCTGCACGAGATGAATCTATACCCCTGTGCCTACAGCATGACCTTTAATGTGACGCAGAGGCCCGGGGAGGAGAAGCTCACCCTGAATGCGATTCTCAATCAGCGCTCACAGGATATTCTGACTGCAAACAACTGGAATGTGGTGCAGTACGCCGTATTGATCCACATGCTGGCGCAGGTCTGTAACATGTATGTGGGGGAGTTTATACATGTGATCGCGGATGCCCTTATCTATGACAGGCATGTGCCCATCATTCGGGAGCTGATAGAAAGGGAGCCGAAACCGGCTCCTGCGTTCTGGCTGAATCCCGAGATTCACGATTTTTATGAATTTACCAGAAATGATGTGCGGGTGGACAATTATGAGACGGGGGAGCAGATCACGGATATTCCCGTGGCCATCTGACCAGCCCGGAACGCAATCTACAGGAGGCTGTAGCTTAATATACGAGACTAACTATTAAAGAAAGTCAAGTATAAAAACAAAATTAGAAAAAGTG
>CANCYO010000079.1 GCA_947382415.1 uncultured Lachnospiraceae bacterium | reverse complement strand
CTGACTGTCCGTCCAGGAGTGCGCGGTAGAGCTCCCCCGCCTCGCAGGCGCTGCCCAGGATCAGTCCCTCCCGATACTTCTCCACAAGGCTTTTGGGAATGCGGGGATGGCGGTTAAAATACGTCAAATGAGACTCGCTGACCAGACGGTACAGATTGATGCGCCCCATATCATTCTTGGCCAGTATGATGGCATGGTAAGTGGGCAGCCGGTGTATCAGATCCGCGCTGTCCTCTCCCATCCGGTTGAGCCCGTTCAGATCCGTAACCCCGTGCTCCTCCTGCAGCATTTTGATGAATCTCAGAAATATATGGGTAGTACACTCCGCGTCATCCACCGCCCGGTGATGATTTTCCAGCGAGACACCCAGCGTCTTTGCCACCGCATCCAGCGTATGTTTGGCCTGATGAGGCAGAAGCACCCGGGCGGCATTCATGGTGTCCACATAGGTAAACTCCGCAGGATATCCCAGACGCCTACAGTTTTCCATGATAAAGCTCATGTCAAAATTGGCGTTGTGGGCCACCAGAACACAGTCTGCGCAAAACTCCAGAAACCGGGGCAGGATCACGTCGATCTGCGGATACTCCATGACCATGTCGTCCCGTATTCCCGTGAGCTTTTCGATCTCAAAGGGAATGGGCACATCCGGATTGACGAATGTCGAGAAACGATCTGTCATCTTTCCCCCACTGACTTTCACGGCGCCGATCTCGATAATCCGGTTATGAACCGGAGAGAAACCTGTGGTCTCAATATCGAAGACAACAAAGTCTGCCTGCAGCGACTGTCCTCTGTCCCCGGTGACGATCTCTTTCAAATCGTCCACCAGATAAGCCTCCACGCCGTATAATATCTTGAAAAAATCCTGTTTGTCGGGATGCTCGTCCCCCTCCTTTGCGCGTTTTGACTTCTCGTCCTTCCAGAGGGCCTCCCACACATGATTGGCGTCCGTAAAGCTCTGCACCACGCCATGATCCGTGATAGCCACGGCGCGATGTCCCCACTTATACGCGCGTTTTACAATGTCAGACGCTTCGGAAACACCGTCCATGTCGCTCATCTTGGTATGGCAGTGCAGCTCCACCCGCTTCACGGGCGCGGTATCCACACGGCTCACCGTAAAATCAGGAATCTTTTTGATACCTGTAATGGAACCGATGGTCAGCTCATGGTCGAATTTATCCACCATGCTGATTCCCTTAATTTTAACAAAGGCGCCGCAGGCAATATGATCCGTAACCTCCTTCACCTGATCGTCCCGCACAAAAAGTTTCACCGTCATGGTATCCGTAAAATCTGTGACGTCAAAAATGAGTATCGTTTTCTCGTTCTTGATGGAACGCTTGTCCAGATTGATCACCCTGCCCCGAATGACCACCTCGCCCATCTCGCCCACGATCTCGTCAATGCGCATGGCCTCTTCCTCAAAATCCCGGCCGTAAACCACATCGGGATTGCTGCTTCGGCGAAGCGCCTTACCGTAACCGGAACGATTGTTATCCGAAATGTCGGTACCCTTGGGCGACGGCTTCTGCCGGGCCTTACCAAACTCCGTTCCCTGCGGCTTCTGCCGGGTCTTACCGGACTCTGCTCCCTGCGGTTTCTGCGGTGTGTCTGCCCCGGCCAAAGTTCCGCTCTCCTCCCCGGTCTCCACAAAACGATCTCCCGAATCCTCCGCAGGCTGAGCCCCTGCGCGCTCCGCAATCTCCTTCACCCGAAGCTTCAGGCGCAAAGCGTCCTCCTGCTCGAATCTGCCGGTCTCCACTTCCCGGTACTCCGCCTTCACGGACACGGAAAAACCGCAGCGCTCCACCAGAATTTTCTCCAGAATGCGCAAAAGCTCCTCCTCTTTCCCTCGCACCAGAACCGTATCGTCCATACGCAGCACAACCGTGCGCTCATCGGGAAAAACCAGCTCCGCATTCTTAAATGCATTATATAAAATATGATTATACTCCTGCAGTTCCAATAAAATACTCTCCCGGTAGACTGCCAGCAGTTTTTCGGGATTGTACTGGGAAGAAAGCACAAAATGCTCATATATCCTGACATTCAGCCCCGAATTGGGAAAAAGCTGCCCCAGAATCTCCTGCTCTACCGCACGGACATCCTGTTTCTGGATCAGGCGGCTGCCCGACAGATAAATGCGCAGATATTCTCTGCTCCGGGTGGCCGCAACCCGCTCCACCTCCGTCTGCTCCATCACATCATGCAGCGGCTTATGCAATTTCAATGAGGGAAATACCTCAAAAAAAGGTTTGCTCATACCCAGTTATCCAACTCTTCCTGCAATGCCGCAAGGAGCTCACTCTCCGGCACCTTGCGCACAATCTCTCCGCGTTTTATCAACAGACCCTCGCCGATGCCCCCTGCAATGCCAAGATCGGCCTCCCGGGCCTCCCCCGGACCGTTCACAACGCATCCCATGACAGCCACCTTGATATCCAGCGGATAGTCTTCCACCAGCTTCTCCACTTTGCCCGCAAGCCCGATCAGGTCGATCTGCGTCCTGCCGCAGGTGGGACAGGAAACCACCTCGATACCGCCCTTCCTGAGGCCCAGAGTGCGCAGGATCAGTTTTGCCGACTTGATCTCCTCCACGGGACTGCCCGTGAGAGACACCCGGATGGTGTCCCCGATGCCCTGCCCGAGTATCATGCCAAGCCCCAGCGCAGACTTGATATTACCGCTCTGCACCGTACCGGACTCCGTGATGCCGACATGCAGCGGGTAGATCGTTTTCTCTGAAAGGAGCGCCTGTGCCAGCCGCTCATGGGCCTCCACACACATGAGCACATCAGAGGATTTGATACTGATGACCAGATTGTCATAGTCCATATCCTCAATCAGATGTACTTTATCCAGAGCGCTCTCCACAATGCCCTCCGCAGTCACCCTGCCGTATTTTTCCACCAGATGCTTTTCCAGCGAACCGCTGTTTACTCCCACCCGGATGGGAATATTACGCTCCTTCGCCACATTCACCACATCTCTCACCCGGTCTGTGCTTCCGATATTGCCGGGATTGATGCGGATCTTGTCCGCACCGTTCTCCATGGCCGCAATGGCCATGCGGTAATCAAAATGAATGTCCGCCACCAGAGGAATGCCGATCTGCTTCTTAATCTCCCCAAGCGCTTTTGCCGCCTCTGCCGTGGGAACGGTACAGCGGACGATCTCACAGCCCGCCCGCTCCAGTTCGTGAATCTGCGCCACTGTGGCGGCCACATCCTCCGTTCTCGTATTTGTCATGGACTGTATCAGCACAGGATTGCCGCCGCCGATACATCTGTCCCCGATCTGCACCACTCTGGTACAATTCCGGAAAGGCACGGCATCCGTCCCCGTTATCAATTGCTTCTGCATGAATCTGCTCCTCTCCGGGGCCGGACAGCCCCA
This sequence comes from uncultured Lachnospiraceae bacterium, assembly GCA_947382415.1. GTDB lineage: Bacteria > Bacillota > Clostridia > Lachnospirales > Lachnospiraceae > Acetatifactor. The sequence goes on along the minus strand of CANCYO010000079.1, from coordinate 8,142 downwards.
CGCGTTACAATACCGCAATTATATCACCAACAGTTTTTATTCTACACCATTTTTATCCTTTTCTCAATTTTATTTTTCAGGCTTTCACCCCCGTCCGTCCCCGTTCAGGCAAAAATGTCCCGGGCTTTTCTGAACCGCCAGATTCTCTACGCATAGCCTCATGAGCGCTGTCAGCAGCTTAGAGCCCGAGTATTCTCCCGCAAGCCTCTCCCCGATCTGTTCCACGGAGAGCGGGCTAAGCTCCAGAACATCATACACCGCCCGGCACTCAGGAGCAAGCTGCACCAGGCACTCAGGAGCAGGCGGTGCCGGCCGCCCGGAAATCTCCTCCGACATGGCCGGCCCGCTCCGCCGTCCGCCATTGCATTGTCCATACTGCCATCCCTCCCGCAGCTCCCGCAAAAAATCCTCCGGCGACAAAAACACACCGGCTCCCTGCCTGATCAGCCGGTTGCATCCGTCGCTGAGACGGTCTGTCACACGCCCGGGCACGACATACACATCTCTGCCCTGCTCCAAAGCCATATCCACCGTGATGAGCGTTCCGCTTTTCTCCCGCGCCTCCACCACGATCAGCACATCCGCAAGCCCGCTGACAATGCGGTTTCTAAGCGGAAAATACTGTGGTCTGGGCTCCGTGCCCGGCGGATATGCGGAAAGGATACCCCCCTGCACACAAAGCCTCTCGTAAAGAGACCGGTTGGAAGCCGGATAGCAGACGTCCACACCGCATCCCAGCACTCCGAAGGATATGCCTCCCGCTTCCAGCGCTGCATTCTGGCTGATTCCGTCAATTCCTCTGGCCATGCCGCTGACAATCTGCACCCCGCATGCTCCCAGGGCTCTGCCTATTCCGTCCGCCACATACCGCCCATACTCCGAGCAGTCTCTTGCGCCCACCACCGCCACGGAGAGCATATCCCCGGCAGGAAGCTTCCCCTTGACAAAAAGCGCATAGGGCGGGTCGGGAATATCCCGCAGTCTGGCGGGATATTCCGCATCTCCGCGCATTACAAAACGTATGTTATCCTCCATTAACCGGCGCCAGAGCCCGTCCGGCGATATATGTTTTGCAAACAATAACATCTGTTCTGTCTGTCTGGCCGTGAGCGCCTGCCGCCACAGACTCTCCCCTGCGCGAAACACTGCTTCCGCATCCGGACGGCAAGGGCTGCAGGAGCTGCAAGAACTACAAATCGTAAAAAGCCTCTCCATGGCACGGTTCCCGATCCCCGGCACACTGTATAGCCAACAGTCGTATTTTCGCTCTTCCCCCATCTTCACGCCTCCCCGGGGCGATAGGCGGAAGCCTCCAGCAAATGCTCTTCCCCGATGCGCTCCTCTCCCGCCAGATCCGCGATCGTCCTGGCCACCTTCAGGACGCGGTGATAGCCCCTCGCTCCCAACTGCAGACTCCCGTATATCCGCTCCATGACCCGTTGTTCCCCTGCTCCCAGCGGACAAAAGCGCTCCATGTCCTCCGCCCGGATATCGGCGTTGAACCGATATCCCGTCCGGACAAAACGCTCCTGCTGACGCATTCTTGCGCGCTCCACCCGCCTCCGGATCATCCCCGTGGATTCCTCCTGTCCCGCCCGCTGAAGACTTTCCAGCTTCACAGCCTGCAATTCCACCCACAGATCGATTCGATCCACAATGGGGCCGGAAACTCTGCTCCTGTACCGAAGGATCTGTGCCTCCGTGCATGTACAGCGGTTCCTGTCGGGAAAATAGCCGCAGGGACAGGGGTTCATGGCACAGACCAGCATAAAATCCGCCGGATAGGTGACATTGCCTGCAATTCTGGCGATTCGCACTCTGTGCTCCTCCAGAGGCTGACGCATACTGTCTATCACAGCCTTCCCAAACTCCGGCAGTTCGTCCATAAAGAGAATTCCCCGGTGCGAGAGGGAGACCAGGCCGGGCTTTGCCTTAGCCTGCCCGCCGATCAATGCGGCCCGGGTGACAGTGTGATGCGGACTTTGAAAGGGTCTGGCCGTCACCAGCGCCTGACCGTCCTCCAGCAGTCCCGCCACACTGTATATCCCCGTGACCTCCAGACTCTCCTTCACGGTGAGAGGCGGAAGAATACCCGGAATCCGTCTGGCGATCATGGACTTTCCGGCCCCCGGCGGCCCTGTCATAAGCAGATTGTGAAAGCCTGCCGCCGCGATCTCCGCCGCCCGCTTCGCCATCCCCTGACCGTTTACCTGCGCGAAGTCTTCCCCGCAAAACTCCCGCGCCTGAAGCAGTTTCTCCGCATCTGTCACCGTCCTGGGCAGTATCCGCTCCCGCTCCTCATCACTGCTCTGCCGCAGGAAATCCAGCACCTGGGAAATACCGGAGGCTCCCCGCACGACTATACCGGGGATTACGGCCCCTTCACCCACATTGGCTTCCGGCACAATGCACTCGCCGATGCCCTCAGCCGCCGCAGCCTGCACGATGGGCAGCACTCCATGTACCTTCTTCAGTTCCCCGTTCAGCCCGAGCTCTCCCAGAAACAGGATATTATCCGCCGCCCCGCCCGGAAAAAAGGACATGGCCTGTAAGATCCCTATGGCCACAGGCAGGTCGAAAGCCGTTCCCTCCTTTCGCACATCTGCCGGGGCGAGATTCACCGTGACCCGGGCAGCGGGCATTGAAAATCCCGCATTTTTCAGCGCCACACTCACGCGCTCTCTGGATTCCCGTACTTCGCTCCCCAGAGATCCCACCATGGAAAAACAGGGCAGACCGCGGTCCATATCTACCTCCACCCACACGAAACAGGCTGAGACGCCCACGATCCCGCCGGATAAAATTTTACAAAACATAAACTCCTCCTTGTAATTTAATCTTTTAATCAAACTATGAAATTACAGTTACATCTTTAAAAATTCAAAATTACCTGAAATGAAAGTGAAATTTTTGCCGATACGGCATGAAAAATTTTAAAAAAGAATTTTATTCAGAAGAAATAAAAAAATACTGTTATACTGACAGAATACTTTATTCAGTCTGTAACGGGCATGGACCGCGGGGAGTTTCCCGCAGTCCGTTCCCGGGTAAAACCACGAAACAAATGCTTTCGTGCCGGCTCTATGCCAGCTTGTTCATCATCTTGTCAGGATCATGTGCAAAATGGATAGCCTGTTCACGGTCGATCTTACCGGCCAGATACAACTGTCCGATAGCCTCATCCATGGTCATCATGCCCATCTTACGATTGGTCTGCATTACGCTTTCCAACTGATGGGACTTCGCTTCACGGATCAGGTTTCTCACGGCATGATTTGCATGCATGACCTCAAAGGCAGCAACACGGCTGGTTCCATCCGCCGTGGGAATCAACTGCTGGGCAATGATGGCCTCCAGCACATTTGCAAACTGGATTCGGATCTGCTGCTGCTGATGGGGCGGAAATACGTCGATGACACGATCCACCGTGCTTGCCGCAGAATTGGTGTGCAGCGTGGAGAGCACCAGATGTCCCGTCTCCGCCGCAGTGATGGCCACACTGATAGTCTCAAAGTCACGCATCTCTCCCACCAGAATCACATCCGGATCTTCACGGAGCGCAGCGCGGAGCGCGTTGGCATAGCTCTGGGAATCAATTCCGATCTCACGCTGATTCATCATGGAGAGCTTGTGAGGATGCAGATACTCAATAGGATCCTCCAGCGTGATAATGTGTGCATCACGGCAACTGTTAATCTTGTCTATGATAGCCGCCAGAGTGGTAGACTTACCGCTTCCTGTGGGCCCGGTAACCAGAATCAGCCCTCTCTTGCGCTGATACAGATCGATTACCGACTCCGGTACCCCCAGCACCTCCGGCGAGGGCACATTGGTACCCACAACACGAAAGGCCAGTGCGATGGATCCGCGCTGTTTAAAAGCATTGACACGGTAACGGCCGAGACCGGAAACAGAAAATGACATATCAAATTCTCCCCGCTCCTCGAAAATCGCCCTCTGACGCTCCGTCATAATGCCCACCAACACGTCTAAGGTATCCGCAGGCTTCATAACCGGAAAATCCGATGTGAGCAGATTGCCGTTGACGCGCATCTTGGGGGGCAGCCCCACTGTCAAATGCACATCGCTGGCTCCCAGCTCACTTCCTTTTTCCAAAATCTGTTCAATAAATGACATACCAAATCCCCTCTCCCCCTATGTATTTTGTAGAACCTAAACCTTTCTAACTTCCCGACTGCCGACAGGCTTTTGCATCCATCTCACAGCGGTTATCCATTGTCTTCATAACATCCAGTATCTCAAAATCCGCATACATCTTCGAGGATAGATCGAGAATGGTATTATCCTTAAAGCACAACACCGTAGGCCGGAGAATGTCCCTGGGATTTTCCGTCAGGACAAGCGCCTTCTCCCCGGTGTTCAACTCCACACTGACACCCGGATTCACAATATTGATGGTATCTGCAAGCGCCTTCACCACCTCCGGCGCATAACAGTCTTCATGCTGATACAATTCCCTGATAGCCTTTACCCCAGAATTCGCAGACCCCTCCAGCGTCATTCCGGTGAGTTCATCATAACGATTGGCCACCATCAGGATCCTGGCCCCAAGCGCCATCTTCATATCACTGTGCTCCGGAACCTCTTTATAAGCATCCATCTGCGCCATCAGGGCCTGATGACAGATCCGTTTGACAGCCGCCCCAAAGACCTCCGCCGCGATATCACAGGAATACATCTGAGCACTGAAGACCTTCATCTTCTCTTCATCACTCAATTCACTGCTGTATTTCAGATTCTCCTCCAGCGAAAGCTTGCCGATGTCATGCACCAGGGCCGCAAAAATGATCTGTTCCTGTTCCGCCAGCCGCACGTTCATAACACGTGTTATCAGCGCACACAGAGCTGCCACATTCAGGGAATGGCGGAATATGTAATCCTCCTTGCTGCGCAGGCTCTGATAAAAATCAATCTTACCGCTCTGATGACCGTAACTCTTCAGGACCGCATCCACAAGATTCTGCATTCTGCCCTGCTTCCTGGTGGTAAGGATTCTTGTCAGCTCCTCCTGCAATGCACAGGCATTTATGGTCTGAAAGCGCTCAAACTCCCTGTCTTCCTCCGATATTGGAGGCAGCGGCTCCGCTGGCTCCAGAATATAGACGCCCAGCAGGCCGCTGCTTTTCATACTCTCGATAGCCTGCAGAGACAGATTAAAATCACGGTCATATAAAAGCCCGCCGTCTTTGCCATAGATAGGCCTCGCAAGCCTCATACCGGTTTTTAATTTCTCTGTCTTTACAAACTTCATGCTCTGCTCTCTCGCTTCCGGAAATTTTGATAACCTATACTTACATCTTACATTAATTTTGATGTTTATGCAAGCTCGGCTTTACCCGGCCTTGCCCAGCTCTACCCGTTTTACTCAGCTTTCCCTGAGCACCAGATGCTGAGGAAGTCCGTTCACCATAAACGGCTGGTAATCTCCCTGAATCAGAGGCTCAATATAATTGATGAACTCGTCCGTCACATAATTCCCCTCCTCGTTCATCCAGGAACGGGGAACCAGCTTCTCGTTGTTGGCGATCCGATGCACATCATAGATACCGGCAGCGCTCATGTAAGGATCGTCAGCTACACGGTCGATAACGACCATCTTGCCGTTGTCGCCCTCGTCGGCAGCCTTTACAGCGGCGCCGCCCACCATGAATGCCTCGTCCACATCCACGCGGGATGCCATATGAGACGCGCTTCTCTGCAGCGTGGAAAACTCGATGCTGCGTGCCTTGCAGCCGGTCTCCGCTCCCAGATAGCTGGCCAGATAGGCAGCCGTCCCCTGAAGCTGTTTGTGTCCAAATGCGTCCACATAATCCGCACCGCCGGACAGTTCGCAGACATACCTTCCGTCAGCCAGCCTGATACCCTCGGAAACCGCGATCACAACAGATTTCTTTTTCTTGAGCAGCTTTTTCACGGTCTCGCGGAATTTATCAATATCGAATGTCACCTCCGGCAGATAGATCAGATCGGGACCCTCGCACTCCTCCGTCCGGGCCAGTGCGGTAGCGCCTGTGAGCCAACCCGCATTGCGGCCCATAACCTCGATGACAGTGATCATTTCCTTGTCATTATAGGTCAGACCCAGAGCGTCTCTGATCACTTCCTTGGTGGAGGCAGCGATATATTTTGCGGCGCTTCCGAAACCGGGCGTGTGATCCGTGAGCGCCAGATCGTTGTCAATGGTCTTGGGTACGCCCAGGAATCTCTGATCATGGCCCTTTACGATAGCATAATCAGACAGCTTCTTGATCGTATCCATAGAGTCGTTTCCGCCTATATAGATAAAAGCCTCAATCTCCAGCTTGTCCAGTATCTGGAATATTCTCTCGTAAATCTCCGTATTCTCATGAATCTCCGGCAGCTTATATCTGCAGGAACCCAAAAACGCCGAGGGCGTCCTCTTGAGCAGCTCAATATCCATATCGGAATGAATCTGAGTCGCCAGATCCACATACTGCTCATCCAGAAAACCCTGTATCCCGTGCAGCATACCGTACACCTTGTGGAAACCTCTCTCTCTGGCCGTCTTGTAGACGCCTGCCAGACTGGAATTGATTACGGCAGTGGGACCGCCCGACTGCCCTACGATGATATTACGTTTCTTTGCCATTTCAGACCTCCGATTATTTTTATTTACGACACGATAAATTACTCTGTTTCTTCATCATACCAAATCTGAAAAGAAGGTACAATATTTTTTTATCCTTTTCTTTCAATTTGTCCCGGCCCGGATGCCTTAATCCGAAATCACAAACACATAATAGTATACAAACTCCTCCTGCACATAAGGCAGCCCCGCACTCTGAAGTTTCCCGATAAACTCCCTGTTTTCCCTGCGCACCATGTAGATTGAATCAGCCTCCACCGGCGTATTATAGTCCACGTTCGCGTACAGTCTCCGTCCCCCGCCTGCGCTCTGAGCCTGTTCCTTCTCCCGGGGAGAGACCGGATAATAAAAATGATAATACTCTTCAAAAAAACAGTCTATATACACATTCTGTTCTTCGGAGTTCTCCACTGTGCGGACAAGCGCCTCCCGCTCCGGACAAAAATAGAGAGAGTTCGGATAAGTATAAGTGTCCGCCACAGAATACATCAGAAAATAATATCTCAGGAAAACCACGGTCCAAAAGGCATAAGCAAGGCAGAGCACTGCGGCAAACGCCTTTTGATAATGCCTGAGAAAACGCAGCGCCGCCCTGATTCCGACAATCCAAAAATAAAGCCAGCACACAAATATGGCGTTTACCCGATAGACATAGCCCGAACCTGCCAGACCAATGACAATCACAATGGCCGCGGCATACAATACAAAAAACGCACTGTAAGTAAAACGCCTGCTCCTGATTGATCTGACAAAGTCCACCACCGACCAGACAAAACCAATGGCAATAAACGGGATGGATATCACATACATGGTGTAATACTTATCCACAGCGTCCAACATATAGGTACCGTTGGTCAACGTGATCCGGATGCAGTCAAAAAGATTGCTCCAAAACCCCGTCTGTCCCAGATCTTCCATCCGGGCCGCCGCAACAGGCAGTATCGAAATGCCCAGAAAACGAAAGCCGGGCAGGCCGCACACAAGACAGACGACAAACAATATAAGCGGAAGCGCAAGCACCGCAATCTCACCGGCCAGTGCAAGCATCTTCCCCAGTGTGATCTTTTTCGTATAAATCAGATAAAGCGCAAGCGCAGATAAAAAAAGCGGCAGAATAATATAGCTCAGGGCATAACTGTACAATGTCAGGGCAAATCCTGCTCCACTCACAAACAGAGCCGGCCATGACGGTTTCTGAAGATATCGTATCAACAGCGTGATCGCAAGCATACCACAGCCAAGCATCATATTGCAGTCCAGGGCAAATCTCCCTGACATAATAAAATACGGACAAAAAGTCAAAAATGCCGTACCCGCAAGCACAATCCTCCCGTCATTAAACAACAGCCACAAAAGCCTTGCCCCGCAGATCACCACAAGCATACTTGCAAACAGCGCAGGCAGCCTCACCAGTCCTGTTGTCAGAGGCGCTGCGGGAAACAGTTTGAGCAGCAGCACGACGCAATAGGTATAAAGCGGACTCTGAAGATCGGAAGAGCGTCGTGTAGGGAAAG
>CANCYO010000078.1 GCA_947382415.1 uncultured Lachnospiraceae bacterium | reverse complement strand
TCCTCCTCTCCGAACAGACCGGAGACGAGACCCTGCGCTACTACTACGATGCCACGGGAAAAGTGACCACCCTGACCTACAAGAAAGGCACAAAAGCAGAGGTCAGCTATTTTTATGCCAGAAACCTTCAGGGAGACATCACCGCCATCTACCGGAACAGCGACTCCAGACTCATCGGTACCTACGAATACGATCTCTGGGGCAGACCTGTCAGTGTCACCGAAGCTACCAAAGGGATTGATACTGATGGCATTCTTAACAAGAATCCTTTTCGCTATAGGGGATATTACTATGATATCGAAACAGGCTTCTACAACCTGAATGCAAGATACTATGACCCTGAAATCAGAAGATTTATAAGTGCAGACAGCCTGAATGCGTTGATGATAGCCACAGCGTCTATAAATTGCAAAAATTTATTTTCCTATGGTGAAAATAATCCTGTCAACAACAAAGACAGTAGTGGAACAGTTGTAGAAACTGTTTTTGACATAGTAACTTTGTCAGGAAGCATTGTAGATGTATACAGCCATCCCAAAGATCCTTGGGCATGGGCATGCCTGGCAGGCGATGTAGCAGATCTTGTTCCATTTGTAACTTGTGTAGGAGAAGGAGTTAAAGGTCTACGCATTGCGAAATTGGCAGGAAAGGCAGATGATATTGAAGATGGTCTTAAGTGGTTCAAGAAAGCGGACGATATTGCTGACGGGGCAAAGTTATTACAAAAAGGGGCATCTTCAAGTGTACGAGATCAATTATTAGACGCAGTTTCTAATACTAAACTCAAAAATTGTATTAATGAAATGTATCGTCAGGGAGCAGCGATTGGAGATGGAGGTTTAGCAGATGCAATTCGCCATGAATTGACAACCGGAGAATTAGTTGGGGGCAAATCGCATATTCAAAAAGGTATAGAAAAAGTTAGAAAATTGGAAAATAAAATAGCAAAGCAAAATTTGAGTGATAATGATTTAGAAATTGCTACAAATTTATTAAATGAGTTAAAATCAGCATTGGAGTTAGGTGGATATTAATGAAAAGTGCACAATTAAATCAATTATTGATTAATAGATTTCCTGAATTAAAACAAAAGTATTATGATGAAGTAATTTGGCAGGAAGGAGATGAAACAGGCAGTCATGTTGTATTTGGAGATATTTTCACTCCTTATATTGAAGAAAACCTTGTTGAAAATAAGGTTGCAGCGTTAGAAAAAATATTTAAATTTATAGAAGAAGTTTTATTATTACATGAAAAATATTCGGATAAAGTAATTTTATTTAGTGTGCTAGAAAGGTTAATATGTAATAAAGAACAATTTGAAAAGTGTAAAAACTATTTTGGAAAGTGCACATATCAAATAATTAAAGAAATGTTCGAGGCGGTAAATTTTTCTGTGTCTATGGAGGAAAAGTCCTTCTGATAAGATTCAGATATGTATAATATTATGTCGAATCATGAGTATGATTTTGTTGTCGATTATCTTACTGTCGGTTTAGCCCCTCAATTATATTTGTTGTGTACATGATACGGCGTACTTCATCAGGGAACTGGAAAAACGGGCTGACATCCTCCCAGTTGTTGACTACAAAGGGATAGTTCTTCAGCAATTGCAATTGGTGTTATTGCAACTGCAGCGACCGGCGGTGCCGCGGCTCCTATTTTAATCGCATCTCTAAAAATAGCTGCAACAAGCGTTGGACTTGGTGGAGGCATTAACATGCAATCTCAGCTTTAGGCTATTTCAAACGAGAAGAATTTCATCCATATTTTAAAGGCTTTGAAATTTCAAAACATATGGGTAGGCATCACTTACTTGCATATATATTTATACTTTAAATTACTATTTATGAGATTTCACATTGCATTTGACACTATATTGTTATTAATCTCATTTCCAGCAATAGGAGTATCACTGATAAAAAATTGTTGGCCTCTGTTGTCCGGATTCCGGCACTTATCTTTTATTGATTTTGATAGCTACTCCGATTGTAAATGACAATCCGGGTTGAGCAAGCCGGTAAGTAAGTCCGGCAAATTGGCAGGCTGCAGCAATGGCATGCAGTATTTTGGAGCTATATTGATAAAAATTAAGTTTTCTTTGCAGGATTAAGGGAATATTATGATAGTTATTTCAGTATTATTTATACATCTTCTCACAGGGACACATTAGGCAACCGGCCAATCAGCCGCTCCCGCCTTCTGAAATAATAGACAAATCCGGTGACATCCGCCAGAATCCAGCCGATGGGCACTGCCCACCAGATACCCACCACATTGATTGCAGGAACCGCAGATAATACATATGCCAGAACCACCCGCGTTCCAAGGGAAATAACCGTAAGCACCACCGACATGCCCGGCTTTCCCAAGGCCCGGTAAAGCCCATACAATAAAAACAGGCATCCGATTCCGAAATAAAAACTGCCCTCAATCCGCAGATACCGGACCCCCTCCGCAATGATGGCCTCCTCCTCGGCTTTCACAAACAGAAGCATCAGCGGCCGGGCAAATATCCAAACAGCCATTGATACCACTGCACAAAATCCCACAGATACCGCTACAGCTCCCCGAAACCCGGCGCGTATGCGCTCTCTCTTGCCCGCGCCGAAATTCTGGGCTATAAAGGTGGAAAAGGCATTGCCAAAATCCTGAACCGGCATATAGGCGAAGGCGTCTATCTTCACCGCGGCGGCAAAGGCTGCCATCACCACGGGTCCAAAGCTGTTGACCACTCCCTGCACCAGCAGGATCCCCAGATTCATAACCGACTGCTGTACACAGGTAAGTACCGAAAAACCGGCGATCTCCCGCATGCAGCTCCACCGAAAACGGCGGGCTTCCCGCCCCATTTTCAGATAGGGGACACGGAGCAGGGCGTACACTGTGATGCCGGTTCCCGACAGGTACTGAGCGATCACCGTGGCCTCCGCCGCCCCGGACACTCCACGCTCCAGCCCGACCACAAACCACAGATCAAGCCCAATATTCAAAATAGCCGAAACCGCCAGAAAGATTAATGGCACTACGGAATTCCCCACAGCCCGCAGGAGAGAGGCAAAATAATTATACAAAAAGGTGGCAAAAATTCCACAGAATATGACTGCCAGATAACTGCGCATATCTCCCCACACTTCTTCCGGCACCTGCAGAAACGGCTGAATCGCCTCAAGCAAGACAAACACCAGAACATTCAACAGAACGGTCAGGCTCAGGATCAGCACAAAGGACGCGCAGATTCCCTCTTGCAGCCCTCTCTCATCCCGCTCTCCGTATCGAATGGAAAAATAAGTCCCACTTCCCATACAAAGCCCCAACAGGATCGAAGTCAAAAAGGTCATGAGCGCAAAGGAAGACCCCACCGCGGCCAGCGCATAGGGCCCCAGAAACCGTCCTACAATCAGCGTATCCGCCACATTATAACATTGCTGCAAAAGATTGCCCAAAATCATTGGAACGGCAAAACGCAGCATGGATTTCATAGCCGCGCCCTGTGTCATATCCGTATTCATCTACAACGATACCCCCTGCTGTTATTCAATCTCCCACGGAGCCTGTCCGGGGACTGTTTCACACCAGACCACCTCCTGCTCCAGTTTACAGTTGTGCTCCAACATATAGTCGATCACAGCTCCGTAATCCTCTATTCTATCATTCGCCGCTCCATAATCCGCCGCTCCGTCTTTTTGGCTCCTGCCCCCGTCCAGCTCCGCTTTCAACTGTATGAGGCGCTTCCTGTCGTTCTCCGTCAGAGGCTTTGCATCCCCCTGATACAGCCGCAATGTCTCTACATCCATATACAGCGTACGAAAACCGATTCCCGTCTTCCTTTTCAAATGCTCCAGAATATAAAAACCGCCCGCGTCGATATCCCCAAAATGCCGGTATTCTTTCTCTCGGTTTCTCTCATACAAACGCAGCAGAAAATCCCGCTTCACCTGATTGTGGAATCCGCCAAGATAGATCACACAATCTTCTCCCGCAGCATAGTCATGAAAGCTCGTGAGATTCTCCACCGTTACCACCCGCGCTCCAGGCACCGCGATATCCTGCAGACTCTTCAGGGACTCCGTGGACAAAGCGATATCCCCCTGCAGCAAAGACATATCCAGCTCCTGGCCGCCCAGCGTCAGTTTTACATTTCCTTTCAGCATCACATAGGTGGGTGTGTGGACAATACCGCATTCCTCCAGAACAGTTCCTTTTTCCTGAAATTCACCATATTGATACAACAGCGAGGTGAGTCTGCCGGCCAACTGTTCCATCCGCTTGGAGTCATGAAATACTTTTATGGAAAAATTTCGTATAAATATCTCCTCCCGGTTTTTCAGCACAGCCACCGCCGCCTGAAGAAGTTCACAATAGTCCTGACGATCATGACTATAATACTCCACATTCCGGTTTTTCTCTATTCTGAGATACTGTGCTGCAATATATCTTCGCAATGGCAGAAGACAATCCTCGGTCAGCTCCCCGGACAGTTTCTCCCAGACATTATACAGCGCCTGCTGTTCCTGCCTCCGGGGCGTCCGCCCCAGCCAGTCATAGCAGGCATCCAGATTCTCCGGATTCAGGACGGCCTTTCTCAGCACACCCTTTCTCTCATATTCCACAGTGATCAGTGCAGCGTCACACAACTCTTCCATGGCCTCATTGACCTGACAAAAGTAATCATACTCCGCATCGTCGCCATATCTGGGAAAAAGCTTCGCAATCTGCACCGAAAAACTCTGCTTTACCTGATTATCGCCCTGAAAGGTCTTGCTCTTTTCATAAGAATCCAGAAGCTGCTCCAAAACCTTCCTCTGCAGTTTATCCGGTCCGTTTTGTCCGCCCATCACAAATCATACTCCTCCACAATACTGTTTTGTCCCACGCGGATGGCAGTCAGAACAGTCCCTACCTTCTCGCCGATAACCTCTATTTTGGCAGGCGGGGTGGCGAGAACCACCTGAAGCCCCAAACCGTTAAAAAAGTCCATCATGGACTGAATCCTCTCGTCATCCATCTTGTCAAACGCCTCGTCCAGCAGCATGATCCGCACACTGTTGCCATATCGGTACAATTGATAAAAAGATGCCGCAATCGCCACATAATAGGGCACCTGGGTCTCGCTTCCGCTCTTCTCCCCATAAATATCCGAAAACCGCTGAACAGAGCCGTCCCGCTTGTGAATCTCGATATCATAATCGAGATAGGAGCGATAATCCGTATACTCCTCCACAATCTTCTGACCGTTGTCATCCTTTGTCATCAGCTTGTCAAACAGATCAGACATCTCCTCCCGGTACTCTGCCTCAAAGGCGCTGGTCCAAAGGTTTGTCCCATCCTGATTGTTCTCGGAAGTGATCATTTTATAGAGACCTTCTTTATTTTTGTCAAAACTGATCTTGAACCGGTAGCTGTCGTCCCCGTAATAAATACTGTCCAACGCCTTATTCAGACTGCGAAACTCATTCCTTGCGCTCTCAATATTCTCCTTCATCTTCGAGAGAAAGTCGCTTCTGAAAATCTGTTCGCAATCCTCCCTGGCACGCATCAATTTCTCTTCGTAACGGACGATCTCCACACCTTTAAGCTTCTGCAGCGCTTCCCTGTACTCCGAGATTCCCGTAAGCCCCGTCACAAAATCCGCCGCAAACTCCTGATTGAAGCGCATCTGCAATCCATACAGCCCTCCACTGCCGTTAAGCAGTCTCTCCCTTTCATTGCAAAGCTGTACGCGCCGGGGCGCATAGTTCTCCGCGATATTTCTGGCCTGCTTGTTCTTCCGGTTCTGGCGGTATTTCTCCTCCGCCTCCCGATAGGTGAGGCCTTCCTCATCCGCCTGTCTCTCCAATGCATCCCGCAGAGTCTCATATTGCTGACTTTTCTCTATTACCTCCTGCTGCTGCAGCTCGACCTTATTCTCCAGACGGTTCGTCTCGTTATCCAACTCTTTCTGCCGGCGGCGCTTCTTATCCCGCTCTTTTTCTTTTTCCGCAAGCTTCAGGTTCAGTTCGATCAAAGTCGGATCGCTCTCCGCCTCCTTTAATTCTGCTCTGGCCTGTACCAGTTGTTCCTGCAGATCCCGCAATGCTTCCGGCGTATGAAGATAGAGCTTGAGCATCTCCAGGCTCACCTGTGCCGCACTCTCCTGCACCGCGTCATACAGGCGCACCTGCTCTCTGAGCCCGCTTCGCTTCTGTGTCTTCTCCTCGATCAGACGTTTTACATTCCCGATCTGTACCCGGTACGCATTCTGCCCGATAAAAGGATCCTCGTAATCTTTTGGATTCAGATGCCTGACCACATAGCCCTGATAGAGCATACAGTCCGGCGTCATAGCGATGGAATACTGCTCCAGTTCCCGTACATCCATGCAGCGCTTCACACGTCCCAGAAGATAATTTGCATATGCCTTGGCATAGCGGTTCTCACTTTTTACAACCGCAGCCAGCGAATCCTGATCCGGCTCCAACTCCATGGGAATTTTGCGGGTATTGATAATACCTGCCGTATGAATATTCCTGCGATTCCTGTCGTAGACCTCCAGCGCCGTATTGTAATATTCCGGCTCCACCACCAGATAAAACTTCTGGGTGTGGAGATATCCTTCTATCGCGTTGTTCCATACAGGATCCGTAATCTCCAGAAGCTCCGACAAAAAATATACGGAAGAACGAATCCCCCTGCGGGCAAATTCCCTCTCCACCAGTTCTTTGAGTTTTCCGGCATATTCCGGGTAGGGAAGCACCCGCTTCTCCAGATTCTTCAGGCGCTCCTGACAATCCTCGATCTCCCTGGAGACCTGTTTCATCTCAGCCTTCAGCATGACTCCCTTTTCCTGAAGTTCCCTCTGCTCCTTTCTGGAAAACGCCTCCAGCCGTTCCACGATCTGCGCCTTGTCGCTGGATACAGCCTTGTCGCTGCGCTCTGTCACCCTGCCGCCGGACGCTCCCTTACTATCTTGAGCAGGCACACCGCTGCGCTCCGGCGCCTCGCCCAGAGACTCCGCCTCGCGTCGGGTGACGGGCCGGTACTCCAGTTTTGCCAGATCGCTCAGATAATTGGTCAGATACCGGATCTGATCTCCCAGCTTTTTGTTATCTTCCTTTTTGTCCGCAATGCCCCGCTTTAAGGTATCAATGCGGTTTTGCGCCTGCTCCAGCAGACGGTTAGACTGATTGGACTGTTTGTCCACATTGATGGCCAGAATCTGCTCATTCAGCGCTGTGATCTGTTCCTCCATCTCCGCGGAAATTTCCTGATTGGATTCCAGAGCCTGACGCTTCAGGCGGATGCTCTTTTCGAGCTCTTCCATCTCATGTTTCGCTGCATCCCGATTGGCCAGCCCCAACAACATATCGTTGACAAGTATGCTGCGATCCTTCTCTTCAATCTCCTCAAATTTTTCAAGAATCTTCTCCAGCGACTCCTGCTGCCTTCTGGAAACAGCCAGAATCCCCTCCAGCTCGCTGAGGGTCTCGATATTCTCCCGCAGGGAAGCCACGTCCACCCGCTCCTCCGACAGCACAAATTTATTGATAAATTCCTTCACATTATCCATGGGCTTGAACGCCAGAGACTTCGGGATAATATCAAAAAATTTATCGTCCAGATTGCCCAGCCTCCGTTTGAATCGGTCTCTGGCCGCATTTTTCTGATCGATATAGGTGATCTTCTTATTTTTGACGCGAAACTCATCTGCAAGGGCAGCGTGTCCGTCCGCCATAAAAGAAATATCCTCCAGCCGGCACTCCTCAATATACCAGCGGGTGACCACCTGACTTTCCTCGTCCGCGGAAAGCAAATGTACACCGATCACAAAATAGCGGTCTCCTTTTTCCTCATAAAATTCCAGCGCCACATTGGCAGGCACCGCATTTTTTCTAAGATACGTCTCCCCCACATTACCGATCTTACAGCGGACATAGCCCTTCAGATTCCGGTTTCCTCTCTCGTTGGCCGCCACATTGAATCTGCGCGTATTGGTGGTTAGCACCAACTGTATGGCATCCAGTATCGTAGATTTACCGGCGGTATTTTCACCGCTGATCAGTGTCGAGCCGTGGAAGGCTATGCGCTCATTCTCAAAATAGTGCCAGTTAATCAACTGCACCCGCGTCAAAATCTTCTTCTGATTCTCCATCTGTGCTTCCTCCGGCATACTCTCGCAGTTTCTGCTCCGTCATGGCGTAATACTCGTTGACATCCTCCACATCCACCGCCATGATGACGGACGGATAAATGATGATCCGTGCGTCCGGCTGGCTGACGTCGCCGTCCAGATTCTGAATCAGATTATACTTACGGAACAGGCTGATCATATGACGCTCCGTGCCCTTGTCCAGCAACGGCTTTGCCTTAAGCTTGAGCATGGCGTATTTCTCACGGATCTCCTCCATGAGCACGGTCACCTCCTCGGAAAACGTGCCCAGCTCCCGGCGCTTCTCCACATACAGGATGCGCAGTATCAATAAAAACACACTCTCATATTTCCCCAGAGCCAGCCGTCCCGTGCCGAATTGGTTCACAATACCGATGACGCCCTGATCCTCATTGATCTTCAGATCATATCCCAACAGATCAAAAAAGGGAAGAAACAATTCCCTGTTCTGCCTGACAAAAATGTATTCTCTTTTTGTATCTTCCCGTTTCCGCAGCAGAAAACATTGATTCAACAACTTATTGGCAGCGACGCGGAATCTTTCCTTCTGCGCCGTAGACTCCATCAATTCTTCAAACATAATACTCCCCCGGTATTCACTTTTTCAGGATATCAAAATAGGGCAGAGAATATCCCTGCATCTCCACCTGTCTGCCGCTTCTTCTGATGGTATAATTGTTGGAATGATTGCCCGCATAAATACTGATATAAATAATACGGATCAGGTCTCTGCGGGACTCCACGGGCACCTCAGTCACCGGCAGCACATCCCGCCCCTTCAACAAATTTACCACATATTCGTTGATATTCTTTCTGGAAAAACGGCTGCGGTTCTTCATCCTCAGCGCCTCTTTGTATAACTGTCTGTCCTCCTCGCTCATACCCGCTTCATCGGAAAATCTGCTGATGGTTCCAAGCTTTTTAGTGACAGGTATGGTCTGAAGGGACTCCGGCGATACATAGCTCTGAGGGTACAGCGAAAACAGGGACTCCAGCGTCAACAAATCCTCCATATCCGGCTGATTCTCCTGATCGGACGCTTTCTCCTGATTGAGCTGTCTGACATAAACGTCCAGAATCTTAGAGAGTTTTCCTTCCAGATTGTTGCCCGTTGCCAGAAGGAATCTGGCCCGCATCACCGCACTGCGCATGTACCGCGCATGTTTCCGGTCGATCTCCTCAATAATGTCGTCCAGGCGGTAAAAAGAGGATTTGATATCTATCAGGATGGCGATCACCTGATCGTATGCCTGATCCGGGTCTCCCGTCTCCTCCACCTCCATATATCCGGCCACTGCGCGCTCCATGATCTCCGTACTCTCCATCATCCGCTCGATGCGCTCAATGATCGCCGTTCTGAAATAGGAAATATTCTCGCTGGTCTTCATTCTCAGATATGCTTTGGAACCTATATTCTGATGATACTCAAAGAAATGATTTAAGATCTCATCCGCACCCATATCATTAGTCTGCCTGTCCATATGGCGCTTGATACTGGCGTTCAGCTTCTTCAGCTCCGACAGCAGCCGCTCCGTGTTCTCCAGCACACCTTTGATGATCAGCTCGTATGGTTTACTGTACAGCTCTTCATTCTGCAGGCTTGCGTGAATCTGCGAAATGATTCCCTGATACTCCGCCTCTTCCTCTCTGATGACACGATTCATGCTCTCTATGACGGGAATGGCATACTCACACAATACCACATTGATTTGATGATTCGTCTCCTGCTCATACTCAATCCAGCCACACCGTTTCAGCATGGCGATCACGCCGTTTGCCTTCTCCCGCGCGTCGGACACATAGGTCTCATCGTCAAAGCTCATCTCCACATCGTCGGCCTCAAAATAATCAGTCAGCTCCTTCACCACGATCTCCCGGCCCACGCCATAAGAGATCTCGGGCTTGAACGCATTGAAAAGCTGCATGATACAATCCGCATATTCCTGCCGGTATTTACTTGTGAGCGGCTTGAAAAAGTCTGCCGGAAGAATATCGAATAAGCGCTTCATGCCAATGCCGTACCTCTCTTCATTATCTTGTTCTCTTTGAACAGGATAGAGCTTATAGAAACCATGCCACATGTATTATATAAATTTACTCGCCTAACTTATTTAACAACATCTGATAATGTTTTTGACTGATATGCCTTCCGGCTCTTTGCAAACTTTCAACACACTCTCGCACTTCGTCTGCTGTCAACTCACTTTCTTCATAAGCTGCCATAAGTATACCGATTGTTCCCATTATGTTAAAACCCATTTGAAAAGACACTGCTCTTCCTTTTGCCTCATCCATTAACAATACATCTGCGTTTTGCTCATCAGTCAGGATAATGGCCTCACTCTCCCCTTGGTCAAGTCCGGTTGCCCTTTTAAGTATACTGGCAGATTCAGGATTTTTTACAGCCTTAACTTTAATGAATTGTTTCCGTCTAATCTGGTCTGCTTCATGTTTAAAGCGTTCGTCTGCTGTCAACTCATCAAATACTGCCTGGGGTATCAGAACCTGTCCAAATAGTTTTTCAAGTAAACCCATGCGATCTATTTTGAGAAGCGATATCAATGGTGTTGTATCTGATACAACTATCATTCTGCAGCCTCCCTCATTTTCAACTGTCTGAAAGTTTCCAGTTCCAAATCGAGTTCATCCATCGTCATGTCCAAATACGAATATCCTAATTTGTCATAAATATCAATTAACTCGGATTTTCTAATTCCCAAAATTTCTGCCGCGCCGCCATGTGATATAGTCTGATTTAAAATATACGGATACAGCAAAAGCGCATTTCTGATAAGCTCCGTTTCCGAATCCATCGTCTTCAGATATTTTGACATTCCTACCGGCACTCTTATCGTTACAGTTTCAGTCGTTACCATAACATCGCATCCTCTCCATAATTTCTATATAAACTGTATTTCGGAAAATCTTCTTTTTAATAGTATATACCACAAAGAGCTTTTACTCAATTATATTCTATACCCAATTCCGGTTCCTTACCGGACCACCATGCCCAAAGTATATTTTCATATTTCCCATACCGCTGATCTGTACTGCGCTTTGTCTCATAAGACTCTCATCTGTATATAGCATCGCCGTCGTAGGATAAAACATATTCATCAGAGCGTCCCCGACAAAGAGCACGTCGCTCAGCTTCAAGCCGATAGATCCGTTGGTATGTCCCGGCAGCTCCACAACCTCAGCATCCACACCATACGGCTTCAGGCTGTCACCGGCTCTCAGCAACACTGTCGGCTCAAACACATCCAACGTATCTTTTTCAAAGCTGCGAAGAGACGCAGACAAAACAATCCTGCCCAGAAAAGTATTTGACGACAGGGGCTGTTTTGTATTATCCGGTATCAGGTTCCGGTCCCTTTCATGCATGGCAATTGGAACAGACAGAGCATCGGCAAGATATGCCGCATTTTGACAGTGATCCAGATGTCCATGTGTGAGCACGATTAATCTAACTGAAAATCTCCGGCATTGCTTTAAAATCTTTTCCCGATACTGCTGTCTTCCGGTGTCTATCAATATGGCTCCGCCCTGATCTGCCACTATATAGCAATTTACATTCCCGCTATTGATTCTATGTATCTCCATTCTCATTTCCTTTTCACTTACTATTCACTTATTTTTTCCCATATTTTCACTTATTCTTCACTCTTCCTCACTTCTCTTCACTTTTCTTTGCTTTTCTTTGCTTTTCTTTGCTTTTCTTTGCTTTTCTTTGCTTTTCTTTGCTTTT
>CANCYO010000077.1 GCA_947382415.1 uncultured Lachnospiraceae bacterium | reverse complement strand
AGATTGCCTGATTACAAATTTTCACTTGCCGGAATCCACACTGGTGATGCTGGTGTCGGCTCTCGCGGGACGCGAACAGGTGCTTGGGGCCTATGAGGAGGCAATCAGAGAGAGGTACCGCTTTTTCAGTTTTGGGGATGCGATGCTTGTAAAATAAAGAAAACCGGAGGAGAGATCCCCCGGTTTTATTGGCTTTTTTATTTTAAAATAAGCTGTGTCAGGCTTCCGCTTCCAGCGGCTCGTCCTCTTCCCCGTCTTTTTCCTCGCCGGCCTCGGGGGGCAGAGTCAGGAGCACCTTGGCGATACGGTTCTGATCTATGCCCTGTACTTTCAGGGTCATGCCGTCGGAGAGCCGTACTTCCTCATTGTCATCGGGCAGATGATTCAGATACTCGATCATAATGCCGCCGATGGAGTCATAATCTTCACTGTCGAAGGAGGTGCCCAGCGCATCGTTGATATCATCCAGCTTCATGCTGGCCTCCACCAGATAGGTGTGCTCATCCACTTCCTGAATCAACTGTTCTTCGTCCTCATCGTATTCGTCGCGGATCTCCCCGACGATCTCCTCCAGCAGATCCTCCAGAGTCAGCATACCCACTGTGGCTCCGTATTCGTTCAGAACGAAGGTCATGTAGGTGGTCTTTTCGCGGATCTCCAGCAGCAGATCGGCGACTTTCTTGAACTCATGGGTGTAATGAGCCTCCCGCAGAATATTCTGTACTTGAAAGTTTTCCGCTCTCTCAGACAAAATAAAATCTTTTATATTGATCAGGCCGATGATATTGTCCTTGTCTTCCCGGTAGACCGGAAGGCGGGTGTACATGGATTCTCTGAAAACGCTCAAAACCTTGTCATAGGAATCATCCACGCTCACGGCCACCATCTTGATGCGGGGGATCATGATGTCCTTGGCCACCGCATCGGAAAAGGCAAATACATTATAGATCATTTCACGTTCTTCCGTCTCGATGATGCCGTCCTCGTGACTCACGTCCACATAGGTTTTCAGTTCGCTCTCCGTCATGGTATTGACCTTTTTGTCGGGGTCAATATGTAAGAGTTTTAAAATAAACTGAGACATTTTGTCCACGATGAAGATCACAGGCGTGAGCAGCTGCATCAGACCGTAGATAATGCCGGAATAGAGCAGCGCAAGTTTCTCGTTGGAAAACATTGCTCCGGTCTTGGGCACGATCTCGCCGAAGATCAAAATAGTGACCGTCAGAATGCCGGTGGCGATTCCCACTGCCAGATTGATCCTCATAGCCAGTGTGGTAGCCAGAGCGGATGCGGACAGATTCACGATGTTGTTGCCGATGAGAATGGCGCTTAGCATTTTGCTGTACTGGTCCAGAATCTTGTTGACCATGATTGCCCGTTTGTTGCCTTCCTCTGCCAGAGAGCGCATCCGCACACGGTTTACCGTGGTGAGAGCAGTCTCAGCCGAAGAGAAAAAGCTGGACAGAAAGATCAGAACTATCAGAGCTGCGAATTGTACAATAGTGTCGGCCTGAGCCGTTGAAGCAGTTTGTGGTATGACGCTTGGGTCCAAAAATGTTCACTCCTTTTTGATTTATTTGTTAGATATTGATTGTTACAAGCAAATATACAATATACGGATGCAGTTGTCAAGTTTTTGAGAGCTTGTGAATATAAATTTAACATAAAGAAGCGGGTAAACCATAGTGTTCGGATCAAATTCGGATCATAGGGGAAGGGAGAGCGGAAGATGCAGAATGAAACAGGTTTGAGAGGCAGAGGAGCGGCAGACGAGGGAGGTATCCCTGTGTTCTTCTTAATGAAAAGCCTCTTATTTTCCTACATATTGACAACGGGGCTGCTTTTGCTGTTAGCGTTCTTTTTGTTTAAGTTTGAGCTTACGGAGCGCCCTGTGGCGATCGCCATCATAGCGATCTATGTGGTGTCAACTTTTTTTGCGGGGTTTGTGACCGGCAAAAAGCTGCAGAACAGGAAATTTATGTGGGGGCTTTTGATGGGAATAGCTTATTTTGTGGTATTGGCGGTGGTCTCGCTTGCGGTGAAGAAAAGTCCTGACACATTGGGGAATTCCTTTTTTACCACGCTGGCGCTGTGCGCCGGGGGCGGTATGCTGGGCGGAATGATCAGTTGACAGCGTTTGCATACTGTGCTATAATATTAAAAAATTTGGCATGATATCTACTGTTGATAAGGAGGCTTTCTAATATGAAGCATATCAAGACTTTAACTACCAGAGATTTAAAGGAATCCATGAAGAAGGGCGGCTGCGGCGAGTGCCAGACTTCCTGTCAGTCGGCATGTAAGACTTCCTGTACGGTAGGCAATCAGAGCTGCGAGAAGATTAAATAATCGGACATCAATTAAATCGAGACTAGCGGTGAGCAGCGATTTTATTCGCTGCTTTCGTTGTGTCAGAAGTCCGTTTTGATTTACGGATGAATGATGTGAGATGAAAGGAATACCATGATACATCAATATAAGAGCAACGGTTACAATATTGTCATGGATGTCAACAGCGGTTCTGTGCATGTGGTGGACGATATCGTGTACGACATGATCCCGCTGGTGGAGCCGTTGGTGAACGAGGGCATCAAGGACGTAGACACGATCTGCGCCGCGGTGATCAATCTGGCCAATCTCCCCTATCCTCAGGAGGAGATCGGCGAGGCGGTGAGAGAAGTGCTGCAGCTTGAGCGGGAAGGTCAGCTTTTTGCCCCTGATATTTATGAGAATTATGTGTTTGATTTCAAGAAGAGGCAGACGGTGGTGAAAGCTCTGTGCCTGCACATTGCCCACGACTGCAATCTGGCTTGCAAATATTGTTTTGCGGAGGAGGGCGAGTACCACGGAAGACGGGCGCTGATGAGCTTTGATGTGGGAAAAAAGGCGTTGGATTTTCTGGTGGCAAACTCCGGCAACCGCGTGAATCTTGAGGTGGACTTTTTTGGCGGGGAGCCTTTGATGAACTGGGATGTGGTAAAGCGCTTGGTGGAGTACGGGCGCAGCCTTGAAGAGCCCAACAATAAAAAGTTTCGTTTTACGCTGACTACTAACGGTGTGCTTTTAAACGACGAGATTCTGGATTTTGTCAACAGAGAGATGGCAAATGTGGTTCTGAGCATAGACGGACGCAGAGAGGTTCACGACAGAATGCGTCCCTTCCGGGGCGGGCAGGGCAGTTATGACCAGATTGTCCCGAAGTTCCAGAAGGTTGCCGAGAGCAGGGATCAGATGAATTATTATGTGAGGGGCACTTTTACCCATCACAATCCGGATTTTGCGGAGGATGTGCTGCATCTTGCGGATCTGGGTTTCAAACAGATTTCCGTGGAGCCCGTGGTGGCGCAGCCTGAAGACGATTATGCCATCACGGAGGCGGATATTCCAAAACTCCTCTCGGAATATGACAGACTGGCGGCGGAGATGATAAAGCGTAAAAAAGAAGGACGGGCTTTTCATTTCTTTCATTTTATGATAGACTTGCAGGGTGGGCCCTGCGTGGCAAAGCGTTTGTCCGGCTGCGGTTCCGGCACGGAATACCTGGCGGTGACGCCCTGGGGAGATCTCTATCCCTGTCATCAGTTTGTGGGGAATGAGAAGTTCCTCATGGGCAATGTGGACGAGGGGATCGTGCGGGAGGATATCCGGGACGAGTTCAAGTGCTGCAATGTCTATGCGAAGGACAAGTGTAAACGGTGTTTTGCAAAGTTTTACTGCAGCGGAGGCTGTGCGGCCAATTCCTACAATTTCCACGGCAATATCAACGACGCCTACGATGTGGGCTGCGAACTTCAGAAGAAGCGGATCGAATGCGCCATCATGCTGAAAGTTGCGGAGATGGAAGAGGAGGATGCCGGGTAAGCATGGGACGGGACTTCATGCGGACAGCATTTACAAAAAGAATATATTTACAGAAAGAATATAGAAAAAGAGAGGACAAGAGAAAATGAAGAAGAGCAAAGCAATCGTAATTCTGCTGTGTGCGATTCTGCTTCTCGCAGGAGTCACTTATGTGGATTTCCGGGGGATAGACGCAGACGGCACAGGCAGCGCATCGGACATCAAGCTGGGACTTGATCTGGCCGGTGGTGTCAGCATCACTTATCAGGCGGTGGGAGAGGAAGCCCCCAGCGTTACGGATATGAGCGATACCATCAATAAACTGCAGCAGCGTGTAGAGACCTACAGCACTGAGGCCATCGTCTATCAGGAGGGAAGCGACCGGATCAATATCGAGATTCCCGGCGTGAGCGACGCTAATGCCATCCTGCAGGAGCTGGGGCGTCCCGGTTCCCTGTATTTTATCGCACAGTCCGACGCAGAGGGCAATCAGAATTATTCCCAGAGTGTCACGGGCGGTTATGTGCTCAACAAGACCATTGAGGAGCTTCTGGCGGACGGTTCCGTCGTGCTGGTGGGAACGGATGTGAAGGACGCCCGGGCGGTGACTACCCGGGACCAGATGCAGAATTCCACTTTTGCCGTGGATCTGACCATGACGCCGGAGGGAACGGAGAAATTCGCCAACGCTACCAGAAACGCCTATCAGAAAGGCGAGACGCTGGCTATTTATTACGACGGAGAGTTTGTCAGTGTGCCCGGTGTGAACGGTGTGTTCACCGACGGAAATGCGCAGATCACCCCCATGGAGAGCGCGGAGGCCGCAGAAAAGCTGGCATCCACCATCCGTATCGGCGGTCTGAAGCTGGAGCTGGAAGAGCTGCATTCTAAAGTGGTGGGTGCACAGCTTGGTGTGGAAGCCATCGACACCAGCCTGAAGGCGGGCGCCATCGGACTTGCCATCGTGATCGTCTTTATGATCGCCGTATATTTTGTGGCCGGTGTGGCATCCGCACTGGGTCTGGGCTTATATGTGGCTTTGATCGTATTACTGTTAAACGGCTTTGACATGACTCTGACCCTCTCCGGTGTGGCTGGTATCATCCTCTCCATCGGTATGGCAGTGGATGCGAATGTGATCATCTTTGCGCGTATCCGTGAGGAACTGGCTGACGGAAAGAGTGTGCAGAGCGCCATGAAGATTGGATTTGACAAAGCGCTGTCCGCCATCGTGGACGGCAATATCACAACGCTGATCGCGGCGGCGGTGCTGTTCTTCCTGGCGCCCGGCACCATCAGGGGATTTGCGCAGACGCTGGCTCTTGGTATCGTGCTGTCCATGTTCACAGCGCTGGTGGTGACCAGATTCATCATGCAGGCATTTTATGCATTGGGAGTAAAGGACGCAAAGTGGTACGGTGTGGCGAAGGAGCGCAAGCCTATCGACTTCCTTTCCAAGAAGGGCATTTTCTTCGGTGTGTCCATCGCGGTGATCGCCGCGGGCTTTGTGGTGATGGGAGTCAACAAGGCAGGAACCGGCGACATGCTCAATTACAGTCTGGAGTTTAAGGGCGGTACCGCCACCACCGTTATGTTCAATGAGTATATGACGCTGGAGGAAGCGAACGATAAAGTGGTGCCTCTGATGGAGGAACTGACCGGAAGCGCGGTGCAGGTTCAGAATGTGGAGGAGACCAATGAGATCATCTTCAAGACCAACACCTTGACGGTAGATCAGAGAGAAGCCATAGACGAGATGCTGATGACCACCTTCGGCGTGACGGAGGATGTGATCAATTCCGAGACCATCAGCTCTACTATCAGCAATGAGATGAAGACAGACACTATCCTGGCGGTGGCAGTGGCTATTATCTGCATGTTGATCTATATCAGGATCCGCTTCAAGGATCTGCGTTTCGGTATCAGCAGTATCGTGGCTCTGCTGCACGATGTGTTGGTAGTGCTGGCGTTCTATGCGGTGGCGAAGGTCTCCGTGGGCAACACCTTCATCGCATGTATGCTGACTATTGTCGGTTACTCAGTGAACGCCACCATCGTTATCTTTGACCGTGTGCGTGAGAATATGGCAGTGATGAACAGAAAGGACGATCTGAAGGATGTGGTGAACGCAAGCATTACCCAGACCCTGTCCAGAAGTATCTTCACATCCCTGACCACCTTTGTCATGGTGGCTTGCCTGTATGTGCTGGGCGTGACCAGCATCCGGGATTTTGCATTGCCTCTGATGGTTGGTATCGTCTGCGGCGCATATTCCTCCGTGTGCATTACCGGAGCCCTCTGGTATGTGCTGAGAAAGAAATTCCCGCCTAAGGTGAGCGCGAAATAAGGAATGCAGATAAAGGGTAAACATAAAGGGAGCCGGGAGCTGAGTGATCAGCTTCCGGCTTCCTTTATGTTTCATGAAAATCACTCCTTGTCTTTTAATATATTGTCAACCACAAAACGGATATCCTGTTCCGATTGTTCCAGGGCGTTCCAATCGGCCAGATGCTCCGGGTTTTCCGGATCAAATTGAAGATCCGTCGTATACATGATGACATAAGTGGCATTTTCCGTAGCGAAGAGATAGCGGCCAATTCCTGCGATGCCGCATTCTTCAAACTCTTCTGTCGACATACCATAGTCTTCATATTGAAATACATAAAAGAGGGTTCCCCGATACAACACCTCTCCCGATTCATCCGTCGGTATTTTTGCGTCATAGACGGATTTTACACAAAACTCCCACATGGGAGAATTGTATGGCTCAAAGGTATCCTGGATCACTTCGTATTTGCCCTTCCAACTGTCGGGTAATATCAGCGTAAGGCCGATTTCCTTCAGTTCAACGGTTTCCTGTTCTGCCGGCACTTCGATGATGATTTCCCGGGCAAAGGCGATTGCCCCTGCGCTGAAGCTGGAAACCATAAGGAGCAGAGCCGCGGCCGCCGTCGCAAGACGGCGGAATCTTATTATACGGCGCTGCGCCGCATAATTGGGGATTGTCTGTGCCTGCTGGACAAGTTCGGAGTCAATATTTCCGATATGTTCCGATAATTGTTTTTTATTCATAGTTCGATGCCCTCGCTTTCCAGATATTTTTTTAACTTCAGACGCATTTGGTACAACATGGATTTTACTTTACTCTGTGAAAAACCGGTGTCTTTACAAATGGATTCGACAGAGTCAAAATACCAGTAGCGTCTGATGAAAATGTTTCTTTTTTCAATGCCCTGCCGCCACAGGAATTTATCGATTATGTTTTCTATGCGTTTTGCCTCAACTTCTGATTCCACACTTTCTGTTCCCGATACGCAATCGCCTAATTCCTCCAAAGAGGTAACGGCAGCAGGATTTCTTTTTGCCGCAGAGAGGTATTCAAATTTCTTTAACGCCTGATTTCTGGTGATTTTGCTGACAAAGGCGGAGAATCTGTTGGGACGTTCGTCCGGGATCGCATTCCATACGGCAAAGTATGTGTCGTTTACGCATTCTTCGCTGTCCTCCGGGCTGGATAAAATATTTCCGGCAATATGGGAGCATAATCTGCCATATTTCAGCGAAGTTTCCCGGATCGCCTCTTCTTTTCGCGCCCAGTACAGTTCAATAATCTGGTTGTCGTCCATATGAGTTTTCCTCCCCATATTTTTATCAAGTGAAAGCCGCTTTCACTTTACAGGTACGGTTTCGGGGCCGCAGGTTGTATGTATTATAACAAAAAAAGTGGATTTTGACATCCGGTGGAAAAAACTTGACAAATGCAAACTACTGTAGTAGTCTAATTGTAGAGACTACTATAGTAGTACAAATTGGGTTTTGGAAGATCCGAATGAGTAGAGGAGGATTCTATGGGCGCTGAATATGAAAAATTATTTGATTCCGAACTGAAGGTGATGGATGTACTCTGGGACGAGGGAGATGTGGCGGCAAAGCATGTGGCGGAGCGGCTGAAGGAAGAGATCGGCTGGAATAAAAATACCACCTATACGCTGATCAAACGCTGCATTGCAAAGGGAGCGGTGGAGCGCAGGGAACCGGGATATATCTGTCATGCATTGGTGGACAGAAAACAGGTGCAGCGGGCGGAAACAGACGAATTGATTCAGAAGCTGTACGCGGGTTCGGTGGATAAGCTTTTTGCCGCGCTCCTTGACAGGAAAGAGGTTTCGGCGGAGCAGATCAGCCGTCTGAAGGATATTGTGAAACAATTGCAGTGAGGGGGGGAGTACATATGACTTTACTGGAAATGAGCCTGACAGGTTCTGTGATGATTGTTGTGGTATTTTTGATGAGAAGTCTGCTGCTGCACCGTCTTCCCAAGAAAACCTTTGTGCTTCTGTGGGGGATTGTGATTCTCCGTCTGCTGGTTCCGGTTGAGATTGCATCGCGATGGAGCATTTATTCGATGCTGCCGGAAGCCGGCGGGGCCATCAGCCATGCAGGGACGATTTATAACGGATCAGGAAATGTGCCTGCAGGAAATGCGGATGGGGTAAATATGGGCGCTGCCCATACGGGTATGAACTATATGGGCACAGAGCAGATGGACGCAGATCGAACAGACGCTCCGACAGGCACAGACCGGACGGATATGAAGCCTGCGGAAACGGACGGATTGCAGCGTGAGAATTGGATAAGGAGCATTTTATCCGGCAGGGAAGTGAGCGTTATAATCCGGGCAGGCAGCCTGTTGTGCGCCGGATGGTTTGCGGTAGTATATTGGATTTACAGACGCAGGTTTGCGGAGTCTCTGCCGGTAGAGAATATTTATGTAGACAGATTTCTGGCCGGACATAAGCTTGGGCGCAGGATTTCAGTGCGCCGGATCGGAGGTATTCAGACGCCGCTTACTTACGGTATCTGGCATCCGGTGATTCTGTTTCCGGATAAGACGGATTGGACGAATGGAAGAGAGCTGGAGTTTATGCTGGCCCACGAATATGTTCATATCAGGCATTTTGACGCGTTGTTTAAACTGATGCTTACGGCTGCCTTTTGTGTTCACTGGTTTAATCCCCTGGTCTGGCTGTTGTATATTCAGTGCAGCCGGGATATCGAACTGTCCTGTGACGAGACGGTGGTGAGGATGTCGGGCGGGCATTCCCAGGGCAATTACGCCATGACTCTGATCGCCATGGCGGAGCGCAGGAGTGTGTCGGTGCCCATCAGCAGTGGTTTCAGCAAAAATGCGTTGGAGGAAAGAATAGAGGCGATCATGCTTATGAAGAGAATTAGTTTACAGATAGGAATTGTAGCAGTGCTGCTGGTGGCGGCAATGACAGTGTTGTTTGCCACATCGGGAGAGCGTCAGGCGCCTGGAGCTGTGAATCCGGAGGATGCAGTGGCAGCAGTCCGGGCGGCGAAGCAGGCGGCTGATGAAATGATCAAAGACGGCAGAACGGATGCAGAAGAGCAAACAGAGTCGCCGGATGTGTCAGGGTCATCGAATCCGTCGGAGCCGGCGGATCCGACCGGTGAACCGGGCTATCATATAGAATATTTTCAGGAAGGGATGCCGGAGGAGATACCGGCTGTGCCTGTGACGGGAAACGGCTACAGGATGCTCTTTCCCGAGGATGAGAGGTTGGTGAACAATGCGCCTCTGGGATTCGTACACAGTGAGAATGAGCATATTTATATGCAGATACTCATGTATGAGGGCATGGATGCGCAGGAGGCGGGAGCGTTGCTTGCGCAGAGCGGATATCAGCAGATGGAAAACGGCGATTACCGGATCCGGACAGGGGAAGGAGATGCGCTGTATGCGGAGATCATCAGGCTTGTGGAGGATGTATACAGCACATATGGCATCAGCTATGGTTTTCCTGATACCTCTGAGTATGAGGAGGGCTGGGGGACTGTTCTGGCGGCGACGGCGGGCACCTTTGCCCTGAATACGGACGGACTGAATGCCGACGGGGAGGCGTTAAAGGAAGCTGCAAAGATTTTCGGAGAAGCATATCTGTCAGGGGACGGCGCAGTCTGCCTGAAGTATATGAGCAGCGAGGCGGACGCATCCTGCCTGCAGGAGCTGAAGCGGGGAGAATTCGGATTTGCAGGCGCGTGGGCAAAGCGGCTGTGTATGGGCTCTGTGGAGGAGCTGTCAGAGGGAGAGGAAATAAGCCTGCAGATAGAGTGCGGCAATCCCGAGGAGGGGGAGGGAAATGTCTATCTGGGCATAACCTTCCGCAAAGAGGCGGGAGCGATGAGAGTGCTCTCCTTCGGCTGGGAGGGATGAGCTTGGAGAAGTGGATGGTAGCGGCCAAAAAGGCCGACTTTGAAAAATGGGCACAACGGTTTGGAATCAGTCCGATTCTGGCCCGCATACTGCGAAACCGGAATCTGACGGAGGAGACGCAGGTGGACAGATTCCTGAACGGGACTTTGGAGGACTGCTATTCGCCATGGCTGTTAAAGGATATGGACAGGGCGGTGGAGGCTGTGCGGGAGGCTGTTGAGCAGGGAAAGCACATTCGCGTCATAGGGGATTACGATGTGGACGGCATCTGTTCAGCCTATATTCTGACAAAGGGGATTCGGGCTTTGGGAGGTCAGGCAGATACTGCCATTCCCCATCGCATTCACGACGGATACGGACTAAACGATCATCTGATCGGGCTGGCGGCGGAGGATGGCGTGGGACTGATCGTCACCTGTGACAATGGGATCGCGGCGGCGCAGCAGATTGAGATGGCCGTCTCCATGGGAATTGATGTGGTGGTGACGGATCACCATGAGGTGCCTTATGTGTGGGAGACGGAAGACGGTGGGACGGTCAGGCGGGAGGTGCTTCCTCCCGCGCTGGCAGTGGTGGACCCTAAGCGGGAGGAATGCTGCTATCCCTTTCCGGGGATCTGCGGCGGTGTGGTGGCCTGTAAATTCATGCAGGCACTGCTGTCGGATGCGGCATGGCTTACCGGGCGGGATGTGGCCAAAGAGACAGCTACAGAGCTTATGGAAGAGTTTCTGGAATTTGCGGCGTTTGCCACGGTGTGCGATGTGATGGAGCTTGCGGACGAGAACCGTATTCTGGTGAGAGAGGGATTAAAACGTCTCAGAGCGAGCCGGAATCCGGGGCTGAGGGCTCTGATGGAGGTGAATGGTATCGAGATGAGTAAGCTTTCCGCATATCATCTGGGCTTTGTGCTGGGTCCCTGCCTGAACGCC
This sequence comes from uncultured Lachnospiraceae bacterium, assembly GCA_947382415.1. GTDB lineage: Bacteria > Bacillota > Clostridia > Lachnospirales > Lachnospiraceae > Acetatifactor. Next base: position 1,317 of record CANCYO010000077.1, on the reverse strand, counting down.
ACGGGGCGGCTTGACACGGCCAGGCGGGCGCTGGAACTTCTGCAGAGCGAGACGAAGGCGGAGGCCATGTGTGCGGCAAGGGAGCTTTTTGACATGAATGTCAGTCGCAAGAATCTGACCCTGAAAGGTGTGGAGGAGGCGGAAACCGATATCAGGGAGCACCACAGGGAGCAGGACAAGGTGTTGGTGGTCTTTCTGCCGGATGTGCATGAGAGTCTGGCCGGCATTATTGCAGGGCGTGTGCGGGAGCAGTATAACCGTCCCACCTTTGTGCTGACGAGAGGCGAGGAGGGGGCCAAGGGCTCCGGCCGCTCTGTGGAGGGGTATCATATGTATGAAGCCCTGACACAGGTAAAGGAGCTTCTGACCAAATATGGCGGGCATAAAATGGCGGCGGGGCTGTCCATGCGGGAGGAGGATGTGGAGCAGTTTCGGCAGAAGTTAAACGAAAACTGTGTTCTCGGTGAGGAAGATTTTATTCCTGTGATACATATCGATGTGCCGCTGCCTCTGGCTTATGCGGACGAGGGACTGGCCAAAGAGCTGGAGCTTCTGGAACCCTTTGGCGTGGGGAATCCGAAGCCGTTGTTTGCCCAGAAGGGGATTATATTTACGGCGGGTGTGAGGATGGGCAGCAGCGGAAGCTGTGCCAGATTCCGGGTGCGCACACCGGAGGGAACCACGGAGCAGATGGTGATGTTTCGCAGACTGGAGGCTTTTGAAAGCTTTCTGGAGGAGCGCTATGGGCCGGGAAGTGTGGACAGACTGTATGGCGGACAGGGGGATTTTCAGGTATCGGTGGTGTATCAACTGGGATTGAATACCTATCGGGGCAGGACGGAAAAACAAATGATTCTTCTGTCTTTTTGCTGATTATATAAACATTATTTTTATTTTAGAATTTAATAATACTTTCGACACACTTTGGACACATTTATCTTTTATGATATATCTCAGATAGTTGAGAAAATCACTATCTCCCCCCTCATAAGAAACGGAAAGCTCCCGGTTATGCCGGGAGTTTTCTGTTTCTGGCGTGTTTCAGGTAGTCGGTTTAGCCTGGGGCAATGTGGTTGCCGGTCAATCGGAGGGGCGGCGTCGGGGGACCGATTGAACACAGCAGCCGCATTGCCATAGACTGACATAGTTACGTTTTCCTTTTCGGAATTATGTACCCAATGGAAATGACTTATAAATATACATTGTAAATGGCAGACAAAGCTTTTATAATCATATCTATAAATCGGGATTTGCAGATGAATTTCTTGAACTTTCTTTATTTTTCGAGGCTTTTCAAGCCTCATACAGTGAATTGCT
>CANCYO010000076.1 GCA_947382415.1 uncultured Lachnospiraceae bacterium | reverse complement strand
CCCACGTCTCGCAACACTCTTTCCCTACACGACGCTCTTCCGATCTCTTCATTCCCAGGGACTCCAATTTCTTCTGATAGGCCACGGCGCTGGGCTGCGCGGCAAACTGTGTCAGGCATACGCTGCCCACATAGAGCCCGTAACCGCGAAACGCGTCGATGAGGCGCAGCACGTCCAAGTCATAGGAGATCCCCAAGTCCGAGCGCACTTTATTTTTTTCGATATCGGCAGCGTTGATCACGATGACAATCTCGGCCTGATCCTTGAGCTGTGCCAGCATGTTGATCTTGCTGTCCGGTTTAAAGCCCGGCAGCACCCGGGACGCGTGGTAGTCGTCAAAAAGTTTGCCGCCGAATTCCAGATAGAGCTTTCCGCCAAAAGCGGCAATTCTCTCCTTTATCCGCTCCGACTGCATCTGGAGATATTTGTCATTGTCAAAACCTGTTTTTCTCATAAACGTACCCCCATTTTCTGTTTTATCATACAGAAAATTTCATATAAAATCAATGGGAAATTGGGCAATATTTAATATTTCTTTTATTGATTTATGGCTAAACTGTCTATATAATGGAACATATCGGCGCATGGCCGGGAAATGGAGTAGTTATGGATAATCATCAGATGAATAATAATAACGGCAATAATCAACCGCCGAAAAAACCGAGCATCGGAATGCTTCTGATCGCCATGCTGTGTTCCCTTTTGCTGGTGATGCTGTTCTCGGGTCTGCTTCTTGGAAGCAGCAGACAGGAGGAGCAGGAGTACACCAAATTCCTTCAGGATCTGAAGGAGGATAAGGTGGAGTCCGTGTTGGTAAATTACGAAAAATCAATTCTGAGCGTCACGCTGAAATATGACAAGGAAGTACAGGAGAAGAAAATGGATCCTTTTACTTCCGCGTTTATGGAGCGCTATGGAGACAGTATCAAGCTCAAGGGCGAGAGTTATACCACCCGCATGATGGAGGATCTCACGACGCTTACCGCAAGGCTGGAGGAAAAGCAGATTCCGGCCCAGCGCGTGGTGTCCGACAGCCGCTGGATGGATATCCTGCTCACAATCGTTCTGCCGCTGGTACTGCTCTGGATCCTGATGGGTTTCATGTTCCGCAAGATGAACGGAGCGGGAGGCCCTCTGAGCGTAGGCAAGAGCAACGCCAAGGTCTATGTGCAGAAGGAGACGGGCGTAACCTTCAAGGACGTGGCCGGCGAGGACGAGGCCAAGGAGTCTCTGGTGGAGGTCGTGGACTTTCTGCATGACCCCGGGAAGTATACCAAGATCGGTGCAAAGCTCCCCAAGGGCGCATTGCTTGTGGGACCGCCCGGAACCGGTAAGACCCTGCTGGCGAGAGCTGTGGCGGGGGAGGCCAAGGTGCCCTTTTTCTCCCTGACGGGTTCCGACTTCATCGAGATGTATGTGGGTGTGGGCGCCAGCCGTGTGCGCGATCTGTTCAAGGAGGCTACCAAGCATGCTCCCTGTATCGTGTTTATTGATGAGATCGACGCTATCGGACGAAGCCGTGACTCCAAATACGGAGGCGGAAACGAGGAGCGGGAACAGACGCTGAATCAGCTTCTCTCTGAGATGGACGGTTTTGACAGCTCCAAGGGAATTCTGATTCTGGCAGCTACCAACAGGCCGGAGATTCTGGACAAGGCGCTTTTGCGTCCCGGGCGTTTTGACAGGCGCATCATTGTGGATAAACCGGATCTGAAGGGGCGTGTGGAGATTCTGAAGGTTCACGCCAAGGATGTGAAAATGGATGAGACGGTGGATCTGGATGCCATCGCGCTGGCTACCAGCGGCGCCGTAGGTTCTGATCTGGCCAATATGATAAACGAGGCGGCTATCAATGCCGTGAAGGAAAAGCGTGAGTTTGTAAACCAGCAGGATCTGTTCAACGCCGTTGAGGTGGTTCTGGTAGGTAAAGAGAAAAAGGACCGCATCATGAGCAAGGAGGAGCGCAAGATCGTATCCTATCATGAGGTAGGTCATGCCCTGATCAGCGCGCTGCAGAAGAATTCGGAGCCCGTGCAGAAGATCACGATCGTACCCCGCACTATGGGGGCTCTGGGTTATGTGATGCAGGTGCCGGAGGAAGAGAAATATCTGAACACCGAGGCGGAGCTGCGCGATCTGCTGGTGAGCCTGGTGGGAGGACGCGCCGCCGAGGAGATTGTGTTTGAGACCGTGACCACGGGCGCTGCCAACGATATTGAAAGGGCTACCTCCATTGCACGGAATATGGTGGTGCGCTACGGCATGAGCAGAAAGTTTGGTCTGGTGAGCCTGGCCACGATGGAGAGCCAGTATCTGGAGGGACGCACAGCCTTAAGCTGCAGTGACGAGACTGCGGCGGCGATAGATTCCGAGGTGGTGGAAATCATCAGAGAGAGTTATGAGAAAGCCCTCAAACTGCTTCGCGAGAACAGAGATGTCATGGATAAGCTGGCGGCTTTCCTCATCGAGAAGGAGACCATCACCGGCAAGGAATTTATGAAGATTTTCCGGGAGGCAAAGGGCATTCCCGAGCCCGAGGAACCTAAGGAGTCCAAGGACATCGCAGCTCCCAAACAAACGGGGAATGCTGAGAAAACCGGTATTCTGGGAGAGCCATGGAAAATGCCCGGGACGCTGAATGAGATGTCAAAGGAAATACCGAATGCCATACCGGATACGGATAAGGTATCGGAGAAGACGATGGAGCAGACACCCGGGCAGACGATGGAGCAAATGCCGGAGCAGACACCCGGGCAGAGGGATCCTGCGAACGGTACAGAGGACTCCGATTCCATGAGAGGCAGATTTTCCAACGGAAGGATTGAATAGTGCGCCGGTGACCGGAGTGGGGTTTGAGGCAAAACCATAGACAGGAGCAGCGCATGTTCAACATTGAAGAAGAATTAAAAAAGCTCCCCAATGAGCCGGGAGTCTATATTATGCGAGACCAGAGGGATACCATTTTGTATGTGGGCAAGGCAGTTAATCTCCACAACCGTGTTCGATCCTATTTCAGGGAGAACATTGGCAGGGGGCCGGCCATAGACAGGATGGTTTCCCTTATTGCGCGTTTTGAGTATATTGTGACTGATTCGGAGCTGGAGGCTCTGGTGCTGGAAAACAATCTGATCAAGGAGCATTCCCCTAAATATAATACGCTCCTGAAGGATGATAAAACCTATCCTTATATTAAGGTAACGGTGGGAGAGGCGTTTCCGCGGATCATGATCTCCCGCACCATGAAGAAGGACAAGTCCAAATATTTCGGACCATACACCAGCGGAGGAGCTGTGAAAAATACCATAGAGCTGTTGAATAAGCTCTATCAGCTTCGCACCTGTAACCGGGTGCTGCCCAGAGATATCGGGCTGGACAGACCATGCCTGAACTATCATATCAAACAATGCCTTGCGCCCTGTGCCGGCAATGTGGATGAGGCAGAGTACCGGGCCAGAGTGGAGGAAGCGCTGTCTTTTTTGAACGGCAATTACAGCCCGATCCTCAAGAGTCTGGAGCAGCAGATGAAAGCGGCGGCGGAGGCCATGGAGTTTGAGGAGGCGGCGAGATACCGGGATCTGTACAACAGCGTCAAGGCGGTATCCCAGAAACAGAAGATCACTGACAGCGTAGGAGAGGACAAGGACGTGATCGCGCTCTATCAGGATGAGCGTGAGGCTGTAGTGCAGGTGTTTTTTGTCCGGGACGGCAAGCTGATCGGCAGAGAACATTATTATATGACCAATGTGCCGCCCAATGATAAGCCGGGGATTCTTGGAGACTTTGTCAAACAGTTTTATGCCGGGACTCCCTTTATTCCCAAGGAGCTGATGCTGCAGTATGAGATTGAGGACGCGGCGCTCATCGAGAAATGGCTGTCGGAGCGAAAGGGGAACCGGGTGTATCTTCGCGTACCCAAGATCGGCAGCAAGGAGAAGCTTGTGGAACTGGCGGCGGGCAATGCAAAGCTGATCCTGAGTCAGGACAGGGAGCGGTTAAAGCGCGAGGAGGGACGCACCATCGGGGCGGTGAAGGAGATTGCGGCCATTCTGGGACTGCCCGGCATCGATCGCATGGAGGCTTTTGATATCTCCAATACCAATGGGTTTGAAAACGTAGGTTCCATGGTGGTCTATGAAAAGGGAAAACCCAAGCGCAGCGATTACCGTAAATTCCGCATCAAGAGCGTTTCGGGGCCGGATGATTACGCCTGCATGAAGGAGGTTCTGACCAGACGCTTTGTCCACGGGATGGAGGAGAGCAGAGAGCTTCGGGAGAAAGAACTGGAAAAGGAGTTTGGAAGCTTTACCAAATTTCCCGATCTGCTGCTTATGGACGGAGGCCGGGGACAGGTCAATATCGCGCTGGAGGTTCTGGACGAGCTGGATATACGCATTCCGGTCTGCGGCATGGTAAAGGACGACAATCACCGCACCAGAGGCCTGTATTTCAATAATGTGGAACTGCCCATCGACACGCATTCGGAAGGCTTTAAGCTGATCACCCGCATACAGGACGAGGCGCATCGTTTTGCCATCGAGTATCACAGATCGCTTCGCAGCAAAGCGCAGGTCAAGTCTGTGCTGGATGATATCCCCGGGGTAGGGCCGGCCCGCAGGAAGGCCCTGATGCGTCATTTTAAATCTCTGGAGGAGATCGGAAACGCCACGAGAGAGGAGTTGTGCGGGGTTCCTGAGCTCAATGAACGGACGGTGGAGGCGATTCTCCATTTCTTTCAGAAAAGGCGGGAAAACAGGCCCGCAGAGTCCCTGCCCTTTGTTGACAAAGGAGAATCGGAATGATAGACTGAATGTGTTTGAGGAAAAGGGGGGGCAATCATGGCGAGTGTAAGTCTGAACCGTGTCATTGAGAAAATGAAGCTGGAGAATCTGACTCCGGATGTAGATTTGAAAGCACACCGCATCACGCTGGCGGAGGTGAATCGTCCGGCTTTGCAGTTGGCCGGTTATTTTGAAAATTTTGACGCTACCCGGCTGCAGATCATTGGGTTTGTGGAGTATTCCTATATGGAGACTCTGAGCGATGAGCAGAAGCGGGCGGTATACACAAAGCTGCTCTCCAGCGAGGTTCCCTGCGTCGTGTTCTGCCGGGAACTGCAGCCGGATCCGATTTTTCTGGAGACGGCGGTGAAGGGACAGGTGCCGATTTTTTCTACGAATAAATCAACCTCTTCTTTTATGGCGGAGATCATAAGGTGGCTGAGCGTAAAGCTGGCCCCCTGTATTTCCGTGCATGGGGTGCTGATGGATATTCACGGCATCGGCGTGTTGCTCACCGGTGAGAGCGGTATCGGTAAGTCGGAGGCTGCGCTGGAGCTGATCAAGAGAGGACACCGTCTGGTGACGGATGATGTGGTGGAGCTTCGGAAGGTCAGCGACGACACGCTGGTGGGCTCTGCACCGGATATCACCAAGCATTTTATAGAGCTGCGCGGTATCGGCATTGTGGACGTGAAGGCATTGTTCGGAGCCGCCGCCGTCATGGACACCCAGCAGGTGGACATGGTGATCCGTCTGGAGGAGTGGGACAAGGACAAGGAGTATGACAGGCTGGGGCTTGAGGAAAACTATACGGAGTATCTGGGCAACAAGGTAGTATGCTATACGCTGCCCATCCGTCCCGGGCGGAATCTGGCGGTCATCTGCGAGTCGGCGGCCGCAAACCACCGTCAGAAGAAGATGGGATATAACGCAGCAAAAGAGCTTTATACGCGGGTGCAGAATTCTTTGGCAAAGAGAAGAGACGAGGAAGAGGACGATGAGTAAATATGCTTTTGGTATAGATATCGGCGGAACTACGGTGAAGCTGGGGCTTTTTGACGAACAGGGACAATTGCTGGAAAAATGGGAGATTCCCACTGCAAAAGAGCATGGCGGGGAGGCGATCCTGCCGGATGTGGCGGCGAGTGTTCTGGCAAAGATGGAGGAGAGAGCCATAGTCCGGGAGGACGTGGCCGGTGCGGGCGTTGGCGCCCCGGGCGCCGTGGACGCGGAGGGCAATCTGGTAAACGGCGCGGTGAATCTGGGCTGGGGAGTCTTCAACATACCGGAGGTTCTGGGCGGTCTGCTGAATATGCCGGTGAAGGCCGCAAACGACGCCAATGTGGCTGCCTTCGGCGAGATGTGGCAGGGCGGCGGCAAGGGTTATGACAATCTGGTGGCAGTGACGCTGGGAACCGGCGTGGGCGGCGGAATCATCGTGGACGGCAAAATTCTCACCGGAGCCACAGGAGCTGGCGGAGAGATCGGACATATGCATGTGGAGGATGAGGAGACGGAAGTCTGTGGCTGTAAAAATCAGGGCTGTCTGGAACAGTACGCATCCGCCACGGGCATTGTCAGACTGGCTAACCGCAGACTGGCGCAGGACAATAAGGCCAGTCTTCTGCGGGAAGGAAAGGTTACGGCCAAGGCGGTGTTTGACGCCGTGAAGGCCGGTGACGGGCTGGCGATTCAGGTAGCAGAGCAGTTTGGGGAATATTTGGGGAAGGGACTGGCGCTGGTTGCCTGTGTGGTGAATCCCCAGATTTTTGTCATCGGCGGAGGCGTGTCCAAGGCAGGGGAGATACTGCTTTCCTATGTGGAGCCTGTTTTTCAGAAATATACTTTTAACGCGTGCAGGGGAGCACGGTTTGCGCTGGCTACCCTGGGTAATGACGCGGGAATTTATGGCGCTGCAGGATTAATACTGCGAGAAGAAGTATAATATGATAAAGAGAGTGTTTGAGAGAGGCAGTATTTTATGATCAGCAGTGCAATGATGGAGACCCTTCGCGGGTTTGTTCCGGAGGAAAATATACATTTACAGGAGTCCATGGCGGCCCATACGACGTTTCGGGCGGGCGGGCCTGCAGAATGTTTTATCGAGATCGAGAATGCACAGCAGCTTTTGAAGATACAAAAGTATCTCTGCCAGGTGGAATATCCCTATACCATTATTGGGAACGGGAGCAATCTTCTGGTCAGTGACAACGGATATCAGGGGATCGTATTACAGATCGGCAAAAAGATGAGCGGGATACGGGTGGCGGGAGACGTCATCACGGCTCAGGCCGGAGCTTCCATGGCACAGGCTGCGGCTGCGGCATGGCAGAACGGACTCACCGGCCTCGAATTTGCCTCCGGGATTCCCGGAACCGTGGGCGGCGGAGTGGTGATGAATGCCGGGGCCTACGGTGGGGAGCTGAGTCAGGTAGTGACACAGGTGCAGGTGCTGGACAAAAACGGTGAGTTTCTGACACTGGATAATGAAACAATGGAATTTGGTTACCGCAGAAGTACGATTCGCCGGAGACCTTTTATCGTGACGGAGGTCGTTCTCTCACTGCGTCCCGGAGACCCGGCGGAGATCCGTGCAAAAATGGATGAGCTGGCGGTCAAAAGGCGGGAGAAACAGCCGCTGGAATTTCCCAGCGCAGGCAGTACCTTCAAGAGACCGGAAGGGTATTACGCGGGAGAGCTGATCATGAACGCAGGCCTGAGAGGCTTTCAGGTGGGCGGCGCAAGAGTCTCGGATAAGCATTGCGGGTTTATTGTCAATGCAGGCAATGCATCTGCCGCGGATATCATGGATGTGATCTGGGAGGTACAGAGACGGGTAAAGGATCGCTTTGGGGTAGATCTGGAGCCGGAGGTAGTGTTCCTGGGAGAATTCTAGCGGAGAAAGAAGTGAGGCGCATATGAGATTTGTGGTTGTGACCGGAATAAGCGGCGGAGGTAAGAGTACCGCGCTCAAAATGCTGGAGGATGTGGGATTTTACTGTGTGGATAATCTGCCGGCTTCCCTGATCGAGAAGTTTGTGGAATTGATCAGTATGCCTAACGGTGAGATCACCAAGGTTGCTTTGGGACTTGACGTGCGCTCAGACCAGTCTTTCCAGAAGACCACGGAGGTACTCCGGGAATTGAAGGAGAAGGGCTATCAATACGAGATACTCTTTATGGAGGCGTCGGAACAGGTCCTGATCAAGCGTTATAAGGAGACCCGGCGCGTACATCCCCTGGCGGCGGACGGCCGGGTAGAGGACGGTGTGCGCAGAGAGCAGACGGTATTGCAGGCGATCCGCAAAATGTCCGATTATGTGATCGACACGTCAAATCTGCTGACAAGGGAACTGAAAGCAGAGCTGGACCGTATTTTTGTCCGCAATGAAGAATACAATAGTCTCATGGTGACAGTAATGTCATTTGGGTTTAAACATGGGATTCCCTCGGATGCCGATCTGGTATTTGATGTGAGATTCCTCCCCAATCCCTTCTATATCGACGAACTCAAGCACAAGACCGGAAATGACAAAGAAGTACAGGATTATGTGATGGGCTTTGAGGATGCGGAAGTCTTTTTGCGGAAGCTGACGGATATGATACAATTTCTGATTCCCAATTATGTGAAGGAGGGAAAATACCGGCTGGTGATCGCCATAGGCTGTACCGGCGGCAAGCACCGCAGTGTGACGCTGGCCAATGAGCTTTATCTGCGCATGAAGGATCAGGGGCAGTACGGTATCAAGCTCTATCACAGGGATATGGCGCAGTCGAGTCTTCAGGATCTGCAGAGATAAGAGGCTATGAGGTAAAAAATGTCATTTTCACAGAATGTCAAGGAAGAGCTGGCCGGTCATATGAGCCCTGCGAGACACTGCCAACTGGCGGAGCTGGCTGCCATGATGCATTTTTGCGGGCAGTACGGGCGGGACAGAGAAGGGCGCTATACCATCGGATTTCAGACAGAAAATGAAGCTGTTTCCAGAAAAGGCTTTACATTATTGAAGAAAACGTATAATATAGATACGAGCGTCGGTTTCGACGAGGAACAGATGCGTGAAATTTTGTTCAGGATAGGAGATCTTGAGGAGCCGGTAGATCCGCTTCTCATCAAAAACTCCTGTTGTCAGAGGGCATTTCTCAGGGGAGCTTTCCTGTGCGCCGGTTCCATCAGCGATCCCACCAAGGGGTATCATTTGGAGTTTGTCTGTACGGATGCAAAGAAGGCGGAGCAGTTACAGAAGGTGCTGCATGCTTTTTCCATTGAAGGCAGGATCGTACTTCGAAAGAAATATTATGTGGTGTATCTCAAAGAAGGCGAGAGCATCGTGGATCTGTTGAATGTATGCGAGGCGCATGTAGCGCTGATGGAATTTGAAAATCTCCGTATTCTCAAGGAGATGAGAAATTCTATTAACAGACGTGTAAACTGTGAGGCGGCCAATATTACAAAGACTGTGAACGCCGCTGCCAGACAGATAGAGGATATTGAATATATCCGGGATCACGGGGGCTTTAGAATGCTGCCGGACAATCTGCGGGAGATGGCCGAGGTTCGGCTGGAATATCCGGATGCTTCCCTGAAGGAGCTGGGAGAATATCTGGATCCGCCTGTGGGCAAGTCGGGAGTCAATCACAGACTGCGCAAACTCGGTGAATTTGCTGAAAAGCTTAAAAGATAGAACGGGAAGGTTGAATAAAACTGCGTATTCAACTATTGTGTGAGTGCGCGCCGCAGCGCACAGAAGGGAATCAGAATGAAAACAAAGACGATCCGGATTCAATTGGAGAGCGGGCTTGAGGCAAGGCCTGTTGCACTGATGGTACAGGAGGCCAGCAAATACGACAGCAGGATCTATGTGGAGGCCGAGGGCAAAAAGGTCAATGCGAAGAGTATTATGGGCATGATGACGCTGGGACTGGACAATGGCGAAGAACTGGTGGTGACGGCAGAGGGCGAGGATGAAAATCTTGCCGTGGAGAATCTCGAGAAATTTTTGAGCGGTAACTGATTCGGAGAGATGACTATATATACAAAGAGAGGGCGGGTAAGCAGATATGTGGAGCGCGCTCTTTTTTTACATCATCAATGTGGAGGCAGAATATGGGTATGCGTCTGGATAAAAAAATGCTTTTTATCTATAATCCCAAGGCGGGAAAGGCTAAGATAAAGAATAAGCTCGCCGATATTTTGGATGTGTTCACAGGCGGCGGATATGAGGTTACGGTGTGCCCCACCCGGGGAAAGGGTGACGCGGTGGAACTTGTGGCAGACCGAAAGCCCATCTATGATCTGGTGGTCTGCAGCGGCGGAGACGGAACGCTGGACGAAGTGGTCACCGGGATGATGCAGAGCAGTTTTCAGACTCCGCTTGGCTATATTCCCGCAGGCAGCACCAATGATTTTGGGGGCAGTCTGGGCCTGCCTAAAAACATGGTGAAGGCGGCGGAACAGATTGTGAGAGGCAAAAGCTTTCCCTGTGATATCGGTTCTTTTAATCAGGATGTGTTTGTCTATATTGCAGCCTTCGGCATTTTTACGGAGGTTTCTTATGAGACGGATCAGGATATCAAGAATGTGCTGGGACATACCGCCTATGTACTGGAAGGCGTTAAAAGGATTCCCTCCATCCGTACTTACCATATGAAGGTGAGCTGGGAGGATCAGGTGATCGAGGACGAATTTATCTTTGGCATGGTGACAAACTCTGTGTCTGTGGGCGGATTTAAGAACATTACCGGTAAAAATGTGAAGCTGGACGACGGAGTGTTTGAGGTTACCCTGATCAAAGCACCGGGGAATCCCGTGGAGCTGAATCAGATCGTTCTCTCTTTGCTGAACCGTGATATTGACACCAGCCTCATGTACTGCTTCCGTACCGCCTCGCTGCGGCTTGAATCCCTGGAGGAAGTGGCATGGACGCTGGACGGGGAGAACGGCGGCAGCCACAGGGATATTTATATTGAGAATCGCTGCCGGGCAGTGGAGATCCGAGTGCCGGAATAAATTCGCCGTAGGTTGTTTTCATTTTGAATAAAATGTGTTATACTGTTTCCAGAAATTGCTATCGCGTAGCCATAGGATGCGCGAATTATAAGAATGGAGGTAAGAAAAATGTTAGTATCTGCAACAGAAATGCTTAAAAAAGCGAAAGCAGGCCATTATGCAGTGGGTCAGTTTAATATCAATAATCTGGAGTGGACAAAGTCCATTCTGCTCACCGCAAAAGAGTGCAGATCGCCGGTTATCCTCGGTGTGTCTGAGGGCGCAGGCAAGTATATGGGCGGATATCACGCAGTGGTAGGCATGGTCAACGGTCTTTTGAAGGATCTGGATATCGATGTTCCCGTGGCGCTGCATCTGGATCATGGCACCTTTGAGGGCTGCTATAAATGTATCGAGGCAGGATTCTCCTCCATCATGTTTGACGGTTCCCATTATCCCATCGACGAGAATGTGCAGAAGACTACCGAGCTGGTTAAGGCAGCTCACGGCAAGGGAATGTCTATTGAGGCTGAGGTAGGCTCCATCGGCGGCGAGGAAGACGGCGTTGTGGGTATGGGCGAGTGCGCAGACCCCAATGAGTGCAAGGCCATCGCTGATCTGGGCGTTGATTTCCTGGCTGCAGGTATCGGCAATATTCACGGCAAATATCCCGCAAACTGGAAGGGACTGAGCTTTGAGACGCTGGATGCGGTTCAGAAGCTCACAGGCGACCTTCCCCTGGTACTTCACGGAGGTACAGGCATTCCCGCGGATATGATTCAGAAGGCCATCAATCTGGGCGTTGCAAAGATTAATGTAAATACCGAGTGCCAGCTTTCCTTTGCCGATGCTACCCGCAAATATATCGAGGCCGGCAAGGATCTGGAGGGCAAGGGCTTTGATCCCCGTAAACTTCTGGCTCCCGGTGCGGAAGCCATCAAAGCTACCGTGAAAGAGAAGATGGAACTCTTCGGTTCCGTGGGCAAGGCGGACTGAGTTTTATCTGCCGGTCTTAAAGTTGAGTATAATCGAAATCCCCCCTGTGTACGCCTGTGGGCAGCAGGGGGGGATTTTTGTTGTCTGTAAATGCGGATATGACCGTGACGGAGATATAAAATCAACATTCATTTGAAACAGCCTCAATCATTGATCTGGCAATTGCAATACAGTCGGCTTTTGATCTTTTAAATACATCATCAAAAGATCGGAGAAAAATATTGTATATTCCGGTGCCTAATTCAAATTCATTTTCAGTTGTATTTAATAATTGCTCTATCTCCGAAATTTCAGTATGATATTCATTATCAGGTGAAAATGCCATAATATTGATCGGATCCCAGTTATTAATGATGTCTTTTACTGTTTTCATTTGGTTCATCACTTTCTATACAGTTTCAGGCCGGTTGTTTATTATTTTAATCTATATCGGCAGTTTTTTGGTCTGTTCGGAGAGGAGGATGCCGGTGTTGTAATGGTAAACGGTGGTTTTGCCGTTTATTGTTTTTGTGCGGTGCTGGCCGCTGGAGAGGTACCATTACTGTTCTGCCTTATCAATATAGAGGATATACCCGCTTTTAGGAAGATACGTTAC
>CANCYO010000075.1 GCA_947382415.1 uncultured Lachnospiraceae bacterium | reverse complement strand
AGCAGATAACGGGAATCGAACCCGCCTCCTCAGCTTGGGAAGCTGATGTTCTACCAATGAACTATATCTGCATGTATCTGATTATACTACACCCCTCGCAATATTTCCAGTACAAATTTAAAAATCAGCACACAAATTTTCCCGGAGGATTCTCAGACGCCCTTTTCTGAGAATCCTCTTATTACCCGAAGCGCCTCTTCGCTGACAGGTCCGGGCCTCTCCCCGGGTTTGGCCAGATAATAGCCCTGCAGCAGATCCACACCCAGCTCCAGAACCTTCTCAAGCTCTGCCGCCGTCTCCAGGCCTTCGGCTATGATCAGCATATCCCTCTTATGTCCATAACTCACAATATTGCTGATGATCTGCTGTTTGTTGATATCTTTATCCACATCCCGCACAATGCTGATATCCACTTTGACAAACTTCGGCTTCAGCTCCAGAAGATTGATCTCGCTGTTATAGCCACTGCCGTAATCGTCCAGCGCAAACATGCCGGAAAAGCTCTCCACACTGCTCTTCCTCCTGATCAGCTCCATGTCCAGATGCTCCGCCTCCGTGATCTCCACTACAATGCGGCCCTGCAGGTCATAATACTGCTCATGATACCGCTGCTCCTCCTCGAGAGTCATGCACTCGTTGGCGATAGAGTTGATAAAAAGCAGCGCATCCTCAGAAACAACTCCCTGCTCCAGCAGTCTCCGGTAACATTCCGTGGCACGAAACAGCGTAATACACTCAATGTCGTGCATACGCCCCTCCTCTTTGGCGAGACGCAGCACGGTCTCAGGAGATCGCAGTGTGGGCAGATTCACCCGCATCAGGGCTTCATACGCATATACCGCCCCTTCCCTGCCCTCGAAGATCGGCTGGAAAAAGTAATTTACATCTCTGGTCTCCAGCAGCTTATGCAGCTCCAGCCTGCACTGATTCTGCAGCAGGTGCTGTCTGTATACTTCAGGCTCAAACTCCCTGTATTCTCCCTTCTGGGAGCGTTTTACCTGATACATGGCAAAATCCGCATACTTCATCAGCTCCGAGAGATCGCTGCTGTCCCCGGGATACCACGCGACACCGCCGGAGGCGCTCAAACCCATATTCTCTCCGTTTGGCAGGACAAACTCCACCTCCCGTATAGCCCGGTAGAGCGCAGCCACCTTTTCCCGGATCTCATCCGGATTCTCATATCCATAGAAAAATACGATAAACTCATCCCCGGACATCCGGGCGCACAGAGTGTTTTCCGGTGTATTCTCCACGAAACATCTGCCCGCCGTCTGAATATACAGATCTCCGAAATTGTGCCCGAACCTGTCGTTGGTAGATTTGAGATTGTCCAGATCGATCATCAGAAGTCCCGCGTATTTCAAGACCTCCGGCTTCAAAAAGAGTCTGTCCGCCTCCCGCTTGAAGCCTCTTCTGGCGTAAAGTCTGGTCAGATTGTCGCTGTCCCGCTCCCGCTCAATCCTCAGTTTTTCCATGGTGGAAGCCGTCACGTCTTCGATCAGTCCCACCTGGCGGCCGTCCTTCTCCTGATGTTCAGAGCGCAGATAACGCAGACTGCCGTCCGGCTGGGGCACACTGTACACAGTGCTTCCGTCCTCCCCGTCAAAATGATCCAGCGACTGGTGGAGCTTTTGCTGCTGTTCCAGAAATTCCGCCAGCGAAAGCTTTGAACCGTCTATGCCAAAAACGCCCAATAACGGGAAATAATTGTCCGTCACATAGACACTGTCCGTCGCCGGCTGGAGCTCATAACCAGCCAGCTCAACGCTGGCCATATCCATAATGCTCAAAAGGCGGGTGGAGGATTCGACCACCTCCCGTCCGAGCCGGGAAATAGAGTCTGCAAAACGGTCGATCTCACGGATTCCCGTTGGCGACAGTGTCGGCAGACTGTTGTCAAGCTGCGCCCTGGCCACTTCCTCCGAGAGATTTCTGATGGGCTTGGAAAGCCTGTAACTCGCATGCAGGATTCCCGCCAGGCCCACAATAAAAGTCAGAATGACAGACAAAAACAGCAGCGCCTGCACCTGTCTGGAAAAGGCAAACAGGCTGTCTTTGGAGCCGACGCCCAGCAAATACCACTGATCCGTGTCAAACGGCGCATTATTGCTGTACAGAACCAGCCGTTTTGCCGCCCCGTAATAATCTCCGCCCGCATTCTCCACGCTGCATCCGTCATCCCGCAGCGCAAACTGTTTCTCCTCCGCCTCCTGCATACTCATCATGTCGCCCGAGACCACGATCGGTGTCAAAATTCCGTCCTCTCCAAAGGACGCTGCCAGCAGATAAGAACCCTGACTGTCTTCGAGAAGCTCTGAGGCCGGCAGCAGAGACTGCACATAATCCGTCAGAAGCTCAATCCCCAGCACACCGTATACGCTTCCGTCCTCCAAAATGAGGGGAATCGAATAGGCGATGGCAGTTCGATTGTCCCCTTCAAGCGTGTAGGCCTTTGTTGTCCAATAACCATATTCCTTGTCTTTGAGTCTGCGCTCATCCGTACAGGCCGCGGTAAACGGCTTATAAAAAAATTCCTGCTCCGCGCTGTCCCGTCTTGAAAAATTCGGCTTCCACCCGGAGTCCGTGGCGATATAGCCCGACCGGACCACATCCACCGGAGCGCGCTCCCACAAAAGATCCGCATTCTTCTCCGAGGGGGTGGCCGTGGGATCCAGATCCCGCAGATAAATGCCCGGCGCATTCTCGGACATGGCATCTGCCCCTGCACCCTGCGTATGGAATATCACAAATATGCCTGATATCTTTTTATTGTACATGGTGTCGATCAGATCAGGGCTGATCTCCTTCAGCAGTTCGGTACAGCCTGTGCTGTTGGTATTCAGATCATCCAGCCTCAGTTCCCCCGACTCCAGCCGGCTCTGAACCCGGGAGTCAATCTCGTCCGCAAGCATTCCCAGCCCCGACCAGTTTCCGATCATCTCGTTTATCAGATAGCTTCCCCTGTTTTCCGTCTGCTGGGCAAGCATATCCGTGGCATTCCTGTCAAGCCTCTCTATGACGCCCCCCAGCACAATGGTACTCATCATAAACAACATCTCAAACGCAAGTACGCTCAGAAGCGGTACCAATATTTCACGAAAAATCGTTCTTTCCCTTTTCTTCACAGACATTTATTCCTCCTTCTTACCTGCCTTCAAATGCCTGCAGGCCCTCCAGAGTGGTCTCATACCATGCGTCAAAGCAGGCGTCCGTACAGAACTCGGCTGCAGCTTCCTCCAGACTCTGTCCGGCCGCCAGCCGCTCCTCCACGATTTTGCGATCCTCCGCAGCCTTGTCGCTCATGGCATATTCCAGAATATTGCGCGCCTTAGTTCCGGACTCAAAGGCTTTTGTGGTGTAAGGACTGTTATTGTTTACCATATCCACAGCCGCCGAGAGCGTCTTCTCCATGCTCTGGCTGATCTGTGCGCCGCTCTCCAGAATAGCAGTCTTGTCATTGGCGGTTTTGGTGACTGGCAGATAGCCTGACTGCACGGAAAACAGAATATTCTGCTCATCCGCCGTAAACCACTTCAGAAATTCCACGGCCGCATAAATCTGCGCCTCACTGCCCTTCGTCACCACCATACCGGCGCCCTGTTGAACCGCATAAGCCTCTCCGCCGGCAAATCCGGGGCAGGGAAGCACTTCCATTTCAATGGGATAACTCTCCTGATCATTACGGTTCACCACATCCGGGAAAAACGACACGCCGGAAGAGGACCCCACATATGCTATAATATTTCCCGTCTTGATATCATCGCTGCGAAACCGCCCGGCAGCGGCAAAATACCCTTTTACGAAAGGAATATAATAATTGTCCCAAAGCTTTCTGACGGTCTCCTTCTCAAAATTAAGCGTCATTTCGCCGTCAGACACCTGAAATATCTCTGTGCCAAGCTGCATGCTGCCGATGAGCATATAATTAGCCATGGCGTCCCGGCCAAACAATGCCCTGCCGTCCGCCTCCACATCCGGGGTTTTTGCGTCCGTCCACTCATAATAGGCCTGAGCCGTCTTCACCAGGCCCTCTATATCTGCCATATCCGCATAGTCCGCCCCGGTCTGAGCCGCAAACTCCTCCCAGTCCGTCTTATTGAGCACCATGACTTCCGTGGATTTGGCCATGGGAAATATCTTGATCTCTCCCGCTCCGCTGAAGTCCCCTTCTTTGATATAACTGTCTATGTATGCCGAGATCTCCTCCCCGGTCAGATACTCCTTTAAATCTACAATACCGCCCATCTGATCCGCGGTATACGCCGTGTCGGCATACGCCATAAAGATGTTCGGCACCTCGGCGGCTCCCACTTCGCCTCTCAGGGCAGCCAGCACATTGGTCTCCAGATCATTTACCGATCCCTGACTGCTGCTTTTGACAATAATGCCTTTCTCTTTGCCCACTGACTCGTTAAACTCTTTTACAAGACTGTCAAAGGCAGTGAGCTGATCGCCGTTATAATAGTTCCACACTTCGATAGTCACAGGATTCTTGGCGTCCAGCGGTGTCCCGGGCGTCTTGCCCCCACATCCCGCCAATGCCGTACCAACGGCCAGAATAAGGCCCAGTGCTGTAATCCTTTTTCGTATCATAATATCCCCTTTCCCCTCTACACGATTCAGCCGCCGCGCGGTATCAGACACAGATTCCCGCACCTGCCGCTTATCGTATATTTCAAATAATTATACCAGATAAGACCTGCGAACACAAGGTGCTTTACTATGCCGTCGAAAAATGCTAAAATGTAAATGTTATGGACTCTCATGCACATTTTATTTATATGAAAGGTATACGCTAAATGAAACAATTGATGTTGGGAAACAAGGCTTTCGCCCGCGGCCTTTACGAAGCGGGCTGTTCTGTGGTCTCCAGCTATCCCGGCACCCCCAGCACGGAGGTGACGGAGGAAGCCGCCAAATATGATGAAATTTACTGCGAGTGGGCCCCCAACGAGAAGGTGGCTCTGGAAGTGGCCTTCGGCGCTTCTCTGGCCGGCAGACGGTCCTTTTGCGGCATGAAGCATGTGGGCCTGAATGTGGCGGCTGACCCGCTCTTTACGGCCTCTTATACCGGTGTACGGGGCGGCCTTATCATCTGCGTCGCAGACGATCCCGGGATGCATTCCTCCCAGAATGAACAGGACTCCCGCCACTATGCCGCAGCCGCCAAGCTTCCCATGCTGGAGCCTGCGGACTCCGCGGAAGCCTGTGAATTTGTCAAACTCGCCTACGGGCTGTCCGAGGAATTCGACACCCCCGTGATCGTCAGAATGTGTACCCGGGTGGCCCACTCCCAGAGTGTGGTTGACACCGCCGGACGTGTGCTCCCCGAGCCCATTCCGTATGTGAAGGATACTGCCAAATACATTATGACGCCTGCAAACGCCATCAAACGCCACCCCTTCGTGGAAGAGCGCACAAGAAAGCTCACGGCTTATGCGGACGACTGTCCTTTCAACCGCGTGGAAATGGGCGACACAAGGCTCGGCATCATCACCTCTTCCACCAGCTACCAGTATGCGAAGGAGGTTTTCGGAGAAAACGCCTGCATTTTAAAGCTGGGCATGGTCAATCCGCTGCCCGAAAAACTGATCCTGGATTTTGCCGCCGGAGTGGACAGGCTGATCATTATCGAAGAGCTTGACCCCATCATAGAGAATCACTGCAAAAAGCTGGGACTGGAGGTCTCCGGTAAGGATATTTTCCCCATGGAAGGTGAGTTTTCACAGAATCTGATCGCCGGGAAACTGGGCGTGGAGCTTCCCGCGCACCGGGCTCTGGAGGAGCCTCTTCCGGGCCGTCCCCCTGTGATGTGCGCAGGCTGCCCTCACCGCGGACTTTTTTTTACTCTGGCACAGAACAAATGCACCGTTCTGGGCGACATCGGCTGTTATACGCTGGGAAGCGCTCCTCCCTTAAACGCCATCGACATGGTGCTCTGCATGGGAGCTTCCGTCAGCTCTGTCCACGGCTTTAACAAGGCCATGGAGGGAAGCTGCGAGGGCAAAACCGTGGCAGTCATCGGAGACTCTACTTTCATGCACTCCGGCATGACGGGGCTTGCCAATATTGCCTACAACCAGAGCAATTCCACCGTGATCATCCTCGACAATTCCATCACCGGCATGACGGGGCATCAGCAGAATCCCACCACCGGCTATAATATAAAAGGCGACCCTGCCGGCAAAATCGATCTGGAGTCGCTGTGCCGTGCCATGGGCATCCGCCGCGTGACGGTGACAGACCCTTACGATCTGGCGGAATGTGACCGGGTGCTGAAGGAAGAGCTTGCAGCGCCGGAACCCTCCGTCATCATCAGCCGCCGTCCCTGTGTGCTCTTAAAATACGTGGAGACAAAGCCTCCTCTTCGGGTGGACTGCGACAAATGCGCAGGCTGCAAATCCTGTATGCGTCTGGGCTGCCCCGCCATCAGCATGAAAAACGGGAAAGCCGCCATCGACACCACCCTCTGCACAGGCTGCGGTGTCTGCAGTCAGCTGTGCAAATTCAATGCGCTGAAGGGAGACTCGGAATGAATACCAACACCACCAAAAATATTATGATCGTAGGCGTGGGCGGACAGGGCTCCCTGCTTGCCAGCAAGCTTTTAGGCCACCTGCTCCTGCAGGAGGGCTATGATGTGAAAGTCTCCGAGGTACACGGCATGAGCCAGCGCGGCGGAAGCGTTGTCACCTATGTGAGATTCGGCGAGAAGGTCTACTCTCCCATCATAGACAAGGGACAGGCTGATTTCATCGTGTCCTTTGAGAAGCTTGAAGCCGCCCGCTATCTGGAATACTTAAAGCCGGATGGCCGCATCGTAGTGAACACACAGGAGATCGACCCCATGCCTGTAGTCACAGGCGCGGCATCTTACCCGGTAAATCTCATCGGGAAAATGGAAGACCTGGGGCTTTCCGTGGACGCCATGGACTGTCTGTCCCTGGCAGAATCCGCAGGCAGCTCCAAAGCCGTGAACATCGTCCTCATGGGACGTCTCTCCAGATACTTTGACATCCCCATGGAGAAATGGCTGAGCGCCATCGAGGAATGCGTTCCCTCCAGATTCCTTGAACTCAACCGCAAGGCGTTTCTTATGGGCCGCGGAGAATGATCAGACCGAACCACTAAAATAATGCGCTGTCTCACGCGCACCACGAAAGGAAATATCATCATGCCCGTAACGGATTTATTGGAAAGAAACCATAAGCTCTATGGAGACGAAGTGGCGCTGGTGGAGTTGAATCCCACCATGACCGATCCCCGCCGCACCACATGGAAGGAATACGACCTGGTGCAGCAGACAAACGCACAGCCTTACCGCCGGGAGATCACCTGGAGCATCTTCGACGAGAAGGCCAACAGAGTAGCAAATATGCTGCTCTCCCGGGGCATCCAGAAGGGAGACCGGGTGGCCATCCTCATGTTCAACTGTCTGGAATGGCTGCCCCTCTACTTTGGCATTCTCAAGACCGGAGCCATCGCCGTGCCCTTTAACTTCCGCTTCGCGGCGGACGAGATCCAATACTGCGCCGATCTGGCGGAGGTACATATCCTCTTCTTCGGTCCGGAATTCATTGGGCGAATCGAATCCATCGAGGAAAATCTGAGCAAAGGCAGGCTGCTCATCTATGTGGGAGACGGCTGCCCTACCTTTGCAGAGAGCTACCGGGAACTGGTGGCAGACTGCTCCAGCCAGCCCCCTCTCATCCGTCTGGAGGACGATGACGATGCCGCCATCTATTTCTCCTCGGGAACCACAGGCTTTCCCAAAGCGATCCTCCACAATCACGAGAGCCTGATGCAGGCCGCCCAGATGGAACAGAAACACCATCTCACCGACCGGAACGACGTCTTCCTGTGCATCCCGCCTCTGTACCACACCGGCGCCAAATTCCACTGGATGGGTAGCCTGTGCGCAGGCAGTAAAGCCGTGTTATTAAAAGGCGCCACCCCCGAGATCATTCTGGACGCGGTTTCAAAAGAACACTGTACCATCGTCTGGCTCCTGGTACCCTGGGCTCAGGATATTCTGGACGCGCTGGACCGGGGCGATCTGAAAATAGAGGACTACGATCTGGAGCAATGGCGGCTGATGCATATCGGCGCGCAGCCTGTGCCGCCCTCTCTGATCAAACACTGGAAGGAATACTTTCCCCACCATTTATACGACACAAACTACGGCCTGTCCGAATCAACCGGACCGGGATGTGTGCATCTCGGCGTTGAAAATATTCACAAAGTGGGAGCCATCGGTGTTCCCGGCTACCGCTGGGAGTGCAGGATCGTGGATGAGGACGGCAATACCGTACCTCAGGGCGATGTAGGTGAGCTCTGTGTCAAAGGCCCCGGCGTCATGACCTGTTATTACAACGATCCGCAGGCCACTGCCGACACCTTAAAGGACGGCTGGCTCTATACCGGCGACATGGCCATGCAGGATCAGGACGGCTTTTACTTTCTGGTGGACCGCAAAAAGGACGTCATCGTCAGCGGCGGCGAGAATATTTATCCCGTACAGATCGAACATTTCCTCAGTGCCTTTGACAAGATCAAGGATGTCGCCGTCATCGGCCTTCCCGACAAACGTCTGGGCGAGATTACCGGCGCCATCATCTCCATCAAAGAGGGCATGACCTGCACGGAGGAGGAGATCGAAGAATTCTGCATGGAACTTCCCCGCTACAAACGCCCCAAGAAAATCATTTTTGCCGACGTGCCCAGAAACGCCACCGGCAAGATCGAGAAACCCGCTTTGAGAAAGCTCTATGGCGCAGACCAGCTCGTGGCACAGCAGATCGAAGTAAAATAGACACCCGATCAACTCTCAGAAGTTTCATCATTACTAAACCGGAAAAAACAAAAAGGCGTCCTCAAAGCCCATATGACTTTGAGGACGCCTTTAATATAAATATATTTTTTTCACATATAGAATTAAGCAATCTTGCTCTTAGCCAGCTCTGCAAGAGTCTTGAAGCCTTCTGCATCGTTCACTGCCATCTCTGCCAGCATCTTTCTGTTCATGTCCACACCGGCCTGCTTCAGACCATACATGAACTTGCTGTAGGAAAGTCCGTTCATTCTGGCAGCCGCATTGATACGCGCGATCCAAAGCTGTCTGAACTGACGCTTTTTCTCTTTTCTGCCCGCATAGGAGCTTGCCAGCGCCCTCATCACGGACTGCTTGGCGATTCTGTACTGTTTGCTTCTTGCGCCTCTGTAGCCCTTTGCAAGCTTCAGTACGCGATTATGTTTCTTTTTGGCATTTAAGCCGCCTTTAATTCTTGCCATCTCTCATTCTCCTCCTTGCCCGACTTATAAATACGGTAAAATCTTCTTCATATTCTTAACATTAGTTGCATCCGTGATAGCGGGCTTTCTCAGATTGCGCTTTCTCTTGGTGCTCTTCTTGGTCAGTATATGGCTCTTGTAAGCTTTGGATCTCTTTAATTTACCAGTACCGGTTACTTTAAAACGCTTAGCAGCTGCTCTGCTTGTCTTCATTTTGGGCATAACTATTTCCTCCTAAAATATTCGTTGATGTGCGGCAGACACCAATCCCCCGCCGCTTTATTTGATGCACACGGGACACACTGCCTCCCGGCGCCTGCATCACTGCCTGATCCCCTGTTCCTATGACTTTTTCTGTGCCAGGAACATGGTCATGCTTCTCCCCTCCACCTTGGGAGCTTTCTCCACTACAGCTATATCCGCCAGATTCTGGGCAAAGTCATCCAGAATATGTCTGCTGTTGTTCATGTGCGCCATCTCACGACCCCTGAACCGCAGAGTGATCTTTACTCTGTCGCCCTTGGTCAAAAACTTTCTGGCCGCGTTGGTCTTGGTATTCAGATCATTGGTGTCAATGTTGGGGGAGAGACGAATCTCTTTGACCTCGATGATCTTCTGCTTCTTTCTGGCTTCCTTTTCCCTGCGAAGCTGCTCGTATTTAAATTTGCCATAGTCTACGATTCTGCACACAGGCGGTTGTGCCGTGGGCGCGATCTTCACCAGATCAAGCTCCGCTTCCTCCGCCAGTCTCATGGCTTCCCTCACAGACATAATACCGAGCTGCTCACCGTTCTCCCCGACTACACGCACCTCTTTGTCACGAATTTGTTCGTTAATCATTAAATCGCTAATGGTCGTATACCTCCATGCATAAGAAAATAGAATATTGTAAAAACAAAAAAGCAGACAGCATAACTATCCACTCACATTACTCATAAGTTTCGTCTCAGCACATCCGCACAAATATGCCGGTCAAAATACCATATGAAAAACCTGAACGCTTACAAGCCCGATTGCCGTAAGGTGAGAGCGGATACTCTGCTTGTTTTATGGCGCCTGAGGATAAAACCGCCTGCGCACTATGACAGAATAACATCTGTCCTGTTATTTGTCAATAGATAAACCAAATTTTTTCCCGTAGACTTTCCCCTGTAAAAAACACGCGGTTTTATGTAAAGCAGATGAATCTTATCCGCCGCTGGAAACCCCGCCGTCAAAATCCATCCGCCTCCTGCACCTTCCTAGCGCTCCGTAAAGGTCGCGCAGCTGGTCTCTCTGCAATTGCATGCTCCGCAGCCCTTGATATCCACATGGTCTGCGACACATTTATAATTGCTGTTGTGAATGCACTTTACCGCCTCACAGTCAATACTGATGGTGCGGCAGGGATGCTCTAAGGAACTGGTGAAGGCATCATGTCCTTCTCTGCGCTCCGAAAAGCTCTCGCAGCAGGTATCGTCACAGTTGCAGGCATGCTTGCCGCCCACCATGATATCACCCTTGCTGCAAAGGCAATCTTTGTTGTAGGTACAGTTTTCTACACCACATTTCAACTCTGCCATGATAAGCCTCCTTCTGTGCAGCACGATGTGCCTACATAAGCTGCACAGAAGTTAGTTTATCCAATCACGGCTGCCTTTATTCTGCGGCCTGTTCTTCCACCTTGCGGATCTCTTTCGTGCGGATCTCCTCACAGATCTGCGCGATAAACTCCTGCAGAGGCTTCACGCCCTCGTCGCCTGCGAAGCGGCTTCTCACGGACACCACGCCGTCCTCAGCCTCCTTCTGTCCCACCACCAGCATATAGGGAACCTTGGCAAGACGGGCTTCGCGGATCTTGAATCCGATCTTCTCGGAACGGGTATCGGTAGTCACGAGAATACCGTTCTTTTTCAATTCACGCTCCACCTGAACCGCATAATCCGCAAACTTCTCCGAGATGGGAAGAATGCGCACCTGTTCAGGACAAAGCCATGTGGGGAACTTTCCTTCATATTTTTCGATAAGCCATGCCAGCGTTCTCTCATAACAGCCCATGGAGGTTCTATGGATGATATAGGGGCGCACCTTGTCGCCGTTCTGATCAATATAATACATATCGTACTGCTCGGCCAGCAGGGCATCCCACTGAATCGTGATCATGGTGTCTTCCTTGCCGTACACATTGCGGGTATTGATATCCACCTTGGGTCCGTAGAATGCCGCCTCGCCAACATCCTCGGTAAACTCGATATCCAGTTCGTTCAAAATCTGACGGATGCTGGACTCTGTCTGCTCCCAGACCTCGGGCTCGCCGATATATTTCTCACGATTGTCAGGGTCCCACTTGGAGAGATGATAGGTCACATCCTCCTCCACGCCAAGCGTCTGCAGGCAGTATTTGGCCAGTGCCAGACAGTTCTTGAACTCTTCCACCATCTGGTCGGGACGAACGATCAGATGTCCCTCTGAGATTGTGAACTGGCGCACACGGGTCAGTCCGTGCATCTCTCCGGAATCCTCGTTTCTGAACAGCGTAGAGGTCTCGCTGTATCGGCAGGGCAGATCGCGATAGGAATGCTGTGTCGCCTTATACACAAAATACTGGAAGGGACAGGTCATGGGCCGCAGTGCCATCACTTCCTTATCCTTCTTGGGATCGCCCAGCACAAACATTCCGTCCAGATAGTGGTCCCAGTGGCCGGAGAGCTTATAGAGATCGCTCTTAGCCATGAGAGGCGTCTTGGTGCGCATATAGCCCCACTCAATGTCCTCCAGATCCTCGATCCAACGCTGCATGGTCTGGATGATCTTGGCTCCCTTGGGCATCAGCAGGGGAAGTCCCTGTCCGATGACGTCCACGGTAGTAAACAGTTCCATCTCCCGACCCAGCTTATTGTGGTCGCGGCTCTTGATATTTTCCAGATAAGTCAGGTACTCCTCCAGCTCTTCCTTCTTGTTGAAAGCTGTTCCGTAAATACGCTGCAGCATGGCATTGTCGGAATTCCCTCTCCAATATGCCCCGGAGGATGAAGTCAGCTTGAATGCCTTGATACCCTTGACGCTCATCAGATGAGGGCCTGCGCACAGATCCACAAAACCTCCCTGATCATAGAAGGAAATCTCGGCATCCTCCGGCAGATCACGAATCAGCTCTACCTTATAGGGCTCGTTTCGCTCCTCCATATATTTGATGGCTTCCTCTCTGGGAAGCGTAAAACGCTCCAATT
>CANCYO010000074.1 GCA_947382415.1 uncultured Lachnospiraceae bacterium | reverse complement strand
GGAGTGATCGGAAGACTCGAAGGCGGAGAGCCCGGCGGGTATGTTGAAGAGGCGGGCATGAATCTGCTGCAGATGGCCATATTGCCCAGAGTGCAGGTAGATTACCAAAAGATGCTCCGGAAGATGCAGGAGGTTTATATCGAGCATGGCATCACTACCGCACAGGACGGAGCTTCCACGGAGAACGATATCAAGGCGCTGATGCATATGAGCGCGTCCAGGGCGCTGAAACTGGATGTGGTGGCATATCCTCTGATGTCCGCGGGCGGCGGAGAGGTGATGCATCAATACGGCGAGACCTACAGAGAGTATGTGAACGGATTAAAGATCGGCGGTTATAAGCTGGTGCTGGACGGTTCTCCCCAGGGGAGGTCTGCCTGGATGTCGGAACCTTATTTGGGAGAGGATCCGGACTATTGCGGATATCCGTGGATGAAGGATGAGGATGTTCAGAACTATGTCTGCCAGGCGGTGGCGGAGAACAGGCAGCTTCTGGCGCATTGCAATGGGGACGCTGCCGCCGAACAGTTTATCCGGGCGTATGAGAATGCGGCGGAGGATGGGACGGCGCTCCGGCCTGTCATGATACACTGCCAGACCGTCCGGAATGACCAGTTGGACAGAATGGCAAGGCTTCATATGATCGCCTCCATTTTTATCGGACATGTCTGGTATTGGGGCGACATTCATATGAAAAATTTCGGCCCCAAACGTGGTAATCATATCAGCCCGGCAAAGGATGCGATTGATCGGGGAGTGACCGTTAACTTTCATCAGGACACGCCTGTTACCAGACCTGATATGCTTCACTCGGTCTGGTGCGCTGTGAACCGGATCAGCCGGGGCGGAAACCGGATCGGGGCGGATCAGGCAGTGTCAGTCTATGAGGCGCTGAAAGCGGTCACAATTAACGGGGCGTATCAGTATTTTGAGGAAGAGTCAAAGGGAAGCATAGTCAGCGGTAAGCGGGCCGATCTGGTGATACTGGACCGTTCGCCTCTGGAGGTCGATCCCATGGAGATCAGAGATATCAGGGTACTGGAAACCATAAAGGACGGAGAGACAATTTCGAGAAGGAGGGAGACAGTATGAGAAAATTTGAGGACATCAGGATCGCAGTAGCCGGAACAGGATATGTGGGACTTTCCATCGCCACCTTGCTGTCCCAGCATCATCAGGTGACGGCAGTGGACATCATCCCTGAGAAAGTGGAGCTTGTGAATCAGCGTAAGTCTCCCATCCGTGACAAGGAGTTGGAGGAATTTCTGGCGGAACGCCCCCTGCATCTGACGGCTACACTGGACGCGCAGTCGGCGTACGCAGACGCGGACTTTGTGGTGATCGCCGCGCCCACCAATTACGACAGCAACAAAAACTTTTTCGATACCTCTGCGGTGGAAGCCGTCATCGAGCTGGTGCTGCAGTGCAATCCCGAGGCGGTCATGGTTATCAAGTCCACCATTCCCGTGGGCTACACGAAGATCGTGAGGGAGAAATATCACACGGATAATATTTTGTTCAGCCCTGAGTTTCTCCGTGAATCCAGAGCGCTCTATGACAATCTCTATCCCAGCCGGATCATCGTGGGAACCGATCCGGACAACGAGAGACTGGTGAAGGCTGCCCATACCTTTGCAGCGCTTTTGCAGGAAGGGGCAATCAAAGAAAATATCGACACCCTGTTTATGGGCTTTACGGAAGCGGAGGCTGTAAAGCTGTTCGCAAACACCTATCTGGCGCTCCGTGTCAGCTATTTCAATGAACTTGATACCTATGCCGAGATCAAAGGGCTGGACACGCAGTCCATCATCGACGGCGTGTGTCTGGATCCCCGCATCGGATCCTATTACAACAATCCCTCCTTCGGTTATGGAGGTTATTGTCTTCCCAAGGATACCAAACAGCTTTTGGCAAATTATCAGGATGTGCCGGAGAACCTCATCGAGGCTATTGTTGAGTCCAACAGAACCAGAAAGGATTTTATAGCCGACAGGGTGCTGCAGATGGCCGGATATTATGATTATCAGGGCGGACGGGAATGGAATGAAGACAGGGAAAAAAATGTGGTGATCGGTGTATACCGTCTGACCATGAAATCCAATTCTGACAATTTCCGCCAGAGCAGCATTCAGGGAATTATGAAGAGGGTCAAGGCGAAAGGCGCAACCGTAGTGGTATATGAGCCCTCACTGGAGGACGGCAGTACCTTTTTTGGAAGCCGGGTAATAAATGATGTTGCAGAATTTAAGACCATTTGCAATGCCATTATAGCAAACCGCTACGACGCATGCCTGGATGATGTGCGGGATAAGGTATACACAAGAGATATCTTTCAGAGGGATTAGCCCTCAAAAGTTTCGCGGTGCGTCTGCTTGAGTCTGAGCAGGTCCAGATATTCTACCAGAGAACGTGCGCTGGCACGATCTAACCGGAGCGTCGTGTTCAGAAGATCGGCAATTGTATAGTTTTCAGTTAAAGGGCGATTCCAGGTTTCGATGGGAGAACGGATATCAGTGCGGCCCAGCAGAAAATCGATGGAAACCTCATAGTAATCCGCCAGCCTGCAGAGCGTGTCCAGATCGGGACTGTGAATGCCTTGCTCATAGTTGGAAACCGTGCCGATGGAAACATTCAGATAGTCGGCAAGCTCCTTTTGGTAGATACCCCTCTCGGCGCGCAGTGCGGAGATAATATTTCCAAGCTCCATGAGTAAACCCCTTTACAATTGATAGTGTAATTAACAACAGCTAAAATTCAGTATATAGTATTTCACGATATTTGTAATGGCATTCCAGATAACAGGGAAAATAATGAAATTTTGAAGATGCTATTTTAAGAATTTTAGAATGAGGTAAAATTTACCTTGTAAATCAAAATACAATACTGTATAATCATCACATTGGCAAACATCCAGTGATGGATGGACGCAAAGCATGAAGTCATAAGTGATGATTTATGATGGTTCGGCTGCACAGACTATGAGTTAGTTTATGCAGCCTTTTTATGTCATTGCAGGGCTAAAAACGGCGCATTTGCAATAAAGAATAAGCACAAATAACCGACACTGAAGAAAAGTACAAGATATAGATTACAAGTACAAAACGAAAACACAGAACAAAAATATAGATACGAAACACAAAACATATACGGGAGACACATGAAAACAGGGGAGATAAAAATCATGAGATGCAAAAGAATTGTGAAGACAGCAGTGAAAACAGCAGGAATGGGAATGATTGCCGCATGTATGCTATTGGGAAATCTTACGGGCACAATGCGGGTAGTACACGGGGAGGAGTATGAATACGACGCCCTGAACCGGGTCGTCAAGGTAATCTACGAGGACGGCAGCTATGTGGAGTATTCTTATGACAGTAATGGGAATATTGTAAAAGTTACGGTACATACGGACAAGCCGGAGGAGCCCAGTGTTCCCACTGATCCGGAAGAGCCGGACATCCCTGACAAGCCGGGTAATCCGGGTAATCCGGGTAATCCGGACAATCCGGAAGAACCGGATAAACCGGAAGAACCGGATAAACCGAGTGAACCGGATAAACCGAGTGAACCGGACAAACCGGAGATTCCCGTGAAGCCGTGGAGGCCGGTCAGAGACGATGGGGATGATGAAGGGGACGAGCCGGAGGAGATGACAGAGACAGGCGACAGGCTGTTTGATTTTACAGATCCTTTTGCAGTCGCCGGAAGTTCTGCAAACGCTGCAATTGTTGGAAATGCTGGGAATGCCGGAATACAAAAGAAAGCAGTAGTTCCTCAGACAGATGCGAAGGCGGACCAACCCACAGAGAGGGCACAGGCCGGAACTTTCACGCCTCCGGCGCTGGAAGAATCCTCACAGAATGAGGCAGATTTACAGAGTACAACGGTTGACGGTGCCAATACATCCGGGGAAGGTACAGAGGTACTTTTTCAAATATTGGTAATACTTTTCCAAGTCTTTTTTGTGCCTGTCTTAAAATGGCTGACACAGACTTTGTAAAGTAATAGTTCACATTGATTATACAAAAATGCGAAGGGAACAAAAGAAATCATGAAGCTAAGAATAAGAGACATTATAAGAAAAACCATTGCAGTTGTATTGATCGTCGCGCTGCTTCCATTCAGCGATATTCAAAACTGTCTGAGCGTAAAGGCACAGGAGCCGGGGACGTCTGACGGTTCCGAAGAATTCACGGAGTCTGAGAGCGGACAGACCGGCGCAATGTTTGCGGCACAGTCTGATACCGGGGAGGAAAACCTGACGCTGACCGGGGACTATACGCTCACGCAGGACAAGGTGGTAGACCGCCTTGTCCTGACGGATGGCATCCTGGATTTAAACGGTTACAGTCTGACGGTTGAGGGCGATCTGATTCAGACAGGGGGAGTTCTCTTTGTAAACGGCGGAACGCTGACTGTGGAGGGAGACTATCTGCTGCAGTCCGAAGAGGCGGCCTGCAGTACGGGTCTGCTGCGTATGACAGAGGAGGAAGACAGGGTCTGCGTCCTGGGAGATTTTATCTCTGAAACCGATCAGGACAGTACGGATGTGCTGACGGCGGGCGTACTGGAGGTCCGGGGGGATGTCCTGGTCCACGATACCTGTTCCCGAAAGAGCTTTGTGGCTTCCGGGGAACATACATTGCTGTTAAACGGCGAGGGCTTGCAGATTGTAAATTTTGCAGGCAGCGCGCCGGACAGATCCAGAGTGTGCAATCTGGAGATCGCCAACACTTCCGATGGGGGAGTAGTCTTTGAGAATACGGTGGACTGCACAGGTCCGGGCCGTCAGCAGGAAAATGCGCTCTGTGTCACAGGAAATGTAAATGACAATGGAAAGTCCGTGTCCGGTTTTATCACGATGACGTCAGATACGATTTTTACGGACGGATATTTCGGGGGAAGCATTTATATTTCTTCCGGTCTTTCTCTGGACAGTATTCTTACCATTGAGGGAGACTGCAAATTAAATGTCGGCAAAGAGATCGTCCTGTCCGGCAATGTCACAGTAAAGGGTAATTTTCTGCAGGATAAGAGCGTTCTGCGCCTGGAGCAGGGAAGTCTGACCGTGGAGGGAGATTACAGGCTCTGTTGTTCTTACCCTTCCAGACTTAGGATGACACATGAACAGGACTATATCCATGTGTACGGAGATGTGGAATTCAATCCCTATTATGGCAATGCCGGAGATTTGACCGCGGGTACGTTTGAGGTGGGAGGAGATTTCACCAGTACAAGAGGACTGCAGGCCACAGGGAAGCATTGCTTTCTGTTCTCGGGAGACCGGAAGCAGACCATTGACATAACGGAAGGGGAATATTTTGCCAATATCGAACTGGCAAATAACAGCCCGGAGGGCGTCTGGTCAGAGGAAGTGTTTGCCCATAAAGAGATGCTCACGAATGGATGTAAGATGGCTTATGGCGAATATACAGGCGAGTACGGATGGACACTGGAGGCGGATCAGGTCTATGAAGGCAACCTGATTCTGATTGAGGACATACTGGATTTAAACGGGCATACGCTGACGGTTGAGGGGGATCTCATCCAGCTCTCGGGAAGTATTCTGGTGAACGGAGGAAACCTCATTGTAAAGGGTGATTATCATATGCAGTCCCGCAGGGAGGCCGGGCCGGACTCCGTTGAGGATGAGGATGGTGTGACGGGGGCGGATTCCAGGGGTTTTGTATATGGCAAAAGCTCCGGCCGCCTCAAGATGCTGAACGAAAATGACTCGGTATGCGTGGAGGGTAGTTTCCTCTCTTCCTCTGTCATGGACAGCACGGACGACCTGACCGCGGGTAGGATGAGCATAAAGGGAGACGTGGAGATAGACGCGGCTTATTCCGACAAAGGATTTGTGGCGTCCGGAAGCCATACATTGATCTTATCCGGTGAGGAAGGTCAGAAGGTCTCTTTCGGAAAAAGCGGTAACTCGACCTCCAGACTCGCCAATCTGGATCTTGGCAATACCAGCTCGGAAGGAGTCGTCCTGTTATCTGATGAGGACCATAAGAATGCAGTTTATGTATCGGGAACGGTGAAGGATATTGCGAAAAAGGTAACGGGATTTCTTGCCATCGGTTCAGATACCTGCTTTGAGGAGGGCATCTTTGGTGGAAGCGTTTTTGTAGGGGAAAAGGCTTCCTTAAAACAGGATATGACCATTGAGGGAGATATGGAGTTTGCTGCTAATAATGACGTTTCCCTGTACGGAGCTGTCGTTGTAAAAGGCAACGTGCTTCAGGATCGGACAAGATTATACATGCAGAAGAGCAGCCTCACTGTCCATGGGGATTATACGCTGGGACAGAATTCTCCGTCGGTGCTCTATATGACACATGCCGAGGATTATATTCATGTATATGGCGACGTTACATACAATCCCAGTTATACGGGACAGGGTTATCTGACGGCGGGAACCTTCGAGACAGGCGGCAATCTGACGTCACAGCGGGGCATTCAGGCAAGTAACACCCACCGTTTCCTGTTTTCCGGTACGGAGAAACAGACCATCAATATTGCCTCCAATGAGTATTTTGCAACGGTTGAGCTGGCAAACGAAAGCGAAGAGGGGGTTTATTCGGAGACCACTTTTGCCAAACAGCAGCTGATCACCAATGGATGCCGCATCACTTATGGAGACCTGCAGGGAGAGTATGGGTGGACCCTCACAGAGGACAGTGTGTACGAGGGCGATTTGGTACTGATCGAAGACGAGTTGAATCTGAACGGCCACAGTCTGACCGTGACCGGCAAT
Organism: uncultured Lachnospiraceae bacterium; assembly: GCA_947382415.1. Lineage (GTDB taxonomy): Bacteria > Bacillota > Clostridia > Lachnospirales > Lachnospiraceae > Acetatifactor. The sequence goes on along the minus strand of CANCYO010000074.1, from coordinate 6,026 downwards.
CTGGTACAGCTCTCGGGCACAGTGTTTGTAAACGGCGGCAGCCTCACCGTTGAGGGTGACTATCGCGTACAATTCCGCGAGGGGGGTACCGACGGCAATGCGTATACCTACGGAACCTCTTCCGGCTATTTGAAGATGACAGACGCGGCGGACAGGGTATGCGTGAAGGGCAGTTATATTTCGGATTCTTCCGCAGCCGGAGCAGATTATCTCACTGCGGGGATTCTGGAGGTACAAGGCGATTTTATTGTAAACAGCACGGCCTCGCAGAAGAGCTTTATCGCCACAGGATCCCATACGGTAGTGCTTGGCGGAACTGCCGGACAAAAGGTACAATTCGGAGCAAGCAGTTCTGTGAATGCACGGCTCAATCATCTGGAGATCACCAATGCCAGCGAAGAGGGCGTTGTGTTCGCGGGCACGGAGAAGACCACAGAGGGGAAAGTCTATCATGAAAATGTGGTCTATGTAGCAGGTAATGTAAACGACCATCATAATCAGGTGTCCGGCGTGATCGGAATGGGCGCAGATACCACTTTTACGGATCATTATTTCGGCGGCGGTATCAACATCAGTCAGACCGTCAAGTGGGATGGGGAGCTCCATGTGAAGGGCGATGTGGAGCTGACAGGCTCAGCCGATCTGACCATCCGGGGTTCCATGACGGCAGAAGGGAACCTGATCCAGACTTCCGGCAGATTGTATATGCAGCAGGGCAGTCTGGAGGTCTTTGGGGATTATTCCCTGCTCAATTGGAAATACTCAAGGCTTGGCATGTACGATCCAAAGGACTATATCCATGTCCACGGCGATGTACTCTATAAGCCCTATTATGGGGGCAGCAGTTATCTGACTGCGGGTACTTTTGAGGTGGGCGGTGATTTTACTTCCACCACGGGCCTTCAGGCCAGCGGTACGCATAAATTCCTGTTTTCCGGCGACGGGCTGCAGACGGTAAGCATCGCCGAAAATGAATATTTTGCCATTGTAGAATTGCAGAATCACAGTGCGGAGGGAATTTACTCTGACACGATATTTAACAGCCAGAAAGTCATCACCAACGGCTGCCGTATCACTTATGGAGATATGGCCGGAGAATGTGGCTGGACGCTGGAAAAGGATGCGGTGTACGAGGGTGATCTGGTACTGATCGCGGATACGCTGGATCTGAACGGGCACAGTCTCACCGTTACGGGAGACCTTGTACAATTGTCAGGGACAGTCTTTATCAATGGCGGTAATCTGACCGTGGAGGGCGATTACCGTGTGCAGTCCAGAAAGGCAGGCGCCGGAGACGCATCTGAGTATATCTACGGCAAGTCCTCAGGATATCTGCAGATGACCGATCCTGCGGACAGGGTGTGCGTGAAGGGCAGCTACATCTCTGAGTCTTCCGCAGCCGGGGAAGCGTATCTGACTACCGGAACTTTGGAGATTCAGGGCGATTTTATTGTCAACAGCACGTCCTCGCAGAAGAGCTTTGTCGCCACAGGTTCCCATACGGTAGTATTGAGCGGAACAGCCTGTCAGACCGTTCAATTCGGGGCCAGCGGTTCTGCGAATGCAAGACTCAATCATCTGGAGATCGCCAATGCCAGCAAAGAGGGCGTTGTGTTCGTGAGCACGGAGAAGACCGCAGAGGGCAAGTCCTACCATGAAAACGTCGTCTATGTGTCCGGCAATATCAACGACCATCATAATCAGGTGTCCGGCGTAATCGGAATCGGCGCAGACACCACCTTTACGGACAATTATTTTGGCGGAGGCATCCATATTGATCAGACGGTCAGATGGGACAACGACCTTCATGTAAAGGGCAATGTGGAGCTGACCGGCTGGCTGAAGGAGCTGACAATCGGGGGCTCTCTGGTGGTAGAAGGAGACCTGATCCAGACCTCCGGCAGATTGTCCATGCATCAGGGCAGCCTGGAGGTGTTTGGCGACTATGCCCTGCTTTATTTCAAAAGCTCAAAGCTTGGCATGTATGATCCCGAGGATTATATCCATGTCCATGGCGACGTACTCTATAAGCCCTATGACGGAGGCCGGGGTTATCTGACTGCAGGTACTTTTGAAGTGGGCGGCAATTTTACTTCGGCCACAGGGCTCTATGCCACCGGTACGCATAAATTCCTGTTTTCCGGCGATAAACGGCAGACCGTGAATATTGCTTCCAACGAAGCCTTTGCCACGGTAGAGATTGCCAATTACAGCGATCAGGGTGTCTGGTTTGAAACTGTTTTCCAGAAAACAATGCTCATTCGAAACGGCTGTAAAATGAGAATCGCTGATCTGGAGGGCGAGTTTGGCTGGACTCTGACGGAGGATGAGGTGTACGAGGGCGATCTGATCCTTCTGGAGGATACGCTGGATCTGAACGGTTATACCCTCACCGTAAACGGAGACCTGATCCAGACCTCCGGCACGGTATTTGTCAATGGCGGTAAGCTGAATGTATCGGGAGATTACCGTCTGCAGACCCGTAGGGGAGAGGCGGGCAGTTATTCCTATAGCGAGAGCAGCGGCAGTCTGGTGATGACTAATAAGCGGGATCATATCACGGTTTGGGGGGATTTTGCGTTGCGGACCGGAAAGTCTCTGCAGGGACAGTTGACTGCAGGCACACTGGAGGTCAAGGGAGATTTTATACAGACAGGCGCAAACGCTTATCCGGGAACGGAGGCGAATACCCTGATCTTTTCCGGCGACAGGGCGCAGCTCTGGAGTCAGGAAAAGCCCGGAACCGTGGGAAATATCATCAACAGAAGCGCAAGAAAGCTGACGGTCAGAAATGACGCAGTGGTCTACGGCACACTGACGGATGAAAAAGGCACGGCGACAGGAGACGGTTATCTGTCGATTGCCGCCATCAGCCAGCTTGCGCAGGGGAATTGGAGCGGCAATATTCTGCTGAACGGCAAAAACGTATTGGAGCAGACCATTCAGACAGGGACTTTGAAGATCAATACCAATGCGTCTCTTCGCACGGAGGGGCATTTTATCACAGCAGACGCCATCATTGCGGACGGCAGACTGGAAGTAGAGAGCGCAGATATTTCCTGTATTGGGGATTTTACCGTTTCCGGAAACGGTTCCCTTGTGATGCAGGATTCATTGGGGTATCTTCTGGTGGGCGGCAATTTCCTGATCGCTTCCCGGATCAATCACAGCGGACTGCTCACTGAGGGCACACTGGAGCTCCGGGGACACTTTACCCAGCAGGGCTATACGAACTTTATTGCGGAGGGCGGGCACACTGTGATCCTTGCCAGAAAGCAGACTCTGTCCGGCAGAAACTTCATTCAGAGCGTTGTATTCAACAGCAATGCCGGTACCACCAGATTTAATAAGCTGATCCTCAGAAAGAGCCTGAAAAATTACCAGTTCAGGAACGATGTCTACAGCATCGCAAATGAGGTAATCTTTGAGATCGAAGACGAGACTGCCCCGGTGCCGGTATCTTATATCAGGGCGTCGGAGGTCACGGAGAATACGGTCACATTGACCTATGGCGGCTCATCGGATGACGCGGGTCTTCTGGGCTATGAGATTTACCGGGACGGCAGGCAGATCGGTGTAACCAGCGGGACTTCCTATCAGGACAAGGGGCTTGAGCCTGAGAAAACCTATACTTATACGGTATATCCCTTTGATACTTACCGGAATCTCACCACGGAATCCCCCAGGTGCGAGGTGACGACCTCTGCGGATGAGGAAAAGCCTTCTGCGCCTTCCGGCGCGGCCATCAGCACTCGCACCGGCTCCTCCGTCACACTGACCTGGAATCCGGCCACGGACAATGTGGGCGTGGCCTGCTACGGGGTTTACAGAGACGGTCAGGAGATTGCAGGGAACATTTCTTCCACGCAGTATCAGGACAGGGATCTGGCCATGAATACCGTCTATCGCTACACCATTGTGGCATATGACACATCAGGCAATGTCTCGGAACAGAGTAATACCGTGGAGGCTGCTGTCGCAGTGCCCCGGATCACAGAGATCACGCCTGCGGATTACAGCGCTGTGGGACAGGGTATCGTGCCGGTCACCGTGAAGTTCGCCAATCCGGGTAACTCCAGGGGTAATCGGGTCAGGATTGAATGTCTGGAAGAAAATGAATGGAAGCAGCTTGCATACCTGACGCAAAAGACCTTTAATGCATCCACACTCTATGTAAGCTATGACTGGACTCCCTCCGGCCTGGAGGAGAACGGGGATTACCGGCTGCGTATTACCCTGTATGACGCAGACCGCAATACGGATGTGAGAGAAATCGCTTATCACGTTGACACACAGGCGCCGGAGCTTCCTGAGAAATTTTCGGCGGAGGCGGACAATGGCATAGTCAGCCTTCTCTGGGATGCATCCACGAGTGCGGACTGTGCGGTCTACCAATTATACAAAAAAGAGGTTGTGTCTGATGCTGCGGAGCCGGGCCCGGAATACCGGCTGCTTGCCAGGCTGGAGGGGCGCTACAACCAGACCTGGTATGTGGATCAGGATGTCACAGAGGGCAAGACCTACAGCTATGCCATGACGGTGCAGGACGCTTTCGGCAATACAAGCGAATTCTCAGAGCCGGTCACGGTTACCGTTGATACGGATAAAGAGCCCCCGAAGGTTTGGGACATCACTCCGGGAGCAGGCAGGATCGCGGGCACAACAGAGATTAGTGTCTTCGCGGAGGACAACCGCCGTGTAGCGTCCGTGAGACTTTCTTACCGCCGTGAGGATGCGCAGGAATGGACTGATCTCGCACAGGTACAGACCACAGACGGCAGGGCGGTTTATCAGTGGGACACCAGGGCTCTTGCGGACGGAGCCTATGTGTTCAATGCAATCGCTGTGGACGGCAATGGAAATGAGAGCGCCACAGAGTTTACCCGCCGCTACGAAGTGGACAATACCGGCATACAGAAGATCAGGATCACCGACACCGATGTGATCTCCACTGCGGTGCAGCTTCAGTGGGAGGACGTGACAGAGACAGATTTTTCTTATTTTCAGGTGGAGCAGCAGGTTGGGGAGAGCTATGTCAAAATCGCGAAAGTCACGGATGCTTTGGGCTATAACGTGACCGGACTGTCTCCCGGCATGAGTTATCGCTTCCGGGTAGTGGGATATGACGATCTGGGCAATCGGGGGATCGAATCGGATGTGATACAGATAACGACTCAGGCAGATACCATACAGCCGGTGATCCGTGAAGTCTATCCTGTGGAAGGCAGCTATAAGGATGCACTGGAGCTGAGACTGACAGCAAGTGATAACGATATGGTGGCGAAGGCGGTGTTCAGCGTTTCCATGGACGGTACGGCCTACGAAGAGATCGCTGTGCTGGAGAATACCCAAAAGGCGGGACAGACCGGCTTCTCTTATCGTTATGACCTCACCGCACTCCCCGAGGGGACACTTTACATCAAATTTGAAGCATATGACAGAGCCGGGAATCGGAACGCTTTGAACAGAGCCGGCGAAGAAATCGTTTTGGAGTACCGCATCGACCGGACCGCCCCCGCCAGAGTGAAAGGTCTTGCCGAAAACGGCACGGAGGGATATGTGGGTCTTTGCTGGGATGAGGCGGCGGATCAGGACGTGACTGCGTACAGAATCTACCGCATGGACGGCGACCACGGTATTTTCAGGGTGCTCCAGTCCGCCTGCAACACAAAGAATTATCATGATACTACCGTAAAAGCCGGGATGAGCTACACCTACAAGGTATCGGCGGTGGATGCCGCCGGCAATGAGGGTGAATGCTCCAAAGAGATCTGCGTGACCGTAAAAGAAGATACGGAGAGTCCTGTGATCACCGGGATGAGTCCTGAAGACGGGAGCGCTGTAGGGAAGAATCCCGTGCTCAAGCTGGCTGCCACGGACAATGCGGGACTGGCAAGCATAGCAGTCTCATACAAAAAGACTGACAGCAGGGAAGAAATCTGGACGCAGATCGGAGAGGCTGCCATGAGCGGGCGGGGAGACCTTGCCTCCGTTGTCTGGGATACGGAAGAGCTGGAGGAAGGCAG
>CANCYO010000073.1 GCA_947382415.1 uncultured Lachnospiraceae bacterium | reverse complement strand
AATGGTCCCGGCGGACTTCTTGCGCTTGAGACAAGAGGGCGGATCCAGCGAAGCATTGAGCAGCATAAGAAAGCACTTTTCGGACTGCAGGCGGCCTATAACGCAAAGCACGCGGACCTGGGACTTCCCACCGGTGAGGAGGGCCGGGAAATCTTCGCGGCCAGAAAAGACCGCATCTGGATGGATAATCTGCAGGAGGTGTGCAGGAAGCTGAAGGAGCAGACAAGACGGTATGAGGATATTTTCAAAAATGAATTTGTACTGACAATTCTGAAGTATTGCAGAAAGGCGCGGGAAGATTTAAAACAGATTAATTCAGAGCTTTCCCGGTTGAATTTCTCTGCCAAGTACCAGTTTGATGTCCACTATGTAAAGGACAGCTCCGAATATGCCAGAATCATTGAATTTGCGGAATATTTGGATGAGCGGGAAAAGCTGGGTACCGCGGACGGACAGATGACCTTTGGGATGTTTACCTCAGTTACTGATGAGGTGGGAGAGCAGCTGGAAAAGGATTTAAAACAGATTATCAACCGGATTATTGAAAAAAATAGCGAGGAAACCATCGCCCGGTTTGCAGATTACCGGAATTATATGACCTATGAAATTTTAATCAGCAACCAAATTTTAGATCGGGCGAAGCTTTCACGGCAGACCGGCTTCAATTCCGGAGCGGAAGTACAGATTCCATATCTTCTGATTCTGTCATCGGCGCTTTTGATGATCTATAATCAGAGGGTCAATTCTACGCGCCTTGTTTTTATTGATGAGCCTTTTGCCAAGATGGATCCGGGAAATGTAAAGCTGATGCTGGATTTCATGAAGAAACAGAAAATGCAGGTGATTTTCTGTTCGCCGGACAAGACAGAATCCATCGGAAATGAGTGTGAGGTCATTCTTCCGGTTCTGCGTGTGCGGGCGGACAGTATGCTGCTTGGAATTGTACAGTTCCATAAGGAGAAGGCAAATGAATCAGTATGAGGAAAAAATGCTGGTTTTGCTGGCGGAAAAATACAGGAAAAGTAAAAAGGACAACAAAACCGGCATGATTTCCAGGCGGACCCAGGCAAAGCCATCGGAGCTTTATAAAAATTATAATCGAAATGACGCGGATTTGGAACAGATCGAGGCGGTCAACCAGGCGGCAGAAGAATGCAGGAAAAAAGGCTTTCTTACCTATGAGATGAATGGATTCAGCAGTGAAATTATGAAAATCTATCTGGTGGATGAGAAAATCAGTGAGGTGGAGCAGTATCTGGCAGAGCATTATCAGTATGAACCCAAATATGTGAAGCGGCAATATGTGGAACGGATGATTGAAACCTACGGTGGGAAATCGCCGGTGGCCGGCGGAGAGTGTGAGAAACTTAAACGGATACTGGATCGGAACGGGGTGCCCAAAGATTATCTTCAGACGGAGGAGATCTTAAAAGCGCTGGTATTTATTGAGAACAATGAGCGGGATTTGTATCTGCGGGAGGCTTCCATGTTGATTTATGGAAGTTCCAAATATCTGGAGGAGCATACTTTGGAAAGCGTGTGCCGTCTTTTACGTGCACATTGGAACCGGCCGTGGGGAGAAGAGGAATTTTTCGATGAGATTTTGGAGGAATACCATATTACCAGAGAAAAGCAGAAAATATGCCTGAAAGGGGACATCACGATCCAAATCGCCGGGAAGGTGCTGGAGGTCGGCGCGCTGGAAGATGGGATCGAATTTTTTGCTGACGGGCTTGAAAAGCTGGAATCTGTCAGAGTGTGCACAGCTGATTTTGTGACGGTGGAAAACCGGACCGCTTACTTTCGATGTGGAAGAGCGGGTGCTTCGTTCTTTTATCTGGGCGGCTATGCGACCCGGTTTCAGAGGGATTTTTTGAAAAAGGTTTACCAGGACAATCCCGAGGTCCGGTATCTGCATTTTGGTGATATTGACGCGGGGGGATTCTATATTCATGAGCATTTGTGCCGGGTGACGGAGATTCCGTTTGAGCTGGATCGAATGTCGGTGAAGGAACTTGAGGATGAACGGTTCTCTGGCTGTTTACAGGAGTTGACGGAAAATGACAAAAAGAGGCTTGGGGCGCTTCTTGACAGGGAAGAGTACCGGGAGACGGCCCAGTATATGCTGGAGAAGGATGTGAAGCTGGAGCAGGAGATTGTGAGTTTGGGTGGGGAGAGTACGTTTATGCCTTTTGGTGTGAGGTAGATGTGTTTGCATAGTAAGATGATAATCCATAGAGGAAGTCATCAGACTGGTGGATGCGTAACGGAAATCAGGACAACGGATAAAGGACTGAGGCGGATTCAGGCCATGTATTGTGGCCGGGTTTTATTTGGACGAGCTTGAAATAAGGGTGATCATGGATAGTTCCTGACATTATGATTGTCATGAGAACGATAAAGGGATATAATAATCGGTAGAATGAGTTCTGTTATTGGAGGTTTGCGGGGAAGAATTTTATCAGGAGAATTTGCATCGGTTAGGTAATCTTACTCTCGCGGCCAGGCCTGATAACAGCAGAATGAGCAATTTGAAATGGGAGTATAAAAATGAGGTTTTAAAAGGCACGGCTCATTTAACTCTTAATATGGAACTTCTTTCTGTTGAAAAGTGGAATCTGAACAAAATTGATGAGCGAACAAAGGGATTGATAGAAAGAATATGCCAGATCTATCCATATCCGGATGTGAATATAGTCAGGAGTGACGACGAGAATACGATAGAGGAAACAACGGCGTTAGACTTATGTGCTCAAATAGCGATCAAGGAGCAGGATCTCATATGTATAAAAAGGAGACGGGTGTTCAGAACTGCGGACAATAAAAAGGGGTACCTTATTCTCTCATCGAAAATGTATCCCCAGGGAGATAAAGAGAAGTTTTGGTTTGGATACAGGAAAAACAGGTTCAGTGATATAGAGCATTGCAGTGAGCAATCTATAGTACTTGGCTGCCGCAATGATACGGTAACGGTGATAAAGTTCCCAAGATCATTTATTGAAAGCTACTTGAATCGGATGAATACTTCTATTGATGATAATGGCAATATAAGGCATTACCATATTGTTTTGTTTAAGAATCCGGAAGGGAAAATGACCATGCTTCTGTCTAAGCCTGATCTGGCGGAAATCGATGTTTCTGAATATATTGTTGGAGAGATAAGCTGATTTTTTATATGGTTTGAAAACTGATTTCTTGTGAGCAAGACCATGAGACGGGAACGTTTGGAAGGTCTTGCTTTTTGTGTCTCCAATATACGGGGAAGAGATGAGGACCAGATTCCATGAAAAGTATAAAAAACAGATGACAAATGATGACATAGAATGTTATAATTATATTCAAAATACGGCTAAATTATAAGAAAATTAACCGTTAATGGAGAAAATTATATGGAAATAAAGCGCACCGAGGACGATCCTTACATTGCACACTGCAAGGATGATTTGCAAGAGATCCAATCCGTCTCTGCACATAATCAGGAAACCGCACAGCTGGCTCAGTCCTATTGCACGGTGGAAGCGTTGACTGCCATCAGCTATCTGGCAGCCGTGCTTCACGACTGCGGTAAATACAGCGACCGTTTCCAGGAATATATCCGCCAGGGGGAGGCCTCTCTTTTCCGGAGGGGCGAAGTCAATCATTCGACGGCAGGCGGGATACTCATGGAAGAGCTGGCGCCGAAGACCAGCCTTTCAGAGATCATTCAAATCGTGATTTATTCGCACCATGGGCTCCAGGATGCGGTTGATTTGGGGACAGGCAGTTGGTTGATTGAGAGACGTCAGAGCAAGGAGTATCAGGAACATGAAAAGATTGAAATAGACCCCGTAAGACAGCGGTTTTATCAGTATACGGATAAGGAACTGCTGAATGCAGTGTGCGGCAAGGCCCGTGAATCCATGAAAACAGTGATGGGGCAAATAAAAAAGTTCATGGAGCAGACTCCGGCGGGGGTTTACGGGAGCAGGGACTTTTATATGGGGATGCATGAGCGGCTGCTGCTGTCTCTTCTGATCGATGCGGACCGCAGCAATACGCGGGAGTTTATGAACGGCGCGCCGAAGAGAGAACCGCAGACAGAGGAAGCCACAGCTCAGCTCTGGCAGCAGTGCATTGTTCATTTTGAAGACTACATATCAAGATTTCCGGTTAAAACAAAAATTGATGAGTTTCGGAGAGAAATATCGGACGCATGCCTTGGCGCCGCATCTGAAAAGACACGGCTTTATCGTTTGACATTGCCTACCGGTTCGGGAAAGACCCTGAGCGGTCTGCGTTTTGCCCTTCATCATGCAAAAAAATTTGGTAAGCAGCGAATCATCTATGTGGCTCCCTTTACAAGCATTTTGGAGCAAAATTCGGAAACGATCCGTCAGGTCGTCGGACAGGCGGAGCTTGTTCTGGAACATCACTGCAATGTGATTTCTGACACAGAAGAGGCACAGGAGCGATATGGGCGGTTGACAGAAAACTGGATGAGTCCGGTGATCGCCACGACGGCGGTGCAGTTTTTGAATACGCTATTTTCAGCAAAAACAGGGAGCGTCCGCCGTATGCACAGTTTATGCGGCAGCATGATTCTGTTTGATGAGATACAGGCGCTTCCTGTCCGCACCATCAGCCTGTTTAATTTAGCGGTAAACTATCTTACGACCTTTTGTGATACAACGGTTGTTTTATGTTCCGCCACCCAGCCGGTCTTTGACAAACTTCCGAAGAATCGGCTGCTTCCCCCTAAGGAGCTGGTGGAAGATTATGTCCGCTATGATGAAGCGTTCCGGCGGGTTACGCTGATTGACCGGACAGAGATAAAACCGGGCGGCCTGACCGTGGAGGAACTGGGGGATTTTGTCCTGGAGCAGTTTGCTGTGGAAAAGCAAATCCTGGTAATTGTAAATACCAAGACATGCGCCAGGAATCTTTATCTCTATTTGAAAAAGCATTCTGACCGGGCGGGAGAGCTGTTTCATTTGAGTACAAATATGTGTGCACTGAATCGCAGGGAAGTCCTGGACAGACTTAAAGAGTGTCTGGAGACAGAGGATCACCCAAAGCCGGTGATATGCGTCAGCACTCAGTTAATCGAGGCGGGGGTGGATTTATCGTTTCGATGTGTGATCCGTTCTCTTGCCGGACTGGACAATCTGATACAGGCTGCGGGGCGGTGCAACCGCCATGGAGCATGGGCCAACGGAAATGTCTATCTTGTAAAAATGTCAGATGAGGCAGAACGCGTTTCCCGCCTTACAGAGATTAAAACCGCACAAACTGCCATGGAGGAAATTTTGCGCTGCTATAAGGAGGCTCCGGAAACAGTTGGCAGGGATTTGCTGTCGGCAAAAGCAAAAGAGCAGTACTATCTCAGATATCTGAGGGATCAGACGAGGCAGACGGAGTTTTGCGTCAATGTACACGGTGCGGATACGACTCTGGTGGACTTGCTTTCAGAGAATGAAACAGCAAAGCGCCAGTACAGGCGCCATATGGGGAAACCTTTGAAAAGCATGATGAAGCAGTCCTTTAGAACCGCCGGCGATCAGTTTGAGGTCATTTCCGAAGAAGGAAAGAGGAATGTGGTGGTGGAGTATGACGAGGAGATTGTTTCTATGTTGGAGGAGCTTCAGAATCCCTATATTCTTTACAGACGGCAAAAGGAAATTCTGCGGAGGCTGCAGCTGGCGTCAGTTGGAATCTCGGAACAGATGAAAAATGAACTGGGCAGGGCCATTACGCCTGTGTGCGGAGGGCTTGTCAATGTTTTGAGCATGAGCTATTACAGCAAGGAGACCGGCGTCAGCACAGAGCCGGTGGGTATGAAGCTGATAAGTATGTAATATGCAGGGAGGTGAATCAATTTGAAGTATCGGAATACGGTTGAGTTTCAGGTGAGCGGGGATTATGCGCTGTTTTCGGATCCTGTCACCAGGGTGGGAGGAGAAAAATGTTCTTACCATATTCCCACCTATGAGGCGCTGAAGGGAATCTTGCAGAGCGTTTACTGGAAGCCTACGTTTGTATGGATCATTGACGCCGTGCGTGTCATGAATCCGATTCGGACAGAGACCAAAGGAATCCGGCCGATTTGCTATAACGGAGGAAATGAGCTGGCTTACTACACGTATCTGAAAAATGTCTGTTATCAGGTGCGTGCTCATTTTGAATGGAATGAAAACCGGCCGGAGTTGGAAGCGGACAGGAATGAACATAAACATCATAATATTGCCAGACGGATGATTGCCCGCGGAGGAAGGCGGGATGTGTTTCTCGGGACCAGGGAATGTCAGGGATATGTGGAGCCGTGTGTGTTCGGGGAAGGAGAAAGTGCTTATGACGATCTGGACGGAGAAATTGCTTACGGCTTTCTGTATCATGGAATTACCTATGCAGATGAAGCGGTTTTGCCGGAGGATAAAGGGAAACTGACCGTGCGTTTTTGGCATCCCAGGATGACAAGGGGAGGAAATATTGAATTTTTACGTCCGGAACAGTGCGTGGAAAAACGGCACATTAAAGAAATGGAAATGAAGATATTCTGCCAGGAAAACTTTTGCGGCGCGGAAGAATTTAGTGACGAGGAGGCGGGGCTGTGAACTGGCTGAACGAGCTTTATGATCTGTATGAAAAAAATCAGGATCTTGTCGGTGAAATCCAAACGGTTGACAGAAAGACCAGAAAAGGGATTGAAAAGACGAGTCTGGTGCTGCTTCCGATTTCTCATACAACGGTAACGGCGCAGATTACGGTTACCATTGACGCTGACGGCAATTTTATCTCTGCGGAGCCTGTGGCAGAGGAGGACAAACTAACGATCATTCCGGTTACGGCAGAATCCGGAAGCCGCACAGCAGGCAAAGCGCCTCATCCGCTGTGTGATAATCTGAAGTACCTGGCCGGAGATTATATGGATTATTATGGCGGCGGCAAAGATGGGAAAGAGAAGGATTTTTCAGAGAATTATCAGATGTACATAAAAGCGCTGCAGCGTTGGAGCGAATCGGAATACAGCCATGAGAAGGTAAACAGTATCTACCGGTATCTGAGAAAAGGGAGCCTGATCCAGGATCTGGCTGATGCCGGAGTGATCCGCCTGGATGACCGTGGAAAGATCGCACAGAAAGAAAAAATACAGGCGGTTGCCCAGGAAGACGCGTTTGTGAGGTTTCGGGTCTGGCGGCCTGAAGAACTGGATGAGGCGGCGCTGGCGGACAGGTGGGGAAACAGCTGTGCGGAATGTTGGAGAGACAGGACGCTTCAGCAATGTTTTACAGAATATTACCGTTCTCTTCCGGCAGAAAAGGGGTTGTCTTATTTGTCCGGAAAGGTGGAAGCGCTGTCGTTTCTTCAGCCGAAAAAAATTCGGAATGAAGGAGACGGAGCAAAATTGATTTCATCCAACGATGAGAAGAACTTTACGTTTCGCGGCCGGTTTTCTGATAAATCCCAGGCGTTTTCCATAGGATATGAGGACTCTCAAAAGGCACATAATGCTTTGAAGTGGATTATCCGCAAGCAGGGGTACAGCTGGGACAGCCTGTATGTGGTGATCTGGGAATCGGATATGAAACCTTTGCCGGGTTTGCACGCAGACACAGATGAGATATGTGAGACATGTGAGGAGTATGAAGGTTGGGGAGATGAAGAAGAACAACAAACAGAATATCTGGGAACAGATGAGATCGGGGCTTCTAAGTTTGCCGCGGCGATGCGGGGATATGGAACGTGTCTGGGCCAGGCATCCAGAACCGTACTGCTGGCATTGGATTCCGCAACCCCTGGGCGTCTGGCCATGACAGAATGCAAGCAGTTTGAGTCAAGTACCTATCTGGAAAATATTTCGTACTGGCATATGAGCTGTGAATGGCAGCATGTAAAATATAAAAACGGCGGGCCGTTTACCTTTCAGGGGATGGTTGGGGTTGATGAAATTGCAGAAGCTTTGTATGGCACAGAGCAAAAAGGCAGGCTGACGATTACGGGAAAAAACAATCAGCACCTGTACAAAGAGGTGTTAAAGAGGCTTTTGCCGTGTATTTCAGAGCGGCGGAAAATTCCGTTGGATCTGGTGAGGCTGTTCGTGGAGAGAGCTTCTTCGCCAATGACTTTTAAAGAACGGTATAACTGGGAACGAATTTTGGCAGTAGCATGTTCGCTCGTCAAGAAACAGCGATATGAGTACTATGCAAAGGAGGTATGGAAGGTGGCTTTGGATACAGGGTGTGAGAAACGGGATTATCTGTTTGGGCGATTGCTGGCGGTGGCGGATCGGGTGGAGTACCGTACCTATGATAAGGATGATTGGCGTGAGACAAATGCGCAGCGGTATATGGCGGTGTTTGCTCAGAAGCCTATGCGTACCTGGAAGGTGCTGGAAGAGAAACTGCAGCCTTACTGGGGGAAACTAAAACCGGGCGAGCGTATGGTGTATAAAAAATTGATTGACGAAATTTTTGATAAATTTACGGTTGAGGCGTATGAAAAAGACGAGAGCCTGAGCGGTCTGTATTTATTGGGATTTCACAGTCAGGCATTGGCGCTGAAGCAGAAACCGGCAAATGAACAGAAAGAAGAGGAGTGAGAGTATGACGAATTTAAAAGGGAAAATTGATTTTGCAGTGCTGATATCCGCAACCAACGCAAACCCCAATGGAGATCCCCTGAATGGAAACCGTCCCAGAGAAAATTTTGACGGGTATGGAGAGATATCCGATGTGTGCATTAAGCGGAAAATCAGAAACCGGTTTCAGGATTTGGGAGCGCGTGTATTTGTCCAGTCAGATGATCGCGCGGATGATGGACTTACCAGTCTGAAGGCCCGTGCAGAAGGGTGCGCGGAGTTGAAGGCAATCTTAAGTAAAAGTAAAAATCCGGATCGGGATCAGTTCAGTCAGGCTGCATGCAGGGAGTGGATTGATGTGAGAGCCTTCGGGCAGGTGTTTGCGTTTAAGGGGGTGAACGTATCCGTAGGAGTCCGGGGCCCGGTATCGGTTCAGCAGGCGGTCAGCGTATCTCCGGTGGATATTATCAGTATGCAGATTACAAAAAGCGTGAACAGTGAGGACGGAAAAGATGGAAAGGCATCGGATACCATGGGGACAAAACATCGGGTCGGTTTTGGCCTTTATGTAATAAAAGGAAGTGTAAATGTTCAACTGGCAGAAAAGACGGGATTTTCTCAGGAGGACGCAGAGCTTCTGAAGGAAGCACTGAAAACCCTGTTTGAAAATGACGCTTCATCGGCGCGGCCGGAGGGGAGTATGGAGGTATGCCGTCTGTACTGGTGGCAGCATGAGGAAAAGACGCCGGCAGTATCCACCGCGAAAATACATAGAAGTATTCAGATTAAGGAAAAGAAGGACAGGCCGGAATCGTTTGCTGATTATGAGATTCATCTGGCAGATCTGCCTTGTGTGAAACCAGAGGTGTATGATCTTGTATAAAGAGGAGGATTTTCTCCAGCTTTCCGGTATACAGCATTTTGCGTTTTGCCGGAGACAGTGGGCGTTGGCCTATATTGAACTGCAGTGGCAGGAAAATGTAAGAACCGTGGAAGGAAAACTGATGCATCTGAAGGCGCATGATGCTTCGGCAGTGGAAAAACGGGGCGACTGTATCATCAGCAGGGCGATGCCCATACAATCCAGAGAATTGGGAATCAGCGGAGAGTGTGATATTGTAGAATTTCACCGCAGCGATGAGGGAATTTCCCTGACAGGAAGGAGCGGTTTGTATCAGGTGGTGCCGGTTGAATATAAGAGAGGGAGGCCCAAGGTTACAGATGTGGATACGCTGCAGTTGACAGCACAGGTTTTGTGCCTGGAAGAAATGCTTTGCTGTCAGATTCCCTGGGGATATCTTTACTATGGTGAGACAAGACGCAGAACAAAGGTGGAGATCAGCAAAGAATTGCGTGATAAAGTAAAGGCAATGTTTTTGGAAATGCATGAGTATTACAGCCGCCGCCATACACCCCGTGTGAAATGGACCAAAAGCTGCAATGCGTGTTCTCTGCGGGATGTCTGCCTTCCTGTACTGGGAAAGAAAAAATCGGCCAAAGCCTATATGGAACGGACGCTGGCGGCAAAGGAGGAGGGAGAGTCATGAAAAGGCTGCTCAACACACTTTATGTGACGGCACAGGACCGATATTTGTCGTTGGATGGCGAAAATGTTGTGGTTAAGAATCAGGACGAAGAAATCGGCCGGGTTCCTCTGCATAATCTGGAAGCGGTTGTGAGTTTTGGATATCCGGGAGCCAGCCCTGCATTGATGGGCGCCTGTGCCAAAAGAGGCATTGACTTATCCTTCCTTTCACCCGGCGGCCGCTTTCTGGCCAGAGTTTCCGGGGAAGTCAGAGGAAACGTCACGCTGAGAAAAGAGCAGTATCGGGTCAGTGACAATCAAGAGCAGTCCCTGGGGATCGCGAGGAATTTTATTGCGGCGAAAGTATACAATTCCCGTTGGGTGCTGGAGCGGGCGGCCAGAGATTATCCTTTGAGACTGGATTCAGAAAAATTAAAAAAGAAGTCTTCTTTTCTGGCGGCCAGTATACCCAAAATTCGCGGGAGTCATTCGGCAGAAGAGCTGTTAGGACTGGAAGGGGAGGCCGCCTCTGTCTATTTTTCCGTATTTGATGATTTGATCCTTCAGCAGAAGCAGGATTTTTATTTTCATGGAAGAAGTAAACGGCCGCCCATGGATTTGACAAACGCGATGCTTTCTTTTGCATATACATTGCTGGCGGGAATGTGCGGCGGCGCTTTAGAGGCAGTCGGACTCGACCCATATGTGGGATTCTTTCATACCGACCGGCCGGGGAGAATGTCATTGGCACTGGATTTGATGGAGGAGCTGCGTGCCGTCATGGCAGATCGCTTTGTATTGACGCTGGTTAATAAGCGAATGGTCGGAGCAGAGGGTTTTTTAAAAAAAGAAGATGGCGCTGTGCTTATGAAGGATGATACCAGAAAACAATTTCTGGCTTTCTGGCAGGAAAAAAAGGCAGAAACGATAAAACATCCGTTTTTAGATGAAAAGATCGAATGGGGAATGGTTCCCTATGTCCAGGCGCTTTTGCTGTCCAGGTTTTTACGGGGAGATTTGGATGAATATCCTTCGTTTTTATGGAAGTAGGTGGTGGGAATGCTGGTTTTGATTACCTATGATGTGAATACAGAGACGGCGGCAGGCAAAGCACGTTTGCGAAAGGTGGCAAAGCAATGTGTAAATTATGGACAGCGTGTGCAAAATTCTGTATTTGAATGCAATCTGGACGCAGCAAAATACAGACAGGTAAAAGCAATTTTAGAAGGGCTTATTGATAAAGATAAAGACAGCCTGAGATTTTATAATCTGGGAAACCAATATAAAAATAAGGTGGAGCATATAGGGGCAAAGCCTGGATTTGATGTGACAGAACCGTTGATTTTTTAGTGCGGATGTGAAGTGGACATGGAAAGGTTGGAATATTCGCACTTGAAAAAGCGGGAATGAGGGCATAGAAAATAGGGATTTTTGGATAGGGAGGGGAGTTGAATGAGAAAAATGAAGCATTATGCTTAGAAAACTGAAGAAAAGCTGGAAGAAATTGGTGAAAATTGCTGTCGAGGCCCGTGAGGGCCTTGTGGATTGAAATAAACTTTCATGCTTTTTCTGAACCTTCTGCAGCTCGTCGAGGCCCGTGAGGGCCTTGTGGATTGAAATATTGAAAAAGCGAATCGAAGAATGGGATGTTCGGTCGAGGCCCGTGAGGGCCTTGTGGATTGAAATATATAAATGGATAATGAACGCAAAACCGCCCGGTGGTCGAGGCCCGTGAGGGCCTTGTGGATTGAAATGCCGATAATCTGTTGGAGGGCGAGGACGATCCCGAGTCGAGGCCCGTGAGGGCCTTGTGGATTGAAATATTAGTGTTGGCACAGACGTTTCGGCTTACTGTGTCGAGGCCCGTGAGGGCCTTGTGGATTGAAATGCAACAAACATGGCTGCAAGAGATATGAAGTTACAGTCGAGGCCCGTGAGGGCCTTGTGGATTGAAATATCCGGCTGATTCCTACCCAGAGTACGCATGGGGTCGAGGCCCGTGAGGGCCTTGTGGATTGAAATTTCTTATTGCTGCCTGCCATTTTTATCCAACCAGTCGAGGCCCGTGAGGGCCTTGTGGATTGAAATGTTATAGCGGTCATTGAAAATACCATCTGCCATCGTCGAGGCCCGTGAGGGCCTTGTGGATTGAAATATCCGGGTACCGGAGCGGATTGTGGAGATTGTAAGTCGAGGCCCGTGAGGGCCTTGTGGATTGAAATGAATCGGTGCGGGTGGCCCAGCAGTTTGCCCGCCTGTCGAGGCCCGTGAGGGCCTTGTGGATTGAAATTTTCTTCCACTCATTCAAGGCTTTCTGGTATTTGTCGAGTGTCGGACGGCGAATTGAGAGACGCAAACTGCGAATTGTTTTTCCAATCTTTATTCCATTGACTGTGCAGTGCCGTCTGTGGATGCATGATTTTGCCGCAGATGCGGCGCGCTGTTGTCAGCATGGATTTCCCCCTGAAAGATAAAAGGCCATGGATCCCATCATGAGACCCACAGCCATACGAAACATTTAGTTTTTCAGCCGCCCGGAAGCCATAGCAGGCAGATGGACCAGCCCGGTGGCGACAGTCACCGCATCCGCCTTCCGCATCAGAGAACCGATCCTTTCTTCATTCCAGAAGATATCGGAGAAATCAGAGAGTTCGCATCCTCCATCGTGGTTGGGGATGCACAGGTAATTCCCATATCTATGCCATCCGGCGAGGATGTGGAAGTAAGTCCCCCGCCCATTGATC
>CANCYO010000072.1 GCA_947382415.1 uncultured Lachnospiraceae bacterium | reverse complement strand
CTAAATTCTTGTTTATAGTCTATCAGATAACAAAGAGGATGAAATTATGGTATATAAACCATTAGATACAGAAAGAGGAACAGAAATATTTTCTGTAGAGGGATATTTAGGAGCCATTAGTGCTCTGAATAAACGTAAGGAAATGTCTGATGCGCAATTATTTTTTCGCGGGCAGGAGGTTGACTATTGGAAGGTCGAGCCCAGTATTTTTAGGGATAATATGCTTAGCGTTGAACATATATTGATGACAGAACCTCTTCGTCAAATTCCCTCGGAATTCAGAGAAATGAGAAGTGATTTTGAAATTATAGAAAAATATCAGCATTATGGAATGTGTACAAGATTGTTAGATATAACTACAAATCCGCTTGTAGCATTGTATTTTGCGTGTAAGGAGCATGGAGTTGAGGAATATCAGAATGATAATGGTATTTACCAACAAAAACCATGTGGTATAATCTTATATAAAGAAGAGCGAAATCCGGTTGTGGCAGAAAGTCAATCCATACAAATTATACTGGCATTATCTAAATACAATTTGGGAGAAGGTACTACCATTGCAGATGTATTAAAAAAATTACTAAAAGAACATGTGATTAGTGATGAACAAAGCAGAAGATGGTTAACGAAAGAAGGAATCGTTGAATTTATAAGAATGGTACAAAATGTATATACAGTACTTCCCATTTTAAGCAATAAAAGGCTGGTCAGGCAAAGTGGAGCTTTTCTTATACCCGGAAAGTTTAATTTTACAATTGTTGATGGAAATGTTAAAGATGGTATTATTGATAAATGTGAAGGTAATTTGAGAGATGAGTTTGAAGAGTCCTTTTTTTATATTGAAGGAGAGAATAAAAAGACAATTTTGGATGAGCTGAGTAATTGCAACATCCACAGTGCAAGTTTATTCCCAGAATTGGAATATCAACTGCAACATATTAAAATAGTTAATGAGTCGAATGCTCGTCTTGTATCATATTTTGAAAAATTTCAGGGATTTTCTTATGGAAAGCAGGATACTGATACAATAGATAGCGGTGAATTTAAACAGAAGGAAGCTATGTGTGAATTAAAAGATATTTTGCAGAATGACGAGTTAATAAATACAGTACTTAAAATTTTTAAAGATAATCAGCAAATTGATTGGCTAAAAAGGGATAGTATTTTGAGTAAAATTAAATATGAAATTAATAGAGCATTATTAAAAGATGGGATGGATAGGAAATCAGCACAGGAGTTGGCGGTACTAATTGTTAGCAGGGTAAAAATGATACATTTAGAGAAGCATTAACAAAGGAGCAGTTCTCATGTCGGAATTTTATACTGAAGCAGATTATGAAAATTCTATCATAGAATTATTTCAGACCATGGGTTATCATTATGTGTATGCCCCGGATATTGAAAGAGATTTTTGCAGTCCTTTGTATGAAGAGGAATTGCTGGATGCACTGCATCGTTTGAACAGCAGTATGCCAGAGGAGGCTATTCAGGATGCTGTTTTAAAACTCAAAAATTTCGAAAACGGTGAATTGGTGCAGAAGAATGCTTTATTTATGGAGTATTTGCAGCATGGTATCGAGGTGCGCTATTTTGTCAGGGGTGAAGAATGCGCTGGTCTTGTTTATTTGGTTGATTACATAAATCCTGATAGGAATTCTTTTACCATAGCAAATCAGTGGACATTTGTTGAGAACAGTAACAAGCGTCCGGATATTCTCTTGTTTTTAAATGGCTTACCGATTGTGTTGATGGAGTTGAAGTCTCCATCTCGTGAGGAGACAGATGCATCGGAGGCTTACCTGCAAATCCGTAATTATATGCAGGAAATCCCATCTATGTTTATTTACAATTGCATTTGTGTTATGAGTGATCAGCTTACTTCAAAGGCGGGAACCATTACTTCCGGTGAAGATCGATTTATGAATTGGAAGACAAAGAACGGCAGTTATGAAAATACGCAGCATGCCCAGTTTGATACTTTTTTTGAAGGTTTGTTCACAAAGGAACGACTATTGGATATAATCAAAAATTTTATCTGTTTTTCCAGGGAAGGTCTGAAATCGTATAAAATACTTGCCGGATACCATCAGTACTTTGCAGTAAGAAAGGCAGTAGAATCCACGAAAAATGCTGTTGGTACGGACGGGAAAGGCGGTGTATTTTGGCATACTCAAGGCAGTGGAAAGTCTTTGTCCATGGTTTTTTACGCACATTTGTTGCAGGAAATACTGGAGAGCCCGACAATTGTTGTGTTGACAGATAGAAATGATCTTGATGATCAGCTTTACAGTCAGTTTGTAAAATGTAAAACATTTCTGCGTCAGGAGCC
Organism: uncultured Lachnospiraceae bacterium; assembly: GCA_947382415.1. Taxonomy (GTDB): domain Bacteria; phylum Bacillota; class Clostridia; order Lachnospirales; family Lachnospiraceae; genus Acetatifactor. Next base: position 10,504 of record CANCYO010000072.1, on the reverse strand, counting down.
TATACATGCAGAAAGCAGAGCGCATTTGAAGTCGCTGTTGGATGGCAGACAGGCAAATGGTATTATTTTTACCACCATGCAAAAGTTTGAGGAATCTCAGGAAGCATTGTCGGTGCGTCGTAACATTATTGTTATGGCAGACGAAGCTCATCGCGGACAGTATGGATTAAATGAAAAAGTGGATGCCAAGACTGGTAAAATAAAGGTTGGTACGGCCCGTGTTATCCGTAATAGTCTGCCGAATGCTACCTATATCGGCTTTACAGGAACACCGATTTCTACTAAAGACAGAAGTACACGGGAAGTTTTTGGCGATTATATTGATGTCTACGATATGACTCAGGCTGTAGAGGATGGTGCTACCAGACCGGTATATTATGAAAGCCGTGTGATTAAATTAAAACTGGATGAGGAAACGCTGAAGCTCATTGATGCCGAGTATGATGTGATGGCAAGTAATGCTGACCCGGAGGTGATACAGAAAAGTAAGCATGAGCTGGGACGGATGGAAGCTATTCTTGGCAATGAGCAGACAATAGCCTCTCTGGTAGATGATATTCTTGATCATTATGAAAATTATCGTGAAAACATGCTAACTGGTAAAGCAATGATTGTTGCTTATTCCCGGGCGATTGCTATAAAGATCTATAATCGTATCCTGGAGTTGCGCCCGAATTGGACAGAAAAAGTTGCGCTTGTTATGACAGAGAGTAATAAAGACCCGGAAGAATGGCGTAAAATAATAGGAAACAGACAGCGTCGGGATGAATTGGCAAAGAAGTTTAAAGATAATAGCAGCCTCATGAAAATTGCAATTGTTGTGGATATGTGGCTGACCGGATTTGATGTGCCTTCTCTGGCGACGATGTATGTGTACAAACCGATGCGGGGATATAATTTGATGCAGGCGATAGCTCGTGTAAACAGGGTGTTTCAGGATAAGGAAGGCGGTTTGGTTGTAGATTATGTAGGCATTGCCTCTGCTCTTAGAGAAGCCATGAATGACTATACTGGGCGAGATAAGAAAAATTACGGGAATACAGATGTGGCGAAAGTGGCATTTCCGAAGTTTTTGGAAAAGTTATCTGTCTGTCGTGATTTATTCCATGGCTATGACTATTCAAATTTTATGGCAGGTACAGATTTGGAGCGTTCCAAAGCTATCAGCGGTGGGTTAAATTTTATTATTGCCGTGAATAGAGAGCGGGAACGAGAAGATTTTATTAAAGAAGCGTTGATGCTTAAACAAGCATTATCCCTATGTGCCTCTCTGGTAGAAGAGACATTACGCATTGAAGCTGCTTTTTTTGAATCCGTGCGAGTTTTGGTAATGCGTATTATCAATCAGGGTGAAGGGAAGAAAATATCTCTACCAGAAATGAATGCGCGAATCAATGCTTTGTTAAAACAAAGTATAAAAAGTAATGGTGTTATCAATTTGTTTTCAGATATTTCAGAGGAATTTTCTTTGTTTGACCCGAAATTTCTGGAAGAGGTTTCTAAAATGAAGGAGAAAAATCTTGCAGTTGAATTGTTGAAAAAATTGATAGCAGAGCAGGTGCAAGTGTATCGTCGTACTAATGTTGTAAAATCGGAGAAGTTCAGTGAGATTATTCAGAGTGCCATGAATAGATATTTGAACGGTATGCTTACAAATGAGCAGGTTATTGAAGAATTACTGAGTCTGGCCAGACAGATAGCGTCAGCGCAGAACGAGGGCGATCAGCTTGGACTGACAGTTGATGAACTTGCATTCTATGATGCTTTAACGAGACCGGAGGCGATACAGGATTTCTATGAAAATGACGAGTTGATTGCCATTACCAAAGAATTGACGGAGGCTCTTCGTAAGAATAGGACGATAGATTGGCAAAGACGTGACTCTGCAAGAGCGAAAATGCGAATGATGATTAAGAAACTGTTGAAAAAGCATAGATATCCGCCAGAGGGCATGGATGATGCGGTGCAGACGGTCATGACACAGTGCGAGCTTTGGACAGATCATTGTGATCTGGATGAAGAAATATTGACTGATACTACGAGGGTGGTATATGATTTTGAGGTACGGCAGTCTGGGATGGTAGCAGAAGAATAGCGGCGAGGTAAATATCATGAATCAAAACTGGAACGCTTCAAAATACACATCAGATTTTTCCTTTGTACATAATTACGGCAATGATGTGCTGGAATTGATCGATACGGCCGGAGTAAAGGATGTGCTTGACTTAGGCTGCGGCAACGGCGCGCTTACCAATGTCCTTGCGGGGAAGGGATTTTCGGTCATTGGCATGGACGCTTCGGAGGAAATGCTTGAAATAGCCCGAAGCAATTATCCGGGTATCCCGTTTATCCGCGCAGACGCAGTTGATTTTGCGCTGGAAAGTCCGGTGGATGTCGTGTTTTCCAATGCGGTATTTCATTGGATTGACAGGGCTGATCAGCCGCGGATGCTGGAATGCGTTTACCGGGCGCTGAGAAAAGGCGGCCAGTTTGTCTTCGAGATGGGAGGGCTCGGAAATAATGCGCTCATCCATGGGGCGTTGGCAGACAGTTTCCGCCAATGCGGTTATTCCTATCAGATTCCGTTTTATTTTCCATCTGTGGGCGAATATGCCCGGATGCTTGAATATGCGGGATTTCAGGTAAGGTTTGCGGTTCTGTTTGACAGACCCACTAAGCTTAAGGGTGAAAACGGATTAACCGATTGGATCAATATGTTTGTCAAAAATCCGTTTCTGGAGATTGACGGGGAAGACAGGGACATCATCATTCAAACCGCAGTCAAAAGTCTTTCGTCAGACTTGTATCAAGAAAATGCATGGTATGCCGATTATGTCCGTTTGCGGATGAAGGCAGTGAAAATATAAGGTCATTCTTTTTTGTAGATCAGCAAGGCAAAACCTGCGGACACGAATTCTGTGACACAGAAGGCATACCACACGCCTTCCGGACCAAGCAGTCTGCTGAGCAAAAAAGCGGCCGGGACGATAACGATCACATATCTTGCCAGAGAGATCAACAGGGAAGCCGTTCCTCGTCCCAATCCCTCCAGCGCTCCGGAACAGGTGATGGAAACTGCGGATATGATGAAGCCCAGACTGATGATATGCAGAGCGGTTATTCCGATGGTTATGGTCTCGGTGTGATCTGTGAAAAGGCCGATCAGCTGTGCCGGAATGAGCCATGACAGCAGTGTTCCCAGAGCCATGATGCCTATATTCATAGTGAGGGCGGTGCGGAAGATTTTTTTCACCCGTTCGTGTTCCCCGGCGCCCAGATTGTAACCCATTAACGGTCTGATGCCCTGAATGATGCCGTTTGCGGTGAGGTAGATAAAGGTCTGCAGTTTATAATACACACCGAGGACGAGGACATACTTGTCCGAAAAGTCTGCCAGCAGTCCGTTCAGAACGGAGATGAGCAGCGAGGGTAGCGCCAGATTCAGTGTCGCGGATATGCCGACAGTGTAGAGCTTTTTCAATACGGCGGAGTCGCTGATCAGATACTGCCTGCCGATCCTTACGGGAGGCCGCCGGAAGGCATAAAACAACAGATAGGCAGCAAGCGTGATACATTGGCCGATTCCCGTGGCGTAGGCGGCTCCCGCGATTCCCATGGCGGGGAACGGATCCATTCCAAAGATCATCAGCGGATCCAGAACAATATTGGCGACACAGCCGCACATCATGCAGAACATCGATACTTTCATCTGCCCCACGGCCTGAAAGATTTTTTCAAAACAGAGGCCCAGAGCAATGATGGGAGAGAACAGGAATGCTCTTCCCGAATAGACCAGCGCCAGCTCGACGATCTCCCGGTCGGAAGAAAAGCCGTCCAAAAACAGAGGCATTCCCAAAGTACACAGGACTGCCAGCAGTATCCCCTGCGCAAAGCTCAGGAGGACTCCCATTGTGGCTGCCGTGTCCGCCCGCTTCTGATCGCCTGCACCCAGATAATATGCGATGCCGGCATTAATGCCGATGCCGAAACCGATGGCGATGGCGTTTATCAGGTTTTGTACCGGATAGACCAGAGCCAGCGCGGTCATGGCGTTCTCGCTCACCTTGGCCACAAAATAGCTGTCGATGATATTGTATAAGGAGTTCACGGCCATGGAGATCACCATGGGGAGCGACATGGACAACACCAGCGGCAATATATTTTTTTCTTTCATAAAAGTCTGATTCATATTTTACTACTGTCTGCCGCCGATTCTGGCGAGAATTCTTTTATGCATATTTAAGCCGGGTAATTCAATCTTCCATTTTAAATAAAAGTTCTTTTCATGGATCATATGATAAAAGCTGTCAAAGAAATCCCATATCATGATGATCAGTAAAACGGCGCTGGCAGCTCTCAAGGCGGATGAATCCAACCGGCTGATCCAGTTCATCAGCGGCGGAAAGCATTTTCCCATAAAAAATGTGATCATGCAGGCAAAGCCCGTGCTTGTGGGAACGGAAGTGTATTTTGTTATATGCATTGGAAGATTGGAGTAGTTCCAGTATTCGATACAGCATAAGCGCTCCACGATCATTCCCAGCAGAATTTCCCCGACACAGACTGCAATAAACGAACAGATAAAGTAGGCGATATACTTCATCCTCTTTGATCGTATTTTCTTCAGGATTCTCCGTGGCGCCAATTCGGCGGGAGTTCCGATCACAAAAAATAACAAGAGCACCAACAGGCCGTAGCCCAGCAGAAACGGCGCGTTCATATTGCGGTTATTTATGTAGCCTTTTGTGATCGAAAGCCACAAATTCTCTACTATGAATCCTAAAAAGGAAATAATTGCAACCATGATTCCGAGATCTAATAAATTATACTTCATCTAATCGTTCCCTCTTATCGCGTTTCCTGTTGTTTTGGAATCTGAAGACCGCGTATTTGCTGTCAGAATCCCTTTCTGATATACTATCATATATTTCTGATTAGTCAAGAAGACAATGGGCTTGAAAAATCTCTTGAAATATGGAAAGATTTGTGAATATAATGATAGATAAAAAGATAAGGAGATCTTCCCATGAATCAGCATAAACCTGTACATGCCCCCATCCCGGGTCTTGGCCTCAGGAGTCTCAAGACTGCGTTGGCCGCTATGCTTGTAGCGTTTTTTTACGCTTTTATTCCCGATCATAATCCCACCTTTGCCTGTATCGGAGCAATTTTTGGTATGGGTGCGGATATGGAGGAGTCGCGCCGCAGCGGAGGGAATCGCTTTTTTGGCACCATCATTGGCGGCGTCATAGGCCTTGCCCTGTACTGGCTGGAGCATCTGCTGTTTCCGGAGGGGAATTACTGGCTGCGCCTTCCTCTGGTATTTGCCGGGAGTATCATTCTTGTGGCGACCTGCGTGATCTGTCACTGGCCGGGCGGAGTGCAGCCGGGAGGAGTAGTGCTCTGTATTATCCTATTTAATACGCCTGCCCACAGCACCGAATATGCCTTTTGGCGTATGATCGATACGGGAGTGGGTGTGCTGCTGGCGCTGCTGGTGAATTATCTGCTGCCCAGAAGCAGGGTGGAACGGTGTTTTCCCTGGCTGTTTCGCGAGAAGAAGCCTTAATTTATTTTGTTTGTAGGATAAAATATTCCAACAGGAAGGAGAAAGAGCAGGAGGTACTCTGATGGACGGAAATATTAGATCAGCACTTAACAATCTTCAGCTTCGGAAAAAGGATATGGAACACTATGCTTCCATTATCAATAGGGTTTGGAATATAGTTGTATCTGCTGATATGGATTTTCAAAGGGAGTTTACATACTTTTATCGAGTACGCCGTGATGGGGAATGGCGCGAGGTGTTCTATGGGCTTTTTGAGCAATGCAAAAAGATAACAGGAGTTTCATTTGAGTATATCCTCAGGGAAATATATAAACGGACAGGGCGGATAGAGGCATCGTTTTCCAGTAAAATGCTTGCGGCTTTATACCCGCAAATGCCTATATGGGACAGCATTGTCCTTTCCAAACTCAGGATAAAGCCAAGCGCTTATCAGGACAAAGAGAAGCGTCTCACGGAGGCCGTAAAAATCTATCAGGAGATTGCCTACTGGTACAAAGGATTTTTGCAATCGGAAGGTTCTGCCGAAGTGCTGAATGCATTTGATGAAGCATTTCCGGAATATCAAAACTTTACGCCGGTAAAGAAGGTGGACTTTCTGATATGGGGAGGCGGTGATACAAATCTGTTTTCGCAGAAGATTATAGAGATTAACGGATGTGTGGAAGTCCCGCCTGTTGTGACAGAAGATGAATTTATGGATAAATTTATTGGTTTTATAGAATCGAATCATTGGTATTTTGGCGGCGGTGTAAAAGAAGTATAAGTTGGTTTTCTTTAATATTATGATTACGCTCAAAACAGGCTTGCACGATTAGAACATATGTGCTAATATAAAACCAAACAGATGTTCGCGGAATAAAAATGACGAAGTGCGGACGGAAGAGAGGTACGGCATGGAATATATGATGTCGGGGCAGGATTGTTCCCTTATGGATAAATTGGGAATTTTGACGGACGCCGCCAAGTATGACGTCTCATGCACCTCCAGCGGTGTGGACCGGAGCGGAAGCGACAGGCCGTGGGATAAGCTGGGAGGGACGGAAGGCGGTCAGGGCTCCGGAACAGTCTGTGGCACCGATAGAGGAAGCGGTTCTTCGAGGCGGGCCAAAGCTATGGGAAACTGTATTGCTGCGGGTATTTGCCATAGTTTTTCGGGGGACGGCCGTTGTATCTCCCTGTTGAAGATTTTGATGACCAATGAGTGCATCTACGACTGTAAGTATTGCCTGAACCGCCGCTCTAATGATGTGCCAAGGGCAACCTTTACGCCGGAGGAGATCTGTACGCTGACCATTGAATTCTACAGGCGTAATTATATAGAAGGTTTGTTTCTGAGTTCCGGTATTATCAACAGCCCTGATTTTACCATGGAGCAGATCTGCCGCACGGTGTATCTGCTTCGCACGAAGTATCGTTTTAACGGCTATGTGCATGTGAAGGCTATTCCCGGGGCGGACCCTGAGCTGATACGGAGAACCGGATTTCTGGTAGACAGGATGAGCGTCAACCTGGAGCTGCCTACGGCGGAAGGGCTGCGCAGGCTTGCGCCGAACAAACATCGCAAAAATATTCTGACGCCCATGCGCCAGATTCAGAACGCCATTACAGAGAACCGAAACGAGCTTGCCCTCTATCGTCATGCGCCGCGGTTTGTGGGCGGGGGCCAGTCCACCCAGATGATCATAGGGGCGACGCCGGAGAATGATTACCAGATATTGAATGTGGCGGAGAGCCTGTATCAGAAATTTGCTCTAAAGCGTGTGTTCTATTCAGCCTATGTGCAGGTGAACCAGGATAAGAGCCTGCCGTCTCTGCCCGGCGGGCCGCCTCTGCTTCGCGAACACCGGCTGTATCAGGCGGACTGGCTGCTGCGGTTTTACGGATTTCAGGCGCAGGAGCTTCTGGATGAGAGGAGGCCGTTCTTCAATGTGATGCTGGATCCCAAGGAGGATTGGGCCGTACGGCATCTGGAGGAATTCCCCATAGAGATCAACAGAGCGCCTTACGAGAAGCTGCTGAGGATTCCGGGGGTAGGAGTCAAGAGCGCAAGGCGTATTGTGGCGGCCAGGCGAAGCTGCAATCTGACCTTTGCGGATTTAAAAAAACTGGGGGTAGTGCTGAAGCGGGCGCTTTATTTTATCACCTGCAGCGGGCGTATGATGTATCCCACCAAGCTGGAGGAGGATTACATCGTCCGCAATCTCACCAGCGAACAGGAGCGTATTCGTTTTGGCAGCGACGGCATGAGCTACCGCCAGATGTCGCTGTTTGACGACGGAGTTTTTGACCGGCCTGTGACGCCTGAGGAGGAGCTGCAGGCGGCTGTGGGACAATTGTAGGAGGTTCAGACAAAGCAGGCAGTTTATAAAACAGGCAGTTTTTGGGGACGGTCTGAGTGAGTGCGGGGAAATGAGTATGTATATTTATCGGTGCGAGGACACGCTGGAGGGTGTGTTTACGGCAATATACAGGGTTTATGAGGAACATCGCCGCCGGGATGAGGTGCGGCTTGCGCTGGAGGATGAGGCCTGGCTTTTTTCCACGGTGATCGAGGTGGAACCGGATGCCGGAAAGGCGGAGAAAGTCATCCGCACGCTGAAAAAGCGGTTTGGAGATAAAAATTATGAATACCTGTGTCTGGCGCTTGCCATGCCGGATGCGGAGAAGGCTCATGCGGTATACCGGACGGTGGCGGCAGGATTGGATGACGGCTATGGTTTCGGGCAGCTTTTCGACAATTTGGCGGATGGATATGTACACAAGACCTTTCGTCTTGCCACCAATGCCGGCACGGAAAGCGGCCATTTTCGGCAGTTTGTGCGGTTTGCCGAGTTGGAAAGCGGAATCCTCTATTCTAAGATAGAGCCAAGGAGTAATCTGCTGGCCTTTCTCATGCCGCATTTTGCAGATCGTTTTCCAGAGGAGAACTTTATTCTCCACGATGTGGGGCGGGACTGGTTTGGTGTGCATCCGGTGGGTGCGCCCTGGTTTCTGCTGCGGGGCGAGCAGCTTTTGAAGGAGCGGCCGGGAGCTGAGAGCTTTATGGGTGAGACCCCGGCGCTGTCGGCAGAAGAAAGTAAATATCAGATGTTATTTAAACAGCTTTGCAAGAGCATTACCATCGAAGAGCGGCATAACGGTAAGCTTCAGACCGGAATGCTGCCACTGCGTTTCCGGGAGTATATGACAGAATTTCAATAGCCGGAGTGCTGACAGGGTTTGACGCCGGAATATTATAGGAGTAGTATAGTTCTGAAAGCGGCCGGTAAAATGAATAAGCGTCAGATACAAAACGGCGGATACAAAACGGCAGATACAGAGCGTCAGATACAAAACGGAAGATATAAGCGGCGGGGGCAGGCGTGGAGCAGACACAGTTAAATTTGAAGAGAGCGGACAATGAGAATACGCGGAGGGAGCAGCCACCCGGAGAGGTGCGTATTTCCGTGCGCAGTCTGGTAGAGTTTATCATGCGGCAGGGCGATATCGACAACAGGCGTCGGACTGCGCCGGAGAATGCCATGCAGGAGGGCAGCCGTATTCACCGTATGATACAGCGGAGAATGGGAGCGGATTATCAGGCGGAGGTATCGCTGAGATATACCTTTCCTACGCAGCAGTACACGCTGATCGTGGAAGGCAGGGCGGACGGGATCATAGAGAATGCTCAGGGTGTGTGTGTGGATGAGATCAAAGGAACCTATCGGGATCTGAACCACATGAGGGAGCCGGTGGCGGTGCATGTGGCTCAGGCGAAATGCTATGCCTATATCTACAGCTTGCAGAAAGGCCTGGAGGAGATCCGAATCCGCATGACTTACTGTAATATCGCCACGGAAGATATTCGTTATTTTTATGAGGATCATACTTTTGGAGAGCTGGAACGCTGGTTTATGGGCCTGATTGCGGATTATAGAAAGTGGGCAGACTATACTTGGGAGTGGAAGCAAATCCGGCAGAGCTCCATAGAGGGCCTGGCATTTCCGTTTGACTATAGAGAGGGGCAGAAGGAACTTGCCTCATATGTATATCAGACAATCTATCACAAGAGAAAACTTTTTCTGGAGGCGCCCACGGGTGTGGGCAAGACTATCTCTGTACTGTTTCCTGCGGTGAAGGCAATGGGGAATGCCATGGGAGACAGACTCTTTTATCTCACTGCCAAGACCATTACCCGGACGGTGGCTGACGATACGCTGGAGCTGCTGCGCGGAAGGGGCCTGCGCTTCAAGAGCGTCATTCTCACTGCAAAGGAGAAAATCTGTTTTATGGAGCGGACAGAATGCAATCCTGAGCATTGTCCCTATGCCAGAGGGCATTATGACCGTATCAATGAGGCGGTGTATGCGCTGCTTACTTCCGAGGAGCGATTCAGCAGGGAGGTTATCGAGCAGTATGCCAGGCAGTATCAGGTTTGCCCCTTTGAATTTTGTCTGGATATGAGCCTGTTTGCCGATGGCATTATCGGGGACTACAATTACCTCTTTGATCCGCATGTCTATTTAAAACGCTTTTTCGGCGACGGTTCCCAGGGAAACTATTTATTTCTGATCGACGAGGCTCACAATCTATTAGAGCGTGGCAGGGAGATGTACAGCGCCTCGCTGGTGAAGGAGCGGTTTCTGGAACTAAAGCGGGAAATCCAACAGACGCTTATGTCAGAAATGGAGAAAAAAACCAGAAAAAATGAAGTTTTAGGGCAACTGACACTCAGTGCGACAGGCATGTCGGAAATGTCTGTGAACCAGGAAACAGTTGCAAGCCTGGATGCGTCAGCAAACCGGAAAATACCTGCAATCCAAGAAAGTCCTGCCGGTTCCTCCGGTTCAGGACGCGGCAGGAAATCTGTTCTGCTCCGGGAGGAGTATGGGAAGAAATTACAGTACCGTCTGGACAAATGCAATCAGGAGCTGCTGGCCTTAAAGCGGGAGTGTG
>CANCYO010000071.1 GCA_947382415.1 uncultured Lachnospiraceae bacterium | reverse complement strand
TGCGGACAAACGGTTTTCAAGACCGCCTCGTTATGACCACTTCGATATCTCTCCATCGAATCCGCTCACCAGCGGCAAGGATTATTCTATCAAAAATAGCTTTTTCTGTCAACAGCTTTTTGCTAAATTTTCGCCAAATTAGTAATTATTCAGCCTGAGGACTATCCGTCATGCCTTATCTCCGTCCTCCAACCCTTCCGCCTCTTTATTCGGATCAATCAGAAGCTCCGCATAAATTCCTCCGCAGGCTTTCAGGCCCTCAGCGATCAGGCCTGCAAACGTCACAGCACCCGGATACTGCAGATGAGTGTTGTCCTGCTTCCCCTGGGGACAACTCGCGTAGGTATTGGGAGCAATATTCATAAACCATTCCCTGGTCTTTTCCGCACCGGCATCCGCCATCGTCTTACGGCTCATGGCATGCAGATCGATCAGCGGAACCTGTTCCGCTGCAGCAACCGCCTTTATGGCTGCAGCATAATCCCCATGGGCGCCAGGCCCCAAAACACCGTTTTCATCAAAACATCGCCGCTCCAGAGGAGTGATCAGAACAGGAAATGCCCCGTGCTTTCTGGCAACATTAATAAAAGTACGGAGATTGTCGTCAAAAGTAGAACCCGGGACCGTATATCTCGCCGGATCTTGAACCTTCTCATCATTGTGTCCAAACTGGATGAAGAGAAAATCATCCCTGCCGATATGCCGGTCTATCTCCTCAAGTCTGCCCTCATCCATAAAGCTCTTGGTGCTGCGTCCGTTTTTGGCATGGTTGCATACAGTAAACTCCGGCTTGATATAAAGAGAAAACACCTGACCGATACCGGTCTGCGGATAAGTGCTGATATCGTTCGTCTGCACGGTAGAATCCCCTGCCCAAAAAATTTTATTCATTCTCTCACCCGTTCTTTCCATATAAATTAAATTCAAATATGTCTTCAAAAAAACAGGGGAACCGCGATCATAAAATCAAGGTTCCCCAGTCACACTAACTCATGTTAAAATATACAACCCAAGCTTACTCCTTTACAGCACCGATATTCACACCAGTAACGAAATATTTCTGCAGGAAAGGATACAATGCCATGAAGGGAAGGATCGCCGCCACAATACCTGCATTATACAGGGTATTCGTCGATATAACATACTGTGTCGTAGGCGTATCTCCGTCCATAATCATCGTTCTCAGCTTATACTGGAAGTTCGTCTGATTATTATCGGTAATGTAGATTCTGGGTGTGGTGTAATCATTCCATACAGTCACAGCAAACATCAGACCGATGGAAGCCAGCGCTGCCTTGGACAGAGGAAGCACAATCTTGAAGAAGATTCCCATAGGGGAGCATCCGTCAATCTTGGCCGCCTCGTACAAGCTGCCCGGAATACCTTCAAAGAAGTTACGCATCAGCACCAGATTGTAAACATTGATGCCATGCTTTACAACAATTACCCACATGCTGTTCTTCAGACCAATCTGATCAAACACCAAATACTCAGGAATCATACCGCCGGAGAAAATCATAGTGAACAGGAGCAAGAACGCCAGAAAACCACGTCCGGGCATCTCAAACTGAATCATAACATATCCGCCAAGCGTCGAAAGAACCAGACCCAAGAGCGCACCTACAACTGTAGTAATTACTGAGTTAAGAAACGGTCTGTAAAGAGCTCCTGTCTGTAAAATGGTCTTATAACCATCCACTGTAAACTGAGTGGGCAGCAATTTAAACTGGTACACACCCACCGCACTGAAGGAGTCCACTATTACCTTCCAGATAGGAAGCAGGATGATCAAACCAATGAGAATAAACACAATATAATTGATCACAGCAAACAAAGAAACTTTTTTCTTCTTTTTGTAAACAGCTTTTGCTTCTGCCATATCCGCACCTCCTAAATAATGCCACGGCCGCGGCCTTTTTTGCTCGCCCAGTTACAGATCAGCACAAGCGCTGCTCCAACCAGTGACTTGAACAAACCGACTGCCGTAGAATAACCATAGTCTGCAACCGCAGTACCAAAACTCTGTCTGTAAATATAGGTAGAGATAACATCTGCCACCTTATATACAGAGGCATTGTATAATACGAATACGGACTCAAACATATTCATAACCTTTGCCAGATTCAGGATCAGCACGGTAAAGATTGTGTTTGCAAGAGCAGGTACGGTGACATAGCGAATCTTCTGCATTCTGGTAGCGCCGTCAATATCAGCGGCCTCATACAGCTCAGGATTGATACCGGACAGCGTAGCCAGGAAGATAATGGTTCCCCAACCGGTCTCTTTCCAGATATTGATTATGTAGAAAATCGTTCTCCAGTACTTCGGCTCCTCCAGGAAGCTGATGCTGGTATTCGGATCCAGAACGCCCCAGTCGTGCAGAATTCCGTTCAGCACACCGGTATTGGACGCTGACAGGAACAGGGTAAAGATACCTGCCACTACTGCCCAAGACATAAAGTGGGGTAAATATATGATGGTCTGCAAACTCTTCTTTGCAAAGAGGTTGCCCATCTCATTCAAGAAGATGGATACGACTACGGAAGTAATGGTCGTAATAATCAACTTCATTATACTCAAAAGCAGGGTGTTGCCAAACGCAGTCCAGAACTGGTTAGTGGCAAACATGTTTCTAAAATTCTGAAGTCCTACAAACTTCGGCTCCATTACCGTATAGTACTGATAAAAGGAATATCTGATACCCAGCATGGGCCAGTAATGCACCACAGCCAAAAAAGCAAGCACAGGTAAAAACATTATGTAGTAACCACGATGATTCCAGATGCGCATTCCAAGTGGCTTCTGTTTTACCACTGCACCTGTAGAGGTAGTGACCTTCTTTTTGCTCATACTTTTTTGCTCCTTCCTCTCCCATAATACCTTTCTAAATCTCTTGATAAAGGACTGTCCTGCCCCCGGCAGGGTATTCCCTCCGAGGAACAGGACAGGCTTTATATTTGGTCCCTGAATCAGATTCTATGAATTCAATTCCCGAAACCATCTTATTTAATTATATTACTGCTTAAATCCTACTGGGGATTGTTCAACTCAGCCAGAACAGTCTCAACAACGGAACCAGCGGTAGCCAGGTACTCCTGCATAGCAGCGTCATAATCCTTCTCGCCCTTAACAACTGCGTTTACTGCTACCTGAACAGCGTCGTTAATAACTGCGGACTGTACTGCGTAGGTAGTGGAGCTGGGCAGTGCGGGTGCAGAGATAGCATGTGCATAGAACTCAGCACTGGACTCTGTAGCAATATCAGATGCTGCAGATACAGCATACTCTGAAGGCAGATCACGAATGGACAGAATGTTGTCAATGTGATTCTTCTTGTAGAGAGAGGTGTTGTCCAGAACGCCGGGAAGCATATGGAACTGGCCTGCCTCATAAGTGGTCTCTTTTCTCTTCTCAGGGATGTCAGGAGCCACTACAACGGTCTCAGCAGCCATGCTCCAGTGCATACCCTCAACGCCGTAGGTCCACAGAAGCTGTACGTTTCCGCCATCCAGCATGCTCTCAAAGAATGCATCGAAGATAGCCTGGCCACGAGCATTGTTCTCCTCCTCAGAGAGAGTAGCATCGTTCATGATAACCCATACAGGAGCTTTTCTGTCCATGAAACCATCCATCTCAGCGATCAGAGGAAGCTGAACAACCTCAGTCTCAACCTGGTTCTTGGAAAGGTTATCGGTCAGAGTCTGTCTCCAGGTACCTGCCCAGTATGCAAAGCATCCGGCAGTACCCTTCTGGTCATTACCAAACCATTTCTCACGGGTGCTCTTGGTCTCGCCTACGAAAGCGGAGGTATCAGGGTCGATAACGCCCTCAGCCCAAGCGGTGCGCAGTCTCTCGAGAGCAGCCTTGGTCTCCTCAGTCTGGAAACCGTCAATCCATGTGCCGTTGTCATCCTGCACCAGTGCGGGATAAGCATTCTGCCAGAACTCAGGCAGGTAGTTGGTCCAAGGAGCCTCAGTGGAAACCAGACCAGGAGCGATGATACCATAGGTATCGCCATCTACGCCATTGCCATCGGGATCTTCCTTGGTGAATCTAACCAGCATGTTGTAGAAATCATCGTAGGTCTTGATGTCCTCTACCTTCATGCCCAGATTGTCGAGCCAAGCCTTCTTAACATAAGTTACACAGCCGTTACCAGCAGTGGGGCTCATGCCGTAAAGTCTTCCATTTACATAGTTACCATCGTTTACAACAGACTTGGTGTTGAGTGCAGACTGGAAGTCTGCGTTCTCGTATGCGTCGGTCATATCCCACAGAACAGTGCCGAAAGATGCATACTGAGAATACATAGCAGCGGGCATCAGAACCACGTCGGGCTTGTCGGTGCCTGCCAGAGCCAGAGCCAGAGCCTCGGAGTAGTTGGAGTGGTCGGGCTTGTTGATAACGAGATCAATGCCAACCTCCTTCTCCCATGCCTCCTCAAACTCTTTCAGACCGGTCTCCTCGGTCAGATTCAGGGTACCGTCTACCATGATCTTAACCTGCTTGAGATCGTAAGTTACCTCAGGTGCCGCAGAAGACTCCTGGGTAGAGGTGGGTGCATCGCTGCTGGTAGGCTGACTGCTCTGGCCTGCGGGCTCTTTTCCGCCGCAAGCTGCGAGAGAAGCCACCATAGCGGTTGCAAGAAGTACAGATAATACTTTCTTCTTCATTTCTTTCCTCCCTAAAATAGATTAAAATGATATTGTTTCTGCCGAACACTGCTCGGCTTATATATACTTTAACATTGTTCTGTACAAATTGCAAGCAACAATTTTTGCACAAAGGTATATTTTTAGGGCATAATGGTTAAAATATATCTATTTTATCATGTTTTTCATCTATAAATTGCCTTAAATTTTCCATGCGATAGTCAATCTGACAACAAAAAACAGATTCTTTTGTGCATATTTCCCATTATCATCTGGCCGACCTGCACAATAAAATCTGTTTTTTACTGTCACTTTGTTTCCGAATATTCATTTACGCAGCCATTGACATCCGTTTGCCCCGCTCTTAAAAAGGTTTCTGCCACCAGCAGGTCCTCCGGCGTGGTAATCTTAATGTTTTGCCAGGATCCTTCCGTCAGCTTTACCCGGCACTCCGTGAACAGCTCCACCACGCCCGCATCATCGGTGATGGCGATTCCCTGTTCCCGTATCCGGTCCAGTCTGGAGCCGAGACGCGCATAGGCTTCGACGATCAGCCGGGTCTCAAAAACCTGGGGTGTCTGCACATTCCAGACGGACCTCCGGTCCGGTGTCTGTATCGCAAAGTTCTCATCGTCCGTTATCTTCACCGTGTCCTTGGCGGGCATGGCGGCCGCGCAAGCGCGGTACCGCTGCGCATCGTCGCTCAGTCTGATGAGCATATCCTCCGTCAGAAACGGTCTTGCCCCGTCATGGATAAACACATACCCGTCACGGTTTGGTGTTGACAATTTATCGTCCGCGATCACCCGCAGGGCCTGCATCACGGACAGATAGCGCTCCGCCCCGCCCGCAACAACGGCGTCCACCTTGGAAAAGCCGTATTTTTGTACAATCCCGGCGCGGACATAGTCCAAATCCCCGCCGCCCACCGTCAGAATGCAATCGTCTATGACGGCCGACCGTTCCACAGCCTGCAGGGAATACCAGATCACCGGCTTTCCCGCCAGAGCCATGTATTGCTTGGCCACATCGCTCTTCATGCGGCTTCCGCTGCCTGCGGAGAGAATGATGGCCGTGCAGCGCTTTCCGTTTTTCATAAGCTCAAATTCGGCACGGCGTTCAGATCATAGCCGTGTCGCACCCCTCTCAGATATTCATAGTATCCGGCCACGCCGATCATAGCCGCATTATCCGTACAATAGATCGGGCTTGGACGGTAAAATTTCACGCCCTGTCCGGCACAGGCCCCCTCAAAGGCTGCCCTCAGAGCGGAATTGGACGCCACGCCCCCGGCGATGGCAAAGCGGTCATAACCAAATTCCCTGACTGCCGCCATGGAATGTTCCACGCAGACGTCGATGACTGCCCTCTGGAACGAGGCCGCCACATCCGCCTGACAGACCGCCTCCCCTTTCATCTCACAGCTGTTGAGGTAGTTGAGCACTGCGCTCTTGAGTCCGCTGAAACTGAAATCATATTCGTTCTCGGCCACCTTTGCCCTTGGAAACAAAATGGCGTCGGGATTGCCCTCCCGGGCCAGCTTATCGATCTTTGGACCGCCGGGATAACCCAAGCCGATGGCACGGGCCACCTTGTCAAAGGCCTCTCCCGCCGCATCGTCCCTGGTGCGTCCTATAAGCCTGTAGACTCCGTAATCTTCCACAACCACCAGATGGGAATGCCCGCCGGAAGCTACCATGCAGACAAAGGGCGGTTCCAAATCCGGATGTTCTATATAATTGGCGCTGATATGGCCGCTTATGTGATGTACGCCCACCAGCGGAATCCCCCTGGCAAAGCTGATGGCTTTCGCCGCCGAGACTCCCACAAGCAGCGCTCCCACAAGTCCCGGTCCGTATGTCACGGCGATGGCTGTGATATCCTGAAGCGCCACGCCGGCCTCCGAAAGCGCCTGCCAAATGACTTGGTTGATTTTCTCGATGTGGCAGCGGGAAGCAATCTCCGGCACCACTCCCCCGTACAGGGTGTGCAGTGCAATCTGGGAGGCGATCACATTGGATAACACCTCCCTGCCGTTTCTCACCACCGATGCCGCCGTCTCATCACAGGAGCTCTCGATGGCCAATATGTAATTGTCTTCCCCTTGATGCGTCATACTGATATCCATATTCCCCTCACTCGGCCTGTGACTCCAGATTCTCCGCCGCCTCCCAGCCGTAGATTTTCCACTGCCTGTCGGCATTTTTGCGCAGAAGGTACACTTGGTCGGACGGGTGTGTCTGGCCACCCTGCATAATGTTATAAGCGCACATGATCTTGGCAAATGAATAGCCGTCCTGTTCAAACATATCCACATTTGTGCTGGAGGCAACGCTCATGGTGGTGATCCGCCGGCCGTTGTTTCTGTAGTCGTTTACATCCTCCTGGAGCTGGATCAGATATCCTCCCAGCTCATTGGCCTCCAGAAGTTCCTCATCATAGAGTTCTCTGGCCCTGAGCCCCAACGCCTCGACCTCCTCCGGCGAACTTTCTTCATTATACAGGCACCGCAGAAGCTCATTGTAATATTTGATGACCTCCTTGGGCGTGGGCGGATAGTCCTTGCCGAGATCCCTGCTCAGCACGGATTCTACCGCAGTCATGGCGGCATCTTCCCGCCTGGCTCTGTCTTTGTTGGAAAGATATGCGTAATACCCCACCACAGCCATTATCAGTACAGCGATAATAATTGTCGTACGCGTCGTCGCCTTCTTCATCTTCATACCCCCGCATATCGTCTAATCCTCGTCAAATTTTAATTCCGCAGTCCTTCCGTCCCGCGCCGCTACGGTATTTGGAAAAATTTTCCGCACGTCGGCCATAAATTCCTCAGGGCGCATGAGAGACGGGCTGTAATGCGTCAGCCAAAGCTCGGGAACCTCCGCGTCCCGCGCAATCTTCGCCGCCTCGTACATCGTCATGTGCTTATGCTCCCTGGCCTTGGCCAGTTTGTCCGGCTCCCCGTACATCCCCTCCAATATCAGCAGATCCGACTCTCTGGCATGGGCCAGAATGCTCTCCGTAGGGCGGGTGTCCGTACAGTAGGTCACCTTCAGTCCCCTGCGCGGCTCTCCCAACACCATATCGGGCGTATAGATACAACCGTCCTGCTCGATCATCTCGCCCTTTTGCAGACGGCTCCAGAATTTCATGGGAATCTGCTGCCGCTCTGCCCGCTCTCTGTCAAATCTGCCGGTGCGGTCAATACTCAAGCTATAACCATAGCATAACACATTATGATTCACCTTGAAAGCCTCAATCCGAAATCCGTCGAAAGAAAATGTCTGTTCGCCCTCTCCGATCTCCACACATTGTATCTCAAAGGGCAGTTCGGGCGCTATCGCCCTCAGTGAATTGACTGTCTTAGTCAATCCTCTGGGGCCTATGAGGAGCAGCGGACTGACGCGCTCGGCATTTCCCATTGTGAGAAGCATGCCCGGCAGACCGCTGATATGATCCGCATGATAATGCGTAAAGCAGATGATATCGATAGGATTCGGACTCCAGCCCTTCTCCCGGAGGGCAATCTGCGTTCCCTCTCCGCAGTCAATCAAAATGCTTTTTCCATTATAGCGCATCATCAGGGAGGTGAGCCACCTGTATGGCAGCGGCATCATGCCCCCCGTCCCCAGCAGACAAACATCTAGCATAACTCGGTTTCCTCATCCTCCTCCACAGGGATTGCAAACTGTGCGATCAGCCTGTCATAGCAGTCCTCGCACAGATCGAATCTGTGTCGGACCGCATCCTTACGGCTGAAATACCCGAAGGTATAATCCACTGCAAAACAGCCTTCCTTCAAATACTTTCCTTCTGATTTTAATTCTTTTTTGCATTGATTGCAAATCACTTTTCCATATTTTCGCATTTTGTGCCTCCCGCAATCTGTTGTATAGACATCCTGGTATCCCCGTGTCAAAGCAGAGGATAACACATCTTGAGTATACTATAGAAAGCGTACCACAGGGCGTGGTAATTATTGCCGACGCCACATGATCAGGGCGTCCTCCACAGGCTTTTGATAAAATCCCGGACGGATGCCCTCGGACACAAATCCCAGCTTCTCGTAAAGCCGGACGGCAGGCAGATTGCCCGCGCGCACCTCCAACGTAAATTCCGTGATGCCCAGGCGCTCTCCCGCCGCCAGCAGTTCTCCCAGCATGGCTGCGGCAATCCCACGCCCCCGGAAGTCCTCCCGCACCATCACCTTTTCGATATCGCCCTCATTGCCCAGCACAGTCAATCCGGCGCAGCCCACAGGCATTCCCTCCCACTCCGCCACCAGATACAGGCTGTAAGAGTGCTCCAGAAGCTCCAAAAATGCGCGCTCCGACCATGGGATGCTGAAGATTTCCCGCTCTATCTGTGCCAGAGCCGGCACATCTTCCGCCCGCAGAGGCCGGATCACCGGTTTCACGCCTCTTCCTCCTGCAGCCGCCCTTTTTGATCCTCTTTTTCGTAATCTTCTTTTTCGCGATCCGCTTTTTGGGCAAGCTCCCGCTCGGCCTGACTTTTGCGCAGATATTCGGGCCGGTGCTCCGCCGCGGAAACCCTGCGCCCCGCCGCGTAATAAATCTGCCCCAGAGCCGCAATACTCCCTGCCCGCTGTCTGCTGCAGGAGGCAGGCGCAAACCGGAAGGGAATCCTCAGCCTCTCCTGCAACAGGCTTTGGTACACAGGTACGCCGTCCCCCAGAAAAATCACTCCTCTGCCGGGACATGCCTCCCCCAGCTCATTGATCCGGTTTATGATATCAGAGATATCTACCGCCGCCTGGGGCTCCAGAACGCGCAGTTCCATCCCCGCAAATTCATAGATGCCCGTATAGACCTGACTGCGCCGGGCATCGATCAGAGGACAGACAAAATCCCCCGTGCCAAAAAGATTATATGCCAGTCCCTCCAGAGTGGGCACCTCCACCAGCGGCTTGTCCAGCGCAAATCCCAGTCCCTTTGCAGTGGCGGAACCGATGCGCAGGCCCGTGAAAGACCCAGGGCCCGAGGCTACGGCGATGGCGTCCAGACTCTCCAGGTCCAGCTCCAGCATCCTTCTGATCTCATCCAGCATGGGCAGCAGGGTCTGCGAGTGTGTCTTCTTATAATTAACATTATACTCTGCCAGAAGGATCCCGTCCTCCGCCACAGCCACTCCGGCCACGAGCCCGGAGCTGTCCAAACCCAGAATCTTCATCTTATATTCTCCCTTTTATGCTCTCCGCTTTATTCTCTCCCATTTCTTCTTTTCGCGTCATGGTGATCCTGCGATAGTCCGGACCCTTTTGCAGATCCTTCTCTATGGCGATCTCAATACAGCCCTCCGGCAGGATGTCCCGAATACGGCCTGCCCACTCGATCAGACAGACACCCTGCCCGTAAAAGCAGTCCTCATACCCGATCTCCTCCATTTCATCCACATCCGCGATCCGATAGACGTCAAAATGATAAAAAGGCAGTCTGCCCTCCTCATACACCTGCAGGATCGTAAAGGTAGGACTGTTCACCGGACCGGAAATGCCCAGGCCTGCAGCCACCCCCTGGGTGAACACGGTCTTGCCCACACCCAGGTCGCCGGTCAATGTGTATATCTGTCCCGGCTCAGCCTCTCTGCCGATGCGCTCCCCAAGGGTCCTGGTCTCCTCGGGATCGAATGTCTCTATTGTCTGGGTCATCGTGCTCATGGTCATGTTTTATCCCCTTATCGCTTTTACTTTACCCGATAGATCAACTGCGGATATGCACTTTTTTAGGCGGCATATGCGTGGATATCATTTCTATAACATCCGTTCTTTTATCCTTCATCTCCCGTCTGGGGAAAATCGTGGCGTTTACCCTGCTGGTGTAGACGATAATGCTGTGTCCCGTGGACACCGCTTTCACCATATCTCCCCAGTCCTGATGCTGCTCCTCTCCGTTCTGTGAAACAGTAATCCCCTGCTCGTCCAGCACATAGTGCAGCGGTTCCCCGAATGCGGGATTCATCAGGGCCTGCTGCCTGCTCTTCACAAACAGATTGACGGGCAGATACAGGAGCAGTACAATGCCCGCCACCAGAAACAGGGGCTGGCTTTTCATGAAGCCCACCAGCACCGCCACCGCTCCCACACCGCTGCCCAGAAGTCCCGCGGCGCTGTTGTAGGCATGCATCAACATATAATCATACAGATCGGAAGCTTCGATCTTCACATCCAGTTCTACCATAACTCCTCCACCCTGAAAAAAGCACCTACAAACCAATCCCTTGTAGGTGCTTTATTTTCTATAAAAATCATTATATGGTTTTCCACCGAAAAAAGCAAGCACAATTTATTCGTGGCGCAGCGCTTCGATGGGGCTTAAATGAGCCGCCTTTTTGGCGGGATAAATGCCGAAAAAGATTCCCACTGCGGAGGAAAACAGGCTGGCTCCCAGTACGGTTCCCGCATCGATGGTAGCCGTAAACCCAATGAGTGAGCACACGCCCTGGGCTCCCAAAACTCCCAGCACGATGCCGATAAGGCCTCCCAACAGAGAGATCAGAGCCGACTCCGCCAGAAACTGCAGGAGCACAGAGCTTGTTCTGGCTCCCAGAGCCTTTCTGATACCGATCTCTCTGGTGCGCTCCGTCACGGACACCAGCATGATGTTCATAACTCCGATTCCGCCCACCAGCAGGGAGATCGCCGACACAAAGGCCACAAAGATGGTCAGATAGCTCAGGATATCCGCTATCTGAGTCATATAGTCGTTAAAGTTCTCCACCATGATGACATCCTGCCCGCGGACATTGTGCCGGTTCTCCAAAAGCCGCACCGTCTTCTCCGCCACCTCATTGGCATATTCAGCGCCGTCGCTGACAATCATCAGACTGTCCATATAGACATAAAAGCCGTAGGAGGCCGACACCACAGACAACGGACATTCCATGGAGATCATGCTGGTGCTTCCGCCAAACAGCGCGGAGGCATTGTCCTGGCGGATTCCGATGACAGTGAAATCCCGGCTGATGCCGTACATGTTCATCTCCAGCGTCATCCCCAACACATTGGTGTTGCCGAAAAGCAGCTTGGCGCTGCTCTCCGTGAGGACGCAGACCTGATTGGCCGAATAATAATCGTTATCGTTAAAATACCGCCCCTTTATGATAGGATCATTATTTGTAAACTCCATCCCCGGCATTCCCATTTGGGCATACCCCTGAAAAACTCCTTTTCTGCCCGTAAAGCTGCCATTGAAGTTCCAGCGGGGCGTGATGGCCTTCACATGGGGCACCTTCTCATAAATAGCGTCGATATCATCTTCGGTAAAATCAATGGAAATTCCCTCTTCATTGTTGCCGTAAGCATAAACCGCGATCTGTCCGCCGGCCATATTGTTCAGCTCATCATTGATGCCGCCCTTTACGCCGTTTCCGATGGCGATGATCATAATAACAGATGAAATACCGATGATGATACCCAGCATGGTGAGGATGGAACGCCCCTTATTACTCTTGATATTCAAGAGCGCAATCTTAATGTATTCCCATATCTGTGCCATGAGAGCCTCCTAATTTGCAGGCATGACCGTGACTGCCATACCCTCCTCCAGACTGCCGATGTAAGTCACGATGATCTGGTCTTCCTCCGTGATACCCTCGATGATCTCCGTGTAGGTATCGTTGGAGATTCCGCAGGTCACCGGTTTTCTCACCACCTTACCCTCTTCCACCACATAGAGGAAGTCTCCGTCCCTGTCCGCATTGATAGCTTCCACAGGCACGAGCAGCGCATTTTCCACAGAGCGTGTGTTGATGGTCAGCTTGGCGTCCAGACCCAGAATGATCCTGTCGTCCGGCTCGTCGATATGTACCTCAACGCCTACCATGGGGGTGTTAGAATTGTTCATGCTGGCCATGCGGTTGATCTTGCTCACCGTTGCGGCATAAGTATTGCCGGAGATCGTGACCTCCGCCTTCTGTCCCACGGCCAGCTTCGCCACATCCTGCTTGGATGCATACAGGCTCACCTTCACACTCTCGGTGCTCTCCAGCTTGCACAGCTGCGTCCCCTCGGTCACCACAGAGCCCTCCACGGCGCTCACTTCCGTCACTACGCCGTCAAACTCCGCGCAGAGTCCCGACTTGCTCTCGTAATAAGCCTTTTCCGCCTCCGCATAAGCAATCTGGGCAAGCTCCTTATCCGCCTCATAAGAGATTTTGTCATAGGAGCCCATCACCCCGTTCTCACTGGCATTCTTCTGGCTCTGCATCTCAGCCTTGTAGGACTCCTCGTCGGCGATCTGCTCTTTCACTCGCTTGATCTCCGCCTCCATCTCGGCCACATAATCCGAAGAGTTGGCCACCTGCTGGAGATAATTGTTGCGGGAGAGGGATGACTGCTTCTGTCTCAGCTTTTTCTCTTTTTTCGTATATTCGTCCGTT
>CANCYO010000070.1 GCA_947382415.1 uncultured Lachnospiraceae bacterium | reverse complement strand
GGTCTGGCAGTATTGGTGGTAGGTGTGCTGATCGTCATGGGCATACAGAAGAATATGAAACATATCGCAAAGAAGCTGGGCGAGGTGGCCAAGGGAGACCTGACGGTACTGGTGAAGGCCAGCGGAAGGGATGAATTCCGTGAGCTTGCAGGTTCCGCCACCAATATGATCGCCAACACCAAGAGCCTTGTCAACAAGGTGCGGGGGGCCACAGGGCAGTTGGAGGCCTCCTCTCAGGAAGTGGAACAGGTGTCCGGCGTAATCAGCGATTATTCCAAAGATATCACTCAGGCCATCCAGGAGATTAATCAGGGCATGGCCAGACAGTCCCGCCACGCGCAGGAGTGCGTGGATAAAACTACAGTGCTGTCCGATGAGATTCAGGGAGTAGGACGCATTGTGGAGAGAGTGGAACTGCTGGTAAACGAGACGGAAGAGATGATCAATCAGGGTATGGACATCGTTCATGCGCTGGGCGATCGCGCTGAGGAAACCACGGAGATCACCGCAAAGGTGGGAGAGAGCATCGCTTCCCTGCAGGATGAGTCGGAGATCATCAACACCTTTGTGGCGACGATCACCGATATCTCCACACAGACCAATCTCCTGTCCTTAAACGCCTCCATCGAGGCGGCCCGGGCCGGAGAGGCAGGCAGAGGCTTTGCCGTGGTGGCAGAGGAGATTCGCCATCTGGCGGATGATTCCGCAAAGGCTGCCGGTGAGATCCGCAACAATGTGGAGCATATCAGCGCCCAGACCATCAAGAGTGTGCAGAGCGCCAACGATGCGCGGTCCATGGTGGCACTGCAGACCGAGGCTGTGGAGGAAGTGGTGAAGGTGTTCCGCAATATGCAGCAGCGCATGGGCGATCTGGTGGCAGGTCTGAGGGAAATCGTGGCAGGTATCGAGAATGCCGACAGAGAGCGGGAGGATGCCATGAGGGCCGTGAAAAATATCACGGACATTATAGAAGAGACCGCGGACAATGCGGAAGCAGTGAACGAGGTGGCCGACAAGCTGCTGGAGAATGTGGAGAATCTCAACCGCACGGCGGATGTGCTGGGTGAGAATATGGGTGGCTTGAAATCCGAGATCGCGTTGTTTAAAATATGATAGATATTGAGTGGCGAGGATAGAATTGTGACAGATATGAGCATTACTGATTCCCAGGATCATAACCGGCAATTGAAAAAAGCGGAGGAGATGGGACCGCATTTCCTGATGGCGGCAAATGTGGAGTATTCGGAGGAACAGCTTCAGGAGATTCGTCTGGGAGTGGAAGAAGGACTGGACGTTTCCTTATATTCCAGACCGGAATTTAACTGGATGCAGATGGAACAGATACGCATGGGGCTGAAAGATAAGGTGGACGTTTCGGCATACGCGGATGCGGCATACAGTTTTGAGACAATGAAGCAGATTAGACTTTCTCTCTATTCCTCCACAGATATTACCCCATATCTGGCCAGAGGATTTGAGAATGATGAGTTGGAGGAGATCCGCACTGCGCTGGAGGAAGGGATTCCCATCGATCGGTGGCTGACGGACGATATGTATGCACAGCAGATTCACGAGATCAGGATGGGACTCTATGAAGAAGTGGATGTATCTGTATATGCCCGCGTCAGTTTTAACTGGATGCAGATGCGGGAGATTCGCCTGGGACTGGAGAAAAGACTGAAGGTATCCGTCTATGCGAACTGCCTGTTCAACCACTGGCAGATGGAAGAGATTCGACTGGGGCTGGAGGCCGGGCTGGATGTATCAGGTTATGCCAAATTGATCTATTCCAGCACCGACATGAAAGAAATGCGGCAGGAACTTTTGCGCGGTAAAACTACTAAGACGAAAATTACTGACAGAGCGGAGTTCAACATTGATTCGCTGAGAAAAAAGGAATTTGTCATTTCTGTGGAGGATAATGGCAATAAGGCATATGCTTATCTTCCCTGGGTACCCGGAAATATCGTTACGGAGGAAGATATCCATAATGATCTGGCCGCCAGAGGAATTATATTCGGAGTCAATGATGAAGCAATCTCCGATATGATAAAAATGCGCAGAATGAATGAAAAGGTACTGATTGCGCAGGGCACTCCGGCCATAAAGGGAAAAGACGGATGGTTTGAATTCTTTGTCAGACTGGATCTGCCGCGGATACCTGCGCCGCTTCCGGACGGCGGCGTTGATTATGTGAATATTGAAGCTTTTGAGATGGTGGAAGAGGGAGAAAAAATAGCCCGTTACCATCCCGCCGAGAAAGGGCAGGACGGCAAAAATATATTTGGAGAAGTAATACATGCCAATAACGGATTCGAAAAAAACCGTATGAAAGGAGAAGGTTTCCTGATTGCGGAGGATGGGCTGACCTATATCTCCAAGATGAATGGGAAATTTGAGTTTTTAAACGGCAGGATTATCATTACAAACATGATTGTTGTCCGCGAGGATGTGACGGCTGTCACCGGACGGCTGGAGGTGGACGGTTCTGTGTATGTGGTGGGCAGCGTATACTCGGGGGGATATATCAAAGCCACGGGAGACATAATCGTTGAGCACAATGTGGAGTCTGCGAGGCTCATTGCCGGCGGCAATATCATGATCAAAAAGGGAAGCTGTTCCAAACGCGACTGCTTTATTGAGGCGGGCGGAGAGGTTTCGGGAAGTTTTTTTGAGGTTGCGGATATCAATGCCGGCGGCAATGTCAAGGCAAATTATATCATGAACAGCAATATCAATACCATGGGCAGAGTGATCGTATCCGGAAGCAAGGGAGTGCTTCTGGGGGGCCGGATCTGTGCGGTAAGAGGGGTAGATACTTTTAATCTCGGCAACAGCTCACATATCAAAACTATCCTGGAGGTGGGAAGAAATGAGTTATATGAGAGAGAACAGGCAGAGTATTCCCGGATGCGCGAGCAGATCCTTGGCGACTTGTCCGTGCTGGAGGAGGGCTGGAACAAGGTCTTGAAGACACATTCGAGCAATCTGGAACAGGCGGAGGAGGCCCTCAAAAAGCTCAATGTGGCTATTGTTGCAAAGGATAATGAACTGGCAGAGCTGGACACTAGGATATCCAGACTGGCGGGCATGACTGACCAGAATATGAGAGCTCCGGTCTGCGTCAGGGGAAACGCACGCGTGGGAAGCGTTATTAGCATCAACAATATAAAATATGTGCTTCCTTCGGATGTGAACAGGATTATTTTTAAACTGCGCAATAAAAATGTAGTGATGGTAAAACTATAAAGTATAAAGGAGCAGGGCAGCGAATGAAACGCGATACATTATTGATTATTGAGGACGACGAGGCCAGCCGCACCATGCTGGCAGGGATATTTCAGGATGAATATAAGATACTGGAGGCGGCCGACGGCAGAGAGGGAATAGAAATTCTGAAAAAGAATATTGCGTCCATTGCGGTAGTTCTTCTGGATTATCTGATGCCTGTCATGGATGGGTTTCAGGTACTGGAGCGCCTGAGCGAAAAGAAGCTTTTGTCCAAGATTCCCTTTATCATGGTGACGGTGGAGAATTCCGCCGAACTGGAGAAGAAAGGTTATGAATATGGTATCGTCAGCTTTATTCACAAGCCATACCACGCAGAGGTGGTAAAGCAGGTGGTCAAGAATGCGGTGGGTTTCTTCCTCCACAAGATGCAGCTGGAGTTTGTGGTCAAAAACCAGATGGAGGTGCTGAAGAAACAGAACAGCATGCTGGAGCAGCAGGCCGTCAGGCTTAGGCGCATGAACGAAGTGTTGATCGAATCCCTGAGCAATATTGTGGAATTCAGGAATCTGGAATCAGAGCAGCATATAAAGAGGATCCGCGAGTTTACCCGCTGTCTGGGAACAAGTGTGATGAACCTGTATCCGGAATACGAGCTTACTCCGGAGAAGCTGGAAACTATCAGCTGGGCTGCATCCCTGCATGATATTGGAAAAATCGTGATTCCCGATAATATCATTCTGAAGGCCGGCAAATTGAATGCGGACGAATATGAAATCATAAAGTCCCATACCACCAGAGGGGCAGAGATCATCAGCCGGGTGATCCATATCGACGATGAGGAGTTTCACAGCTACGCTCTGGATATTGCCAGACATCACCATGAAAAATTTGACGGAAACGGTTATCCGGACGGACTTAAGGGTGAGGACATCAGCATAGCCGCCCAGATCGTATCTTTGGTCGATGTGTATGATGCGCTTACTTCTAAACGTGTTTATAAAGACGCTTATGATCCCTATAAGGCTTATCATATAATTGTCAACGGGCAGAGCGGGGTATTTTCCCCCAAATTGCTCAAAGCATTTGCTGAGGTCAGGCCAAATTTTGAGAAACTGGTAAAAGAGTACAGCGACGATAACTAAAAATGTAAAATGGGTCTATTTGGTGTGCGCAGCGGCATATATTCTCATTGAAAAGAGTAATCTGCGGTGCGGTACTATGGGAAAAAGAGCGGCGGTAATCCTTCTGGTTCTGGACATTCTGGTGGGGTTATCGCTTCTTTTTGTTTATATGAACAAGCTTGCGGAACCGACAGATGCTCTGGCGGAGGGCGTGACGGATGAACAGAAAAAGATCGCGCTGACCTTCGATGACGGCCCCCACCCCTATTACACAGAGCAGCTCCTGGACGGATTGAAGGAGCGGGGCGTGGTGGCAACCTTTTTCGTCACAGGCGAACACGCTAAACTGCATCCTGATGTGATCAAACGGATGCAGAATGAAGGACACTTGATCGGCAATCATACCTACAGCCATATGCAGCTGACCAAAAACAATCGGGAGAAATTCAAGGAGGAACTGATTGCCACCAATGAGGTGCTTAAGGACATCACCGGGGAGGAAACAGAGTTTGTGCGTCCGCCTTATGGAAGCTGGGACAAATCTTTTGAGAAGGAATTGAATATGTTTCCGGTACTCTGGACAGTGGACCCTTTGGACTGGAGTTCCCGCAATGCCTCCCGCATCACTGAGAAGATCGTGAATAGAGTGGAGGAGAATGACATCATCCTAATGCATGACTATTATGATACGTCTGTCACTGCGGCCCTGCAGACGGTGGATGAGCTGCTGGAGGAGGGGTATACATTTGTGACGGTGGAGGAGATTTTGTTTGACTGAAGGCAAAGAATACCATGAGAGAAAACCGGGCATATTATATTGAAAATTAATAAAAACAGTGATAAAATATAGAAAATAGAAGTTTAGAGAGAAAAAATCTCATGAGGTAGACAGTATGATATGCCAGTTTACATTTGAAAATTTTAAAGCTTTTAAGGATGAGGCAATATTGGACTTTTCAGCGGAAACAATTAAAGAACACGAAAGCGGTTTGATTTTCGTTGAAAATGATAAGGAAAGGGTAGTCCCTGTTATAGCGATTTATGGTCCTAATGGGGGAGGCAAATCAACCGTGCTTGAGGCTCTGCGCTTTTTGAGGGAGACTGTACTGCGGGTGATCTTACTAACCAAATTGCATGATGAAGAGAGTAAATATATATCAACTATTCGTAAATTGAATTCCTCAACTTCCAGAAATATATGTTATAAGCTGTCGCCGGAATATAAAGATATGCCTACAAAGTTTGACATTATGTTCTATGTGGAGGGTAATAAAATTCGGTATCAGCTTTCCATAATTAAAAATAAGATCGTGGAAGAGAATTTGTATTCGCAGAAGGCGGGAACAGGTGAAGTACAGTTGGTTTTTGAACGCTCAGAAAGCGAATGCATTTTAGGGGAGGAAGTAGAAAATGTTGTGGTAGAAAAGGTAAACGATACCATGCCGCTGCTGTCTCACATAACTATAAATTACGATATAGAAATTATTGATACGGTTGTCGGATGGTTTCTTAATATGGAAGTATTGGATTATGACAGCCCGAGAAGCGAGTCAAAAATATTACTGCCCAAATCGGTTGGTAAGCAGAAAAAGCTTTTTGAAATGTTAAGAGAAATGGACATTGCTATTGAGGGCATTCGAACAGAAAAGGATCTGGATGGAAATATTGAGAATGTTTTTGCAAAACACAAGATGGAAAATGGTGAAATATGTGAGATTCCTTTGGAGGAAGAGTCCAGTGGGACTAGAAAGCTGCTTAGCTGTCTTGCTAAGATAAGCAATTGTCTGGAAGAAGGTAATTTGTTGATTGCTGATGAATTAGACGCAAAATTGCATCCTAAGTTGTTGCGATATATTATAGAATTATTTACAAATCCGCAAAGTAATCCAAAAGGAGCGCAGCTTTTATTGACATCGCATGATATCACTACGATGAATCGCGATGTGTTTCGCAGAGACGAAATCTGGTTTTGTGCAAAGAATCCTTATGGAGCGTCTAAGCTGTATTCATTAGTTTCTTTTCGTAAAAAGGACGGAACATTGATAAGAAATGATGAGGCATATGGTAAACGCTATCTTGAAGGACGATATGGAGCAGACCCGTATATTCATAGAATTATGAATTGGGAGGAGGACGAATGAGTCTTAAATTTACAGAAATGATACATAATTCAAAAGAAAGTACATAATAGCGATGGAACAGAAGAAAATTGACATGACAACAGGCCCGATTATGAGGAATGTATTCTTTTTCGCCATTCCGATTGTGCTGGGAAACATATTACAGTATTTATATACCACCGTAGATACGTTGGTTATCGGTAATTACTGCGGTGAGACCTCTCTGGCGGCAGTGGGAACCAGTTCTCAGCCGGTGGAGGTGCTTTTGTGCGTTTTTCTCGGAATCGGCACAGGAGTATCCATATTAGTGTCTCAGTATGTGGGAGCTAGGGATATGGACAAGATGCGGCGGGCAGTGGATACAGCCACGTTCTTTGTATTTGTATGTGGCATTCCTCTTTGCATAATCGGATATTTTGCAGCGCCGTTTATCTTAAGGTGGATGGGAGCCCCCGCGGATACATGGGATGCTGCGGTGGCGTATACGAGAATCGTGTTCTTTGGAGCCCTTGGAAATATTGGTTATAACATGAATGCGGGAATCCTTCGGGGAATGGGTGACAGTAAGGCATCGTTGTGGTTTCTGGCAGTGTCCTGTGTCGCCAATATTGTGCTGGACCTTTGGTTTGTTGCCGGCTTGGGAATGGATGCAGGCGGCGCGGCATTTTCAACAAGTCTTGCAATGTATTTGTCCTGGATCATCAGTATCGTGTATATCAGAAAAAAGTTCCCTGATCTGGAATTATCCTATTTACCCAAGAGGGTTGACTTGAATGAATTGAAGCAGATTGTTATGATAGGTCTTCCCATCGGCCTGAACAATTCCCTGTACTCTCTTGGTCATGTGGCGATACAGACTCTGGTAAATGCCCAGGGGTCTGTTTTTATGGCAGGCAATTCGGTTGCAGGCAGGGTGACGGGGTTGACCAATATAGCGATTACCGCATTGTCTTCCGCGGCGACTACGTTTTCGGGACAAAATTTCGGAGCTAAAAATTTTGACAGGCTTCGGCAGGGTTATATTCGGATTCCGGTGATTTCCGGCGTTGTTACGCTGGCTTTTGGATTGTGTATGATCTCTTTTCGCATGCCGATATTACGGATCTTTACGAGAGATGAAGAAGTGCTTATGTATGCCGGCAGATATGTGGTAGTGATGCTCTTATCACAATGGTTTTACGCTATATTTAACGGCATTATCTGTGTAGTAAACGGCGTAGGACTGATTCGTTACACTACCATTGTAAACATCTTGATGCTCTGGGCAGTGCGTATCCCAAGTGCTTATCTGATCGATCGTTATTTTGACGGGACCTATATTATGTTATGTTTTCCCATCAGCTTTTGCTTTGGCATGATCATGATGATCGGGTACTATGTATTCTCGAAGAGGTGGAAGGAAATAATAAGAACCGGTCTGTAAAAGGCATTATTTTACGGTCAGAAGCGACTACAGAGTAGAGGCTACAGATTAGATCAGTTTTGTCAGGCTTGTATTTTGGCAGTAACATGATATAATAGGTGATACGCTGACTTTGCAAGACTGGAGAATTTATATGAAAAAGAGAGAAATCAATTTAAGCGATCATTTCACCTATGGCAAGCTCATCCGTTTCGTGATGCCCTGCATTTTGATGATGCTGGTAACTTCCATATACAGTATTGTGGACGGTTTTTTTGTGTCCAATTTTGCGGGAAAGGATGCCTTTGCGGCGGTGAACCTGATCATGCCGGTGTTGATGGCACTGGGCGCTTTCGGGTTCATGATCGGAACCGGGGGAAGCGCGCTGGTGGCCTTTGTGTTCGGCGAGGGCAACCGCAGGAGAGGGCAGGAGATTTTTACCATGCTCATCATTGTTGTGGTGGCAGTGGGACTTGTTATCTCCGTGGCAGGCTTTATTTTTATGCCATGGATCGCGCAGTTTCTGGGGGCGAGAGAAGAGATACTGAACGACGGTGTTCTCTATGGCAGGATCATCATCTGCGCCGTTATTTTTTTTATGCTTCAAAACAGTTATCAGAGTTTTCTGGTGACGGCGGAGAAAGCCGGTCTGGGACTCTTTATATCCGTCTTTTCAGGGGTAATGAATATGGTTCTGGACTATGTGTTTGTGTATCTGTTGCGCCTTGGAGTGGCGGGGGCGGCCTGGGCGACGGCGCTTAGTCAGATGGCAGGGGCAGTGGTTCCCACAGTGTATTTTTTGCGCGATAATAAGAGTCTGCTGCGCTTTGTGAAGACAAAGATGGACTGGAGTGCGTTTGCCAAAACCTGTCTCAACGGTTCCTCGGAGATGATGACGAATTTGTCCGCGTCTCTGGTTGGGATGCTCTACAATTTCCAACTGTTGAAGCTTGCGGGAGAGAACGGCGTGGCGGCTTACGGTGTGATCATGTATGTGTCCTTTATCTTTATGGCAGTATTTTTCGGATATTCCGTGGGAATCAATCCCGTGGTGGGGTATCATTTCGGTGCGGGCAATAAGGAGGAGCTGAAAAATCTTCTGCGGAAGAGTCTGACGCTGACGGCGGCAGTGGGCCTTGTCATGACGGTGGCGGCGGAGCTGCTGGCCCTGCCTTTTGCAAGGCTGTATGTGGGATACGATCCGCAGCTGTGCAGCATGACGCAGACGGGTATGCAGTATTACGCCCTTTCCTTTTTGATCTGCGGGTTCAATATTTTTGCCTCGGCGTTTTTTACGGGGCTGAACAATGGGCTGGTGTCAGCGATGATCTCTTTTCTGAGAACGCTGGTAATTCAGGTGGCGGCGATTTTTATACTTCCGCTATTCTTTGATATAGACGGTGTATGGATGGCAATTGTGGCAGCGGAGGGCCTGACGCTTTTAGTGTCCGGTGCGTTTCTTCTGGGCAACAGAAAACGATACGGATATTGAGAATAAGAGATATTGCGGCATAAATTACGACAATATTTCGGCAAAACAGGAGAGCGCCGCCCGGGCGCTCTCCTGCAGATAAATACTGTTAATTATGCAGAGTATTATTTGGGGCGGACGGTCAGTCTTTCGATCAGTCCGTTTTCATCTTCTCTGCGCACGGTGGCGATGGCCATCACGAGATAGCCGCCGTAATTTGCCACAAATTCGGCCTGAGTGTCGTTTACCACCTGAGCCTCGGATATAGAGCATTTTCCAAAGGTAAAGCGGTTGCGGAAGAACATATGAATGGCCTCTCTGCCATAGACATGATATTCTGACTGAGCCGTCCCGTTGGAGCAGTAGTCGTTAATGGTTCCATCTTTTGCAAACAATTCCGCCAGTCCGGCAAAATCTTTGTTTTCCATGGCCTGAACATATTTTTCAATCGATCTCATATCACAACCCTCCTAGTATACTTTCTCGGAATTTAATAATGCGTCGGTACCGCCGTCCACAAACACGACATTGCCGTTGATGCCCCGGGCGTTGGGGGATACCAGAAAAGCCATCACTTCGCCGATCTCCTCGGGTTCCATCAGGCTTTCCGTGCCGTATTTGGTGGGAATGGGAAGGGCGTTTAAGGCGCGGTTGGCCGCCTCGCCCATATTGGCGGTCATGGCTGTCTTGACATTGCCGGGAGCAACGGCGTTGATGCGTACGCCCCTGGCCGCCCAGGAGGAGGAAACCCGGCGTACATATCTTGCCAGAGCATATTTGGTAGCGACATATATGCTCTGCTGGATGCTCAGATTCGTGGCATCCAGCTGCGATACCAGATTGATCACCCGCTGTTCATCCCCCACATTATTCAAAATATCCGCGATATCAAGTCTTCCGGCGCCCTGAGAGATGGTGTTGGAGGAGGTGACGATGCAGCTTCCGTGCT
The DNA here is from genome assembly GCA_947382415.1 of uncultured Lachnospiraceae bacterium. Classification (GTDB taxonomy): domain Bacteria; phylum Bacillota; class Clostridia; order Lachnospirales; family Lachnospiraceae; genus Acetatifactor. The sequence continues at coordinate 2,946 of CANCYO010000070.1, read as the reverse complement.
TTTTTTCCAGGAGGTCGAATACGCCCTTTGCCAGACGAATGGTGCCGAAATAATTGAGAGAGATGATGAGCGCCAGATTGCCGCAGGTTCCCGATACGCCTGCGTTACAGATCATTCCGTCCAGCCCGTCGGGGCACATCTCGTGAAGCTTGCGGATGGCTTCGTCCCGGCCTTCCGGTGTGGCGAGATTGGCGGTGATGTCACAATTTCTCAGATCGATATTGATGACCTGATGTCCCTGCGCCTTTAAGATCTCTACTGTTTTTGCGCCGATTCCGCTGGAACCGCCTGTGATTGCATAAAGTCCCATAAAAATTACCTCCTGTTTTCTGCCTTGTGCTGGCATTTTTTACATAATCTATTATAATAGAATTGGGACAGATAAAAAAGAGTTATTCAGAAAAAATTTTGAGCGCAGGAAGGAGTCAGCGCAAAATATGAAAAAGAAAATAATGCGGATGTTGTGGGCGCCTGTGGTTTTGGCAGTGCTTTGGACCGGCTGTGGAAAAGGGGATGCCGACGGGAATACAGTCGAGGCCATGGACACCGCGGCAACGATAATTGAGATTTTGCCGGAAAAGAGGTCTGAAACGGCGCAGGAGCCGTCAGCGTCAAGTCAGGCGTCACCGAAGGAATCGTCAGAATCAGGTCAGGCATCACCGAAGGAATCGTCAGAATCAAGTCAGGCATCACCGCAGGAAGCACCGGAATCGGGCCCGATATTGCCTTCGGAACCGCAGTCTGCGGAATCCTTGCCCCGGAGGCCGGAAGAGAGCGGAGCGGGGCGGCTGGTGGTCATTGACGCCGGGCATCAGGAAAAGGGGAACAGCGAGAAAGAGCCGGTGGGTCCCGGCGCCTCTGAGACGAAGGCCAAGGTTGCAGGCGGCACAAAGGGCTGTGTCAGCGGGCTCTATGAGTATGAGCTGACCCTTGCCGTCTCCGAGAAGCTCTGCGAGGAGCTTCAGAACCGCGGCTATGAGGTGATGATGGTGCGTACCACCCACGATGTGAACATCAGTAATGCGGAGCGGGCTCAGATCGCAAACGACGCGTCGGCGGACGTATTTATACGTATTCATGCCAACGGCTCGGACAATGGCAGTGTAAGCGGTGTGGAAACGCTGTGTCAGACGGCGGAAAATCCCTATAACGCCGATCTGTATGACGACAGCAAAGCGCTTTCCACACAGGTTCTCGACGGGGTTGTGAATGCCACGGGAGCAGTGAAGCGCCGTGTGGTGGAAACGGACACCATGTCCGGGATCAATTGGTGCCAGGTCCCGGTCACCATTGTGGAGATGGGATTTATGACGAATGAGACAGAGGATACTCTGATGGCCACGGAGGATTATCAGCAGAAACTGGCCCTGGGGATGGCAGATGGGATAGATGCCTATTTTGCTGTAAAGCAATAGCGCTTTGCACAAAAGCATCCCGGTATTTCATGAGCAATTTTCACAAAAAATTCTTATTCGGGCAAAATAAACTGACATTTTTGTGATTAATCTGTTAAAATAAGGTTATAACAATAATGTGGGTATTCCTTCCACGGGAATGGGAACGGTAACTGATGGCTGTAGGCATATTGTTTGAGAAAGGAAGATTTTTGTGTTCAAAAAAGGCGAGTATGTAGTGAGCGGCAATAAGGGCGTCTGTATCGTAGAGGATATCACTCCGCTTAATATCTCCGGTGTGGACAGGGAACGTGAATATTATATTCTGAAGCCTGTGTATATGGCAGGCAGTACGGTTTATGTACCGGTGGATGCGGCGGAGAGCTCCCTTCGGAGAGTGCTCAGCAGAGAGGAGGCGGACAGGCTGATCCGCGGAATCCGCGAGATACCGCTGATCACGATTTCCAATGACAAGCTTCTGGAGCAGGAGTACCGGGGCTGTATGCGGACCAATGATTGTACGGAGTGGATCCGCATTATCAAAACGATATACCAGCGCAAGCAGAAGCGTCTGGCGGCAGGCCGTAAGGTCACCGCGCTGGACGCCAAGTATTACCGTCTTGCGGAGGACAATCTCTTTGGAGAGCTTGCCATATCCCTGGAGCTGCCCAGAGGAGAAGTGGAGGATTATATCACCAGAGAGATGGAGAAAACGGAATCAGTGTGATTATGCAAAAATAATCTGAAACAATCTGGAAAATAAATAAAATGCTTTACAATTCATTTTGTTTGGTATATGATAAGGAATCATAGAATAAAGCGTTGACGAGGACAGTAGAATGAGGAGACGCCTCAGAGAGGACTGCCCCGCGAAAGTTAGTGCGGGAGCTGAAAGCGGTCTGGCGGGGAGACATTTGAAGACCACCTCTGAGCGGCCGCAAACCGGTCCGGATGCTCCCGTTACGAGTAAAATGAGAGGCAGAGCGCTCTGGTATTCAGAATCAGACATCTGCAACGAGGGTGGAACCGCGTATCGTATCTTACGTCCCTTGCAGTCCAAGACGGATTGCAGGGGATTTTTTATGTGCAGTCCCATGCAGAGGAGATTTGTATCAGTAAAAATTCTGCAATCCGGCAATCATAGTAGAGGAGGAGATAAAATGAAGATCACATTGAAGGATGGCTCCGTGAAGGAGTACAATGAGGCAAAAAGCATTTATGACATTGCGCTGGACATCAGCGAGGGTCTGGCCAGAGCCGCCTGCTGCGGCATGGTGGACGGCAAGGTGGCGGATCTTCGGACTGTTCTGGATCGCGACTGCAGTCTGTCCATCTGCACGGCAAACGATAAGGAAGGCCTGGCGGTGATCCGCCACACGGCTTCTCATGTGATGGCGGAAGCTGTGAAAAAACTTTTCCCCGATGCAAAAGTGACCATCGGCCCCAGCATCGAAAACGGTTTTTATTATGATTTTGACCATGCGCCTTTTTCCAGAGAGGATCTGGACGCTATCGAGGCGGAGATGAAAAAGATCATCAAGGCCGGAGCGAA
>CANCYO010000069.1 GCA_947382415.1 uncultured Lachnospiraceae bacterium | reverse complement strand
GGAATCTGAAGAACCAGAGCGGACTGCTGGATAATCTGTTTAATATGTTTGGGAAATAAAAACATATATTTGGGGGCTGCCGCCAGGCTTTAAGTTTAGCCGGGCGGCAGCCCCTGTTTTGTAATACTATTATGAAATGCCGGTCGATCAGATTTTATTCTTTTCCGATCTCCTCCGTCTTATAAATAAACTTCACAGAGCATTCCAGGCCTTCGTTTACACCGGCGAAGGAATCATATTCTTCGGCGTAATCCCGGACGGCGCAGAGCCTGTCATAAAATTTATCCAGATCGTCGTTGACCAGCTCCGACAGCTTGCTGATGCCCTCATCATTGAATTTGATGACGCCGTCTTTTAATTCTCCGGTTCCGTCCAGGAGCTCGGACACGCCATCAGTCAGTTTTTTGACGCCATCCTTCAAGTCTTCGGTTCCGTCGGAAAGCTTTCCGGCTCCCTCTGCCAGATCTCTGGCTCCTTCGGCCAGATCGTCGGTTCCTTTTTCCAAATCCTTGGCGCCCTTTTCCAGATCTCCGGTTCCTTTTGCCAGTTCGCCGGTTCCGGCGGTAAGGGAGTTTGCACCGGCGGACAATTGGTTGATGCCGCCCACCAATGTGGGAAGCTGTGCGTTCAGCGTATTCAGACCTCCCTTTAAGGTATTGACACCGCCCACTACATTGTTGACGCCGGCGGTATAATTAGAGACGCCTGCCTGTAAGGAGGAGGCACCTGCGGACAATTGGTTCACGGAAGCGGTAACAGTCTGCAGGTTGCCTGCCGCGGATCCGATTCCTGCATCGATTGCGGGATAATTGGCGTTCAGGGCGTCGATTCCGTCAGATACAGCCGTCACATTGGCATACATTCCCTGATAGGTATCGATCATTGTCTGGATGGCTCCGGCTGCGGCCATAGCCTGTTCGTCGCCTGTAGACTCCAAATTTGCCGCATAGGCGCTTAGAGTGGCCATCAGAACGGACAGATCGTCTCCCTCAGGATCATAGCCGGCAACAATGGCGTCCAGACCGCCCGCGGTGTTCTCAAGACCAATCTTTACTTCCGCGGAACCGCTTACAAGGGCATTGAGCTGCGCCTGTGCGCCCTCGTCGGATAGAGCGGTATTTAAGGCGTTCAGTCCGTCTGCCAGGGCGGTGGCTCCACTGTTCAGAGCTTCGTTGTTGGCGGTAAGGGTATCCATACCCTCCGACAGGGCGGCTGCCCCTTCTGTCAAAGCGGTGACGCCCTGGGAGAGCTCCGGCGCTTTTTCCTGTAATTGGTCGATACCGGTCTTGAGAGCCATTGCGCCCTCGTTTACCTGCTGTGCCCCGGTATTGACCTTCTTGGCGCCGTTCTTCAGTTTATATGCGCCGTTATTGAGTTGTCCTGAGCCGTGCAGCAGCTTCTGCGCCCCGTCTGCCAGGTCGTAAGCGCCGTTTGAGAGATCCTCTGTGCCGTCTGAGAGTTCCCCGGTGCCGTCTGAGAGCTCCGCCACGCCGTCGTCCAATTGGGTAGCGCCGTCGATAATATCGTCCATGCCGTCCGTGAGTTCCGACATCTTATCCTTCAGATCATCCAGAGAATCAAAATCATCCAGCCCCAGTTCATTCAACGCATTGTTGGTGGCGATAGACATTGTCATCAACAGGGAGAAATCTGTCACATCTGCGTCGATGACTACCTGTTCGGGAATCTCTGTCTCTATGGGTTTTCCGTCGGAGTCCTCAAACTCATCCAGTCCCAGACTGTCTGCCAGACCCGGCATGGCTACGCCAAATACCATGGTCTTGTCGCCGCTGTTGACGGATTTGCCGTTGCTGATCTCCACATTGGAGACCTTGTCATTGTCAAACATAAGGCCGGAGATCACCATGAAGGGCTGGTAAATGGTTCTTTTTTCGCCGTGGATGACCCGCTCTGCGGCAGTGTTGTTTTGATAGTCGAAAGTGATTTTCAGATGACCGGAGGCGCCCTCAAGTTCTTTTGCAGTCACTTTTTTGCCGTTCAGCTCGTAGGTAAGGCGGATGTCTATGGGAAGCTTTGCCTTAGTCTGTCCTTGATAATAGATGTCGCTTCCGTCCGTGACCCAGTTCAGGCGGTTCTGATTTTGTGTATAGCTTGCCGTTCCCTTTACGGTTTTGATGTCTTTGAGAGTGGAGGTATCTGTCAGTTCCTTTGCCCCTGTGGGATTTTTGAGCCATTCGCTGACGACTGTGGAGGAGACCTTCCCGTCGGCATCCATCATGACATATACCGTTTCTTCCTTGCCGGCGGTGGAGCTGTGTGTGATAATGCCGGAATCGCTGAGGTTCTCTACCGCTTCCTCCATAAAAGCAATCTCCTCTTGAGCGTGTACTACGTCCATCCCCTGATTACCACAGCCGGACAGACCGGAGACGGCAAGGGCGGCGCTGCAGCTCAGAGCCAGCAATTTCCTGGCGTTGTTTTCTTTGTACAGTTTTCTTTGCTTATTCATAATGTTTCCTCCCTGTTGATTCTATAACTTTGTGTTTGTTTGCTACAACTTTGATTTTCTCATGTCCAGAGTCGTTTTGCAGATCAATGGATCAAACAGCAAAAGCATGGTGGGCAGCACACAGATGACAATGACCATGCTCAGGATCGCGCCTCTTGCCAAAAGCATACAGATGGCTCCGATCAGATCCACATCCGAGTAAAATCCCACGCCCACCGTGGCTGCAAAAAATCCCAGAGCGCTGGTAAAGATCGCGTTGACGGAAGTAGAAAGAGCAATTGTCACCGCTTCCTTTCTGTTACAGCCCCCGATCCGCTCCTTTTTGTAGCGGGTGGTCATGAGGATGGCATAGTCCACAGTGGCTCCGAGCTGTATGGTTCCGACACAGATCGAGGCGATGAAGGGCAGTGTGGTTCCGGTAAAATAAGCGATTGCCATATTCACATAGATGGCCAGTTCTATGACGATCACCAGTATCACGGGCAGCGAAATGGACTTTAACACGAACAATATCAAAAAGAAGATTGCGGCAATGCTGACGATGCTCACTACATTAAAGTCCCGATTGGTAATGCGGACCAGGTCTTTTGTGGCTGCGGCCTCCCCCACCAGCATACCGTTGGAATCATAGGATTTGATAATGCGCTCAAGCGTCTCGCACTGTTCGTTGACCTCGTCTGTGGCCACCTGATAGACGGAGGAGACGATCAGCATTTTCCAGTTGTCACTGCTCAGTTTATTCTTGATATCATCCGGCAGAAAGTTTTCAGGAATCATGGGGCCGATAAGGGAATCCGTTCCCAGCGCGAAGGACACACCCTCCACATTCTGCATTTCCTTCAGCAGGGCTTTTGTGTCTTTGGCGGACAGGTCCGCACTGACCAGCACCATAGACACGGAGTTCATGTCATATTCGCTCTCCAGCACCATATTTGCCTGACGGCTGGGAAGGGATTCCGGAAGGCTTTCGTCCAGCTTGTAATAAACCTGAACATGGTTATTTCCATAGATAGCGGGCGCCCATAATATCAGCATGACTACCGCTATCAGAATATAAAATCCGCTCACGAACCGGGTGATGCCTTTTGTGCCAAGCTGCAGAGCTTTGTGCTGCGTTTTCCGGATAGATTTATCAAATACCAGAATCAGTGCGGGCAGCACTGTGACGCAGCACACCACGCCCAGCACCACGCCCTTTGCCATGACAATGCCCATATCCAGACCCAGAGTAAAAGTCATAAAGCACATGGACAGGAAGCCTGCGATGGTGGTAAGGGAGGATCCTGTCACGGAGACGATGGTAGTGGCGATGGCGTGGGACATGGCGTCCTTTGGGTCGGCGTATTCCTCCTGCGCTTCCTTATAACTGTGATAGAGGAAGATGGAATAGTCCATGGTCACGCCCAATTGCAAAATGGCCACCAGCGCCATGGTGATGTACGAGATTTCTCCCTGGATAAAATTGCTGCCCAGATTGTAAACGATGGCCATGCCGATGCTGAGCATGAACAGAACCGGGACCATGAAGGAATCCGTGGTCAGAAGCAGCACGATGGAGCACAGCACGACGGCGATCAGCGTGTATACCATCATCTCGCTTTCCACCAGATTTTTGGTGTCTGTGGCGATGGCCGACATGCTGGAGAGAAAACATTGCTGCCCGGCGATCTTTCGGATCTCCATGATGGCGTCCATGGTCTCGTCCTGAGAGGTGGTAGTGTCAAAAAAGAGAAACATCAGAGTGCCGTTTCCCGATTCGGAATAAAAAATGTTCCGTACTTCTCTGGGCAGCAGTTCGTGGGGAATGGAGCCCCCGGTGAGATTGTCAAAACAGATCACCTCCGCAACATGGTCGACTGCCTCGAGCTTTTCCGTCATGCGGATGACGTCCGCGCTGCCCATGCCGTTACACACAAACATTCCATAGGCGCCTTTTCCGAATTCGTCCATCAGAATATCCTGGCCCTGCATGGTCTCAATATCTTTTGGCAGATAGTACAAAATATCATAATTGATTTTTGTACGGACGAATCCGATTCCCGAAGGGATCAGGAGCAGAACCGCAATGATCAGAATGGGGATGCGTAATTTTACCAGTTTTTCTGTGAATTTTTGCATTTCATCACTCCTCATTTCATTTTATGACTAATAGTCAATTTATAGTATGCATTATAGCAAATAAATGACCAGTGTTCAATATTTTTATAAAAATTTTAGACTTGCGGTCAGTTTTTAGTTTTCGTGTATTGGAGTTTTATGTTCTATATGTTAAGATGAAACATATTAAAAAGCTTAATTAAGCGCGGAGAATGATATTTATGGGAAAAGCAGAAGAAAATAAAAAGAAAAAGAGACATGCTCTGTTGTCGCAGGCGTTCTCTCTGTTTATGAATAAAGGAATTTCCAACACCACCATCTCGGATATCACCCAGAGCGCCGGTGTGGGAAAAGGAACCTTTTATTTTTATTTTAAAGACAAGGATGATCTGATTGAAAAGCTGATCGCCCAGAAGGCGGAACAGCTTTTCATGCATGCCCTGGAAAAGCTTCATGTCCAGCCTCAGCCGCTCTCTGTGGAGGATTCGATGATCCTGATCGCCGATGATCTGCTCACGCAGTTGATTCAGGACTCCAAGCTGTTGAAATTTCTTAACAAAAACCTGAATTACGGTATCTACAAAAACGCTCTGACCAGAGAGGAAGTCAGGAATGATTTTGACTTTTTGGGCAATTACTATAAACTGATCGAAACGGATGGTTCAGAATGGAATGAACCGATACTGATGCTATATACCATCGTGGAGCTGGTCAGCTCTACCTGCCACTCCATCATTTTGGAGCAGGATCCGGTGGATTACGAATATTACAAGCCTTATCTGTTTGCCTGTATTCGCAGCATTATGGCTGTGTTCCGCAAAAAGTAGGCTTATATATGCGGGGTATGGTGAAAGGATTTGGACATGAAACTGTTGAGAGTCAAGGCGGACGGATTTAAAAACTGTGCGGATGATTTTGAGATCGACCTGACGGCGAAGGCAGAATGCAATGAGGGGAATGAAGAGTACGATCTGATCAGGGTGGACGAGAGTCTGTATATTTTTACTACAGTGGGGATCATCGGGAAAAATGCATCGGGCAAGACCTCCGCGCTGGAGCTGCTGGACTGGTGCTATGATATATTAAGTACGTTTGGGCTGAGCGGGAAGAACTGCAGTTATCACGGAGTGCGTCTGGAAATTATTTTTTATCTGGACGGAAATGTGTATCAATATAAAGCAGAGCTGGACGATTCCCATAACGGGGAGAACAAAGCGCTTTTCATAAATCAGAAGGTATTCTGCAAAAGGTATGCGGGAGAGGGCGCAAAAGGGGTCTATCTGGGAGAATGGACTGAAATAGCGTTTCCGGAGCGGGAGTTACCGCAGGATTTTTCGTTCCTGTGCTTTATTCTGAAAGAGCCGGCGATCAGAGAGATCTATTATGATGCTTTTGTGGAGGTGGAAGAGGGTTATGCATTTACTTATCAATTGATGAAGCTTATGGAGCTGGATACAGGTTATCTCAATCGCATCCTTCCGATCTTTGACAGAAATATTTCGGCGATCACACAGACTGATGAGACGCATTATTCTCTGGTATATCAGGGAGTGGAACACTGTTTTACGGGCAGAGAACTGCTGCGTTTTCTGTCCGGCGGAACCACAAAAGGATTGAATCTTTATGTTTTGGCTGTGATGTCCCTGACGGTGGGCTTTGATCTGCTTGTGGATGAAATAGAAAGCGGTCTTCACAAAACCCACGTCAGAAACCTGATCATGTTGTACAAGGACAGAAAAATCAACAAAAAAAGCGCCACATTAATCTTTTCCACCCATGACTGTGAACTTCTGGAGCTGTTCCGCCGCGGTGATAATACGTGGGTGACTCACTCCGAACAGAAGATTATGATTGACAATTTATATGTTAAGTATGGCGACTGCCCGGGATACCGCAAAAGCGGATTTTATAAGGAGCTGTATGATTCCGTTGCAGATTATGAAGCCATGATGGATTTGAAGAGAATACTAATGCAGTGAGAGCTCCCGGCGGATGATCTCCATTCCCTTCTCATCCGGAATATGTCCGCAGTTATCGATAATTTTGCAGTTGACAAGGGGATTGTGCAGTTGGTCTGTAAAAGCTTTGATCCTTGCTGTGGACGCTACGATGTCTGTGCTCCCCTGAAGTATTGTATATGGTATGGAAACCTTTTCAAAATCCCCGCGAAGATCGATGTCGAACAGCTCTTTGAGCAGAGAGGTATTGCGGGCATATCCGTTGACGAACATTGCCGTAAAATCACTCATCGTGTAGTCAGGACTGGTGAGTATCTGCCAAAGCAGTGCACCCATGGGATTTTTCCCGCCGGATTTGCACAGGTATCCTTCTGTGTATTTTTGAACCCAACGCATAATGGTTCTGCCATCTTTTATATTGTGACCGGTCTCCTGTCTGATCCGGGCCAGCTCTTTTTTCTGCCGGTTTGTCATAGGAGCCGCCTCCAGCGCATGATAAATCTCTTCATTAAAGGTGATCTCATTTAAGATCTGCCCGTATGTCACGCAGCGGTCTACGGGTACGGGAATTGCCGTCACGGTTTTCAGCGCCAGGATACTGCCCCAGGACATTCCGAAGAGGATGATCCGGTTTTTGGGAAACATACGCTTGATCTCGATGATAAGGTTTCTGGTCATATCCGTGAAATGATGAATGGAAAACTGATCCATGATAGGATAATTGTTGATTCCGCAGCCCAGTTGATCCCAGTACACCACAGTAAACGACTCTGTAAGCTCGGGAAAGATCCCCCGGCATCCCACCGAAAAGGGAAAGGGCGACCCCGGCCCGCCGTGCAGGATAATAACCACCGGATTCTTCCGTTTTTTACCGTCAATGGCAACCTTCTGGGGATAGCCGCCCAGCAGGAACTCTCTGGTCTCGGATATTTCGTTTTCTGCTATGATCTGTTTTCTTGATTTGCTTTTCTTGAATGGCATGCTCATTTATTTTCTCCAAATTATTTTCTCCAAGTTTTTTCTACTGCCTGTCTTTTGTATTATATCAAAAATTTTACCCAAATGCATTACTCTATAGCGGAATAATATTATTAATAAAGTATAAAATTATTGCGCTTCAAAATGGTGAGTTTTGATAAAACAGGTTAATAATTTTATGTAAAAAGTTAAACTTTTTAGCAATATGCCCAAAAATGTTGCGATTATATTTAAAAAGTGATAGTATTAAAACCATTAAAATACGCTTATTGGCGCATCAACGATGGCAGTAGGCGTTGATAGTAATATAAAAGGAGGAAGAAGAGAGATGTATGAGCAATTTAATTTGACCAAGAAGCTTAAACGTCAATTGGGCAGCGCAATTTCCATTCTATTGTCAGTTGCGATGCTTGTGACGGCGCTTCCGGCAGAATTGCTGAGAGCAGGCAATGTGGAAGCGGCTGAAGCGCCAGATCAGACGGAAGGGGTTGTTCAGCCGGGGTCGGCTGGGGATCAGACGTGGAATTTTAAGTCGGAAACAACCGATCTGGTACATGCAGAGGGCAGTACAGGTACTTATAAGGGGCTCCAGATTGATGCCAGTGCATCGGGTGCTAAGTTCCAGATGCGATCAGGTGATTGGGCAATATTTAATAAAGGGGCAATCATTAAGGTTCCTGTGGATGGTCCCTGTGAGATTACGGTGGACAATTATGACACGAACTATAGTGTAAATGGCGAGGCGGCAGCGGAGAAAAATCAGACCTTCAGCTATGTCGGCAAGGCAGGTTATGTTCCGGTGGCCGCAACGGGCGCATCCTATATCGGCTCAATTTCTACAAAACATATAGAGACAGACCCCGATGATACGCATTCCGGACAGGAAAAAGACGGGGTGGCAGCGGGTCTGACGGATTTTACCGTGCTTCAAAATTTAAGCCAGGGCGATGTTCCAAAGATTACAGGCATTACGTTTAACGATGTCGTGTATTGGAATAATCATGGTCTGCATACCAGGGCAGAAAATGCGACAATGGTATTGAAGCTTTCAAAGAAAGCAAATGTAACTGTTACGATGTGCCATTGGGGATATGGAAATATGACGGCGTCCAGCGGCAAGGCTGAGTCTGAACCGTGCGAGGAGTCAGACGGTGACAGCCAGAGATGGATAGTGACAGGGGCAGAAGCAGGAGATTTGACATTGACTTTTGCCAGCGGTCTGTATATTCACAGTGTAGAGGTAGAATATCAGGAAGCTGTGGTAGCGGAAGGTCTGACTGATTTTACAAAAATTACGGGTTTAGAGCAGCAGGGCACGGCAGTTCCTGAGATTACCGGCTTTAAATTCAATAATATTGTGTATTGGAACGACCATGGTCTGGCAACGAAAGCAGCAGATGCAACAATGGTGCTCAAGCTTTCCAAGAAAGCAAATGTGACTGTTACACTGTGCCAGCATGGAAAAGGGGATATGACGGCGTCCAGCGGTAAGGTTGAGTCCGAAGCATGTAAGGAAACAGCGGACGGAGACAGTCTGAGATGGATAGTGACAGGGGCAGAGGCAGGAGATTTGACATTGACTTTTGCCAGCGGTCTGTATATCCACAGTGTTGAGGTTGAATATCCCGAGGAAGATGTATCTCAGGTTCAACTGGGTCTGACGGATTTTACCGCACTTAAAGATGTATCTCAGGGAGCGGTTCCCAAGATTCCCGGTTATAAATTCAACAATATTGTATACTGGAATGATCATGGTCTGCAGACAAAAGCGGCAGATGCAACAATGGTGCTGAATCTGTCCAATGAGGCAAACGTGACTGTTACGCTGTGCCAGCATGGAAAGGGAACCATGACGGCGTCCAGCGGCAAGGCTGAGTCTGAAGCGTGTACGGAAACTGCGGATGGCGACAGCCGCAAATGGATCGTAACAGGGGCAGAGGCAGGAGAGCTGACGTTGACTTTTAATCCTGACTCCGGTGTCAATAACGTATATATCCATAGTGTAGAGGTTGAATATCTGGTTGATTATATCGAGGAGAAGACCTATCTGTTTGGCAATATGCCTGAAGAAACGGCAAAAGCGATCAAAGGTCTTACTTTTGACGGACAGTTTAAGGATTTTGCAAACAAGCATGGTTTTTGCGCAGCAGACGGAAGTTCGTCTCTGTGGCTAGAGCTGTCAGGGCAGGCGACCATCGTTGTGACTACCTGCGTATATGGAAACGGTAATCTTAAGAGTTCAAACGGTGAAGTGATAACCGGGACAGTAAAAGAGGAAAGTGGAACCGGTAAGGAATACATGATCAAAGGAGCGACAGGCAGGACAAAACTTACGCTTGGTGCAGGCGCGTATGTTCACAGCATGTCCGTTATGTATGATTATGTCGGTGAGCGTCCCGCTTTGGATTCCGGCACTCCCGATGTATGGGATTTTGGCGCAATGACGGTGACGGGAGCCAATAACCTTTTGACTGCTGATGTTATCAACGGATTTTATTCGGATGTTACAGCAGGCAGCGAAAAGATTTCGCTTCCCGCGTTTGTTTCACGGGATTCCAACGGTGTACCGGCATTGAAATTTGTGTCCGACAAGACGGGTAATCGTCTCAGAACCACCAATACAAATCTTACCCGGTATGATGATGCCAGCCTCACGGATAAGGACGGCAATACTTACGAAGGTCATTTGTATTCCAATTATGCAAGCTCGGAAGCAACCCGATTGGATATTTATCTCTATGAAGGGGATACATTGAGGTGTATGCTGGGTTCTAACGAAAAGCCGGCGACTTACAATTTGTATGCTCTTGACGGTGAAGTTTGTGGCACTTTTGAATATACAGCGCAGAATGGTGTGGAGGAGGCAGTATTCCACGCGGCTGAGGATGGCTGGTATAAACTGATCTGTATGAATGAGAAGCTTGTATGTGCCCGCATTACGAGAGAGCATGCTCCTGAAGTGACTGTATCCGGAGATATCGATGTTACGGACGCCGGTGATATTCCTGCGGAGTACGGAATTGTGTTTACCAATCAGGCTACGGGTCAGGTTACTGAGATGACCAGGACAAATAATACATATTCCGGCATTTTGTATGGCGGTTATACGTATGAGGTATCTTTGAAGGGTGCTGACGGCTATGTGGTTAAAGGGGGAAGAACCCTTGAACTTGGAAAAGACGCACAGGCAACCCATAACCTGAAACTGGAAAAGGTACAGCAGAGAGTTATTACCGGTAATATCACCGGACTGCCTGAAGCACAGTTGGCTAAAGTGGAGCTGAGTTTCACTGTTCCCAAGGAATATGTATTTAAACCGGTGCTTAATCTTGACCGGTCAAACGGAGCGTTTACGCTGAATGTAGAGGACGGTGTGAAATATGCGGTCTCCGCGGAGGGAGTAAACGACTATTCTCTGCAGACCACAGAAATCTCTGCTACAGCGGATACAGCAATGGATATCCGGTTTGAAAAGAAGCCTGTATATAAGGTGACGTTAAAAATCACAGGTGTTGCGGATTCCACTAATGCGGTTGCAACATTTACGAATATTGACGAGGAAGGGTATGTTTATACATTCCCCGTAGCGGATAATATGGAACTGAGAGACGGCCGTTACAGCGTTGTTGTAACAGGTCTGGATAACTATCCTGTTGTTCAGGGTCTTACGGCCAATGTAAATGTGAAGGGAGAGCCTACTTCTACAACGGTTCCGTTCCATGAGATCAGCAGTTGGGATTTTGGTGTTCTGAACGAGGCTACCGGCGATAAGACTCCCTTCCCTACAATAGGTGAGCAGACTTACTATGCAGGATTGCAGCTGAGTGGCTCTATAATGAAAAATAAAACATATCTTCTGATAAAGCCGGATAGTGTAGTTGTGATTCCCAATTTGAAGAAGAATGATAAAGTAACCGTTAAATACTGCTATGAGGCAGCCTTTAAACTGGGCGATATCTCTGTTGATGAGAAATCGGGCAGCACAGATCAGATAGATTCTGTGGAATATACGGTAGCAGAAGACGGAAATGTAAGTATTGAAGGTAAGACAGGTACTGCTGCAGGGCAGGCATATCTTTGCGGGATAGAGGTACTGCGGGCTTCAGATAAGATACCTTATGCCGCTACCCTGTCTGTTGGTCCGGATAAGACTTATAAGACCATCGGCGCTGCTCTGGCAGATGTGAAAAAGATGGACAAAACAGCAGACCAGAAGGTTACCATTATGATTGATCCCGGTAACTATGAGGAGATGCTCGTTGTCGATACGCCCAATGTCACCCTGAAGAATGCGTCCAAAACTCCCAGCATTGAGCTGAAGAACAAGGGCGTAGACATTGATGAGAACGCAGTCAGGGTAACATGGTATTACGGCCACGGATATACTTATTACAGTATGGGTTCTGACTATAAGTATAATGCAGATACTCTTGCGGTAAACAAGTCCAACGGATTTGCAAGCTGTGAAAATCCCGGTGCAGGATCAGGTACATACTGGAACTCAACAGTGGTGATTAATGCGGACAATTTTAACGCGGAAGGCATCATATTTGAGAATTCCTTTAACCAGTATGTATCCGCCAAGTCTCTGGAGGATGTGATCGTAGCACAGAGCGGAGCCAAAGAAGGTACCGCAAAACGTGCAGAGATGACTACCCTTGGTGATACCAAGGTTCAGGAAAAAGATTATGTTGAAAGAGCAGCAGCTCTGGCAATCACAAACAATATTAAACAGGTTTATTTTAAGAACTGTAAATTTGTCAGCAGACAGGATACTCTGTATGGCGGAGTTAACTCGACAGCAGGATTTGAATCCTGTTCTATCTATGGCGGGACTGATTATATCTTTGGCGGTATGACGGCAGTGTTCAAACAGTGCGATCTGGTATTTAATACGAATGATCAGACTGAAAAGGGCTTAAAGGATGATGTGGGCTACATCACCGCGCCCCAGCAGTCCGCAGGCAGAGGATATCTGATGTACGAGTGTACGGTTACCTCCACCACGCCTGGCGTGGACACCGCTTCTGAGCATACATCCAAGCCGGGTTATTTCGGCAGACCCTGGCAGGGCAAGACCGGCGAGGCCGTATTCTATAAGACAACCATCGAGCAGGCGGATCCGTTCTGGAATGCCGGTAAATCGTTGATCTGTGACGCAGGTTGGGATAGTTCGCTGGGCGGAGAATCGGAATTGTGCGGTGAGTATGGTACGATCGAGAAATCGGGTGTCGATAATTCTGCAAACAGAGTCAGCTGGGCCAAGGTATTTACAGAGGAGAAGCTGGCAGACGGCACTCCTATTTCCATCGAGAGTTACTTGGGAGAATGGGATGCTTTTGGTTCGGGTAATGTTGAGCCGGGGCAGTATACCATTACCATTGACAGACAGGATGGAACCACGCCTGTAGTCAAGATTATTGATGCAGGGACAGAGCTTACGCAGACAGATCTTCCTTCCACACTGAACAGAGAAGGCTATATCTTCAAGGGATGGGTGGATGAGGAAGGCGCAGCGATCACAGTACCTTATACGCCGACCAAGAGCATGACAATCAGGGCGACATGGCAGAAGGACGATATTGGGACCGGCGATGGCACTGATGACGGCAGCGATCTGGTGGTGACACTGGCAGATCCTGATAAAGAGTATGTTTATACCGGCAGTGCCATCAAACCCGGAATCATAGTTAAGAACAATGGAAAACGGTTGACTGAGGGTGTAGACTACACCGTGAAATACAGCAACAACACCAAGGCAGAAGATAAGTCCGCAAAGAAAGCGCCCAGAATCACCATTTCCGGAAAGGGCAACCTCGCCGGCAGCGCATTTGCTACCTTTACGATCAAACAGAAAAGTATTGCTGATCAGGATGTGGTAAAGGGTTCTATTGTTGTAGTAAAGGGCTCCAAGGCAGCGCCTGTGATGATTTACAATGGCATGAAGCTTGGCACCAAGGATTATGAGTTTGCGGTTAAAGACGATGCCAAGAAGAAATTTACTGAGGATGGCAAGATTAAGATAAACGGTAAGGGCAACTACACCGGCAGCATTGAACTGGATGTTAAAGTGGTGGAAAAGAAGGATCTGAAGAAGTTTATCGTGGAGGTTGGCAAAGAGGTTCTGACCTACAATCCTCTCGATAACAAACCGCAGGCTCCTACGATCACCGTGAAGGACAAAGAGACCAAACAGTCTCTCAAGGAGAATGAAGATCGGAAGAGCACACGTCTGAACTCCAGTCACGCACGGACATCTC
>CANCYO010000068.1 GCA_947382415.1 uncultured Lachnospiraceae bacterium | reverse complement strand
CCAATATAGATGGAATAACAGAAGGATTTGCAGAAAAATATGATGCAATATTTTATAAATCCGATTTTTCTTTAGTAGATTGCAATGTAATAGACAAAAGCCACCTAATTAATTGGAATAAGAGTGATAAACAGATTGACAAACAAAAAGCAGAAATTTTGTGCGATTTATTGAATAAACTTCAAAACGAACAAACTCTTATATATTGTTCTACTCCAGCACGTGCAAGACGCATGGCAAAAATATATTTAGAATATGTGCAGAGAACAGGACAAGAAAGGAGTAGATCAGTACCATTGATAGAGTGGATTAATAAAAATATATCGCCAGAATGGAGTTTGGCTAAGGAATTGCAGTATGGTGTAGCTATTCATGATGGTTCTCTACAAAAGCATATGGGGGCATCAATTATAAAATATTTTAATGAGGGACGTTTAAAGTGTATTTTTTGTACATCTACAATAATTGAAGGTGTTAATACCAGTGCAAAGAATGTAATCCTGTTTGATGAGAAAAAGGGAGGAAGTGAAATAGATTTCTTTGATTACAGTAATATTAAAGGGCGTTCTGGCAGGATGATGGAACACTATGTAGGCAGAATATTTAATTTTTGCCATATTCCAATACAGAATCGAATAGTAATAGATATTCCGTTTTATGAACAGGATCCAGAAATATTGACAAATGAAATACTTATAAATATAAAGAAGGAAGACATAAAGCAAGAAGTTAGAAATCGATATAATCAAATTGAAGCACTTCCGGCTGATCTGTTAGAAATTATTAAGCAGAATGGTGTTTCTGTAAACGGGCAAATTAGAATTTATAATAGACTAATAAGTGATTTGAAATCACGAGATGTATTACAAAATATTCAATGGAGCCAGTTGCCTACTTGGAATCAGATGTCTTATATTTTAGAAGTGGCAGAAAAAAATTTGTTTAGCTTTGATGATAAAAGAGGTGTTTTTTCAGTAAAACAGCTTGCAAGATATTTGAATATGTACAGAACAAAAAAGAATATTATTGAAATTGTGAATGATATTTACAATAGTAGAATTGAATCTGTAAAGAACTTAACAGATGAAAGGAAAGCAAAGTATTACGATGAGGCAGTAGAAACAGCATTTCATATTTATAGACATTGGTTTCAATTTACTGTGCCAAAGGCATTTAGAGTTGTAGATAGTATTCAGCGTCTGATATGTGAAAGAAGAAATATGAGATCTGGTTCATATAGCTTTTTTGTACAACAATTGGAGAATGACTTTATACGTGAAAATTTATCCATTTTGGTTGAGTTTGGTATTCCAAGCAATGCAGTGAGAAGATTAGAAAATGTTATTCCTGCAAATTTATCAGAAGATGGAGTGATTGATTATATAAGAAAGAATCGTAATGAAATGAATACAATTTTACTGCCATATGAGCGGGAGCGATTAGAACAGTGTATATAGATGGGTAGTGGAGAGGTTAATATTTGGAATAATGTATGAATATGAGGTTTGGTTGGATGGATTAAATTATTTAGTAGTTCTTATGTGGGCGATATTATCATATTTTGTCAGGGTGTCTCCTTCCCCAGCAGATACAGACACGGAAAGCCCACAAAGCCCGTAAACACGGAACTCTCAGCACTACATAGATTTCAAAGTTGCATTATTTCCGTGTGCTTTTAGGGGCAATTTTACATTTGAAAGGGAACGAACATTTGTTCTGTCGGAGCTTATGCCTGACAGTATATACTAGTAGGCAAAAGTCGGTTATTATCACGAAAACTCGGATACTATCAGGCAAAACTTGATACTGTCACGCAAAGAGGATAGAAGGTGTCTTGTTGTCCGTGGGGACATCAAACAATGGAATCAGCTTTTAGCGGAAATGGCGCATGATGCGGGTGTGATTAGCAATGAGGAAGTTGCAATATTCCAGAATGCCGCGTATATCACGGATTTAGGGAATGATATTGAAACAATAAGATATTATAAGTGAGTGAGATGAGTTATGGATATGGAAAGCTATAAAGTCCTAATGATAGATGATGATGAAATGATAGCCACGGCTACTTCCGAATATTTCAATATGTTTGGCGTAAAGACTTTCTATGTAACAAGCTATGCTGATGCGGTAGCTTTTCTTGAAAAACACGATGTTTCATTGCTCCTGCTTGATATCAATCTTGGTGAAACATCAGGCTTCGATCTTTGCAAAAAGATACGGGAAAACTGTGATCTGCCGATATTCTTCATAAGTGCCCAGACAAGCGACGATGATGTGCTTATCGCACTGAACATCGGGGGCGATGATTATATCAAAAAGCCTTATACGCTAAGTGTCCTACTTGCCAAGGTGAAGGCCGCCGTTTTAAGATACGACAGGACACGGGATAATACGTACGCTGTCCGGAATTTTCAACAAAATGAGGACAGTCTTGTGAAACTGACAGGTGAAGTGTACCTCAATACAAATACTCACAAGATCATTGCAGACGGCAGGGAGATCACCCTCAAAGCACTGGAGTACAGGCTGCTGTATTATCTTTTCACAAACAGGGGCAAGGTCGTTTCAAAGGAAAATCTGCTCAGAGATGTGTGGGAGGATGAATATCTCAATGAGGGTACGATCGCCGTACATATCCGGCATCTGCGAGAAAAGATCGAAGCCGATCCCAGAGAACCACAGCTCATAAAAACCGTATGGGGTGTGGGCTATATGATGGAAGAGACGGTACTATGAAAGGATATTGCAGATTTACGGTGCTTCTTGTCCTGCTGCTCGTTGTCGGGCTGTTTGCTGTTGTGAAGATCACCGGCACAGATGATTTTTCACAAAGTAATTATGATGTGCTTTTGCTCAATGAGATTGCGCATAAGATGGTACTGGACGATATGCCGCCTGAGAACACAGCTCCGGAACGGGAATATGTGATACTTGACATAAATGGGAATGTTATTTATGATAACCGTTCCAACTGTTCGGAAGTGATAACCGTTGAGACGGCAATGCAAAAGCTCTATCCCTACACCTATATCATAGAAAATAATCAGATAACAGGCAGTGTCGTACTCACAGACAGCAGGAAGCGTTTCGACCGTCTGCGCACAAATATTATCGCTGTTTACTGTGTATGCGGTTTTCTCCTGACCGGTGCCGCGGCGGCTTTCGGGGCGTATATCCGCAAAACGATCCTGCTCCCATTTGCCAGGATGAAAGATTTTGCATCCTACGTGGCGGCAGGCGACCTTGACCGTCCCCTTGAAATGGATAAGGGCAATATGTTCGGCGCTTTTTCGGAGAGCTTTGATATTATGCGGGAGGAGCTGAAAGCGTCCAAGGCAAGAGAGCTTTCCTTGCAGAAAAAAGAGCGGGAGCTTATCGCGTCGCTTTCTCACGACCTGAAAACGCCTGTGACGGGTATTAAACTCACATCTGAGCTGATGGCGGCGGTATTCTCTCAGAATGAGGGAAAAGAAATAACCGTCACGAAAGATATGATTGCGAAGATGAATAATGTCTATAAAAAAGCGGATGAAATAGCGCTGCTTGTAGGCGACCTGTTTTCTTCCACTTTGGAAGACTTAGGTGCGTTCAAGGTAACATGCGCGGACGAAAATTCCGCTGTAATAGCAGAGCTTGTTTCCCAATACGATGACAGAGGGCTTGTGCGTATATCCGAAATACCGCAGGTTATTGTGCATATGGACAAGCTGCGTTTGTCGCAGGTTATTGGCAACATCCTATCCAATTCTCACAAATACGCAGGCACGCCCATAGACATTTCTTTCCGTCTGGACGAGAGCTTTCTTGAGGTGGCGATCCGTGACGGCGGTCCGGGCGTTCCCGAAGATGAGATAGAACTTATCACCAATAAATTCTACCGCGGAAAGGAACATGGCGACAAGGAAGGCAGCGGTTTAGGTCTGTATATCGCAAGGATACTCATGGAGAAAATGGGCGGAGAACTATCCGTCAGGAGCGAAAACGGGCTGTGCGTAACGCTGCTTATTCCGCTCAGTTAAGGAAAAGACAAGAATTTAACAAGATTTTCACAAGGAAATCATGCACGGGATCATGTATCATACTATCATAGAATGCAACAATCATGCATTGGAAAGGTAGTGTGATATATGATCCCTGTTTTACGTACAGAAAAGCTGTGCAAGTCTTTTTCAAACGGCGCCGTGCAGCAGCACGTTATCAAGAACCTCGATCTGGAGATCATGGAGGGCGATTTTACCGTTATCATGGGCGCTTCGGGTTCGGGCAAGTCCACCCTGCTCTATGCGCTTTCGGGAATGGATAAGCCCACTCTTGGAAAGGTATTCTTCGGCGATGCCGAGATTCAAGATTATTCAAACGATCAGCTTGCGGTGTTCAGGAGAAAAAATTGCGGATTCGTTTTTCAGAACATCTATCTGCTGGAAAATCAGAACGTCCTTGACAATGTGCTGACGGGCGCTTTTGCCGTGCAGAAAAACTCCCTCGGGCTTATCAAAAGGGTAAAGGAACTGCTCGCAAAAGTCGGATTTGATGAGAAAATGCAGAAGAAATATCCGAACCAGCTTTCCGGCGGCGAGGCGCAGCGTGTCGGAATCGTGCGCGCTGTGATAAACGAGCCGAAAATCCTTTTCGCGGACGAGCCTACCGGTTCGCTCAACTCCGCGGCGGGCAGGGAGGTTCTTGACATCTTCACGCAAATTCACGAAAACGGTCAGAGCGTCGTTGTGGTGACCCACGACATCAAGACCGCGCTGCGCGGAACACGGGTCATCTATCTGCGTGACGGCAAGATTGTCGGCGAACACAGAATGGCGAAATACGGCGAAGATGACATGAAAGAGCGCCGTGAAAAGCTGACGGCATTCCTTGACGGGATGGGGTGGTGACTTATGAAGATATGCAGATTATCCTTGTTTAATTTAAAGCGAAACAAGCGTGAGGCGGCTGCAATTGTCTTTCTCACTTTTGTTACGTCATTTCTCATGGCGGTCTTTGCCGTCAGTATTACACAGATAAACAGCGCGTTTGACCGTGCCTTTGAGGAGACGGGCTCTGCCGATGTTATATTGTTGTTTCAGGCTGACAAATATCGCGATATCTATTGTGATATTCTGGAGAAGGAGTACAATGTGACCGACGTTCGGGAAAGCGGCGTACTTTACGGTCCCGGCGCGTCGGCAATATCAAAGAAGGGTGAAAGTATCGCCTATAATTTGATCTTTGCGACCGAAAGCACAGAAAGGAAGATAGAAAATTTCGAGAAACTGAATGCTCTTTCCGATGATAAGATCGAAAAGCTGTCTCACCCTATATGGCTGCCCCAGTATTTTGAGATCACAGGCGGCTTTGCCCCAGGGGAAACATTTACTCTTGTTTCGGGCGGCAGAGATTACCCTTTTACCATAGCCGGTTTTTACAGCACGGGTCTATATAATTCCGACAGTATGTTAAAATGTATCATTACAGACGATGATATGGTGCTGTTGTCCGCTGTCTATGAGGAATACCACATGATAGCATTTGACACTGAAGGGGAATTCTCCCATGAGGAATACTATGAAAAATGCTCCGCAAAGTCAAATGAGAATGTTTCAAGTATAGTATTACCAATCGATAAAGATAAAGAGAGACTGTTTGAAACTAATTTTCTTAATATTTTTCTGTATATGAGCGTATTTCTTTCCGTTGTCACCATGATATCAGCACTCTTCCTTATTCTTCACAAGATCTCAAAGGATATTGATGAACAGATGGTGCAGATAGGAGTGCTGGAAGCATTGGGGTATACAAGCTGCGAGTTATCTCTTTCCTACATCTTAGAATATATCATTACAGGAGGCGTTGGCGCGATTATCGGCGGCATAACAGCGTCAGCCTTTTCCCCGGTCATGGATACTCTCACAAGGGGTATGATGAACCGTGACGTGCATACGGATGTGAATATTCTCCGCATTCTTATCGTGGTAATATTGATAATAGCGCTTGTCACTCTCTTTGCGCTGTCAAGGGCGGCAAGGGTGAAAAAGCTCCCTCCCGTCGTGGCGTTTCGCAAGGGCATAAAGACCCACCATTTCGGAAAAAACATACT
Organism: uncultured Lachnospiraceae bacterium; assembly: GCA_947382415.1. Taxonomy (GTDB): domain Bacteria; phylum Bacillota; class Clostridia; order Lachnospirales; family Lachnospiraceae; genus Acetatifactor. The sequence goes on along the minus strand of CANCYO010000068.1, from coordinate 8,238 downwards.
TCCTCTTGAAAAAATGAGACACAGCATAAATATCCGTCTTGCCTTCAAGGGTATATTTAACGATCTCCGCTCGAATATAGGTATGGGTATCTGTGTTATCGCCGCGGGAGTTGCCGTAATGTTCAGCGTGTACACCTTTGACTTTTTTAAGAGCGGCTATAACGGGCTTATGGGAGTTATGGGAATGGAGACGTCAGACATAAGCATAGTTATGATGAGCGGAGTGAATGGGGAAAAATTCTGTGATGAGATACGTAAGTTCCCCGAAGTGGAAAAGGTTCTTCTGACCCGCGCGACAGGAAATTATGTGGAAATAAAGGGCAGCAATCAGAGTGCGGTTGCAATTTCCTACGCCGATTTTTCCCTCACAGATAATATCCGCCTTAAAACGGGACGTTTCCCCGAATACGACAACGAGATCATGATATCCGCAAAGCGAGAGGAGACGGAAAATCGGCACATAGGCGACAGTATCATCATTAAGGGCGATGTCTGTGAAAAAAGCTATATTATAACAGGCATTGTCACCGCCATGAACAACAACAGCATGAGCGTCTACATGACCGATGACGGCTACCTGCGCATTCGTCCGAACGACCGCCCGAACACGGTGGAGATCACGCTCAAAGACGAGAAGGACCGCCCTGCCTTTACGGATAAGCTCACCGCTCTGTACGGCGCGAGCGCAAAGGACATGGCGTATGAACAGTCTGTACAGGGAAGTCTTGAGGAGCGTATCAGAGCGAAAGCGGACGAGAAAATGGCGGTGCTGATCTCTCAGTACGGCGTTACCGACGTTGACTATGCTGTCAGAATAGGCGATACCGTCATCAGCGGAAACAGCAGCCGTTTCGTGATAAAAGAAATATCCTCCATGAAGGATTTTGCAAAATCCCAGATGGAACCCATAGCCGCAGTTACAAAGACACTCTCGTTCTGGGCCGTGATATTCATTTCAGTTGTGGTGGCGGTGATTTTGGGCATCATAGCCGTATCCGCCGTAAAAAGACAGCGCAGGGAATTTGGCATCATGAAAAGTATGGGCTATACGTCAAGGGAGCTTATGATACAGCTTACTCTGCGTATTCTCCCGGTAACGATCCTTTCCTCCTGCATCGCTGCAGTGTTGTCGGTATGGGTACAGCGTACATTTTGGATGGTGGTGTTCGGTGTACAGATTCCCGAAAACCTGCCGCTGATCATTGGTACGGCGGCAGCGCTTGTGTTATTCTGCCTAAGCGTCACCTACATCAGCGCAGGCAGTATCAGAAAAATATCCGTGACCGAGCTTATGACGGAATGAGAGTGGAGGGTGAATCATGATGAAGAAAAAGATGATCGCGGCAATATCCGCCTTGTGTATGGCAGGAATTGTATACGCACCTGTTGGAAACATGGCACATGCCGAACCTGTACAGTCGGAACTTACAGCCGAAACAACCGCTTCGCAGGATAGGATATATTGTATTGCGTCTGTAAGCAAAATGTATTCTTCCCTGGCGGTCATGCAGCTTGTTGAAGAGGGAAAGGTCGAACTTGACGCCCCTGTCACAAAGTATCTCCCTGATTTCAAGATGGATGACGGGCGGTACAAGGACATCACCGTGCGTATGCTTATGAATCATACATCAGGTATACCTTTGGGGCTGGGTATAAACCATTATCTTTATGAAGATGTTGACAGCTTCGTGCATGACAATGTATTTGATGTAGTGTCAGGGCTGCGTTTGAAAGCTGACCCCGGGGAATATGCCTGCTATAATAACATGGGTTTTAGTTTTATGGAGCATATTGTAGAAAACGTCACCGGTATGAGTTATACGGATTATGTAAAAAATAACATAACCTTAAAGATAGGCGCAGATCATACGGGAACGGCATGGAGCCTGTATGCGGGCGATTTGGGCGATACACAAGTATCTCTCTATCGCGGTTCTCTGCCAATCGAATATCCCTATCAAATGACGGCAGGCTCGGGCGGCATCTATGCCACTGCTTCTGACGTGGCAAATTTCGGCAGCGTTTTCTTTACGGGAAATGACATTCTTCTTTCGGATGATGCAAAAACACAGATGTCCACCCGCTGGAATGATGACGCAAAATACGAGAGCTACGGTCTGGGTTGGGACTTTGTGGAACAAGTCAAGTACGAAAAAGAAAACATAAAGGTCATGGGCAAGGGCGGAGATTTGCCGTATATGAACTCGTGCCTCCTTGTCGCCCCCGATGAACAGATCAGCACAGCGGTACTGACTGCCGGAAATAGCAGCAGCCAATATGCAGGACTTATGGCGTCTGCTCTGATGGACGTGGCGCTTGAAGAACGAGGAAAGGCGGTAAGCGATCTGACTCCTCCAGAGCCGAAAATAACGGACATCATTCCCGATCATTATAAAAAATATGAGGGTTTATACTACATCAGCAATCTATATAGCACAGGATTATGCAGGATCACATTTAACAATACCGCTATGTACAAGGAGGACTTGGGCACTGACAACGCATCCCCCGAAAGATTTAAGATTACCGGGGACGGAGGATTTGTCAAGGTAAATGACAGCGGCAGGATGACTTCAGACAGGGAAATCGTTTATTTCGAGGAAAAGGATGGCGGAGTATACATCCGAACGGATAAGTTCACCGTATACCCGGGACTTGGAAATACGGCAGACAGTATGTACACAGGGGAAAAAATGAAAGAAAATCCCGTTCCCCGCAACGTACAGCAACGCTGGGACGAGCTTTCGCAGACAGTATTTGTCACATATAACGAAAAATGGACCTCCTGGCAATATGAAAGTCCGTTTTACCGTGTCGTGACAGATAAGGCATTTCCCGGCTATATTCTGGTAAAAAACAGCGCAGGGGCAAGAGTGGAAAAGTTGACCGGTGAAGATCATGCCGGTTTCTTTACCACCATACCGAGCAGCGCAAACAGAGATTTGTTTGACATAGAGATCACCGGGCAAACCTATGCGGACAAAACATTGGCAGCCTCCCTTAATCTGAGCGATGGGACGCGCTGCCGCAGTGTGGACAGTCTCCCGGTGTTTACCGCTGATATCACCGAGATATCCCTTCACAGCAGTGAAGCCGTATGGTATCGTATCGGGAAAGATATGGACGGAAAGAGTATTGCTGTCGAACGTCCTGACAACTCTGCTGTATTCGTCTACAACAAGTTCCGTGAGCTGCTGTACAGCACCCACATCAAGGACGCAGTTAACACCATCGACCTTCCTGCGGACGGCTATATCGCTTTCATAGGTGAAACCGGCGGCAGTGTGAAAATATTCAAGTAATGGCAGTTTTGTTGGTAAGATTATCAGCCTGCCCGCCGTCCGCAGACAAAAGAGGCAAAGGCCGCTGTCAACAGCAGAAATATGGTCAGCATATCCCATATGTCAAAAACGGGTTCGTTTATCATTTTAGATAATGTTAAATTGTAGATAAATACGAATGGAACCGCTGCCAGGAAGCTAATCCCGAAGGCGGTTTGCTTTTTTGTCCTGCCAAAGCGGCCGAAGACAGCGGCTGTGATCCACAGGAATACGATGGAAATTACAGCCATTGCGGAGCCGATTGTAAATATTGCCCGGACATTGATTAATTGGCTCAGCAAAAACAGCCAGGGTATGATAAAAATGCTCAATGAGCACAGGCTGATGAGGATTCCTTTCTTGCCCGAGAGGATGCCCGGGCAAAATACGACCCACGCGAAAACAATGGAGCTTACAGGAATAAGGGACCATGTTAAGCTGCCGGATATTGCAAGATTGCAGATCAGGCAAACCATGACGGCGATGAAGAGCATCGCGGAATAAGCGATAGCTATGATTTTACTTACGGTCATATTATTTTCGGTTTTTCTTTTCAGGGCGATCAGATTTTCGTCCGCCTTTTGTTCATAGTGTTCCATGTCAACAACCTCCCCGCTTAATAATTCGTTGACTGAGATTCCAAGTATTTCGCAAAGCTCCAGCATAATTGACGAGTCGGGCATGCTTTTTCCCGTTTCCCATTTGGATACGGCCCTGTCTGTGATGTTTAATTTTTCTGCCAACTGCGCCTGAGTAAGCTTCTTTTCCCTGCGGCATGCGGCAATAAATTTTCCGATCTCTGTCTGATTCATCCTGTCTCCTCCTTCATCTTCTGCTTTGTCCTGTCTCACCCTGACAGTCAGGCCATATGAGCTGTTTGGAACTGTCTGATGATATTATCTGTCCGCCGGCCTGGTTTTGCAACGAACAGGCGGTTGAGTCGGGGAGATTCAACCGCTGGTTGGGAAGCTTTTGTTGTTGTTTTCCGATGCTCCTATCCTGCTTCCTCTGTTATTTTAGCATATGAATATGAAAATTTCACTTCAGACATTATTATAGTTTAGAAAAGAGTTGACAGATACCCTGCACGGGTATATTCTATACACAGAACCGGATACCGGGTGAGGGTATATACAGGGCGCATTTTGACGGCGGAAAGGATAATGTGGAGAATATGGGAGAGAGTAAAGATATCAGGACTGAAGGCGGAGAGGAACTTTGCAAATGCCACCGGAAGGCAACGCCCAGACGGCCGGAGGATCTGAGGGCGCTTAAAAATCGTCTGAGCCGGATGCAGGGGCAGCTCTCCGGCATCGGAAGAATGCTGGACGAGGACCGGTACTGCGGCGATATTCTGGTTCAGATCGCGGCGGTGCAAAGTGCGCTGCAGGCGTTTGGGCATCAGGTCCTGAAGGAACATATGGAGACCTGTGTGCAGGAGAAGATCAGGGAGGGAGATACGGAAGTGATGGCTGAGACTCTGGAGCTGATCAAAAAGTTGAGATGAGGGATGAGAGATGATGCAGGAGAGATATCATATTACAGGTATGACCTGTTCGGCCTGTTCCGCCCATGTGGAGAAGGCTGCAAATAAATTAAACGGTGTGGAGAAAGCTTCCGTAAATCTTTTGACGGAGACCATGGACATCACTTATGATGAGCGGGAACTTCGGGAGCAGGATATTGTAAAGGCTGTGGAGAAGGCAGGGTATGGAGCGCAGCGTATGCAGGCCGGGCATGGCGGCAGGACGGAGACTGCTGACGGGAATGCAACCGCTGACGGAAATACGGATATGAATATAGGTGGAAATGCAGCCGGGACTGCAGGCGGCAGAGATGCGTTGACCCGCAGTGCCAGGGCGGAGAGCAGGGCCATGAAATGGCGGCTTGGCATATCCATCGGTTTTTTGCTTCCCCTGATGTATGTGGCAATGTACCATATGTATCACAATCTGCTGGGGATTCCGGTTCCGGATTTTATGATGAATATGTTCCACGGCAATGAGAATGCCATGATTTTCGCGCTGACGCAGTTTTTGCTGCTTCTGCCCATTTTATATATGAATCGGAAGTTCTTTGCCGTGGGATTCAGGACTTTGGCGCATCTGTCGCCAAATATGGACAGTCTGATCGCGGTGGGGGCTTCCGCGGCAGTGGGCTATGGATTGTTTGCCATGTACCGCATCGCCTATGGGCTGGGATATGGGGACATGGCGCTGGTGGAGCATTACACTCATGATTTGTATTTTGAGTCGGCGGGCATGATATTGACGCTGATCACTGTGGGAAAATATCTGGAGAGCCGCTCCAAGGGCAGGACCAGCGAGGCGATTACCAGGCTGATGGATCTGTCTCCCAAGGTGGCGGTGCGGCTTCGGGAGGATGGCAGCGAGGAGACGGTCCCCACGGAGGCGCTTCGCATCGGAGATATATTTCTGGTGAAGCCCGGCGGTCTGGTGCCTGTGGACGGGACGGTGCTGGAGGGAAGTTCCAGCATAGACGAGGCTGCCATCACGGGTGAGAGTCTGCCCGTGGAGAAGCGTACAGGAGACAGGGTGGTATCTGCCACTTTGAACAAAGCAGGATTTTTAAAGTGCAGGGCTGACCGTGTGGGGGAAGACACGACGCTCTCCCAGATCGTGCGTCTGGTGGAGGAGGCCTCCGGCAGCAAGGCGCCTATCGCGCAGCTTGCGGATAAGGTGGCGGGCGTCTTCGTGCCCGTGGTCATGGGCATTGCGCTTGTCACTCTGGCCGGATGGCTGCTTGCGGGGGCGGAGGCGGAATTTGCCATTTCCACGGCTATCGCAGTGCTGGTAATCTCCTGTCCCTGCGCGCTGGGACTTGCCACGCCTGTGGCGATTATGGTAGGTACCGGAGTGGGCGCCGGCAATGGTATTTTGATCAAATCAGGCGAGGCGCTGCAGCAGGTGCGGGATGTGGACACTGTGGTGCTGGATAAGACGGGGACTGTCACTGAGGGCAGGCTTAAGGTCATGAGCCTGTTCGGATATGTGAAGGGGATGTCTCTGGAAACTTTGCTGGCGGCAGCGGCGGCTTTGGAGAGACAGAGTGAACATCCGCTGGCAGAGGCCATCCTGAAGGAAGCGGAGAAACATGATTGTCCCGCTGTCCCGGTGAAGGATTTTAAGGCGGTATTTGGAAGAGGTATTCAGGGGGCGGTGGAGGCGGATATTCTGGCGGAAGGCAGTGAGCCTGTCAGGGCCGGAACCATGCTGTATGTGGGAAACCTGTCTTATCTTAAGGAGCAGGGTGTTCTGAGCAGAGCCTGTGAGGGAGACTGCGGTATGGGAAACTGTGATGCCGGACTCTCCGAAGCGCAGCTGGAGGATGTTTTGGGCTCGCTTGCAGACGAGGGGGAGACTCCGCTTTTAGTGGCGGACGAGAACCGCCTGCTGGGTATTATCACAGTGGCGGATGAGATCAAGTCCAGTTCCCGGGAGGCTATTCGCGCGTGGCATAAGATGGGCATACGTGTGGTGATGCTCACCGGGGACAACAGGCGGACTGCGGAGGCCGTGTGCAGACGGATGGAACTTACCGAGGTAATCGCGGAGGTGCTGCCTCAGGATAAGGAAAAAGAGATCCGAAAGCTGCAGGAGTCCGGCTGCAGGGTAGCCATGATCGGGGACGGCATCAACGACGCCCCGGCGCTTGTGGCCGCCGATGTTGGCATGGCTATCGGCGCGGGCACGGACGTTGCCATTGAGAGCGCGGACATCATCCTGATGAAAAACGATCTTCGGGACGCAGTCACCGCCATGCGGCTGGGACGCAGGGTGATCCGCAATATCAAGCAGAATCTGTTTTGGGCATTTTTCTATAATTGTATCGGAATCCCTCTGGCAGCGGGCCTTTTGTATCCGGCCTTCGGGCTGCGGCTGAATCCCATGTTCGGCGCAGCGGCCATGAGCATGAGCAGTATCTTCGTGGTGTGCAATGCGCTGCGGCTGAGGGGTTTTCGGAGCGGTTTTGAGAAGCGTGAGACAGAGGAAGCAGACAGGAAAGAAGAAAAAGGAGAGAGAACTATGAAAAAAGTAATCACAGTTGAGGGTATGATGTGCGGTCATTGCACCGGAAGAGTACAGAAGGCGCTGGAGAGCATCGAGGGCGTTGCAGGCGTGACCATGAGTCTGGAGGATAAGACGGCTGCGGTGGAGCTTACCGCAGAGGTGGCGGACGAGACGCTGAAAGCGGCTGTTGAGGAAGCCGGATATGAGGTGACGGGTATCGCGTAAATATCATTACAATGTAAAGATTGATATGGGTAAAGATTGATATGGCTTAACATTTACATTGCCACCGGGTAAGGAGATTTGGCGCCGGACTTTCTATCGTCAGGTTATATAAGATAGAAAGTCCGGCATTTTTCATGTTATTTTGAAAAATTAAGTAGTTGACAAATTGGTTTACATTTTGTAAACTATACTCAGAAGGTCTACATACAGTAAACCAAAGATGTTATTAAATGAGAGGAGAATGAAGGATGGGAGACATTAAGCTGGCGGAGACAGAGAGCCGTTTTGTGGAACTTGTATGGCAGAGGGAGCCCATCGCCTCGGGCGAGCTGGTACTTTTGTGTGAAAAGGAATTGAACTGGAAAAAATCCACTACTTACACAGTGCTCCGGCGGCTCTGCCAGAAAGGAATTCTGAAAAATGAGGATGCGACGGTCAGCTCCCGGATCAGCAGGGAAGAGTATATGGCCAGATGCAGCGAGCAGGTGGTGGAAGATACTTTTGAAGGGTCGCTGCCGCAGTTTGTAGCCGCGTTTATGAGCAGGAAGAAACTGAGCAGGAAACAGATTGAAGAGATACAAAAGCTGATCGACGATTATGAGGGGTGATAAGTATGGATATTCAGTTTATTGTGCTGCAGTTGCAGATCATAGCGGCAGTGC
>CANCYO010000067.1 GCA_947382415.1 uncultured Lachnospiraceae bacterium | reverse complement strand
TATGTCTGCCGGGCTTCTCCCTCTCCCAAAAGAGCCGAACGCCCGCTCCCGCATAAACATTAGCTGTTCAAACTGTTCTCCGCCCATGCGCTCCCTTGCCTTATCCATCCAGTCTGTTATATTATCCTCCTCTCTGTCATCAACCTCCTGTATTCCAAACGCTGCAATAATCCTGTCTAAATATTCCCCAAACTGCTGCAATTCCTCCGGCGACAGACAGTCGAGAATTTCCTGATAATCGGTTTCCGGTTGCTGAATCTTTTTTCCTTTTTCCGTCAGATGAACAACCATGACCCGTTTGTCCTTTTCAGAGGGCTTACGTTCCACATGACCGCTTTTTTCCAGCTTATTTAACAACTCGTTCAGCGATTGCTGCCGAATGCCCAACAGATACGCCAGCTCCCTTGTCTTAATTTCCGGTTGAATTTTCAGCATGGCAAGGATTCTCCCCTGCCCTCTGGTCGAATCGGCAAATGGTCCGGACTGCGCCTGACTGAACATCTGGCGGCGTTTCATGAGCCATTGCAGCGTGGAGAGCTTTTCATAAACAGCTGTATACATATCATCCATATCACCCTCTTTTCATTTTGTACCGGTACTTGTACCTTTGTTTATTCAATATAATACAGGTACCATTATAATTTGTCAATAGTACCTGTACCATTTTTTAATATGCATTAAAAATTTTTTCCCGATTCCAATTTAAAATATAAAACCATGCGGAACGCAGTTTTAGAAGTGAATCGCCTCCACCTCCTCGGTCAGCGGCAGCATCTGATACTCCGGGAACTCCTCAAGCAGCTCCTCCAGACACAGCGTCGTATTATACACCACATCATGGGCCAACATCACGATTTTTCTGCGCCCAAGCGTACTCTCCTTCGCATTTTTCAGCAGGCGCTCCGGCTCATTATGCTTTGTGGCATCCTCCAGACTGGCATTCCAGTCAAAGTATATATAACCTCTCTCCGTCATCTCCTCGGCGATATCCGCATACACCTTCTTGTTATAGGCATTGATACTGCCTCCCGGAAAACGGAACAGCTTCACCTCCACGCCAGTGGTCTCATAAATCACATTCCATGCCTTTTCAAAATCCTCCACATAGCTGTCCACGCTCTGGTACAGCTTTTTATAGTCATGATTATAACAGTGGATTCCGATGGTATGCCCCTCCTGGGCAATCCGTTTCGCCACCTCGGGATGCTTCTCCACGCTCTCTCCCACCAGAAAAAAAGTAGCCTTGATATTATGCCGCTTCAGAATATCGAGCACCGCCATGGTGTTCTCCTCGCTGGGACCGTCGTCAAAGGTCAGATACATGGTCTTGGGAAAAAAATACAAATCTACCCCCGAGGCGATACCCTCCGCCAGCTTTTTCTGATAATCCTCCGTGATGAGCAGTTCTCTCTCAGTCTTATTGGAGAGAAAGCCTGTCTCCACCAGACACGCGGGCATATCCGTCTCACGGATCACTCGGAGAGACTCGTCCGCCACCAGACTCCTGTCCTTCGCTCCCGTATAGAGCAGCACGTCCTCATGGATCAACTGAGCCAGTCTTTTGCTGCCCGCCTCCCCCTTGGTCTCGTTATACCAGACCTCAATGCCGGACACCTTGGAAACCTGCTCCTCACAGGCATTCTGATGAATACTGATAAAAATGTCTGCCTGCGCCCGGTTGGCAATCTGCACACGCTCCTCCAGCGACCGGTTCTCATCATCCTCCCGGATCAACAGCACCTGATACCCCATATCCGACAACAGAGTCTCTGTAGCTTTAGCGATCTCTATATTGATATCCTTCTCCCGGACATTTCCTCTGCTGCAGCCCTCGTCCTCTCCGCCATGCCCGGCGTCGATGGCCACCAGAATATCACAGCGCTCTTTCGGGACATCCTTCTGCACATCCTTCTGTACGACCTCAGGCAGTTCTGCCTCGAATCCTGCTGCCAGTATCTCGTTGACCGCCTGCACGGACTCCGCCGTGAATATGTTCTCTCCGTCCGCCAGAGTTTCCCATCCCGCAGAACCGTAATATCCCATGGCCTCACAGGAATGATCCGCCTCCGCATCTGCCGCCAGCGCCTGATTGGAGGAATGCACTTCCGTCAGCACAGTCCCCGCCAGTGTCAGAGCCAATGCGCCGGCCAGCACACAGCGTCTGACAGCTCTTCTTCCGTTCTTTCTCTTCCTGCGCTCTCCACAGCGCACCAGCTGATAGGTTCTCACTCTTTTGTGCATCATCCGTCTCCTCCTGAATCAAGTCCATGATTGCTTTTCTTGTTTCAGGATACCGGACCCACACATCAAACCTTCAACATTTCTGCATAAAAATCACATGATTTTTGCATGCTTTTTGCATCATCCTTCAGGGCCTCACGGATTCTGTCACGATATCTGTTGATCTCACCGGGATATCTTAAGATACAGTTCGTTGATGCCCTCATAGAATCCCACTGTCACCACCGTACTGCCCTCGTCCAACCCCGCAAACCGGTATTTTTCAAAGTATGGCGTATTCTCCAGAAGCGGATTGTCCGACTCATATTCCTCCGGTTCAGACAGCTCCATATACTCCGCCCAGGATGCCACCATCGCCCCGGGGTCCATAAACTTCCAGGTAGTCTGGGTGCGCACATAAAATTCATAAATCTTCCCTGTGTCAGCATCGATATAGGCATCCAGAAGCCGCCCCGACTTATCCGCGTTCTGCCTGTTGGTGGACAGACTTACCTTCCAGACTGACACATTGTTTCGCGGCTCCAGAACATCGATGGCAGAGTACAGCACCGCGCTGTAAGCAGAGGCCGTCACCTCCTTCACTTCATCAGGAAGAATCCCCTGCTCCTTCATTTCCCGCAGTCCCTCATTGCAGACCCGGAAGATATCCTCCTCCGATATCTCCCTGTCAGACGGTTTCTGCCTGTTTACCACAAAGGCATAAGTGCCTGTCAGTTCTTCATAGTTTAAACTCTCCTCGCCCTCTCTGATCTTGCTGTTTAATTCGCTCCCCGACTGAATCTGGCTGTTGAGACATTTGGAGACAATATAAAGCTTCTCATTGCTTCCCAGCTCATAACGATACCCCTCCCCCGAGGACTCCAACGGCTCTACCGTCACCTGATTGAGCGTCTTCTGATCCCGGTAAGTGGAGATCGCCTCAGGCCCCCACAGTGCCAGCGCAGACACCAGTGCCGCCGCCGTGATCATGATGATGAGATTAATCTTTTTCTGTTTCACGCCCGGTCACCTCCTCAGAATCCGGCAGCAGGAAGCCGATGCGGCTGCCCTCCCCCAGAGTGCTCTCGATCTCCAGCACACTGCCGTGGAGCGCCAATATCTCCGCGCACAGAGCAAGCCCCAGCCCCGCGCCGTTTTTGCTGCGGGAACGGGATTTGTCCACCATGTAAAATGCCTCGGTGATCTTGCGGCACTCGTCGGCGGGAATGCCCACCCCGTAATCTTTCACGGCAAAACGATACCCCTCTTCCTCTCTTCTGCCGGTGATCTCCACGACGCTGCCAGGCTCGGAAGCCTTACAGGCATTGTCTACCAAATTGATCATCACGGTCTTGATCAGATTAAGCTCCGCCTGAATCTGCCCGGGATCATAGTCGTATACAAACTCCATGCCCGTATCGCTGTGTACGCCGTACAGTTCCTTCAGATAGGCAAACAGATTCTCCACCTCCACGCACTGCAGCTCGATCTCGCCCCGTCTGGTAACGATCAGATCCAGCAGTCTGAAAGCCATGGTCTCAAGCCGCTTGCCCTCCGTGTAAATATAATTTGCCGACAGGAACGCCTTCTCCCCGTCCAGCTTGTGAGAGCGCAGCAGATCCGCATAGCCGATAATGGCAGTCAAAGGCGTCTTCAATTCATGGGAAAAGGCCGCGATGAATTCCTCTCTGGAGCGGATCTCCTCCTCCAGCTTATGTATATTCTCTTCCAGCGCGTTGGCCATCAGATTAAAATCCCGGGTGAGCTGTCCCATCTCGTCATTGCTGATCAGCTCCGCCCGATACCCGTAATCTCCCTGAGTCATCTCCTTGGTAGCCCGGGTCAGCAGGCGGATAGGCCGCGTGAGCCAAAAAGCTATGAAAAACATCACGACGCAGCTTAGCAGCAGCATGGCCATGGTCACTCTGCGGTACACGGCAAAACCCTGGGTGCGCTCCGCAAACACCGCCGTCACATCCTTGAGGGTCTCCAGATAGACGATGCGGTCCAGCGCATTGATCACCGTGCCCGTCTGCACATAATAGCGCTCTCCCTCCTGAATCACCTGATAGATCCGGGTCTGCTCTCCGATCTGTCCCAGAAAATCCGTCTCCTCCACGAAACCGTCGCTGGCATAGAGAGGCCTGCGGTTCTCGTCGGAAAGCCGCAGCAGTCTGTCGCTTCCCGCCCCTCCCGTCTCCAGATTCACACCGATCTGCTCGATGGTATTGTCCTGCAGCACATCATACTTGGAGGGAATGTTCAGCGCCGCCGTCTCAAAAGCAAACTGCAGGATGCTGCTCTCGTTCATGGCCTGCCCCACCTCGCGCTCCATGGAGGTGTTGAACACATAATTTACAAAATAAAAGCCTGTGATGCCGAAAGCCGCAGCCATGATAATAATTGTCCAAAGCAATATCTTATAGGAAAACTTCATTGTTATCCAGCCTCCCTTAAACCTCCAGCCGATAGCCTACCTTGTATACCGCCACCAGATTGTTCTCCCAGCCCATCTTCTTTCTGAGCCTTTGCACATGCAGTTCCAGTGTGCGGCTGTCCGAGATATACTCATCCCCCCACACCTTCTCATACAAAGTCTCCTTGAACAGCGCCACATTTTTGTTCTGGATAAACAAAACCAATAATCCGTATTCCTTGTTGGTGAGCACCACCGGTTTCCCGGCCCTGGTGACCTTTCTGGCCTCCACGTCCACCACCACGTCCCCGGCCTGCAAGAGCCGCTGCGTCTTGTTGAAACGGCGCAGCACCACCTCCACCCGGGCCACCAGCTCCACTACGTCAAAGGGTTTCACCAGATAATCTTCCGCTCCCAGCCGCAGCCCTTTTACGCGATCTTTCACTTCGTGTTTGGCCGTGATGAAAATGACCGGCACCTTCAACGGTCGGATATACTCCATGATATCATAACCGTCCGCTCCGGGCAGCATGATATCCAGAAGTACCAGATCAAATTCTTCCTTCTCGATCAACTCTATGGCCTGCAGGCCGTCCTGCACCGCCTTACAGTGATATCCCGCCGCCGTCAGATTGATGTCGATCAAATCACATATAGGCTTCTCGTCATCCACAATCAGAATCCTTATCATTTCAACTCAGCTTTCCCTTCTTCTACTATCGCCTGCCAGCCCCAATAGGCCCGTATTTCCTGCACCAGCTCCTCCACCGTACAGTCATCCCGGTATGGATGACTCTCCACGAACTCCACATCTGTATCAAATCCGCCCGTCCGCTGATAATAGATGGAATACTGCCCCTCCACGATCAGCTCGCCGTTTTCACCCTCCCTGCTGTAGCGGGCCACTACCAGCATATCCTTCATACCATCCCCGTCCAGATCCTTGCCGCTCATTCCTCTGAGAGAATAGAGATTGTCATAGTCGCCCATGGGTTGAAAACTCCACACGATATCTCCCTCCTCGTCGATCATGTAGATCATAAAGATATCGTAATCCGCCAGAGAGAACACCCCCGGCAGAACCTTCAGCTTTCCGAGCTTCTCATAATTGCGCCAATAGCTCTGCTCCTTGATGACCTTAAATCCGTTTTCCATAAGCTCATTCTCAGTGGTAGCCGTATATAAAAACTCCGTAGAACGTCCGTCCCTCACAAACGAGCGGATGGATTTTGCGCTCTTGTTCATGTCAAAGCGATTGATCTTGTCATTGACCCTCCAGTCCCGGTAGAAGGACAACTCCTCTCCGTCCTGCTGGAACAGCACCTCTCCTACCTTGTACACCCTGCCCGCATAGGTTCCCTCTTCGTTGACGCATCCCGCGATCAGAATGATGTCCATAAGCCCATCGCCGTTGAGATCCTGAAACGCCACCGATATCATATCAAAGATAGGCTGCTCCAGTTCTCCCAGAATCGTGTAATTACATTCCAGCCGATTGGTCTTATAGATGATATTGCCTTCCTGATCCGCCAGAAAGACAGCCGCCCGATGACAGTCCTTTTCTATGGCGGAAAAAAAGCGCACCGTCGGAACCTGCTGCAGCCAGACGGCGTCCTCTTCGCTTATCCGGTACATCTGCGGGGGCCGCACCACTTCTGCAGGCACCATCTCCACAGGCTGCAATTCCACCGGCTTTGTTTCCGCTGCTCTCTCAACGTCTGCCGTTGTGGTTCCCTCAGATCCTGTCCCCGAAGAAGAATCCGCCGGCGCAGGCATCATGGTCACCAGAGGCACGTCGAACACATGCTTCTCTACCACCTCATATCCCTGCCTTGTGATATCTTCCATGGTATGAATCTGTTCAAAGCGCTCTTCATAAGCCTGATAAGCAGCAAGAACTTCCCCTGCTCCCGACACCTTCCGGGGCGCCTTTAGCATAAGGACAGAAAGGCACACTGCGCCGGAGAGCGCCAGGGCGCCCAGACGTCTTCCTATGGATTTTTTTCCGTGTATGCTTCCGGCCGTTCCACTCATCAAAAAGACTCCTCCCGCCCATTAGTATAACATCAGAATTTTACAAGCTCAATTATTTTTCGACAAAATAAGCAAATGATGCAGCTATGATGCACAAACAGTCCCCGGAGCTGCCGGATATCGGCAAGGGCCGGGGACTGTCCTTATCACATGTCTGTCACATGTAAAACCGTCTCATATTATTCTCAGCCGCCTACACCAGACGAACGGTCTCTCTCGCAATGGCAAGCTCTTCATTGGTGGGAATCACCATGACTACTGTCTTGCTGTCGGGCGTGGAGATTGCGATATCCTCACCGCGTTTGCTGTTGGCACCGGCGTCTATGCTGACACCCAGATAGCCCAGATATTCGCATACCATGCTTCTCACCAGCGCGGCATTCTCGCCCACACCTGCGGTAAAGCAGATCACGTCCACTCCATTCATGGCAGCCACATAGGAACCGATATATTTTGCCACGCGGTAGCAATAGGTCTTCAGCGTTCTGGTTGCGTTGGCATCGCCCTTGTTGTGACATTCCTCCAGATCGCGGAAATCGGAGGAAAGATTGTCCGACAGACCCAGCACACCGGACTTTTTGTTCAGGATCGTCATGATATCGTCTATGGACTTATTCTCCTTGTGAGCCAGAAACTCCATGATAGCGGGGTCGATATCGCCGGAGCGGGTGCCCATGATCAGGCCCTCGAGAGGAGTCAGACCCATGGAAGTGTCCACACATTTGCCGTTCTTTACGGCGGAAATGCTGGCCCCGTTGCCCAGATGGCACACGATGATCTTCAGATCCTCATAGTTTTTGCCAAGCACCTCGGCAGCGCGCTTTGACACATAGGAATGGCTGGTACCGTGGAAACCGTAGCGTCTGATCTTATACTTCTGATAATACTCGTAAGGAAGGCCGTACATATAAGCCTCCTCCGGCATGGTCTGATGGAAGGCGGTGTCAAACACAGCCACCATGGGTGTGCCGGGCATCAGTTTCTTGCATGCATTGATACCGATGATATTTGCGGGATTGTGAAGAGGCGCAAGGTCATTGCACTCCTCGATGGCCGCCATCACCTCGTCGGTGATCAGAGTGGAAGCCGCAAATTTCTCGCCGCCATGGACAACACGGTGTCCCACCGCGCCGATCTCGTCCAGACTCTTTACCACACCGGTCCTGTCATTGGTGAGGGCGTCCAGTACCAGACGGATTGCCTCCGTGTGATCGGGCATGGGCGTCACAGTCACTTCCTTGTCGCCGCCTGCGGGCGCATAAGTGATCTGGCTTCCGTCTATGCCGATCCTCTCGCAGAGACCCTTTGCGATACACTGTTCGGTATCAGAATTGATAACCTGATATTTCAGGGAAGAGCTTCCACAGTTGATAACTAATATATTCATGATGCTTATATCCCATCCTTTCCTTATTGAATTTTATGATATGGCCAGTCCAACGCCCTGTCTGTCCCTTCAGTATTATACGAGCTGAGCCTGTACAGCGGTCAGAGCCACAACGCCCACGATATCCTGCCAGGAACAGCCGCGGGACAGATCGTTCACGGGCTTTGCGATACCCTGCAGCATGGGGCCGTAAGCCTCTGCGCCTCCCAGTCTCTGCACCAGCTTATAGCCGATATTGCCCGCATCCAGATTGGGGAAGATCAGTATGTTTGCATTGCCGCCCACGGGGCTGCCGGGAGCCTTGGTCTTGGCCACGGAAGGAACCAGCGCAGCGTCAAGCTGCAGTTCGCCGTCCAGCACCAGATGAGGGTACTGCTCATGAGCGATACGGGTAGCCTCCACCACCTTGTCCACCAGCGCATGCTTTGCGCTGCCTCTCGTGGAATGGCTGAGCATTGCGATCACGGGCTTGGGTCCCACCAGCGCCTTAAAGCTTCTGGAGGAGGAGTCTGCGATGGCAGCCAGCTCTTCCGCCGTGGGATCCTGATTCAGACCGCAGTCGGCAAAGATAAACGCGCCGTTCTCGCCCTGATCCTTAAACTGGGTATCCATTACGAAAAATGCGGAAACCAGCTTGACACCGGGAGCAGTCTTCAGAATCTGCAGGGCCGGTCTTAAGGTGTCAGCAGTGGAATGACAGGCGCCGGCGACCATACCGTCCGCGTCATTGGCCTTTACCATCACAATGCCGAAGGTCAGATAATCCTTCAGGAGTATCTCTCTGGCCGCCTCAGGAGTCATGCCCTTTGCCTTTCTGGTCTCATATAACAGATTCACATAATCGTCGAGCTTATCGGTAGTCTTGGGATTGATGACCTGCACTCCGGTAAGGTCAACCTCCAGCCATCCGGCACCGTCCATAATCTTCTCTTCGTCGCCGACCATAATGATGTCCGCAATGCCTTCTTCCATCAGCTTCGCCGCCGCTAACAGCGTCCTCTTGTCATTGGACTCAGGTAATACAATTGTCTTCTTATCGAGCCTCGCTCTCTCCTTAATGATGTCAATGTATGACATTTGCATTTCTCCTTTCCGTGAAACAATTTTTTTAAAACATCTTAACAAATTCGGCTACATGTATTATACTAAATTTGTAAATGATTAACAAGTCATATTATCTGTTTTCCAAGTATGTTATTTATTTAACGGAAGGCATTGCCCCATGATGCTCCGACAATATTTCGGTATCAAGGAGGACCGCTGTGAGACAATCAGACAAAAATACAAAACGCACATTCAAAGTAAACGGCATTGTGGCCGAATACAATCCCTTTCACAACGGACACAGCCATCAGCTCCGGGATGCCAGAGCCCAGTCCGGGGCGGACTACACCATAGTGGCCATGAGCGGCAATTTCATGCAGCGGGGCACTCCCGCCCTTCTGGACAAATACAGACGCGCCGAGATGGCTCTCAGGAACGGAGCCGATCTGGTATTGGAACTCCCCACCATATACTCCGCCTCCAGTGCGGAATACTTTGCCACCGGAGCAGTAGCTCTTCTGGACAAGCTGGGCGTGGTGGACTTTTTGTGCTTTGGCAGCGAGTGCGGCGACTTACATACCCTGCAGCAGATCGCCGACATTCTGCTGGAGGAGCCCGAAGGGTATGCCGCTCTCCTGCAGCAGTATCTGCGCTATGGTCTCTCCTGGCCCAACGCCAGAACCTCAGCGCTGGTACAGTTCTGCCCGTCCTTAAGCCAGAGCCGGGATGTACTCTCCAGATCCAACAATATTCTGGGTATAGAGTATCTGAAAGCGATCAAGCGAAGAGGCAGCACCCTGCAGCCCGTCACCACCATCCGGGGAAATTCCGACTATCACGACCGCATGATGGGCGTGTACCAGAGCTCTGCCCTGGCGCTCAGGCAGGCCGTCTACGACAACAACGGAGAGGTGACCATGCTGGCCACCCAGATGCCCGAACCCGCCTTCGCGGTTTTAAACGACGCGCTCACCACCAGACAGCCCATGCAGTTAAACGACTTTTCCGCCCTGATGCACTATAAGCTTCTGCTGGAGGCCGACAAGGGTTACACAGAATACCTGGATGTGTCGGAGGAACTCTCAGACCGCATCCGCAATCACCTGTACGACTTTACCAATTTCAGATCCTTCTGTGATCTGCTCAAGACCAAGAACATGACCTACAGCCGCATCAGCCGGTGCCTGATGCATATTCTGCTGGACATCACCGTGGCCGACCTGGAACAGTACCGCGCGGCGAACCATATCAAATATGCCCGGGTTCTGGGATTTCGCAGGGAGGCGGAAGAACTGCTTGGAGCCATCAAAGAAAACGCCTGCATTCCGCTTCTGACAAAGCTTGCAGACGCCGAGCAGGTGCTTGACGAGACCGGATATGCCATGTTTAAAAAAGAGCTTCTCAGAAACGCCGTCTATGAGAGCACAGCCGCCATCAAGGCGGGCTGTCCCATGGTAAGCGAATATCGAAGCCCTCTTGTCATTATTTAATAATCTTATCTGTCAATTCTTAAAACTGTGGATCGGGGCGGGTATTCTTCCGCCGCGGTTCACAAACGTGTCACAGGAGAAAGAATTCACGGGCATGATGGGGGCATGACCCAGCAGCCCGCCAAACTCCACCGTCTCTCCCACACCTTTTCCGATCACCGGAATCATACGCACCGCCGTGGTCTTCTGATTGACCATGCCGATGGCCATTTCATCCGCGATAATGCCGGAGATACTGGTGGCCTTTGTGTCCCCCGGAACAGCGATCATGTCCAGCCCCACGGAACACACACAGGTCATGGCCTCCAGCTTCTCCAGCGTCAGAGCGCCTGCCGTGACCGCGTCGATCATGCCCTGATCCTCGCTGACCGGAATAAACGCACCGCTTAAGCCACCCACATAGGAGGAGGCCATTACGCCTCCCTTTTTCACCTGATCGTTCAGCAGGGCCAGCGCCGCTGTGGTGCCGGGAGCGCCCGCATACTCCAGACCGATCTCACACAGGATATCCGCCACACTGTCCCCCACGGCGGGCGTAGGCGCCAGCGACAGATCCACGATACCAAAAGGAATCTGCAGCATTCTTGAGGCCTCCTGCGCCACAAGCTGGCCTACACGTGTCACTTTGAACGCAGTCTTCTTGATGGTCTCGCACAACACCTCAAAATTCTCTCCCCGCACCTTCTCCAGAGCGGTCTTCACCACACCGGGACCGCTGACTCCCACATTGATGATCCGATCCGCCTCGGTGACGCCGTGAAAGGCTCCGGCCATAAAAGGATTGTCATCCGGCGCGTTGCAGAACACCACCAGTTTCGCACAGCCCAGAGAATCATTCTCCTTTGTGAGCTCTGCAGTCTCCAGAATCATCTCGCCCATGAGTTTCACCGCATCCATATTGATACCCGTCCGGGTAGAACCCAGATTCACGGAACTGCACACCCGCTCCGTGGTGGACAGGGCAAGCGGAATGGAGCGGATCAAAAGCTCATCCGCAGGCGTCATTCCCTTGCTCACCAGCGCGGAATACCCGCCGATAAAGTTCACACCCACCTCGTGGGCCACATCGTCCAAAACCTTAGCCAGCCAGGCAAAATCCTCCTTGGTGCGGCAGGCTGCGCCGCCCACCAATGCCATAGGCGTCACGGAAATGCGCTTATTGACTATGGGTATGCCAAACTCCCGGGATATCTCCTCCCCGGTGCGTACCAGATCCTTTGCGGACTCGTAAATCTTATGGTGTATCTTTTTGCCCAGCGTGTGCAGATCTGAATCTATGCAGTCCAGCAGGCTGATTCCCAGCGTGATGGTCCGCACATCCAGATTCTCCTTCTCGATCATCTCATTTGTCTCAAGCACTTCATATTGATTAATCATGTCTATTCCTCTTAGATTCCATTCTTTTTGTCATGTTTCCTACTCCCCCCGCGCTGTCTCAGATCCGGTGCATCTTGTCAAAGATTTCTTCCTTCTGGCATTTGATCACAACCCCGATCTCCTCTCCCAGCGCCGAGAGTTCATCCGCCATATCGCCGAAAACCTTCGCGGAATGATTGGTGTCCACAATCATCATCATATTAAAATAATCCTGCACAATGGTCTGGGAAATGTCCAGAATATTGATGCCGTTCTCCGCCAGATACGTGCAAACCCTGGCAATAATGCCTACTGTGTCCTTGCCCACCACCGTGATAATCGTCTTCTTCATATCGCTCTCCGTTCCGCGCCCCCGCGCTGTTTATTTTATGCAAGCTCATTTTTATAAGCTCTTTTACGCAAACTCCCTCATGCAATCTGTATGGCAGGCGTGGGCTCGCTGCGTCTTGCCACCTGCATGGGAAAATCATTTGCATTATAGGGATTGTCTCCCAGCGTGATCTCCATGCGCACCGCCTCATAAGCCAGCTCCGGCAGATTGTTTTCCTTGCTGAGATGTCCCAGCAGGATCGCCTGTATCCCGTCGTGCAGCACACGGCTCAAAAGCCTGCCCGAATTCTCGTTGGAAAGATGCCCCCTATCCCCCAATATCCGCTGCTTCAGGTAATAGGGATAAGACCCTACCTGCAGCATATTCACGTCGTGATTGGCCTCCAGCAGCAAGGCGTCCATCCCTCTTAAACAGTCTACGGTATACTCGGTAAAATGTCCCAGATCCGTGCAGACGGCTACCTTTTTTCGCCCGTAGGACACCCGGTAAGCCACGGGCTGTGCCGCGTCATGGGCAATCTGCATGGGATTGACGGTCAGATCCTTGATGGCCAGCTTCTCATCTGCCCGCACCTCGTGAAAAAGGGCCTCGTCAATCTCTCCCAAATTTGCGTTCTCACGGATGGCGGCGATAGTCCCCTTTGTGGCATAGATGGGAATACCGTACTTGCGTGCCATGACTCCCAATCCATTGATATGATCCGCGTGCTCATGTGTCACCAATATCCCGTCCAGATCTCTCCCCGTAAGCCCCAGCTCATTCAGACCGCTTTCTGCTCTCTTCCCGCTGATTCCCACATCCACCAGTAGATGTGTGGCGTCGCTTCCCACATAGATACAGTTCCCGCTGCTTCCGCTGGCAATACTACAAAGCCTCATGATTTCTTCCCGCTCTCTTCCCAATATATTTCAATGCTGTCGCCATCCTTCAGGCCTTCCATATAATCCGCGCTCCGACCGTTTAAAAGCGTCACGATGGTCCGCCCTCTGGAATCCTTGAGATCAAAATCAATAAAATCAAAAATATCCACAAACACATAGCCGGCCTTGCCGGAGAGAGTCACCAGGCTGCCGTTTGCCAACACCTGCATCTCACGGCCCACAGTCTGCGGCTTACTCTGCACATGCTGCGGCGCCGTGCCGGATGGTGCAGATATTTCCTGCTCCCCTTGCGCTTCTTCGTCCTGATATGTCTCTTCCTGCTCGCCGTCCGGAATGCCTGTATGGTAAAAGGCCTCCACGTTCATATCCCAGCTCACCGTAAAATTCTCGTAGACTCTGGTATCGGGCCTTGCGGGCGTATCGTTTACCCGCAGATCGCCGCCGAGAGGCACATCGAGAAACTCCGCCACCTCCGTCACGGTGTAACAGTTCTGCACACGGATTACATCGCCCTCCCGGATCCGGTAAAATTCGTTCTCCCGGGTTCCGTTCACCTCCGCCGTCTTGGGCAGACTGATCCTGCTGCCATTGACATACACATGGAGCTGCTCCGAGAGCTCCGGGAGCCTGCCAAGTTCAAGGCCCGCGGCCTCTCCCTCCGTGGAGGCGGTCACTGAGATTATATCCCCGCTGCTGATCTTGGTATGCAGATCTGAAGGATCGCCGTTTAGCCTGATGACCGCAGCCTCGCCCTGGCTTCCCCGAACCATGCGCGGCTTATCATTGACCGTATAGGTCAAAGCCTTTCCCCTCTTGGGGAACAGGTCCTCATTGGTAAACTGCGCCTGCATGGCAGCATCCGCCACGGTCAGTCTGCCGTTGTCATAGAGCTTGATCCTGGCGCCGTTAAACTCCACGAAGATAAAATTATTGCTCTGTTCATAAAAGCTCAGGCAGATACCGATGGGCGTTACCATCAGAGAATCCATGCGGGCATTTTCCAGCTCAAAGACAATGTTCTGCATCACCTCTCTGCCCCGTATGGCCACACGCTCCTTGGCAATGCCAAGCTCCCCGGCCAGCGTCTCGGTATAGCCGGCGACCGTGCCGCCTCCGCCCACCACGAACACGGCGCTCACCGGCTTGTCCCCGTTCAGTTCCCGGATGCATTCGGCCACCTGACGGGTCATGCCGGCCACGGCGTCCTGCAGAAGCTCCGTCACCTCCCCCGCGGTGATGACCTGAGGCAGTCCCATGATATCCCGGTACTCGATCATTTCCTCCGTACCCGCCTGGCGCTTGATCCGCTCCGCCGTCTCAAAATCCACCAGACAATGCTGTACCAGAATATCCGTCAGACTGTCTCCCGCCACGGGGATCATGCCGTAGGCTGTGATGGTCCCCTCCTTTGTGATCGAAATATCGCTGGTGCCCGCTCCCACGTCCACCAAGGCCATATTCAGCATCCTGAACTTCTCCGGGATGGCCACCTGAATGGCCGCAATGGGCTCCAATGTCAGATTCGCCACATGCAGCCCCGCCATCTCCACCGCTTTATACAGTCCGTCCACCACATCGTCAGGCAGAAACGTGGCGATAAGATCCGCGGCAATGGTTTTGGCCTTATGCCCTTCCAGATTACCGATCTGAT
>CANCYO010000066.1 GCA_947382415.1 uncultured Lachnospiraceae bacterium | reverse complement strand
CCCCACGTCTCGCAACACTCTTTCCCTACACGACGCTCTTCCGATCTCAATCCCTATGAAAAGGGAACGGTAGAGGCCGCATGTAC
The DNA here is from genome assembly GCA_947382415.1 of uncultured Lachnospiraceae bacterium. Classification (GTDB taxonomy): domain Bacteria; phylum Bacillota; class Clostridia; order Lachnospirales; family Lachnospiraceae; genus Acetatifactor. Next base: position 14,916 of record CANCYO010000066.1, on the reverse strand, counting down.
CTACTGCGTGTACAAAAAGGTCTGCGGCTTTGACAATGCCATCCCGGGATATAACAGACGCAGGCTGGAGGATCTGGACAAAGAGACGGTGCTGCAGCGGATGGCGTTATACGGAACGGATGGAAATGGGATAAGGAAGGACAGAGGAGATGGCCATAGCGTTCACTCCGGAACAGGAGCAGGTAATACAACTTCATAACCGGAATATTCTGGTATCTGCGGCGGCGGGCAGCGGCAAGACGGCTGTGCTGGTGGAGCGGATCGTCCGTATGGTCTGCGACGAGGCGCATCCGGTGGATATCGACAGGCTGCTCATCGTCACCTTTACCAATGCCGCTGCGTCGGAGATGCGGGAGCGCATCGCCTCCGGCATTGCCGCGGCGCTGCGGGAGCATCCGGAATCGGAACATATCCAGCGGCAGTCCACGCTGCTTCACAATGCCCAGATCACTACCATCGACAGTTTCTGTCTGTTTATCATACGCAATCATTTCCATGAGATCGGGTTGGACCCGGCGTTTCGCGTGGCTGATGAAAATGAGGTGGGACTTCTCGCACAGGAGGTTCTGGCGGAGCTGCTGGAGGAGTGTTATGCGGAGGGCAGTCAGGCGTTTTTGCACTGCGTGGAGTTTTTCTGCCCGGGGGGACGGGAGCGGGTGCTGGAGGAGGATATCTTAAGTCTGTCCGGCCATGCCGCAAGCTGTCCTTTTCCTGAGGAGTGGCTGAACGCCCGCAGACAGGACTATGGGGCAAAGACGGCGCAGGAGCTTCTCGGGGGAGACGCAGGGCAGTACCTGAAACGCTATGTGGACGTCATGCTGGACGGGTGTGTGGAGAAGCTTCTGGAGGTACAGCGGCTGTGCGACAGTCCCGACGGTCCCTATATGTATGGAGAGCTGGTGGAGCGGGAGCGGGAGGAGCTGGAGTCACTGCGCGGGCGGGATTCTCTTGCAGAGTACAGCGCGCGTATACCGAACCTGATTTTTGGCAGGCTGCCCGTGAAGAAGGATGAGAGCGTTTCGCCCGCAAAGCGGGAGCGGGCAAAAGCCCTTCGGACACAGGTAAAAGATATCCTGCAGGATATGGGAGCGGTATTTTTTCAGACGCCCGCGGAGCTTGCGGCTGCTCAGTCCATGGCCTGTGAGGCGGCGGTCAATACGCTGGTGGATCTGACTCTGGAGTTTGACCGGAGGATGCGGCAATGTAAGCTGGAGCGCAAGATCATTGATTTCTCGGACATGGAGCATTATGCGCTGGAGATTTTGCTGGAGCGGGACGGGGAAGAGGTCAGGCCCGGCAGAGTGGCCAGAGAGTACGCTCAGTATTTTCACGAAATTCTCATAGACGAGTATCAGGACAGCAATCTGGTGCAGGAGTATCTGCTGAAAGCCGTGTCCGGGGAGGCGCAGGGCCGCTTTAACCGCTTTATGGTGGGAGATGTCAAGCAGAGTATCTACCGCTTTCGTCTGGCGAGACCGGAGCTTTTTCTGGAAAAATATGATCGCTATGAGGAGAATGGAACTGACCGCTGCCGTATCGACCTGAGCCGGAATTTCAGGAGCCGTCCGCAGGTGGTGGACACGGTGAACTCTGTGTTTGGCAGACTGATGAGCCGCAGGATCGGAGGTATTGATTATGATGATCGGGCGGCGTTGTATGCGGGGGCGGAATACCCCGAAGCACGGGACAATCAGAGCGAATTCCTGATGGTGGAGAAACCGGGCCGGGGGGAGGAGCTGAATGCCAGACAGGCGGAGGCCCTTGCCGTGGCAATGCGCATCAGGGAGCTGCGCCGGAGTTTTCAGGTGCTGGACAAAGAGAGCGGAAAACTTCGGCCGGTGCGTTATTCGGACATGGTGATCTTGCTACGGGCTACCCAGGGTTGGGACGAGGAATTCCGGGCAGTGCTGGAACAGCAGGGCATCCCGGTCTATATCACTGCCAAGACAGGATATTTTGCCGCTACCGAGGTGCAGGAACTTCTGCAGGTACTGCGGGTGCTGGATAATCCCAGACAGGATATCCCGCTGTACGGGATGCTCAAATCGGTATTCGGGGGATTTTCCGAGGAGGAGATCGCTCTGCTTCGGGCAGGCGGCGGCAGGCGTTCTCTCTATGAGGCGCTGTGCGTCTGGGAGCGGGGGGAAAATGCGGAGCCGGGCGCGGGAAATACGGAATCTGACACGGGAAATGTGGAACCGGACGGGGAAAATGCGGAGCCGGACGCGGCAGCGGCAGCAGGGCTGCGGGAGAGAGCGGCGGAATTTCTGGAGAAGCTGAGACGTTACCGCAGTTATACCGTTTATATGCCCATCCGTGAGCTGCTGCAGCGGCTGGTGGAGGATCATGACTATCTGAATTATGTGACGGCGCTGCCCGCGGGCGGAAAGCGCAGGGCCAATGTGGAGATGCTGTTTACCAAGGCTTCCGATTTTGAGAAGACAAGTTATTTTGGACTGTTTCATTTTGTGCGGTATATGGAGCAGCTTGAAAAATATGACGTGGATTACGGCGAGGCGGATCTGCTGGATGAGAATGCGGATGTGGTGCGCATCATGAGTATTCACAAATCCAAGGGACTGGAATTTGCGGTGACCTTTGTGTCGGGGCTTGCAAAACGGTTTTCCGTGCGGGATTACAGTCAGGCCATGATTGTGGATATGGATATGGGGGTGGGCGTCACTTATGTCCAGCCCGAGAAACGTGTGCGCAACAAAACGCTGCGCCAGAAGGTGATTGCGGGGAAAATGCGTGAGGAGAATCTGGCGGAGGAGCTTCGCGTACTCTATGTAGCCCTGACCAGAGCCCGGGAAAAGCTGATCCTGACCGCCTCATTGGATCATGCGCAGGAGAAGTGGGAGGAGGCCATGGAGTTTCCGGCCGAGAGGCTTGGTTATCCCGATTATATAGAGGCGGGGAGCTATCTGGACTTTTTGATGCCCATTTTGGCGGGAACAGACCTGCAGGTGCGGATTCTGGGCAGGGAGGATCTGGAGGCCGGGGCGCTTGCGGAGCAGTTTGACATGGCGGGCAGTCTGGAGGCTCTGCAGTATGCCAAAGATTATGCGGATGACGCTTCGGCACAGCGGCTGCGGGACAGACTTGCATTTGTGTATCCGCATCGGAATCTGGAAAAGCTCTATACGAAGACTACGGTGTCGGAGCTGAAGATCGCGGCCATGGCCGATCGGGACGAGGCGGCTTTTCATGCGTTTGAGGAGAGGGAAGTCGTGCCTTACATACCCGCGTTTCGCAGGGAGCAGGAGAAGGTCAGCGGAGCGGTTCGGGGAAATGCGTTTCACCGGGTTATGGAACTTTTGGATTTTCAGGGAATCCTCGGAGGACAGTTTGCCGAACCTCCGGCAGAGTATGCCCATTACTGCAAGACTCTGGATCAGGCGATACTGGAGCGGGATTTGCAGCGCTTTCTGGAGGGGGAAGTGTCAGAGCTGCGACTTTCTCAGGAATATTATGACGCGGTGAACAGACGGAAGGTGGCCGGATTTTTGAGGTCTGAGACGGCCTGGCGTATGTGGTCGGCGCAGCTTCGGGGAGCGCTTTACAGAGAGCAGCCTTTTGTGCTGGGAATCGGCGCGGAGCGGCTCTCCGGGGAATTTCCCGGAGAGGAGACCGTGCTGATTCAGGGTATCATCGACGTTTTCTGGGTGGAAAACGGCGAAGTCGTGCTGCTGGACTACAAGACGGACGTGGTAGACAGCATGGGCGAGCTGTGGAACCGCTATGAGGTGCAGCTCACCTATTATCAGGAAGCGCTGGAGAAGCTGACCTGTAAGCGGGTGAAAGAGAAGGGACTCTATTCCTTCTATCTGGAAGGGTATGAAGGCCGGAAGGATCTGGAGGAATAGAGCAGGCTCTATTCCTCCGGCAGTAGCAGGCGTTTTGTCTGGGGGGCGGAGAGTAATGCCACGGCGCCCGCCAGCGTGAAGATCAGCTCCGGCAGCATGTAGCAGCCGTTGTATAAAAAGCTGTAGACAAAGGTGTTTTCGGTGGAAAATCCCTGCCACAGTTCTCCGTAGCTGTGCCAGATGACGGCGCCGCTCAGGAAATGAGAGACAAAGCGCAGGACTACGGCAAGGCTGATTCCGCAGATCCAGCCGGGCAGACCTTTTTTACGGAAGATTCCTGCGATCCCCAGCACCAGAAACGCGCCGATATAGTCTAAAAATATGCAGGCCAACAGCATACCGGGGGTGAGACCCCAGCCGAAGAGGCCGTCCATGACGCTCTGTGCGAATTGGATCAGGGAATAAACAAAGGATACGGTGAGACCGGGTCCCAGACCCCGGCGAATGGAAAAAAGCACGATGGGAAGCATGGAGAGCAGTGTGACAGAGCCGCCCCAGGGCAGCCGGAATACCCGGATGAAACTGAGTACCGTGGCAAGGGCGACCATGACGGCGCCTTCCACTAAGATTTTGGTTTTGTTGTTCATAAAAAAGTCCTCCTTCGTTTGCGCGAGGAGGGACAGCATCGGTACGGAAGGAATCATGGCATAAGGATATATGCAATGTTTCCTTCGCCTCCCTACGCCGGTATTATCCGGGTCAGGTAGTGAGGGTTAGAAGCGCGGCCCTGAGGCGGGCGTACTTCAATCTCAGCGATGTGCTCCCCTGGCGAGTTGTTTTACCAGACTTAACTATATAGGACGGGGAGGGATTTGTCAAGATTCATATAGTATCGGAGGTATGGAATGGTTTTATTGATAACAGGAGCGTCACATACGGGGAAGACTGTTTTAGCCCAGAGGCTTCTTGAGAAACATGGTTATCCGTATCTGTCCATCGATCATTTGAAAATGGGTCTGATCCGCAGTAAGAACACAGCGCTGACACCGGTGAGTGATGAGAAGGCGCTGACAGATTATCTTTGGCCCATCGTCAGAGAAATGATCAAGACAGCTATTGAGAATAAACAGAATCTTATCGTTGAGGGCTGTTATATTCCGTTTGACTGGGCAGACAGTTTTGAGCAGCAATATCGGCAGCATATCAGGTATCGTTGTCTGGTGATGAGCGAGGCTTATATAAGGTATCATTATCAGGATATTAAGAAATATGCTGATGTCGTGGAGGCTAGAATGGATGATTCCGACTGTACCATGGAGTCCCTGTTACGCGATAACAGGGAGGTTTTGGAAAAGTGCCGGTTATATGGAACAGAGTATTTTCTGATTGATGGATTTTATCCTGAGGATATTGAGTTTTAAAGGGTGAAAGGATGGTTTTATGAGGCTGTTGCTGGCGGAGGATGAGCGTGAGCTGGCGGATGCGCTGGCGGTAATTTTGAAGCATGGGCATTATTCGGTGGATGTGGTTTACAATGGGCAGGATGCCCTGGATTATCTGGAGGCACAGGAGTATGACGGCGTGATCATGGACGTCATGATGCCGAAGCTGGACGGCCTGACGGTGTTAAAGCGCATCCGGCGCGGAGGAAATGCCGTGCCGGTGCTGTTACTCACTGCCAGATCGGGTGTGGACGACAGGGTGGAGGGGCTGGACAGCGGAGCCAATGACTATCTGCCAAAGCCTTTTGACACCAGAGAGTTGCTGGCGCGAATTCGGGCTATGACCAGACAGCAGCCTGCTGGGGTGGACAGCCTGCTGCGCTATGGGAATCTGACGCTGGACCGGCTCACCTTTGAGATGGCGGCTCCCGGAGGCAGTGTACGGCTGGGGAACAAAGAGTTTCAGATGATGGAGATGCTCATGGCCAATCCCGGACATGTGTTGTCTGTGGAGCGGTTTATGGAACGTGTGTGGGGTTATGACAGCGATACGGATGCGGGAATTGTATGGGTGAATATTTCGTATCTCAGGAAAAAGCTGGCGTCTGTTCAAGCGTCTGTGCAGATCAGGGCACTGAGGAATCAGGGCTATCTTCTGATGCAAAAAGAGACGGAAACAGAGACAGAAACAGAGACAGCAAAAGAGACTGAAACAGAGACGGAGCAAGAGTGAGAGGGGAGAGCGGATGATTCGGCGGCTGCGGAGACAATTTATTATTGTAGCGATGTGTTCCACGTTCGCGGTGCTGGCGGTGATCGTGGGAAGCCTGAATGCGGCCAGTTATCTGGGGATCGTGCGTCGGGCGGACCGGATTCTGGACATGCTGGCGGAGAATGAAGGACGTTTTCCGGAGGATTACCCGGGGCGGGAGCGCCTGCCCGGAAGCGGCCGGGAGAAGGACAGGCATAGGCCCGTGCAGGAGTTTTTTGGCGCGCCGGATGCGTTTTTGGAATTTACGCCGGAGACACCTTATGACACACGGTTTTTCTCCGTGCGTTTGGATGAGAGAGGAGAGGTCGTTTCGGTGGATACGGGACGGATCGCCGCGGTGGAGACCGGGGAGGCCATTCAGTATGCGCAGGAGATCCGGAAAGCGCGCAGCGGGTCCGGTTTTGTGGGGAGTTATCGCTATCTGAATCAGACGGCGGGTGAGAACGCGGAGGGACGTATCATTTTTGTGGATTGCGGGAGAGATCTGGCGGCCTTTCGCAATCTGCTGTTTACCAGCGCAGGGGTGTCTCTGATCGGGCTGTCTGCAGTGTTTGCGCTGGTGTTTGTTTTTTCCGGAAGGGTATTTGCACCGGTGGAGGAGAGCTATCGGAAGCAGAAGCGGTTTATCACGGACGCCAGCCATGAATTGAAGACGCCGCTGACGGTCATTTCTGCCAATGTGGATATTTTGGAGTTGGAAGGGCGGGAGAGTCAGTGGACTGCAAGCATCCGCAATCAGGTAAAGCGGCTGGGCAGGCTCACGGAACAGATGGTTCAGCTCTCCGGGCTGGAGGAGGAAGAACGACCGGTGTTCGTGCCATGTGATCTGTCCAGGATCGTGGCGGAGACGGCAGCAGTCTTTGATCCTATGGTCTGTGCAGGGGGGAGGAGTCTGAAGCTGGAGGTGGAGCAGGGCGTCATATGCAGGGGAGATGGGGATAAGCTTGTGCAGATGGTGGAGCTGTTATTGGAAAATGCGCTGAAATATGCATCTGATCCGGGTGAGATCCGGTTGAGCCTGAAGTCTGCGGGGGGCAGAGCAAGGCTTGTTTTATGGAATACGGTGGAGGAGGGGAGTGGCATTGAGCCGGGCAGTCTGGATATGCTATTTGAGCGTTTTTATCGTCCGGATGCCTCCAGAAATTCCGGTACCGGAGGAAGCGGCATCGGCCTCTCCATCGTCAAGGCTATTGTCCGTCAGCACGGCGGAAAGATCACGGCAAAGAGCGAGGACGGCAGATCCGTCAGTTTTGAGATATCGCTGCCCTAGACTGCATGGATTCAAGCAGATTTTTTAACGCCCCGGCTGCTACGGTCAAGGGGCGTTCTCTGTTTTCCACCAGGAAGATCTCCCGGAGGGGGATCTGCTCCCGCAGAGAGATCCGGCAGATTTCTCCTGTGTCAAGAGCTTCCAGAGCCAGTTTTTCCGGGAGGAAGCCCAGCCCCAGATTGTTTTTGACCATGGGCAGGATCTGATCGGTGGTGGCAGCCTCGAATTCCGGTCTCAGGTTGAGGCCGTTTGCCCGGTAAAATTCGTCGTAAAAGCGGTAGCTCATGGTGGATTCTCCAAGGCATACAAGCGGATAGCCGCTGATGTCTTTGAGAGAACGTGTTTTTTCTGACAGGCTGCCAAAGGCATTTCCGCCGATCAGGATATCCTGAAAACTCGTGAGAGGGGTAGCCTGCAGAGAGTCGGAAATATCGGCAGGGGAGGCCACTACTGCAAAGTCGACCAGGCCCTGTCTCACGGATTCAATTGCCTGAGATGTGAGGTGATTGCGTATGCGTATGCGGATTTCGGGATGGGTTTCTCTGAATTTCTGGAGTGCGGGGAGGAGCAGAAGGTGCAGCGCGGTCTCGCTGGCGCCCAGGGAGATCACTCCCTGATGTAATCCGGTGAGCATTTTCAGTTCTTCTTCCGCAGCCTGAAGCTGTTCTACGGCGATCTTTACATGAGAGTAGAGGCGTTCGCCTTCGGGTGTCAGCGAGATTCCACGGTTGGAGCGGACAAGCAGGCGACACCCCAGATCATGCTCCAGAAGCTTTATGGCCCGGGAAATATTGGGCTGGCTGCCGTGCAGCAGATCGGCGGCCTGTGTCAGGTTTTTGTATTTTGCGGCGTAATAAAAAGTGCGGTAATACTCGTAGTTGATGTTCATGTCCTTCTCCTTATATATAAATGTGATATAACGGCGATATCAAACATATATTTTGCAAATATTCATAAGAAAAGTATAATACCAGATAGAGAAATGTGCAACCGTTTAAAATCGTCAGGGAGGAAACAGGATGAACAGGGATTTGACAGTGGGAAAACCGGAGACTGTTCTGTGGAAATTTTGTGTGCCCTTGTTTGGGAGCATTATCTTTCAACAGCTCTATAATATCGCGGACAGTTTTGTGGCGGGAAAATTTATTGGAGAAAATGCGCTGGCGGCGGTGGGCAACAGTTATGAGATCACCCTGATCTTTATTGCGTTTGCCTTTGGATGCAATATGGGATGTTCCGTGACGGTGTCTCAACTCTTTGGCGCAAAGAAATACCGGGAAATGAAGACTGCCATATCAACGTCGGTCATTGCCAGTGCCGTATTGTGTGCTGTTTTGATGCTGGCGGGGATATTCGGCTGCGGCAGTCTGCTGCGGCTGATCCGTACCCCGGATATTATCTTTGCGGACTCGGCATTGTATCTGGATATTTATATTTTCGGTTTTCCTTTTTTGTTGTTTTATAATGTGGCTACGGGAATTTTCTCGGCATTGGGAGATTCCAGGACGCCGTTTTTCTTTCTGGCATTTTCCTCTCTTTCTAATATAGCGGTGGATATTCTGTTTGTCTGCGCTTTTCGGATGGGCGTGGATGGTGTGGCGTGGGCGACCTGTCTCTGTCAGGGACTGAGCTGCGTTCTGGCGCTGTGTGCGGTGAAAAAGAGGCTGGACAGCATACATACAGAGGGTAAGGCGGCGTTGTTTTCGGCAGATTTATTGAAAAAAATCTCTGTCATCGCGATACCGAGCATCCTGCAGCAGAGTTTTATCTCTATAGGAAATATCGTGATCCAGGGTGTTATCAATGGCTTTGGTTCGGAGGTGATCGCGGGATATTCGGCGGCCGTCAAGCTTAACAATCTGGTCATCACCTCGCTCACAACGCTGGGGAACGGTATATCCAATTACACGGCGCAGAATCTGGGAGCGGGCATCCTGCCCCGGGTGAGAGCGGGCTTTGGAGCGGCGGTAAAAATGGTGTGGCTGCTGTGCATACCCATTGTGCTCGTGTATCTGCTGGGAAATCATTTGCTGATACAGATATTTATGGATGAGCCTTCGGAGCTTGCGTTTTTGTCCGGGACATGGTTTTTGAAAATTGTGGCGCCGTTTTATTTTGTCGTGTCCGTGAAGCTGGCGGCAGACGGAATCCTTCGAGGTGCCGGGCTTATGAGGCAGTTTATGACCGCAACGCTCGCCGATCTGCTTCTGCGGGTGATCCTGGCCATCGTTTTTGCCGGACAGTGGGGATATCTGGGGATCTGGTGCGCATGGCCCGTGGGCTGGTGTGTCTCGGCGGTATTGTCTGTGGGGTTTTACCGGGCGAAGTTTGCGGCGAAGAGGGAAGAAATTTAATGGAAAGATGAGTGTGATTGTGGTATTCTGATTTGGAAATGTCAAATGAAAATGATACGGAGACTGGTATGCATAATATTCAAATAAAAACAGATCGTCTTTTGCTTCGGCCTTTAACTGTGGCTGATGCCAGAGAAGTTTTTGAATGGGTCAGCGATGAAAGGGTATCACGTTATATGGTTTATATAACCTATACAAGCGTTGAGCAGGTTAGAGAATGGCTTGCATTTGCAGAAAAGGATACAAGTACCTATAATTTTGGCTTTGAACGGTTCTCGGACGGAAGACTTATAGGAAGTGGAGATATAGGAACAGATGGAAAAAATGGATATTGGAAATTTGGATATAATCTTCACTATGATTGTTGGGGAAAGGGATATGCAACTGAAGCTGTTAAAGCAATGATAGAGTTTGTACGTAAAAGGTTCGGAGCAACACATTTTGCGTCAAGCCATGCTGAGCCCAATTTAGCTTCAGGTCATGTAATGGAAAAATGTGGACTGCATTTTGTGGGTTACGGAGAATTTAAAAAGCTTGACGGAAGCTGCAAAATGAGATCAATGAACTATGAGGGTGTTTTATGAGCGATTAAAAGCAATAGGAATAAGAATCCCGGCTATGATTGACGTCGATATTGAAAAGTATTGCATTTGAACTGCTGTAAGCTCATCATAGCGTAGGCTGAACCGTTCCGGCTGACTGTTGCTGAATGCCGCTTATCCTTTTAGCCGGACAGAATCCGTGTTACACTGTATAAAACAGATTAGGTGGTGCAGGCAGTGAATGGAAGAATTTATGAATATGAGTCCCTGCTCTATAAAGCGGGGGAGACGGGCGGTGCATATGTCATCTTCCCCTATGATGTCAGGAAAGAGTTTGGACGGGGAAGGGTGAAGGTACACGCTACATTTGACGGGGAGCCGTATGATGGCAGTGTTGTAAATATGGGAGTAAAGAATGCTGACGGGAGTGTGTGTTATATTATAGGTGTGCGTAAAGATATCCGTTCCCGGATAGGGAAGCAGCCGGGGGACAGGGTTTTGGTGACGGTCAGGGAGCGAGAATGAGGCAGGAGGCATGAAGGATGTGGACGTGTCCAAAGTGTGGGCGTACATTTAAAAGGCAGGAACAGGGCCATTATTGCGGGAAAGCGCCGGAAACGGTGGAGGAATATATTGAGGCACAGCCGCAAGAGGTACAGGAGTATCTGAAGAAAATAAGGGGAGTCCTTTGTGCGGCGCTGCCGGAGGCGGAAGAGAGGATTTCATGGGGTATGCCGACTTTCTGGAAGAAGCATAATATCATCCAGTTTGCCGGGTTTAAAAAACATGTCGGCTTGTATCCGGGGCCGGAGGCTGTCCGGAAATTTTCCGAGCGTCTGAAAGAATACAGGACCAGTAAGGGAACCATACAGCTTCCATACAACAGGCCGGTTCCGGTGGAACTGATCTCTGATATTGCCAGATGGTGTTATGAGACGGGGAATCACCCGTAGAATGAAAAAGTTTTTTGGAAGGTGCGGAGAAGGGGACAGCATGTGTTATGCTTTAAGGCTGTATAAAAAGGCTGGAACGGCTGAAGGAGATTGACGAGCCGGGAGAGTGAGTATCTTTTCGTCATATGGGACTACCTTGTTGAACGTGGCATGAAATACGATGAAACCATTGACAATAGCAGCTAAAGTATGCTGCTGTTTGTAGACAAAGGAGTTTTATGAAAGATAATTTAAGAATATATGGAGTGAAGGATTCCTACAAATCAGATAAGAAAAAATGCGGAGATAGTTTATAATCATAAGAAGCGTAATGGAAATTTGGCGCCACTGGCAAACAAATGTAAACCTATATAGTTAAAATGGTTGACAATGCGTAACGGCGTGTGGTAAGATTATGTCAATTTATGGGAGAGCGTATGAATACGAGGGAAAAACTGCTTGAATTACTGGAATCGAATAGAGGAGAGTATTTCTCGGGTGAGGAGATTGCAGGGAGGCTGAACGTATCACGGACGGCTGTGTGGAAGGCTGTTAAATCGCTTCAAAGCGCGGGATATGCCATAGATGCGGTGACAAATAAAGGCTACTGCCTGTCGAGAGATACGGATATACTGTCGGCGCAGGGAATCAGGAAATATCTGCGGGTTTCAAGAGAGCAGGTTTTCAATCCGGATATTTTCGTTCTGAATATGGCGGGTTCCACCAACGCCGTAGTGAGAGAGGCAGCCGACAGCGGTATGCCGGAGGGATATACCGTGCTGTCCAATGAGCAGTCAGCCGGGCGCGGGCGGCTGGGGCGAAGTTTTTATTCACCCCGGGGTACGGGAATCTATATGAGTATGCTGCTGCGCCCCGGAAATTGTTCCGCAAAGCAGGCGGTGAGAATCACTACCATGGCCGCTGTGGCCGTGTGTGAGGCCATTGAAGCTGTAGCCGGAGAGCGGGCACAGATCAAATGGGTGAATGATATCTATGTGCGGGACAAAAAGGTCTGCGGTATTTTGACAGAAGGGGCATTTGGTCTGGAAAGCGGTCTGCTGGAATATGCGGTGCTGGGAGTCGGAATCAATGTGTATCAGCCGGAGGGCGGATTCCCGGAGGAGTTGAGAGATATTGCGGGAGCTGTTCTGGCGGATCGCAGGGAGGACGTCAAGAATCGTCTGACGGCTGAGTTTTTGAATCATTTTTATAGATATTATGATGATCGGAGGCATGACGCTGCAGACTATGTGGAGGAATACCGGCGGCGCAGTCTTGTGACCGGGAGGCGGATAGCCGTATTATCCGGAAATAAAACCAGAGGTGCAGTTGCGCTGGGCATAGATGATGAATGCGGTCTGCTGGTGAGGTATGACGATGGCGGGGAGGCCCGTCTGTCCTCCGGGGAGATCAGTATACGGTTCTGACATATTTATATTCAAAGGAGGAGACGGAGTATTGAGAGTAGGGAAAACAAGGAATTTAATTTTATGTGCAATGTTTGTGGCGCTGATTGTGGTGGGAGCGTTTATCAAAATACCGATCCCGGTAGTTCCGTTTACGCTACAGTTTTTGTTCACAATGCTGGCGGGGCTTTTGCTGGGCGGGAAGCTGGGAGCGGCTGCGGTCGGTATCTACATAGTGATGGGGCTGCTGGGACTGCCGGTATTTACGGAAGGCGGCGGTCTGGCCTACGTTCTGAAACCGAGTTTTGGCTATATTATCGGGTTTGCGGTGGCTGCGTATGTCACGGGAGCGATCGCAAACAAAACGTCCCGGCCGGGTTACAGGCGTCTGCTTTGCGCCAATTTTATCGGTCTGGCAATTGTCTATTTGTTCGGCATGGTCTACTATTATATGATCAGCAATTTTTATCTGGGGTCTCCTATCGGTTTGTGGCCGTTGTTTTTGTATTGTTTTATACTGGCTGTTCCGGGGGACATCGCGCTTTGTATTCTCGGCGCTGTGCTGGGAAAGCGGCTGATTCCCATAATGAAGAGAGAAAATGAGCGGATAAAATAAACAGGGATAATGAGCCCGGATAATAGATAGAGATAATCAAAAAAAGATAACTGATGGCGGGAGTGATAAAGTGATGGATTTACAGGCATTGACGGATAAAGTGCTGAAGGGCGGAAGGATCACAAAAGAGGAGGCGCTGTATCTGTATGAGCAGCCTCTTTCGGAGCTGTGTGAGAGCGCCGATGGGATTCGCAGGCATTTCTGCGGTGACAGCTTTGACATCTGTACCATTATTAACGGAAAGAGCGGTGCATGTTCCGAGAATTGTAAGTTTTGCGCGCAGTCTGCTCACAATCATACCTGTGCGGAACAGTACCCGCTGCTTCCTGACGAGGAGATTCTGGCGCAGGCCGGAATCAATCACGGGCAGGGAGTGCTTCGCTATTCGATTGTCACTTCGGGAAAGCGTCTGTCCGACGGGGAAGTGGACAGGATGTGTGATGTGGTGAAAAGGATTAAGGAAGAGGTGGGAATTCTGGTATGCGTCTCCTTTGGGCTGTTGGAGGAAGGGCAGTTTCGTAAGCTGAAGGAAGCCGGAGTGACGAGAGTTCACAATAATCTGGAGACTTCCAGAAGAAATTTTGCCAATGTATGTACCACCCACAGCTTTGACGATAAGGTGGCGGCCATCCGTGCGGCTCAGGCAGCAGGGCTGACCGTGTGCAGCGGCGGTATCATGGGATTGGGCGAGACGGTGGAAGACCGGATCGATATGGCGCTCAGTCTACGGGAGCTTGGTATTAAAAGCGTACCGGTGAATATGTTGAATCCGATTCCGGGCACACCTTTTGAGAAGAATGAGAGACTTACCGGCGAGGATATGAGAAGGATCGTAGCGGTCTACCGTTTCCTTCTGCCCGATGCGTTCATCCGGCTGGCGGGGGGCAGGGGACTGCTTGCCGACAAGGGCAGGGGATGCTTTGAATCCGGCGCCAATGCGGCAATATCAGGCGATATGCTGACCACTGCCGGTATTACCACCGGGACGGATATGGAGCTTTTGGCGGAGCTGGGTTATCGGGTGGAGATTGGCGATGAGTAAGAATTTGTTTGTGGTGGGAACGGGAACGGATATCGGGAAAACTTATGTGACGGGGCTTATGCTCAAAAAACTCAGAGAGAGCAAAAGGAGCGCTGCCTATTATAAGGCGGCCATGAGCGGAAATGACCGCGGGGCGGACGGCAGCCTGATACCGGGCGATGCGTTGCATGTGAAGACGGTCTCCGGCATTGAGCAGCCCTTGGAGACAATGTGTCCGTATGTTTACGAGACTGCGGTTTCTCCGCATCTGGCGGCTCGTTTGGAGGGCGGCCCCGTGGATATGGAGCAGGTTCTGGCAGGTTTTGACGCCGTCTGTGGCAGATATGATTATGTTACGGCGGAGGGGTCCGGCGGGATTCTCTGTCCGCTGCGCTTTGACAGTCAGGAAGTCTGGCTGGAGGATTTTATCAAGGCCAGAGATTTGTCCTGTCTGATGATTGCGGACGCGGGACTCGGGACGATCAATTCGGTGGCGCTGACTGCGGAGTATATGAAGGCCAGGCAGATTCCGGTGAAGGGTATTGTATTTAACCGGTATCAGCCGGGAAATGTACTCCACGAGGACAATCTGGCCATGTGTGAGTACAGGACGGGGTTAAAAGTGCTGGGCTGCGTGAAGGATGGAGACAGGGAGCTGGATATTTCGCTGGAATTGCTGGAATCTTTGTACGAATAAAAATGAGGTGACAAACTATAAATAGTCAAGAGGTTTTTAAAAGTTTTTTGTTTTCATA
>CANCYO010000065.1 GCA_947382415.1 uncultured Lachnospiraceae bacterium | reverse complement strand
CGACGTCGCCATCGAGCTGGGCGGCGAGGACGCCAAGATCATTTACTTTGAAGGCGGAAATGTGGAACAGCGCATGAACGGTATCTGCGCCGGAGGCACGGGCTCCTTTATCGACCAGATGGCCTCCCTGATCCAGACAGATGCCTCGGGTTTGAACGAATATGCCAAAAATTATCAGTCCCTCTATACTATTGCCGCCCGCTGCGGCGTGTTTGCAAAGACGGATATCCAGCCCCTGATCAATGAGGGCGCCACCAAGGAAGACCTTGCCGCCTCCATTTTCCAGGCAGTGGTAAACCAAACTATCTCGGGCCTTGCCTGCGGCAAGCCAATCCGCGGACATGTGGCGTTTCTGGGCGGTCCGCTGCACTTTCTGGATCAACTCAAGGCTGCGTTCATCCGCACACTGAATCTGGATGAGGAACACATCATCGATACGGATAACTCCCATCTCTTTGCAGCCATCGGCTCCGCGCTGAATGCAAAAGAAGAAGTCTGCTATACCATGGAAGAGATGGTGGGCAAGCTCTCCTCAGAGATCAGGATGGAATTTGAGGTGGAACGCATGGAGCCCCTGTTTGAAAACGAAGCCGCCTATGAGGCATTTCAGGCGCGCCACGGGGCCCATCATGTGGCCGCAGGAGACCTTGCCTCCTATAGAGGCAAGGCCTTTCTGGGTATCGACGCCGGTTCCACCACCACCAAGATCGCTCTGGTGGGCGAGGACGGACAGCTCCTCTATTCCTTCTACGCGGGCAACGACGGCAGCCCCTTAAACACCGCCATCCGCTCCCTGAAGGAAATCCATGAACAGCTTCCCGCGGATGTGAAGATCGTCCGTTCCTGCTCCACCGGATACGGAGAGGCGCTGATGAAAGCCGCCTTTTTATTGGACGACGGTGAAGTCGAAACCGTGGCCCACTACAATGCCGCCGCTTTCTTTAACCCGGAGGTGGACTGCATTCTGGATATCGGCGGTCAGGATATGAAATGCATTAAGATCAAGAATCAGACCGTGGACAGTGTGCAGTTAAACGAGGCCTGTTCCTCAGGCTGCGGCTCTTTTATCGAGACCTTTGCCAAATCCCTGAACTACAGCGTGGAGGATTTTGCCAAAGCGGCTCTTTTTGCCGAACATCCCATCGATCTGGGAACCCGCTGTACCGTGTTTATGAATTCCAAGGTAAAACAGGCGCAGAAGGAGGGCGCATCCGTGGCGGACATCTCCGCAGGCCTGGCCTATTCCGTCATCAAGAACGCACTCTTTAAAGTCATCAAGGTGTCCGACGCCTCGGAGCTGGGACATAATATCGTGGTTCAGGGCGGCACCTTCTACAACGACGCGGTCCTCAGAAGCTTTGAGAAGATCGCGGGCTGCGAGGCCATCCGTCCGGATATTGCGGGCATTATGGGCGCTTTCGGCGCGGCCCTCATCGCGAAGGACAAATATGAAGAGGGATACGAGACCACCATGCTCTCCTACGAAAAGCTCTGCGCGCTGCAGTTCGAGACCAGCATGGCCAAGTGTAAAGGCTGTACCAATAGCTGCCGTCTCACCGTCAACAAATTTTCCGGCGGACGCCAGTATATCTCCGGCAATCGCTGCGAGCGCGGCATCGGCGGCAAAAAGAACGCCAACAACGTGCCGAATTTATTTGAGTATAAGCTGAACCGGATCTTCTCCTACAGTTCTCTGGACGCAGACAAGGCCCCCCGGGGCGTGGTGGGCATCCCCCGGGTGCTGAATATGTATGAGAACTATCCCTTCTGGCATGTTTTTTTCACGGAGCTCGGGTATCGGGTGGTACTCTCACCCAGCTCCAACCGTAAGATCTACGAGCTGGGCATCGAATCCATTCCCAGCGAGTCAGAGTGCTATCCTGCAAAGCTGGCCCACGGCCATGTGTCCTGGCTCATAAAACAGAATGTGAAATTTATCTTCTACCCTGCCCTCTTCTATGAGCGCAATGAGTTTGACGAGGCAAATAATCACTATAACTGCCCCATTGTCACCTCCTATTCGGAGAATATTAAAAACAATGTGGAGGAGATTGCAGGCGGAGATATCACTTTCCGCAATCCCTTTATGTCCTTTAGGGATGTGGACACTGTAACGGAAGCACTGACCAGAGAATTCTCCGAGATCCCCAAAAAGGAGATTGCCGCCGCATGCCGAAAGGCCTGGGCAGAACTGGAACAGGCCCGCAAAGACATGCAGAAAAAGGGCGAGGAGACACTGGAGTATCTGAAGGAAACCGGCAAGCGGGGAATCGTTCTCGCCGGCCGCCCCTACCACATAGACCCTGAGATCAACCACGGCATCCCGGAGCTGATCACCTCCTACGATATCGCCGTGCTCACGGAAGACTCCGTCTCCCACTTAGGGTCCCCGGAGAGACCCCTTATCGTGTCGGATCAATGGATGTATCACTCCCGGCTCTATGCCGCAGCCAGCTATGTAAAGACCGTGGATAATCTGGATCTGATCCAGCTCAACTCCTTCGGCTGCGGACTGGACGCCGTCACCACCGATCAGGTAAACGACATCCTCTCCGGCTCCGACAAGATCTACACCTGCTTAAAGATTGACGAGGTAAACAATCTGGGCGCTGCAAGAATCCGCATCCGCTCCCTGCTCTCGGCCATCGCCGTGCGGGAGAAAAAGAACAGACACAGAGAGCTTCGCTCCTCCGCCATCGTGAAGGTACCCTTCACCGAGGAGATGCGCAGGGATTACACCATACTCTGTCCCCAGATGTCTCCCATCCATTTCGAAATTCTGCAGCCTGCATTCAACGCCTGCGGATACCGTTTCGAGGTGCTGGACAATGACAACAGGCATTCCGTGGACATGGGACTTCGCTATGTAAACAACGACGCCTGCTACCCCTCCCTTCTGGTGGTGGGACAGATCATGGAAGCCCTGCTCTCCGGCAAATATGACTTAAACAAAACTGCCATAATCATGACCCAGACCGGCGGAGGCTGCCGGGCTACCAACTATGTGGGCTTTATCCGCCGTGCCCTTCAGAAAGCCGATATGCCCCAGATTCCGGTGATTTCCCTGAATCTGGCCGGAATCGAGACCAATCCCGGCTTCCGTCTGAACGCGGATCTGTTACTTCGAGCCGCCATGGGCGCACAGTTCGGCGATATCTTCATGCGCTGCGTGTACCGCATGAGACCCTATGAGACCACCCCCGGCAGCGTGGAAGCCGTCCATCAGAAATGGCTGAAGATCGCACAGGACTTTGTATCCGCAAAGCATATTAAAATTACCAAATTTTATAAATTATGCCGTCAGATGATCCGGGAGTTTGACGCTATCCCTCTATTGGATATCCAAAAGCCAAGAGTGGGTATCGTCGGCGAGATTCTGGTTAAATTCTCCCCTGCGGGCAACAACCATCTGGTTGAACTTCTGGAGAGCGAGGGGGCGGAGGCCGTGGTGCCCGATCTGCTGGACTTCATGCTCTACTGCTTCTACAACCAGATCTACAAGGCGGAGCATCTTGGCACCAGCAAAAAGGCCGCCCGGATATCATCCCTTGGCATCTGGGCCATCGAGCATCTGCTCCGGGGCGCAGCGGCTGATGAATTCAAAAAGAGCAGGCATTTTACGCCCCCCACTCCCATTCGGGAGATCGTGGAATTTGCAAAGCCCATCGTCTCCATCGGAAACCAGACCGGCGAGGGATGGTTCCTCACAGGAGAGATGGTGGAGCTGATCCATGACGGCGTTCCCAATATTGTCTGCACCCAGCCCTTCGGCTGCCTGCCCAACCATGTGGTGGGCAAGGGCGTCATCAAAGCGCTGAGAAAGTCCTATCCCGAGTCCAATATCGTGGCTATCGACTATGATCCCGGCGCCAGCGAGGTAAACCAGTTAAACCGCATTAAACTGATGCTGTCCACCGCACAGAAAAATCTGAAAAAATAAATTTAATTAAAACACCCCCTGCAGGCAGCGTGGTATCGCTCCTGCGGGGGGTGTTTTTTGTTCTTTGTTTTGATTGGAACATTCTCCGGCCTGAAACCTTTTTCCGGCCTGAGCCCTGAACATTCCGGCCGGCGCTTCAGGACGCCGCCTCCTCGCGGCTCTCCATAAACTGCTGCAGCGCCTGGGCTACCTCCTCGGGAGCCAGACCATAATCTCCGATCATATCGCTGACCGCCTCCAGTTCTCTGCGCCGCTTCTCCTCCAGAAGCTCCGCCAGTTCTCTTTTCTCCGACTCCACTCTCGTGAGCAGAGCGTCGATAAGCTCCTGCTTTGCCTGAATCTTTTCCTCTATGCTCTTGCGTTGCCCTCTTGCCATATATCTGCCTCCTTTGCTGTATTTAGATCTGTTTGCACCGCAGACTGCGTCTTTTTGCACAGTTAAAATGCATTTGTAACAGTATATGGACAAGATTGGGAAAATATACCTGTTTTTATTTCATATTTACTGCAGTAAGCTTATAGTTCACCGGTTCACGGCCCGAACCGATGGGATCTCCACTGATGCAGCCTGCATGAAATCCCAGGATAAGCGTTTGTCCCGCTCCGACAGCGGCGTTATATCCCCGGTTCTTTATCACATAATGATCGCCCTCATGAGAGACGATCTCCGCATTCCAGAACTGGTCAAAATGATGGGGGCTGTCAAATTCCAGCGTCCAGTCAAGAATTTCTTCCTGGGATCTGTTACTGATCTCAAACTGTCCGTTAAATGCCGTCTTCCAGTCACTGTTTACCCGCCAGGCGATCTCATATTTCAGATTCACAGGCTGTGCCGGTTTCTCGATCAGCGTATAAGAAGTCGGTTCTGTTATGGTCTCCGTCTCCGCATGGGTATAAAAACCAAAAGTCACGCTTTCGCCGGGTGCAATATCCCAATTATATCCGGCATTCCGTATCGTATAGACTCCGTTTTCACAGGAGGCGATCACACCGTTCCAGATACCCCGCATTTCATAGGGCAGATCAAAGGCTACCACCCAGTTATGTATCACCTCATCCGTGGTGTTTGTCAGCGTGATCTCCCCGGTAAAGCCCGTGTTCCAATGGGCTACCACCCGGAATGCGCCGTCGATGGTGCTCTTCCGGTCATCTTTTCCGGTGTCTCCCGTTCCTTCGCCTGTACCGTCGCCTGTGCCTTCTCCGGTGCCGCCATCGCCCTTGCCTTCTCCTTCGTCCCTGCCGTCGTCTGTACCGTCACCCGTGCCTTCCTCCGGATTTTTGTCTGGCGTTTCGTCTTTCGTGCTCTCTCTGAATACCGCTGTAAACTCTATATCCTCTGAGACACGGAATCTGTACTCCTCCTCTGTGGAAACCAATTTTCCATCCTGATACCAGCCCACAAGCTCATATCCTTCATATGGAATAGCTGTCACGATTGTGAAGGTTCCATACTGACGGCTTCCGGAACCGAATACGAAGCCTTCCTGCTTATTCTCCGCCGAAGCGCTTACACGGTAATAGGCATCGAATACTTCCTCGTCTTTCAATTCCTCGCTGCACGGAATCTCCTCCGACTCCAAAAACAGAGAGTAATCCGTATCTGCCGCCTTTCCCGTCATGCTTTCAATCTCTTCCTCGGTGAGACGCGGAAGATACGCCATGTACTCCTGCCCGGCCGTAATCTGAATATCATTAAAGAACACCGCATGATTGGTCTCCCCGGCATAGGAATCATATTCATGAACGGCATAGTTCATTACCCCGTCCGCCGTAGCCGTCAGCTTGATGACATAATCATCATAGACCGGCAGATAGACAATCTTTTCCCCCTCATCATTAAAGTACGCGACTACATGGGCATCCGGCTGAGGCACGTCGTTAATGATGGAAGCCATTTCATTGCCCTCCGCGTCGTATACCGTCACGTCTATGGGGCAATTGACCCTGACAATGCGGTACTTGCCCGGAGCAAAACCTGATTTGGCGTTCGTAGTATAGTTCGTGTCCATGGACTGCATCCACGCGAGACACAGTTCCGGATAATGGGCCTGTCCAATTTTGGGAGAATTATATACAAGCGTTGCAAATGTGCAGGGCTCCTCCGATGCAAGGTCTGTCACCAGATCGGCCAGGGTTGCCATAGCATTTGCAAACTCCGCTTCATTATAAGTAATCTCCGCCTCTTTAAGACTCTTCTCCAGGCTTTCTGTGAGCAATTCATAAACCCCTGCCTTATCGTTTTTACCTGCCCGAATTACAATACGTCCCCACTTTAATGCTAATTCTTTTAGTAGATTCGATTTTAGCTTATCCGTTTTTTTTGAATCCGTACCAAAATAGATTCCACAGATATCACGTATTCCGCTCTGGTAGTTGGCGACATAATTTTGTCGGTCCTTTAGATAATTATTTGCCAATAGCGTAACAAATTTGTCTAGAAATTCTCTTTGTGACATATCCTTCTTAGTCTGTATATAAGTGCCGCCAGACAAAATTTCTTTAAGATCAGCCTTCGTTACCCTTGCAAAATCATCCACATCGTAACTTTTATAACCACCCATTTTCCGATACATCCACAGCATGGCATTCTTTTTTTCTTTGTAAATGTCTGCTGTATCCAACTCAGGCGTAGGAATATTTTGATCCTTTCCATAACGGGTAAACTTCCACTCCTGCGGTGCTACCAGTGGGACTGAATCATTGTTATTTATGATATTAAAGATATTGCTGTATTTTTGACTTCTCGCTTCCGCATCCATCACACCAGCCGGCGTTTCAAAGGTATAGGCAAACAGATCCTTTGCTTCCAAATTACAGCCGCTCAAATAAACTGTTCCATTATCAATGGCTCCCGCCACCATATTTGCGGTTGCAGCCGCCCGGCTGTAGCCTGTTATCCAGATCTTGATATCACCGCTGATCCTCTGTTCTTTCACATAATTCTGCAAAAACGCGATCACAATATCTCTGGCTCGAGAAAAGCCTTCATGGTGTCCGCCTGCACCCATTGTAAAATTGCTGGCCCACTCTCTTTCATATCCTCCGCCGCGAACGGCAACTGCGATCAAGGTGTAATCCTTCCCGTCAAAGCTGAGCAGTTTATTGGCGGCCACCATGCCCACAGAATCTTTTGTCGGCTTGCCGTTTACTCCCTCCTCCGTAAAGTCCGTGTAATTATGATCAAATCCTACAAACCCTAATTCGTTCAATAACGCTTCTGCGTTGCGCATTTTTCTCGTATAATCAGATTCTTCTTCGCTTCCCCATGCGGACAGCTCCAGACAAAGGGACATGGTCGCCAGACTTTGATTATATTCATAAGAGGACTCCTTAAAATAATTATCATCATAAAAATACTCAGCGGTGTAATCCTCCCCCACACCCGGATAGGAAAATCTTCCCGTACATTTTGTAATATTATCTGCAATCTGTCCAAAGACAAATTCAAGATAAGTGGGATCCTTTATATCATAAAAATGTTTCTTGGAAGATGCCCAATCACAGGCGCACAGTTTCAGAAACTGAACAAGATCACGCCCCGCTTCCGGCATCTCATCCATCGCCTGAAAAAGTCCGATTGAGTATACCGTGCATTTTTCCTTTAAAGCTTCAGCGGCTGCATAGGCAGCGTTGGCATAGGCATACACGGGGATGTTTGTCTGCATATTATTCCATCTTCCCCCGACGGTAAACGCATTGTAAGGCCCATCATAACTGTATGGACCTGCGTAAGCCAAACCAGTAGTGAACAGAACCACATTTTTACTTCCGCCTTGATCAGACACGGAATCAATCAACTCCTCCGCTGCAGTCAGTCCACTATGGACATTGCCGCCGCCCGCCGAAACAAACAAAGAATCTATTGCTTTCAACAGGGCATCCACATCATCGGTAAACGGCGACACCTCCCAAGATGCCGTCTCGTTGAAAGCGATAATAGCAATATGATTCTTTCCGGATGCCTTCCCCATATCCTCTACAAACTTTTTTGACGCTGCATGTACATACGGAAAAGCTGTATCAGCCTTATATATAAGAGAACCTCCACTGTAAAAAGTTAATGAACTCGAAATATCAAGAAGCAGCACAGTATACCGTTCAGCAGACATCCTTTCTTCATTCTCTCGAGGCAGACGGAACATTGCCGGTTGCGCCTCCGTCACATCCTCCATTTGAACCACAGAGCCATTCTGCGGAATCTCTATCTCGGTGCCTTCATATACATCCTGATCATCTGCCGCAATAAAATTCGCAATAACAGGCAGTTCTTCCTGATCCCCACGCTCTTCCGCAGCATACACATTGGCAGTTGGCATCATACCCATACACAGGCAGATTGCGAGTATAAAACTCAGTATTTTTCTATACATTTCTTTTCCTCCACTGTATTCTTTAAGAATCTCTTGCCCTCAGTTACTTAAGTTTATAGTTACATAACAGCATTTCTCGATTATCCATCATCCAGTTTGAGTACATATACGATTTTTCCCTCAATAACGCTGTCGCTCTTCTGTACTGCGATATCCTTACCCAAACAAAATGCTGGGCGTACTCCCATTTTCTTATCCGCTGAAGGTCTGCCAAAATCAAGTTCGGTGCCTATAACAACCACGTCGTATGTTTCCCATATCCATGGAGTCCGCGTCCAATAGGGCCATGCTGTCCCGTCCGCCGCATATGCTTTTTTAACATAATGCTCTTTACTTTCAAAATACTTTAACGGCGTTCCCTCTTTTGTTATATTGTAATCAACACTAAAGGTTATTCCCAACTCCACAGCAGACAGCAAGAATACTTTACGCTCGATCATATGTGTAGCTTTAGCCCATTTATCTCCATAACTTTCCATATCCGTAACCTCTATCGCAGTAGCCGCAATAGCCTCCTGCACGACCGGACTGAAAACCTTTAGAAAGTCCTTATCCAGATACTTATCAATGCTGCTCGTCTCATAATAGGAACCATAATCTTGCCAGGCCCATGGTCCGCCAAGTCCTTCCTTTGATTCTCCATATGGAGAAGGCCGGTATGGCATCGGTTCCGGCAATACATTCTCCCGAAGCAGCAGCACACTGCCCCCGCCCCCATAATTCGACTCAAGCACCAGATACGGAATATACTCATTATTTTCCTTTATGTAGACAAGGTTTTTCCGCCCGGATTGGTCATAAGCCATCTCTTCCAGCGTCGCATATTCCCGGGTCTGCCCGTATCCCGTGATCCTGATGAACAAAACTGCGCACAACACTGCTATCCCTATGTCAAAAATCAATAGTCCGCCTACAAGCCATATTTTGCTTTTCACGCGCTCCCCCTTTGTATTCACCTAAAATCACTTGCTATCAGGTTGTTTAAGTTTATAGCTACACAACAACATTTCTTGATTATCCATCATCCAATTCAAGTACATATACAACTTTGCCCTCGATAACTCTGTCGCTCTTCTGTACTGCGATATCTTTTTCCAAGCAGAATGCCGGACGCACTCCGAGTTTGCTGTCTGCCGTAGGTGTGTCAAAATTAAGTCTTACACCTATGACTACCACATCATACGTTTGTCGAATCCACGGAGTCCGCGTCCAATAGGGCCATGCTGTCCCGTCTACCGCATATGCTTTTTTAACAGATTGTTCTTTATTCTCAAAATACTTTAGCGGTTCTCCTTCTCTTGTTATGTTATAATCTACGCTGTAGGTTATTCCCAACTCCACGGCAGACAACAAAAACACTTTACGCTCGATTATGTGTGTAGCTTTAGCCCATTTATCACCATAACTTTCCAAATCCGTAACCTCTATCGTGGTAGCCGCAATAGCCTCCTGCACGACCGGACTGAATACCTTCAGAAAATCCGTGTCCAAGTATTTATCAATATTACTCGTCTCATAATATGAACCGTAATCGTTATGTGCCCATGGTCCGCCAAGTCCTTCCGTTGATTCTCCATATGGAGACGGACGGTATGGCATGGGTTCCGGCAATACATTCTCCCGAAGCAGCAGCACATTACCCCCGCCCCCGTAGTCCGACTCCAGCACCAGATATGGAATGTACTCATTATTTTCCTTTATGTAGACAAGGTTTTTCCGCCCGGATTGGTCATAAGCCATCTCTTCCAGAGTCGCATATTCCCGGGTCTGCCCGCATCCTGTGAGCCTGATGAACAAAACTGTACACAATACTGCTATTCCTATGTCAAAAATCAATAGTCCGCCTACAAGCCATATTTTGTTTTTCATGTTCTCCCCCCTTTGTACTCATCGAGACCATCCACTATCGGTTTCCTTCTCTATGGCAAAGCCTCTTCTTCGTAATGAATAAAAAGACTGTCTTATTCATTATTTTGCCTGTAATAATATTTCACTGTAAAGTTTGTCTGTAAAAAGACTAATATTCAACAGTTTACATTATATTACATACTGTGTCAATCAAACATTTTTTTTACTCTATAGCGTCTCTCATACAAAACTCCGAGATCATCCTGATTTTTACCTCCTGTGGTCAGACACGCAAGCCCTACCAGCTCTCTGGAAAAAGGAAGCAGCACAACAGTAGCGGCAATATTGAACACGCTGTGTATCAGCGCAATCCCCATGCCATCCGCCGGCCGTGTCATAAATGCAAAGGGCTGTATGGCATGAATCGCATAAAATATGGTCATAAACAGCGCGGTGCCAATCACATTAAAGTACAGATGGATCAGCGCCGCCCGCTTGGCATTCCTGCCCGCTCCCACAGCCGACAAAAGGGCAGTGGCGCAGGTTCCGATATTCTGCCCCATTATGATTGGTATCGCCATGCCGTAGTTCATCGTCCCCGCCGCGCACAGAGCCTGCAGAATACCTACGGAGGCCGAGGAGGACTGCAGCAGAGCCGTCACTGCCACTCCGGCCAGAAGCCCGAGACCCGGGTGCGAAAAAACCGCAAACACTCTCGCAAACTCCGGTGAAGAGGCATACGGACTCACCGCTCTGCTCATGGTGTCCATACCGAAGATCAGCACGGAAAATCCCACCAGAACAGACGCGGCATTCTTATGCTTCTTACCCTTTTTGCCCAGAAGGAGCATCACCCCTGCCAACCCCAAAACAGAGGAGAAATATGTAGGCTGCAGCATTTGCAGCAGAGGCGTATCGGCCTCCAGACCCGACAGTCCCAAGATCCACGACGTGACCGTGGTGCCGATATTGGCTCCCATGATAATGCCTGCCGCCTGCTCCAGCCTCAGAATGCCGGAATCCACCAGGCTCACCACCATGACTGTGGCAGCGGAGGAAGACTGTATGACCGCCGTCACCCCCGCCCCCGTAAACACTGCCTTGGCGGGCGAATCGGTAAGCCTTTCCAGAATACGTTCCAGCCTCCCGCCGGACGCCCCGGAGAGTCCCTCGCCCATCAGATACATACCGTACAGAAAAAGTGCCAGTCCGCCCATCATTATCAGCAAATCACTCTACCTCACTGTCTGAATGATACCATCCGCAATCGCCTGTGCCGTCTCATAAAAATGCTCGTCAAAAAATACATTATCCGCATCTGTGTTGATAAATCCTACTTCCACCAACACGGAGGGCATGGACGTGGCATTCAATACCACCAGTCCGGGGCGCTCGTTGACTCCCTGATTGACCCAGCCGATTTGTTCTAACTGAGAATTAATATTATAGGCGAGCTGAGCCGCCCTGCCGTAACGGTTGTACACCAGAGACTCTATCCCTGTATACTGATTGGGATAAGGACTGGAATTCCGGTGAATGGACACAAAATAATCCGCCCCTACCTCATTTCCCTCCATCGCTTTCTGATAAGGCGATTCATATACATCTGTGGTGCGGGTATAATATACATCCACGCCGTTAGCCTCCAGAATCCTTCCTATCGCCATGGTCAGCGACAGAGCGTCATCCTTTTCCTGTCTTCCGTTGTATACCGCGCCGGGATTCGCTCCTCCGTGTCCTGCATCCAGCACTACCAATGCCATAAAAAAACCTCCCGCATACCCTGATAGATGTTACCCATCCGTTTCTATCAGAATATGTGAAAGGTTTTAAAAAGGTTCCCGTTATACGGTCTGATCCACCGCCGCACCCTTGATGTCCTCCGCCACCAGCTTCATCTTGTTGATGATATCCTGTACCTCCTGCTGGACGTCCGTCTGCAGCTTATCCAGTGTGAGCATCTCCTGAAGCGGCAGCTTCTCCAGAAGCTCCTCCTCTTCCTCGCGTTTCTCCTTCTGCTCCTCGATAAGCTCCTCTTTCTCTTCTCTCTCTTCCTTGATCTCTTCGGCCTGTTCCTGTCTCTTCTCGGCCTCCTCGTCGATATGGTCTTTTCCTTCTTCTACGGCCATGCCCACAATATCGTCCCGGGCAGCCTGCAGAATGCCTTCCGCCTCCTTCTGCGCCTTCACCATGGGATCCTTCTTTAGACGCTCCTGTCTGGTGCCGCGGATAATGGCATTCTCCTGTTTGGCCAAGCTGTCGTTCTCGGAATATCGCTGATTCCAGGCCTTCTCATGCTCATACATATCCTTGAGCTCCTGCTCATAGTCCTCCTGACTGAGTTCGCCGTCCTCAAAGGCCCTGGCAAGACTCTCCTTATGAGCGTCCCGCTCGCCCTTCTCCTCCATGAGCTGCAGCTTTTCCTCCTTGAGCTCCTGCACATGACCGCGCCTGTTCTCCATATCCTGGTCTATCTCATGCTCTGCCGCCAGCACATCCCCCACAACCTTCATGGCCTCTTCTCTGGCCTGCTGCCTCCGCTGCGCGATCCTATCCTGCAGAGTCTGATTCTGATTCAGATTACCGGCAAATACGGTCTTCCTGCTTTCTGCCGTCTCCTGATTTTGGCCGGCAGCCTCCGTGCCGCCTGCGTTCGCAGGCTGTGCCCCTGCAAATACTGTGATATTCTGGTCTATCTTCATGCCCGTCCCTCCTTGTCTCGGCAATCTCATTTCCAAATTGTAGATACTGCCCATCCATGCTATCTGAATATATTATCGGATTACATGTATAAATAATTAACCCCTGACCTGCAAATATCACAAATAAACAAAACTCATCCCGCAAACTGGCTATTATAAAGCTGCGCATAAAAACCGTTCTGCGCCAACAGAGTCTCATGATTGCCCTGCTCCACGATATTGCCGTCCCGCATCACCAGAATTATGTCCGCCTCCTTGATGGTGGAGAGTCTGTGCGCCACGATAAAGCTGGTACGCCCCTCCATCATCCTGGCGAAAGCATTCTGAATCTTTAATTCCGTTCTGGTATCGATGGAGGAAGTCGCTTCGTCCAGAATCAGCATGGGCGGCAGGCAGAGCATCACCCTGGCGATACACAGAAGCTGCTTCTGGCCCTGGGACAGGCTTCCTCCGTCCTCTGTGATCACCGTATCATATCCCTTGGGCAGTCTCTTGATAAAACTATGGGCATGTGCCGCTCGGGCCGCAGCCACCACTTCCTCCTCCGTGGCATCGGGCTTCCCCATACAGATATTGTCCCGAATCGTGCCTGCCCGCAGCCAGGTCTCCTGCAGCACCATGCCATAGCTGGTGCGCAGACTGCCTCTTGTATAGTCCCGGATATCTGTTCCGTCCACCTTGATGCAGCCGTCGTTTACATCATAAAAGCGCATGAGCAGATTGATGATCGTGGTCTTGCCGCAGCCTGTGGGACCCACGATGGCCACGCGCCGCCCGGGCGCAACCTTCAGATTAAAATCCCGGATCAGCGGCCGGTCAGGCACATACTGAAACGATACCTTCTCAAGCTCCACCTGTCCCCTTGCGTCGGAGAGAACCTTCGCATGTTCCGCCTCCGGCGTCTGGGCTTCCTCCTCAATCAGCTCAAAGATGCGCGCAGCGCAGGCAATGGCGTTCTGCAGCTCCGTGATCACACCCGAAATCTCATTAAAAGGTTTTGTATACTGATTTGCGTAGCTCAGGAAACAGGATAAACGTCCCACGCTGATACCCCCGCCGATGGCCGTCAGGGCGCCGAACACTCCCACTCCCGCATACACCAGACTGTTTACAAAGCGTGTGGCCGGATTGGTGATGGAAGAGAAAAAGATCGCCCTGAGAGAAGCCTTCTGCAGTCTGCCGTTGATCTCGCCAAACTGCTCCTTCACAGCCTCCTCTCTGGAAAAGGTCTTTACCACTTTCAGGTTTCCCACCATCTCCTCGATCAGCGAGGTCTGCTCCCCTCTGACCTCAGACTGCACCTGAAACATGGTATAGGTTCTTGTAGCCACAAAACGTGCGACCAGAAACGATACCGGAGTGATGCATACCACCACCAGGGTGATGGGAATATTGGTCACCAACATAAACAGCAGTGTGCCGAAAATGGTCAGCACCCCTGTAAAAAGCTGGGTAAATCCCATGAGCAGGCCGTCCGCAAAGGTGTCCACATCCGCAATGACCCTGCTCACCACCTCTCCGTAGGCATGGCTGTCCAGATACTGCAGCGGAAGCTTCTCCAGCTTTCGGAAAGCGTCCTCCCTGATGTCCCGGATCACATGATATGTGATATAATTGTTGCAGGTGTTCATCACCCACTGGGCGGCCGCCGTAATAAGCACGGCAACGCCGATTTTGAACATGATGGCAAAAATGGCTTCCATGTCCACCAGCCCCCTGCCAAGCAGCAGATCCACCGCATCCCCTGTGAGGATCGGCACATAGAGCGTCAGCGCCACCACCGTCACGGCAAGCAGCAGAGAGAGCGCCACCATAAACCAATAGCGCCTGATATAGTGCAGCACCTTCCTGATCGTCTGCATCTGACCGGACTTTTGACGGTCATTTATTGTCCCGGTCTGTTTGTTTTTATCTTTCACTTTCACCTCAGGCCCTCCTCTCCTCGGGATATTGGGAATAATATATTTCCTGATAAACCGTGCAATTCTCCAAAAGCTGGTCATGGGTTCCCACACCGGCCATCTCGCCGTCATCCAGAACAATGATCTTATCCGCATGACGAATGGAGGAAGCTCTCTGCGATACGATGAACGTGGTCACATTTCCCTCCAGTCCCTGCAGCGCGCTCCTGAGTAGATCGGAAGAGCACACGTCTGAACTCCAGTCACGCACGGACATCT
>CANCYO010000064.1 GCA_947382415.1 uncultured Lachnospiraceae bacterium | reverse complement strand
GTCCACACCCTCCTCGCCGAACTGTCCGTCGTAAAGTCTCTGGATCGTGTCATATACATACAAGCCCTCCTGAGCTTTGGTGGTGGACTTGATATTCCAGATGATCAGACGCTTGTCCAATGCTTTGGCCACAGCCTCCGCCAGCATGGTCTTACCGGTGCCGGGCTCCCCCTTGATGAGCAGGGGCTTCTGCAGTGCCATGGCGATATTCACACTGGCCATCAGTTCCTCACTGGCCACATACTCTCTTGTTCCCTGAAATTGCGCTCCCATACCTCTCCTGTTTCCTTTCCAAATTTCTTATTTAAGTTTAAGCTTTTTAATCTCCGAATCTCTTACTTAATCCAAAATCACATTTTTTTCCGATTACTCACATGTTACACTATTTTCAGGGCAAAAGCAAGCTTGCGCTTCCTCCATTTTCATGTTACCATGACAACGGAGGACATGTTGTCACACAACAAAGAACATGTTGTCATATAACTGAAAATACTAAAATCAGGAATCGAGGAATGAACATGCAGAATACAAGTCATTACCATCAGACACTTTCTCTGGAGGTGTTCCCTCCCAAGGAGGATGTGAATTTTGCCTCAGCCTATGAAACTCTGGACAGGCTGAGCGCATTAAATCCGGCCTTTATCAGCGTCACCTACGGTGCGGGAGGCAGCCGCTCCAAAAGGACCATCGACATAGCTTCCTACATTCAGAATACGCTGCACATCCCCGCACTGGCCCATATGACATGCGTGGGCAGCCGGAAAGAGGATCTGCTCAATGTCTATGATGCATTAAAAGCCGCCAATATATCCAGCGTACTGGCTCTGCGCGGCGACCGTCCAAGGGATATGAGCGACGAGCAGTATGCGTCCAGAGATTTTGACCATGCCTGCGATATGATTGCGTTTCTGAGAGAACATACCGATCTGCAGATCGCAGGCGCCTGTTATCCCGAGAAACACCCGGAATCCTTCAGCCTGGAGGCCGATCTGCAATACCTCAGGAAAAAACAGGATGCCGGCGCAGACTTCTTTATCACACAGATGTTTTTTGACAACGATTACTTTTATACTTTCCGCGACCGGGCTCTGCAGAAAGGGATCACCATTCCCCTCCACGCAGGCATCATGCCAATAACCACCGCCAAACAGATCGGAACCACCATCTCTCTGTCCGGTTCCAGCATACCGAAAGCTCTGGCAGACATCATCGCCAAATACAGCGACAATGCGGAGGATATGCGCAAGGCCGGCATAGACTATTGTGTGCGCCAGATACTTGATTTGAAACAGATCGGTGTGGACGGCATCCATATCTATTCCATGAACAAACCCAAAACGACTGCAGAAATTGTGGCGGCTATCTCCTAGCCGCCACATTTTCCATCACATTGATCTTTTCTCATTCCTTCCACATATCATCGGATATCTCAATCTTCTTATCGCGAAGCATCAGTTCCTTCACGGCCAGATCGGCGCTCTTGCCCTCAAACAGCACTGCGTTGACCTGCTCTATGATAGGAAGCTGAACATCGTATTTTTCTGCCAGCGCCATGGCCGCTCTGGCGGAATACACGCCTTCCACCACCATCTGAACTTCGTCCATAGCCTCCTGCATGGTCTTACCCTGACCGATGAGAATGCCTGCGCGGCGGTTTCTGGAATGCATGGAAGCACAGGTCACGATCAGATCCCCGATACCGGTAAGACCGCAGAAAGTCTCAAAACTGCCGCCCATGGCAGTGCCAAGCCTTGCGATCTCCGTGATGCCTCTGGTGATAAGCGCCGCTTTGGTGTTGTCCCCATAGCCCAGCCCGTCCGCAATTCCCGCAGCCAGAGCCACAACATTCTTCAGCGATCCGCCCAGCTCAATTCCCAGAACATCCGGGCTTGTGTACACCCGAAACACCTCGCTCATAAAAAGATTCTGTATATACTCTGCTGTGGCCCTGCTTCTGGCGCCCACCACAACGGAAGTGGGTATCCCCCTTCCCACCTCCTCCGCATGGGAGGGGCCGGACAGCACTGCCACATCTGCCTGAGGTATCTCCTGTTCTATGATCTCCGACAGAGTCATCAGGGTCTTATCCTCGATACCTTTGGCTACATTGACAATCTTCTGCCCCTGCTCCACAAGACCTGCGATGCGGTTTGCAGTTCTTCTGGTATACGAGCTTGCCACCGCCATGACAAGCAGATCTTTATCCTTTACAGCCTCAGAGTCATCCGCCGTAAATATCATATCCTCCGCCAGCTTCACACCCGGAAGCATTTTGTGCTCATGCTGTTTTGAAAGCATTTCCACCTCGGATTCCAGCGCTGACCATATCGTGATCTCATGTCCGTTCTTGTGCAACAGCACAGAAAGCGCAATACCCCAGCTTCCGCCTCCCAAAATACTGATTTTTGCCATATCTCCTCTTTTCCGCGGTCTGTCCGTTCACTGCCCCCCGGCCGCCCGCTGTTTATTTTTCCGCTATTTTTACCGGATATTTTTACCCGTTATTTATCCTCGTTCTTTTTGGTCAGATAGGTCTTTCTCTCCTCCCCGTGAATCAGACGCCTGATATTCTCACGGTGCTTCCAGAACGCCATGACTGCCAGGCACAGGGAAACTACATACATTTCATTCAAAGTCGCCTGACTGGATCCTGCAAATACACCCAACTGCCCGCAGACTACAATCTCAATCATAAAACCAACATACACCAGCAAAGATCCCAGCGAGACATAATGGGTGGTGAACAGAATACCGAAAAACACGATCACGCCCATCGGTATAAAGTAAGGATGCAGGGAAAGGATCAGCCCCGCCGTGGCTGCAATGCCCTTACCGCCCTTAAATCCCATATAAAACGGAAAATTATGTCCAAGGATCGCTCCCGCCGCCGCATAAATACACAACAGATAGATGGTGTCGGGATGAGCTCCCCCATAGATCAGTCTGGTGACACACACCGCCAGAATACATTTTGCACAATCGCCAAGCAGCACGATGGCCCCGGCCTTCTTGCCCAGCACTCTCAGCGCGTTGGTGGTGCCGGAATTGCCGCTGCCGTGCTCTCTGATGTCGATGCCGTTCAGTTTCCCATAAAAATAAGCCGTCTGAAACAGTCCGAATACATAACCGATTGCCAAACAAATAATACGCTCCATCTCTACTCCTTCTCCTTGCGCTCTCTGATGATAAACCGCAGGGGCGTTCCCTTAAATCCAAAGGTGTCCCGAATCTGATTTTCAATATACCGCGTGTAGGAAAAATGCATCAACTCCTTATCATTCACAAAAATCACGAATGTGGGAGGTTTCACGGACACCTGTGTAATATAGTACAGTCGAAGCCTTTTTCCCTTATCTGAAGGAGGCTGCTGCATGGCCACCGCCTCCGCCATGATCTCATTCAATACGCCCGTAGCCACACGCATGGCATGATTCTCGCTGACCATATCTATGGTCTCGAATAATTTGGGAAGACGCTGTCCGGTCTTTGCCGACACAAACAAAATTTCCGCATATGGCATGTACGACAAAGTATTGCGCACCTTCTCAGTAAAACGGTAAATCGTCTTGTCGTCCTTCTCCAGAGCGTCCCATTTGTTCACGGCGATGATCACGGCCTTGCCTCTGTCGTGGGCAATCCCCGCAATCTTGGCGTCCTGCTCTGTGACGCCCTCCACGGCATCGATGACCAGCACTACGATCTCTGCCCGCTCCACGGCGCTGACCGTGCGGATGATCATATATTTCTCCAGATCTTCCTTAATCTTATTCTTGCGCCGCAGTCCCGCAGTGTCAATAAAAACATACTCTTTGCCGTTATAGACGATCTCCGTGTCCACCGCATCCCGGGTAGTCCCCGCAATATCGGACACGATCAGCCTCTCCTCTCCCAGAAGCTTATTGATCAGAGAAGACTTGCCCACATTGGGCTTACCCACAATGGCCACACGGGGACGCTCGTCCTCCTCTTCCTCCCCTGCATCTTCAGGGAAGTGGGCGACCACTTCCTCCAGCAT
This sequence comes from uncultured Lachnospiraceae bacterium, assembly GCA_947382415.1. Lineage (GTDB taxonomy): Bacteria > Bacillota > Clostridia > Lachnospirales > Lachnospiraceae > Acetatifactor. The sequence continues at coordinate 11,524 of CANCYO010000064.1, read as the reverse complement.
ATCCCCCAGTCCCATGCGGTTTGCCGCAGAGATGGGATGAGGCTCTCCGATGCCCAGATTATAAAATTCATAGACATCCGCCATATATTTGTCAACGCTGTCCACCTTATTCACCACAAGCACCACCGGCTTGTGGGAACGTCTCAGCATGTCCGCCACCTTGGAATCCGCGTCCACCAGCCCCTGCCTGACGTCAACCAGAAAGATGATGACGTCCGCCGTCTCCATGGCGATCTCGGCCTGCATACGCATCTGGGCCAGAATAACGTCCCTGGAATCCGGCTCGATACCCCCGGTATCGATAAGTGTGAAATTCTTGTCCAGCCAGCTCACATCCGCATAAATCCGGTCTCTTGTGATCCCCGGCGTATCCTTTACAATCGATATATTCTCTCCCGCCAACGCGTTAAACAGGGTGGACTTGCCCACATTGGGACGCCCCACCACCGCCACGATGGGCTTGGATTTATTTTTCGCCATGCTCAGTCCTCCAAAATACTGTTCAAAAAATCATATCCACTTGATTTTACAATATAAATCGGAACTTGTAAAGTTTCTTCCAAATCCGCCACTGTCAGATCATCCAAAAAGACGTTCTCACCGCTGCGCAACACATTCTGGGGCAAAAGCAGCCTCCCGCCAAGCTCCTTTCCCACAAGCTGATCCCGAATATCCTGACCTGTGAGAAGACCGGACACGGTGATCCGCTCCCCGAAAAAATCATTGCGGATGGCATAAACCCTGATATCGATGTCCGGATATACTTCCGTCACCCTGCGGCACATGTCCTTAATATATGGATATGCAAGATATCCTGTAGCCAGAGAGAGAACCCGTGGCGTCCCTGTATCTTTCCCGGCATCTTTTCCAACGGCTTTTCCGACAGCTTTCCCGACGGCTTTCACCGCATCCTTCCGCCTCTGATTCAACGCATCCTGAAACTCTTCCATCAGCAGCCTGATCATCCCCACGCCGTTCTCCAGCTGCAGATAACCGTCATAGCGTTCCTGTTCGGGCAGTTCCTCCTCCGCCAGTATATACCACTCATCGCTGGCGTGAACAAAATGCGTACCATACTTCCGATAGCACACGGTCTGATAACTGTGTATAGTGCGCAGCACCTCTTTGGCGTCCTCCTTTGTAAAAGGCTCCAGCGGGTACAGACCCTCCCTGAATCTGGACAGCCCCACAGGCACCACGGATACGCTCTCCAGATGCGGCAGATACCTCATCAGCTCCTTTATACTAAAATCCAGCTCTGCCCCATCGTTTACTCCCTTGCAGAGCACGATCTGCCCGTTCATGACAATACCCGCCTCAAACAGTCTGTCCACCTTTTTCAAGGCCTCCCCTGCAAAACGGTTGTTTAACATCTTACACCGAAGCTCAGGATTCATAGTCTGAAAGGAGATATTAATGGGAGACAGATGATACCGGCAAATCCTGTCTATATCATGTTCCGACATATTGGTAAGCGTCACATAATTGCCCTGCAGGAACGAGAGTCTGGAGTCGTCGTCCTTAAAATAAAGCGTATCGCGCATTCCCTTCGGCATCTGATCAATAAAACAGAATATACAGTGATTACGGCAGTGACGGTATTCGTCCATCAGGCCGTTTTCAAACTCGATACCCAGGTCATCGTCCGGATCCTTATCAATCTCCAAAAGCCACTGCTCACCATCCGGTTTTTCCACCAACACTTCTATATAATCGTTCTGTATGAGAAACTGATAATCAAAAATATCCTCTATCTCCGTATCGTCGATTGACAGAATCTTGTCTCCCGCCCCGATCTCCATTTCCCGGGCAATACTGTCCGGCTTTACGGACTTTACTATATGTTCCCTTTTCATCAATCCACACTCCTGTATCTGCGTCACTATCACTCCTATCATACAAGAAATTTCTTGACGTGTCACTACCGGAATGATATAAATTAAGTGTCGGCTTATTATTCATTATTTACAGACCGAGAAAAGGATATCCTTTGGAGGAAGATCATGCCCAATCTACGAGAACTGGAAAACGCAATGCCTGTAGCGCCCTTAAAGATAGCCGCCCTGCCCTCTGCGGAGAAGCTGGGCCACCGGATCAATCATTATATGGTGAATTTCCGCAAAAGCATACATAATGATAAAGTAAAAAACGATCCCGCCTTCCACGGCTATATTGAAAATAATTATCTGGTAGACCTGCATATACCCCGCTTCGGCAGCGGCGAGGCAAAGGCCGAATTCGGCGAGACCATACGCGGTAAGGATTTATTTCTGCTGGTGGATGTATGCAATCACAGTATCACCTACCAGATGAACGGCTATACAAATCACATGTCCCCTGACGACCATTATCAGGATCTGAAGCGCGTCATCGCCGCCTGCAACGGTAAGGCCCACCGCATCAATGTGATCATGCCCTTCCTGTATGAGGGAAGGCAGCATAAGAGAAGCGGCAGAGAGTCTCTGGACTGCGCCTATGCGCTCAAGGAGCTTCGGGATATGGGCGTGAACAATTTCATCACCTTCGACGCTCACGATCCCAGAGTGGCCAATGCCACCCCCCTGAGCGGTTTCGACAATTTTACGCCGCCCTATCAGTTTATCAAGGCGCTTTTAAACGCCGAGGACGATCTGCTCATCGACAAGGAGCATCTGCTGGTCATCAGCCCTGACGAGGGCGCTCTGGACCGCGCGATCTACTTTGCCACTGTCCTGGGAGTGGACACCGGCATGTTCTACAAGCGCCGGGATTACTCCACTATAGTAAACGGCAAAAATCCCATTGTGGCCCATGAGTTTCTGGGCGACAATATCGACGGCAAGGACATCATCATTATCGACGATATGATTTCCTCAGGCGGAAGCATGCTGGACACAGCCAGACAACTGAAAAAAATGAATGCCCGCCGCGTATTTATCTGCTGCACCTTCGGACTTTTCACCGATGGTCTCAGCAATTTTGACAGCGCTTACGAGCACGGTGATTTCGATAAAGTCGTTACCACAGATCTGACTTATCTGCCTCCGGAACTCTACTCCAGACCTTATTTTATCGAGGCGGATATGAGCAAATTTGTCACCTCCATCATCGACTTTATGAACCATGACGTCTCCCTCTCCAATGTGCTGGCCACCACGGAGAAGATGCAGGGTATTCTCGATGCCTACAACAACAGAAAGAATGTGGATATGGACTTTATCTGACAGTTAATATCTGTTTTAAACGCAGGAGACCTCCCCGGAGTTGTTTCGGGAAGGTCTCTGTTTTTATGCTTCCTGTACGGTCTCAATTGCATGCTCCGGAAAACGTATCACAGCTTTGAACAGATCTCCGTCCAGCCGGATATCGAACTCTCCGTTCTGTGCCCGCACCAGATTCTTGGTGATATAGAGCCCCAGTCCGGAGCCTTCCGTTGTCCGGGAGGCGTCCCCCCGGATAAACCGCTCCGTCAGATCGGCGGCCTTGATATTCATCTGCCTCTCTGAAATATTCTTCAGCGATATCTCCACAATATTGCCATCCTCATGCTCTTCCACCGTCAGATCGATATAAACCCTGGTGTTCTCCATGGCATATTTATACACATTGTTAAACAGATTCTCCATGACGCGCCACATTCTCCGGCTGTCCGCATAGATATAAGCCGGCTCACTGCCCCCGTCAAAGAAGATCTGCAGGCCTTTCTCACCCAGATGGTCGGAAAGTTCTCCAATCACCTGATTGACCAGCTCTGCCAGATTCAGTCTCTCCATATCCAGCTCGATATTGCCGGAAGAGAGCTTGGAGGCTTCCACCAGATCGTCCGTCAACTGCTTTAACCGCTGGGACTTACTGTCGAGCACCTCAATATAACTCTTGGCCGGCTCCTCTTCCACCCCTGACCGCTTCAGCAGATCCACATAGCTGATGATGGAAGTGAGCGGTGTTTTGATATCGTGGGAGACATTCGTGATCAGATCTGTCTTCATCTGTTCATCCTTCATGCTGGTGTTCACCGCCTTGCTGATGCCCTCGCCGATATTGTTCACCGCATCCGCCATCTCGCGGTTGCTGCCATGGAGACTGTTCACATCCAGTTTAAAATCCACTTCCCCGTCCCGGATGCGCCGGATGGCGTCCACAATATCCATCCACTCTCCGTTGTGTTTGAACAGCAGCACACCCACAAGCCCGTCCAACACGATCAGGACAACGCCCAGAAGAACGGCCCACAGACGATCCTGCCACAGCCGCATACAGCCCCAAATGCCAAACAGGTTCACGATCAGGAAAATATTATAGGGAATCAGCGTACTCACCGCCGCGTTGTGATGCGTCAACACAAAGGCCAATGCTTTCCGGAAGGACACCACGATCCAGTGAACCAGGCTGTCACGCCACAGATTCCCCGACTTCACACGCCGTATCAGACTATACCAGACGATACACAGGCTCAGGCTCAACGCTCCTCCAAACGCCGCGTAAGAGCCGTACTCATAAGTCTGTGCTCCCGTCACGCCCATGATATTAAGCGTATGATTCTCATAGACAGTGTCTGCGATCATCAACAGATACCGCCCCCCATAGCGCGCCCCGTATACGAGCAGCACACAGAGCAGCGCAAAGACCTCCGTCCAGATATGGTCAAATCCGTTTAAATAATGATGAATATTCCCTTCACTGTCATAGGCCGTTCCTGCCGTCACCGTGAGAAATCCCGCAATAAGGATCCATAAGCCCAGCAAAAATCCGATGGTCACCATGATCCCGGTGATATTCGGCACAATATTTTCAAATAAAATATGCGCGCTGTAGAACGCGTCCCCCGGCACCGCATAAGAGGTGTCCACTCCGATCCACAGATGCGTTGTCTCCGGATAGGCATAATGATATTCATTCAGATAATTGTGGATATCCATCTCCGTCAGACTGGTATTGCCGGTAAAATCCAGACTGTCGGGATAATAGATAAAATAGCGTCTGTACTCCGAAAAATACTCCGTGAGATCCTCATCCGAAAATCCGGCAAGCTCATCCTGATTGGTGTAGGTACGGGTGATGCCGTCCTCCGTCACCACACGCATCACATACTTCAGATTGCTGTTTTGCTGATAGAGGCTGTTGCAGTTCTGATACAGGACATAGCTTGCGGACAGTCCGTTGATCGTGTCCACAATATTGCTCTGAAGCTGCATATACTCAATCCAGTTTCCCGCGTAGGCAGTGATACGTTTCTCCTTATCCGCAGTCTCATAATGGCCGTTGAGCATGGGAAAATACACAGTGACACTACCGTCGTCTTCTCTCGACACATCCACCATGTCACCAGGTATCTTCTGCAGAATGTAAGAGAAGGCCATGTCCTCAAGCTGCGCCTCCGTATATAGGTTCATAGCGCTTAAGACAGCCCCCAGTTCCTCCTCCGATCTGACTCTTTTCTCCTCATTTCCCTCTGCTCCCGCCGCACTCTTGCTGTAATAGCGCTTGATCTCCGGGACAAACGCCTCGTCGTAAAACCCGATAAACGTGAGATCGCCCCCAGAGTTTACTTCAAAGTTGTATGGGGAGACCGCGGGCCCGAAATAATTCACAAAGTCCGACATGCTCATGGCCCGGTTGGTGTATTCCACACCGTATTTTCCCCATTTGATCAGATTCTCCAGCTCATACAGCGCCGTGACAGGACAGTTGTTTCCCGTCCCTTTGCGGCCTGCATACTCAGTTACATCTATGAGCTTGGAGGAGTCAAAAGTCCCTTCCGTCTCCAACTGTCCCTTGATCACCACCAGTCTGGTGATATCCGCCACCGCCGTCTGAAAGATATCCCGAAACAGATCGCTGTCCTCAAACTCCGGCTCTGCATCCAGAGGCGCCAGGGCATAGGTGGTAGGCCCGTCCATGGTCTGTACCGTCAGATAGGAATTAAACAGGATCATTGCTAACGCCACCATGATGCACATGGCCAGCATATGCTGTAAAACGCCCAATATCAACCTTCGCAGGGTATGTTTCTCCATAATCCCTCCTATTGCTTGTCTATTTTATAACCGACTCCCCAGACAACCTTCAGATATCTGGGCTCCTTTGGATTGATCTCGATCTTTTCCCGGATATGACGGATATGTACCGCTACCGTATTGTCCGCTCCGATGGCATCCTCGTTCCAGATGCTCTCGTAAATTTCATTGATGGAGAACACTTTGCCCTGATTCTTCATCAGTAACAGCAGGATATTGTATTCGATGGGAGTCATCTTCACGGGCTCGTCGTCCACAAAAACCTGCTTGTTCTCGTCATTGACCACCAGTCCGCCCACCTGATACACGGCCTTTCCCACACCGTCCATGCTGCCCAGCGAAGTGTATCTGCGCAGATTGGATCGCACTCTGGCCACCAGCTCCAGCGGATTAAAAGGTTTGGTGATATAATCGTCCGCACCGATATTCAGCCCCAGTATCTTGTCCGTGTCCTCGGACTTGGCAGACAGCATAATGATCGGAATACTGCTGTACTCCCGGATCTTCAGCGTAGCGCGGATGCCGTCCAGTCTCGGCATCATGATATCCATGATCAAAAGGTGAATATCTTCCTTTTTCAAAAGCTCGATGGCCTGCTCCCCGTCGTACGCCTTATAGATGTGATAACCGTCCTGACTCAAATAGATCTCAATGGCCTCCACGATCTCTCTGTCATCATCACACACTAAAATATTCGCCATGTAACAAAACCTCCCGATTTTCTCCCTGTATTGTAACATGAATCCCATGAAATAAAGTTAAGATTCTCCTGAGAAATTATTAAGAATATATAAAAACGCCGCCAGATTCCCTCTCCTCCCGTGACTTGCCCGATGGGAAAACAGATAATCCGGATTGTGGCAGGTGCAGATATCCGTCACGGATATCTGTTCCTCGGGAACGCCCGCTCCCATCAGAACCAGCTTATTTGCAAGCCACAGATCCAGTTGATACTTGCCCGGCTCCCTGCCCGGCGTCACCACATCCGTGCCGTCAAAGTGTGCTGCAAACTGTGACGCCACATCCTCGCCGACCTCATAACAGTCTCTGCAGATGGACGGCCCGATTGCGGCAATACAGTCCGACGGTCTGCTTCCAAAAATCTCCTGCATCTTCCATAACATGCAGGCTCCCATTCCGTCCACCGTGCCCCGCCATCCGGAATGGGCAAGCCCGATGGCATGTCTCACCGGATCCACAAAATACAGTGGGACGCAGTCCGCAAAAAAACAGGCCAGCACCACGCCGGGCTCATCGGTGATCAGACCGTCGATCTCCTGATAATCCTGCTGGCGCACCACTCCCTTTCCCTTATCCGCAGCCGTCACATGGCGGATATTGGTGGTATGGGTCTGTACGGAGGCGACCACATCCTCCGGCGTGACAGCCAGAACTTTACAGATCCGCCTGTAGTTTTCAAGCACCGCCTCTGCGTCATCCCCTCTGGTAAAGCTCAGATTCATGGAGGCACAGTCCCCCGTGCTGACTCCCCCCAGTCTGGTGGTGAAAAGATGTCCCACCATGCCGGTTTTAACAAGCGCCGGAAAGGTGAGATATTCTATGGAATCCGCCGCATTCTGGCACAAAACCTCGCCTCCTGCGGCACTGCTTCGGATGATCTTATACATGTTGTGTCTCCTCAATATTGATTTCCCGCGGCAGCATGGGGAAACGCATTCTGTATCCAGCGGATATCCTCCCCCTGTATCGCCAGCACGTCATAGCGCACAGGCGTATTGTCTCCCAGATGATGCAGAAAACGGTAATAGTCCGCCGTCCGGCAGATCCGCCGCTGTTTGCGTCCGTCCACGGCCTCCAGGGCAGTGCCCCGGCTCGTGTTCTTACGGTATTTCACCTCCACAAAGACCAGATAGCCTTCGTGATACCCCACAATGTCTATCTCTCCCTGCCTGCAGCGAAAGTTCCGCTCGGCGATCCGCAGTCCGTGGGACGTCAGATACTTTGCCGCTGCCGATTCTTTTTCGCTCCCGATCTCTCTGGTATTCACTTAATCTTTCCCTTCAATTTATCCATGGAATCCACAAAGATCAGAATCTCTGCCACCACCTCATAGAGCTCCGGCGGTATCATCTCGCCGATCTCCAGCCGTGACAAGGTTTCAGCCAGTTTGTCATCCCGGTGGACGGGCACATCGCTCTCTTTTGCCCTCTCTATGATCCGCTCCGCCAGCGCTCCCCTGCCGCTGGCGATGACCTTGGGCGCATCCTCCGACGGATCATATTCCAGAGCGATCGCCTGTTTGATCTTATTCTTGTCCCTGTCTGCCATATCTCTCCCATCTACGCCCGGACGTCAAACGCATACTGCGCCACCGGCTGTCCGTGCTCCTTTTCCAAAATCCCCTTTATGCCGCTCTCGGGTGCATCCTTTTCCCCCCGGGTCTCCATGGCGACGCTGCAGTCATACCCCCGCTTCTGCAGACGCTTCGTGAGAAGATCCATATGCTCCTCCAGAAAATCCAGCATCTCTTCATCTGCCACATAAAATCTGGTATTCACATGCTCTGCCTGCATGGTCACATACACATCCACCGGCCCCAGATGTTCCATATCCAGATGCAAAAGAGCGCTGATATTGCCCTCCTTTGCCGCCAGACTGCGCTTGTTGGTATAGACATACAGATCACCGTGGGCATCCCCCTGCTGGAGTCGCAGCGGAAGCTGCACATAAGTATATGCCTGATTAAGCTGCTGCAGAAAATCCAGATTCTGACTCATATTCCCCGCAGCTTTCCCGGCGGCGGAATTGATCTGTCCATTCTGCTCCAGCGTGTGCGTCAGTGTCTTTAACTGTCTGTTTAATCTGGAATACAGTTCTTCCACCTTACGGGGATCCGCCACCTCCTCAGGCTCGATGGTCCAGAGTCTGGACAGTCCCTCCGACAACAGTCTCCGGGCTCCCTTATGGGACAGCAGCCCTTTCAAAAGCGGCTGATTTCCGTCTCTGAGCGCCTGTTCCAGAAGCGCCTGCAAAGCCTTCGCCTGTTCTGTCAGATCTCCGCCCTGCACTGCCTGTGTAAGCTGCTGCAGCGCGCCGCCATAGGATGGATTCTCGCCCACTGTGCTCTGTACCAGCCTCAAGAGCTCGCCTGACGACAGATCCCGGACTGACTCCCGCACAAGCTCCTGCGCCTGAACATTCTCCTGTCCGACAGCCTTTGCCGTCTTGGTATTTTCCTCTCCGGAAATATGCTTCTGAACGCCCTCTCCGCTCTCTGTCACAATATATTTCACGGCATTGGTCATTGCCTCCTGACGGCCTGCGCCTGACGTCTGCGCGGTCTCTGCCTTTTCGCCTGACACCCCCGGGGCAGCGCTTCCCGGCGCGGCTTCTCCTGCCTCACCATTCTGCACCGTCTGTCCGTTATGCCCTCCCAAAGCCGCGGTCTCACTGCCGTCTCCTGCCAATTCCCGGATCATTCCCAACAGCTCCTGGAACATCCGTGCCGCGCCCTCCACATTGCCTTCCATAACCATGGCCTCCATGGTATCCGGTAGCGCGCCCAGAACCGTGTGCATTCCCTCCACCAGTTGATGGGTCATATTCTTATAGGAGCTGATCTGTGCAAGATTCTCCTCATTTACGGACAGTCCCAGCCTGTGCAGATCCACCACATCCGAGACAGCCGCCCCGGGAAAGGCATTCACATCCCGAAACATCTGTTGCAGCGAATTCCTGTCCACGGGAAGCCCCTCCTCCATCATCAGCCCGGTCATATACACCGTGGTCTGATTTATGGGCAGGGATGCCATCTCCAGCGCTTTCATTCCGTTTATCTGGCTGGCCGTGTTGGCAAAAAGCGGGCTCAACGTCAGCATCTGTCCGTTATTCCTCACCTCGAAGGTCATGGTCTTGCCAAGCTCCAGATTCATGTTCCGGTCAATCTTTGCCTCCAGGATCAGATCATCCGAAACCCTGATCTGTACCTGACTGCCGTTTCGGGACACGACCTCTCCCTGCAGGGTCTGGCCCGGCGTCAGCGCCTGAATCTGACGCCCCACAAGTCCTGCATTCCCCCGGCCCGGAACAGACTGCGTCTCCATCTTCTGTGTGCCTGTACTCTTTGGTTGTCCGCCCGATAGAATGTCTGACAGTATCATGCTCTTCGCCTCTCTATATAAAACTTATTCTATACAAATTCTATACAAAATTTTTGATAAAGCTTCTCCTGTGGATGGGGGAAGGCCCGTATTTTTTCAAAGCTTCGATATGGGCGCTGCTCCCGTATCCCTTGTTGCCCGCAAAACCGTACTCAGGAAAAATCCCGTCATACTCCGCCATCATCCGGTCTCTGGTCACCTTTGCGATGATGCTTGCCGCACCGATGGAAATGCTTTTGGCGTCCCCCTTGACGATGGGCACCTGAGAGATATCCACCCCGGGAATCCTCACGGCATCGTTCAACAGAATATCCGGCGCCGGAGACAGCTTTCCCACGGCCTCCCGCATGGCCTCATAGGTGGCCTGCAGAATATTGATCTCATCGATGCGCTCAGGAGAGGCATATCCCACAGCCCATGCCACCGCCTGCTGTGTGATCACGGTATAAAGCTCTTCTCTCTTTTTTTCGGAGAGCTGCTTGGAATCATTTATATACAGGATATCACAATTTTTCGGCAGGATCACTGCTCCGGCCACCACCGGGCCGGCTAACGGCCCTCTGCCCGCCTCGTCAATTCCGCAGATATAAGAATACTCTGCGTATTCCCGTTCATAATGCTTTAATTTCTCGATACGTGCCCGCTCCTTCTCCAGCGCCTGCAGACGCTTTGCCGCCGTCTGTACCAGCTTCTGCGCGCCGGCTCTCTCATCGCTCTCATATCGTTTTATAAAGGCAGGCAGCTCATCTTCACAAGCTGCCTGTAAATGATTTTTTATCTCTGTCAGACTGACCATGCGCATATCCCCCTGTCCTGTCACTGATGCTTTAAAAAACCGAATTTATTTAACGGCCAGATACGGATCCACGCCTTTCCCACAATATCCTTCCGGTGGATATTGCCCACGACCTCCGTGCGGCTGTCGCTGCTGTTATTGCGATTGTCCCCCATGACAAAATACTCGTCTTCCCCTAAGACAACCGGCTCGGCCGCCCTGCCCACAGTCTCCGCTTTAATGACCTCTCTGCCGTAGGACTCCTGCAGGATCTCACCGTCGATATAAATATTCCCGGACGGATCGATCTGCACCGTCTCGCCGGGCATCCCGATAATGCGCTTTATGTAATAGGTATCCTCCTTGTACTGAAAGGGAAATACGATAATGTCAAAACGCTCCGGTTCTCCGAACCGATAAGATATCTTATCCACAAAGAGATTATCGCCGTGGGAGAGCGTCGCCTCCATAGAGGAACCGTCCACCTCCGTGCGCTGGACGACAAAGGTTACCAGAAGCCAGGTGGCCACCAGCACAAACAGCAGATATAAACCTGTATTTAAAAGCTCTTTCAGTATTTTTTTCTTATTCATCGTCACTCTCGCCTCTCCGTTCCAATGTCAGTCGTCCCA
>CANCYO010000063.1 GCA_947382415.1 uncultured Lachnospiraceae bacterium | reverse complement strand
TATCATAGAAGACCTTTTAAAACACTATTTACAGAAAAAGTTTCATACTCTCTGTATATTTTTGCCGAAAATCCTTTCTGTTTACTGTGCTTTTCTTTTACTCTTTTAAATTCTCTGAATCCTAGTGCAGAATAACAACGGATAGCGGCAGTGTTGACATTTGTAACGTCAAGTACATAATCTTCATAGGAACTCTGCATCATACTTTCTTTTAACATAGATGTAGCAATGCCTTTTCTTTGGTGTGTATTTCGGACAGCGGCAAATTCAATATAGCCTGTGGTTGGCGGATAGTCCAATAATGATTCAAATTCTTCTTTCAACACTAAATATGCAATATAGCCTTTGATAAATCCAAAACTTTTTTTATAAGAAGCTATATCTGTTTCTGCGGCTCTGCCGTTACAATCAGATATAGCTACGACGCCAACTACTTCATTTTTGGATTCTGCCACATAAAACTTTGAGATTTGTATGCCTGTGCTGATTGCGGTTGCTACGGTCTGTGTATTTTTGCACAATACATCAAAGTCCTTTTTAAACCCCTCTGCAATACACAAGGCGATAGCACTCCTGTCATTTTCGTCAGCTTGTCTGATATTTATGTTCATGTAATTTCCTTTCATAAGTCTGATTGTTTTATTCACTATATTTTAGCACATTTGTAATAATGCGGCAGCAAAAACCTGTCAGAAATGCTAAATTTAAAAAAATAAGCTGTTAATCCAACCCAAATGTCACATCCAGCACAAAATACCCATACTGAACACGGTAATCCATATAACCGTTCCTGCGTCCCGCCGCCTGCAACTTTATGATCTTCTCCCCTTCAGGCATTGTCAGAGCGTCTTCCATGGCGTTTTCCGGAGCTTTATTCAAGATCAGGCACAGCTCCGTGGCGGGCAGTTCATGCTCCCCGATACCGATATGGCAGACCAATTCAATATGCTGGTCCAGACACTTTGCCGCGTAATTCTGCAACACCGCATCCATTTTTATATTGTTAAATGGGCAGTTGGTATAAATCAGTTCTCCATCCACAAATATGGCCCAGGGACGCAGAAGCTCTAACTGAAGGAAGGTATAACCTGCGCTTTCCTGTTCCTTTGTCAAAACGCGGAAAAGATAAAATACCCTGCCATTCTCCAGCTTCGTTATCTCTTTTGTGGAAATATCCCTGTGGCTGCCGTTTTCCAGGACATAAATATCCCATCCCCAGGCGTCAGAAAAAGCGGCGTCAGGGGAATCGTTTCCGTCTCTATTCGGGTAAAGGCGGAAAGCAGCCTGAAGATCCGGATGGAGAGCAGAATAAACGGAAGAACCTCCGTCACATCCTCAAGGCACACGGGTTTGATCAGGTAATGGAAGGCATAGAGGTCAAATGTTTTCTGCCGGCTTTCCAAATCCGCCAGCAGCGGTTCGGCGCTGGTGTATTCCGTAAAATCACAGGGGATTTTCGTCTGGCACAGCAGGCTGCGCAGATTATATCACAAAATAATTTTGTCTGCATAAAATTTGCATAATATTTCCCTTTATATTTCTTTTCAAAAACAGGTTGAAATGTCAGGCCGGTTGAGTCATAATAAATATAAATTTGGTTAAAGTGGAGGAATTGAAATGGCAATGGACAGAAGACCGGATGATATGGTGAGAATTACGACTCCCGAATTGGCGGATGCTTTTATTGAGGAGCAGGTGGCGGAGATTCAGGCGCAGGTAGGCGACAGAAAGGTGCTGCTTGCACTTTCCGGCGGCGTGGATTCGTCTGTGGTGGCCGCGCTTTTGATCAGGGCAATCGGGCAGCAGTTGGTTTGCGTTCATGTAAATCACGGACTTTTGAGAAAGGGTGAACCTGAGCAGGTCATCGAGGTGTTCCGCAATCAGATGAAAGCGAATCTGATCTATGTGGACGCGACGGATCGTTTTCTGGACAAGTTGGCAGGTGTGACGGACCCTGAGCAGAAGAGAATGATCATAGGCGGAGAGTTCATTGAGGTGTTTGCCGAGGAGGCGCGCAAGTTGGACGGCATTGATTTTCTGGCACAGGGAACCATCTGGCCGGATATTCTGGAGAGCGAGAAAGGGATCAAGGCGCATCACAATGCGGGCGGTCTGCCAGAAGATATGAACTTTGAGCTTGTTGAACCTGTGAAGATCCTGTTCAAGGATGAGGTGCGTATGGTTGGCCGACAGTTAGGTTTGCCGGACGGCATGGTTTACCGTCAGCCCTTCCCCGGCCCCGGGCTTGGCGTTCGCTGCCCCGGCGCCATTACCCGCGACAGACTGGAAGCAGTGCGCGAATCGGACGCAATCCTGCGGGAAGAGTTTGCAAAGAACGGCCTGGAGGGCAAAGTGTGGCAGTATTTTACCGTGGTGCCCGACTTCAAATCTACCGGAATCAAAGACGGAAAGCGCGCCTTTGAGTGGTCCGTAATCATCCGCGCGGTGAATACCACCGATGCGATGACCGCCACGGTGGAAAATATTCCCTATGACCTTATGTGCCGTCTGGTGGATCGGATTACCCATGAGGTGCCGGGCGTGAACAGGGTGCTGTATGACTTTACGCCGAAGCCTACCGGGACGATAGAATTTGAATAAGGCAGGAAGTTGCGGGAAACTGGTGTTTATGCGGGTTTGCAGGCTTTGGTAAGGTCTTTTGATAACAGATTGATAACAGTCGTTTGAGTGTGATTATTCTTGTTGTCTGATAGTTTATATGTGGCAGAATGACTTGCAAGAGGTTTGGATGGCTGAAATAAATCCATGTTAGAAACGCCCTTAGCTGTGGGTAGGAACTCATGGTTAAGGGCGTTTTTTGTTGTATTTGTCAATCGGTATATATGAGGTACACTGAAAAGTAACGCGGCGAAGTATGGTAAGGTGATTGATACAGGCATTTGGGGTTAGGTACAGGATAAAAATGAAGGGATAACTGAAATGACCGAAGTGAAATTTTATGAAAGCATAGAAGACGAACTGCTTAAATTTGCTGTGATAATATCAAAAACACAAAATAAATATGTGTTTTGCAAACATAAGGATAGAGATACATGGGAAGTACCCGGAGGTCATCGGGAGAGGCAGGAAAATATAATAGATACAGCAAAACGGGAATTGTATGAGGAAACGGGCGCTTTGGAATTTAATATAGAACCTGTCTGCGTATATTCCGTTACAGCGCCTGATAATTTGAATCAAGAACATGAATCTTTTGGAATGTTGTTCTTTGCCGATATCAAATGTTTTGAAACAGAATTGCATAGTGAAATTGAGAAAATCGCCATAATGGACAGATTGCCGGAAAGATGGACATATCCTGATATCCAACCGCATTTGATTAGCGAAGCAAAGAGGCGGGGCTATTTATAAAATCAAAGTAATTTTCTTATGGGGAAACTATATGTTGACGGAACAGTGATTTCGTTTATTGCAAAAAGGGGTAAACAGACCGTGGTTGATTTATATTATATTGAAGATGATCCCGATATTGCATCTGCCGTAAAAAAATATCTGGAGGGCAAAGGTTTTCGGGTGACAATCTGTGTTACGCTGGCAAGGGCGGAGCAGGCGTTAAAAGACTGTGTACCGGGTCTGGTGCTGCTGGACTGGAATATGCCGGACGGCCGGGGCGATAGTCTGTGCCGGTGGATTCGCAGCAACTGGAGAGAGCTGCCCATTATTTTTCTTACGGTGCGAGGAGATTCCGCAGATATTGTTTCGGGTTTTGGATGCGGCGCGGATGATTATGTGGTAAAGCCCTTTGAGTTAGAGGTCTTGTACTCGCGGATTTTGGCGCTGCTGCGCAGGTCGGGCAATGTGGCAGAACAATATCTCTCCTGTGACGGCATCACGGTTGACCGCAATCGTTGCACTGTTGCCTGTCATTCCGAGGAGGTCAGCCTGAGCGCCGCCGAGTATCAACTGCTTTTGTATCTGATGCAGCACAAGGGAAGGACGGTGACCAGAGAAAAGATCCTGGAGCAGGTATGGGATGTGAATGGAAATTATGTGAACGATAACACCCTGACAGTTACCATGAAGCGGCTGCGTGATAAGCTTCACCAGCCGGCCTGCCTGAAAACAGTCAGAAGTGTGGGTTATCGCATGGAGGATACCGTATGAGCGGGAAAAGACATATCATAGTCACGTTTGGAGCCGTTTTATCTGTAAGTCTGATAGTTTCTGCCGTCTCTGTCATGCTGGTCTCTCATTACTACCGTCTGCTTTGGCAGCGCGCATCTGATTTTACGGATTTGGATGTCGGGCGCGGCGTCCTGTTTGCGGCCATGGGTTTTCTGGCGGGGGTCCTGCTCTTTCTCTTTACTTTTTGGTATCGGAATCAAAAGGAAGCCTTGAGAATCCGGGCACTGGAAGAATATCTGGAACAGGTGAATACAGGAAAAGCCGTCATCCTCTCCGCTTCCGGGGAGGATGATTTTTCCAGGCTGGAGGATGAAATCTATAAGACGGTGACCTTTTTGTATCAAACGAAGGATTCGGCGGTACGGGCCAGAAATGATTTTGCGGACAATCTGTCAAACATTGCACATCAGATCAAAACGCCCATTACCGCTATCCTTTTGTCTGTCCGGATGATGAAGGACAGAGGCGGCAGCGAACATCTGGAACAGGTGGAGAAGCAGCTTTTGCGGCTGGTGCATCTGCAGGAAGCGCTGCTGGTCTTATCCCGAATTGATGCAGGAACATTGGTTTTGCAGAAAAATGAGGTGGACGTCTTTACTTTGCTTATGCTTGCGGCGGACAATCTGCAGGAATTGCTGGTCAGCTCCGGCGTTTCTGTTCAGATTCCCGAGTTGGGGGAGATGATGATCTGTGCCGATCTGGACTGGACCATGGAGGCGGTTATGAATCTGATGAAAAACTGCATGGAGCACAGTCATGGGGGAACGGTTCATTGTACTTATGATCAGAATCCCCTGTATACGGAGATTCTGATCTGGGATGAAGGGGAAGGGTTTGCAAAAGAGGATATTCCGCATCTCTTTGAGCGGTTTTACCGGGGGCAGAATGCGGGTGAGGGTGGTATCGGAATCGGCCTGGCTCTGGCAAAAGAGATCATTGAGCGTCAGAACGGAACAATACGGGCATACAATAAGCCCGAAGGAGGAGCACTTTTTGAAATTCGTTTCTACAGTCACTGAGTTGTAATTTTCGTCTGCTATACTGTTCATTGTGGAGGCTGTGAGGAACAGTCCTTATGAAAGGCATACAGGCGAAAGGAGAAAATTCGGATGGAGATTTTAAAATGTGAGGGTGTCAGGAAGGTCTACGGATCCGGCGGCAGTCAGGTGGTGGCGCTGGACGGTATTGATCTGGCAGTGAATAAGGGGGAGTTTGTAGCCGTCATCGGAGCGTCCGGCTCGGGCAAGTCTACTTTGCTGCATATCATCGGCAGTGTGGACAGGCCCACGGAGGGAAGGGTAGTTGTCAACGGGACTGAGCTGTCAGGTTTAAACCGGACGCAGGCAGCGATTTTCCGGCGCAGGAAGGTGGGGCTGGTGTATCAGTTTTATAATCTGATCCCGACCCTTACGGTGCGGAAAAATATCCTTATGCCTCTTGCCCTTGACAGGAAAAAGCCGAATCAGGATTATTTTGAGCAGATTGTAAAAGGCCTGGGTATTGCGGACAGGCTTGAGGCTCTGCCCAATCAGTTGTCGGGCGGGCAACAGCAAAGGGTTGCCATTGCCCGCTCGCTGATCTACCGGCCGGCGCTGCTTCTGGCGGATGAGCCCACCGGCAATCTGGACCGGAAAAATTCCAAAGAGATCATTGACCTGTTAAAGCTCTCCAACCGGAATCTGGAGCAGACGATTTTGCTGATTACTCATGACGAAAAGGTGGCTTTGGAAGCGGAACGCATCATAACGGTGGAAGACGGGCGTATCATCAGCGACGAGCGGCGGAGGTGACGGTTATGTGGAGAGAATATTCATCGGGTTATGTGAAAAACAACCGTTCTTCAAGCCTGTCGGTCAGAGTTTCGGGATTTATTGCAGCTTTGCTTTTATCCTTGTTGGGCGGACTGTTTTATAACATGTGGAAGTATGAGGTGGAGCGGATCGGGTTGGAAGAGGGCGGCTGGCATAGCCGGATCATCGGAGCATTTGAACAGGAAGATATCGATTCTGTAAAAAATCTGGCCAATGTGAAGGATGTCGTGGTGGTGACAGACAAGGGCGGGGAAGCGGCGCTTGATCTGTATTTTTATGACCCGGGAGCTGTTTTCGCCGATTCCCCCCGCATTGCCGAAATGGTGGGAGCCCAGCCGGATAAACTGGTCTATCACTATGGACTTCTTGCAATGTATATGATTCGGGATTCGGGAGATACGGCTCCGAGGCTGGTCTTTCCGATGTTCATTTTAATAACGGTGATGGCGTCGGTCTCATTGATCGTAATCATTCACAATGCCTTTGCGGTATCTATGAACGCAAGAATTCATCAGTTTGGCATTTTTTCCAGTATCGGCGCTACGCCAAAGCAGATCAGAACCTGTCTTTTGCAGGAGGCGGCAGCTCTTTGTGCCGCACCGGTTATTCTGGGGAATCTGCTGGGAATCGCAGGCAGCATGGGAATTGTGCATATGACAAATGTCATGCTGGGAAGCGGTATCGCGGGAAGGCATGATTCTGTTTGGGGGTATCATCCGCTGGTTCTGGCGCTGACATTGTCTGTAACCGTTGTGACTATATGGATTTCGGCATGGCTGCCGGCCGGAAAGCTGAGCAGGCTGACGCCGCTGGAAGCGATTAAAAATACCGGAGAATTACAGTTAAAGCGCAGAAAGCATTCTTATTTGGAAGCCCTTCTGTTCGGTGTGGAGGGGGAGCTGGCCGGCAACGCGTTAAAGGCGCAGCGAAAAGCTTTACGGACGGCGTCCCTATCCTTCCTGTTTTCGTTTCTGGCCTTTTCGGTCATGCAGTGCTTTTTTTCTCTTTCCGGGATCAGTACCAGAGAGACTTATTTTGAAAGATTTCAGAATGTTTGGGACATCATGGTCACAGTCAGGGACGCAGATGTGGATGCGTTTGAAGAGACGGAAGCCGTTCGGGGACTTACCGGGGTGGAGAGCGCCATTGTGTATCAGAAAGCAAAGGCAAAGAGGATTGTCACAGAGGAGGAAATGAGCCCGGATATGCAGGCCTTTGGCGGATTTTCCCATGCATCCGACAGCCATGTAACAGCGGTTGACGGCGGTTTTCTGGTAAATGCTCCCCTGGTTATACTGGACGATAGCAGTTTTCTTGTTTATTGTGAGCAGATTGGCGCTGAGCCGCGTCTTGACGGGGCGGTGGTATTAAACCGGATCTGTGACGTGACAAATCCTGATTTCCGACACCCCGTTTACATGCCTTATATCAGAGAACAGGGAGTGGGGGAGAGCGCCGTAAGTGTTTTGCGGCAATGGGGTAATGAGGAGAGGTCTGCAGAGCTGCCGGTACTTTCCTATACACAGGAGGTCCCTGTTTTGAAGGAGGAATACGCGACGCTGGATTATTATGAGCTGGTGCATTTTCTTCCTGCATCATTGTGGCGAACGGTCAAAGAGGAGATCGGCGGCATGGAAGAGGACAGCTATCTATGCGTCCGCGGCATGGAAGATGCGTCATTGGAGGAACTGAACTGGCTTCAGGATGAGATCGCCGGACTGGTGGGCGGGCAATATACCATAACAAGTGAAAACCGTATTCAGGAATATGCCGACAATAATAAGCAGATACAGGGAATGATGCTTATATTGGGAGGGTTTTGCATTTTGCTTGCGGTGATCGGCATGGGCAATGTGTTTTCCAATACATTGGGATTTGTGAGTCAGAGGAAACGGGAATTCGCAAGGTATCTGTCCATTGGAATGACTCCGGGAGAGCTTGGAAAAATGTTCTGCATCGAGGCTCTGGTCATGGCTGGAGGCCCGATCTTACGCAGCCTTCTGCTTGCGGTTTTCGCAGTAGGGTACATGCTGCGGATAAGCTATGTTGATGTGGGAGAATTCATGGCGGAGGCGCCGGTTGTTCCCGTTGGAATTTTTATGGCGGCTGTTTTCGGCTCCGTGGCGCTGGCATATTATCTTGCATGGCGCAATGTGCGCAAAATCAGTCTGGCAGAGGTGCTCAGAGATGATACATTGATGTGAAAACAGACAGCTAAATGCAGTTGACACCGGGGCCTGCCTTTTGTATAATAATTAATGACTTAGAGTCAATAACTCGGAGTCATTAATTGCGCAAGGAGGTTCTGCAGGATGGCAAGACCTGTGAAAAAGTCGCCGGAACAGTGGAAAAAAGAGATATTAGACGCGGCCGGGGAATTGTTTTTGTCGAAAGGTTATGAGGAGACTGCCATTAGCGACATCATGGATCTGGCAGGCGGAGCCAAGGGGATGTTTTACCGTTTTTTCCAGAGTAAGGAAGAGGTTATGCATGCATTGGGGGATCGGATGTTTCTGGAAAACAATCCTTTTGAGACAGTAAGAGGGCGTTCTGATCTGAACGGGATGCAGAAGATCCGGGCGGTACTTGCTCTGGACAGAGCCGATGTAAAGCGGGAAGAGATTAGTATGCAGGCAGTTTCTATCCTGAAAGACCCTCGTATTCTGGCAGCAGCGGTGGAGGCGAACCGGAGAGTGCTGACTCCACTGTGGTTTGAACTGATCGAGGAAGGCCGGCGAGACGGTTCTATCCGGACAGAGTATGCAAAGGAACTTTCCGAGCTGCTTCCCCTTGCTAATTTCTGGCTGATGCCGTCCGTATTTCCGGCTGATGCTGAAGAGCTTCAGCACAAGTGCCGTTTTCTTGCAAAAATGCTTTCGGCAATGGGACTCCCCATTATCGAAGACGAGACGTACGGGAGGGTAGAGAGACTGCTGGGAGACTGCAATGACAAAAGGGAGGATTAGCGGATGGAACAGAGATTGTTTACCCGAAATTTTACGCTCCTTGTGCTGGGGCAGGTAAGCTCTTTATTCGGGAATTATATTTTACGGCTGGCACTGTCCATGTATGTGTTGGAAGCTACGGGTTCGGCAGCCGTGTTTGCGGGCATTTTGTCTATTGCCATAATTCCCTCCATCCTTCTGTCGCCTCTTGGAGGGATACTTGCTGACCGGATGGATAAGCGGAATCTTATGGCGGGGTTAGATGCTTTGTCGGGAATATCTGTTTTATGTGCGGCAGTTTTTCTGTCCGCAGAGAATGCTCTTGTTGTGATCAGTGTACTGCTTGTGGCGCTGTCTGTTCTCGGGGCATTTGAAACGCCTACGGTGCAGGCTTGCATCCCGCAGATGCTGTCAGGTGATCATATTATCAGAGGGAATGCGGTTGTGAATCAGGCGGCGTCCGTCTCCTGTCTGATCGCTCCACTGTCGGGCGGCGTCATGTATGCGGCATTCGGGTTGAAGCCCATCATGTTTGCAAGCGTTGTGTGCTTTTTTGTTACGGCGCTATTAGAGTGCTTGATAAGAATGGATTACCGGCCAAGAGGTCATCGTGGAAATATCCTGTCTATGGTAAAGGCGGATTTTGCAGACAGTGTCCGATTCCTCACAAAGGAGCGGCCGGATATTATGAAAATGCTGTGTTTGGCAGCGCTTTCCCGTTTTTTTGTCATGGGGATCACATTGGTGGGACTTCCCTTTATTGTGCGGACGGTTCTTGGTCTGGATGCCCAATATTACGGAGGGGCAGAGAGCGCACTGGCGGTTGCTGTCATCGTGGGGAGCATGGCCGCAGGGCTTCTTACCGGGAAGATGAAGTCCGGCAGATTAGCATATGTGCTTGCGGCCATCGGAGTCTGTATCATCCCTGCGGGCGCTGTGTTTCTGTTTCCGACAGGTGTTATTACCAGATACGCTGTGAATGTAATCGCTTTCTGCGGAATGCAGGCGGCCATCAGTATTTTTTCTATTTTTGCGGTATCCATGATCCAGCAGAATACGCCGGATCACCTGCTCGGAAAAGTAATGGCTTATACATCCGTTATCACCATGTGCGCCCAGCCTGCCGGCCAGATGGTATATGGCGTTTTGTTTGACAGATTCTGCGGGGCGGTTTGGCTTGTACTGATTCCTACGGGTGCGGTGGTATGTGTGATCGGACTGTCTGCCGCAGGCTTTTTCAGAAAGCCGGAGGAAAAAAGAGCGATGTAATAGAAAACCGGCTTCCTTATATTTTGTTGCCCGCTGTACTTTATTATGCTATGATTAAGCAAAATAAGGAGAAGCATATGATTAGAATTAGGCCATACAAAACTGCGGATTCAGATGAGGTATTATCATGGTGTCAGGATGAAACAACATTTTACAGGTGGACAGCCGGCGTACTTGGCAATTACCCTGTCACACAAAAGGAATTTGGTTTTGTTGAATCTCTTATGCCGTTTATAGCATTTGATGAATCTGGAACCGTTGGCTTTTTTACTCTGAGAAATCCGGATGAATCCTTTGATGAACTGCGCTTTGGATTTGTTATTGTAAAGCCTGACAAGCGGGGAAAAGGATATGGAAAAATGATGCTTCAACAGGGATTAAAGTTTGTATTTGAACTATATGGAGCGCGGAGAGCTTCATTGGGGGTCTTTGAAGAGAATCTTGCAGCATACGGTTGCTATAAAACGGTTGGTTTCAGAGACGTAGTTCCTGATGTTACGGAAACATATTGTATTCAGGGTGAAGAATGGAAATGCAAAGAAATGATCATAGAAAATGAACAGTGCAAAAATTATCAAATACGACCGATCACGGAAGCTGACGATCCCTTTATTGCGGATATCATCCGGACAAACCTGAAGCGGTATCACTTGGATATTCCAGGCACCGTTTATTATGATCCGGAGGTCGATCACCTCAGCAGGTATTATCATGCATTGCCGGATAAAAGAGGATATTTTATCGTGGAGGGTGACGATGGACAGGTTATCGGTGGCGTGGGCATTGCGGAATTTGCGGGATTCGAGAACTGCGCAGAATTGCAGAAAATCTATCTGACAGATGCGGTAAAAGGAAACGGAATAGGGAGGCATCTGATGCAGGTTGCGGAGGAGTTTGCCAGAAAAGCCGGCTATGACCGAATGTATCTGGAGACTCATACGAATCTGGAAACGGCGATACATATGTATGAAAAGCTTGGCTTTTGTCAAATCGGCAGGCCTGAGACAGTTCTCCACGGTACGATGAACCGGTTTTATCTAAAGGAGTTTGACTCTGAATAAAAGCGGGCGCTGCAGTTTGCGGATAAGCTGATCGATGAGCCTGCGGAGGGATCATGATGAATTGGAAAAAGAAATTTGCGATCATATATGCAGGACAGGCATTTTCTCTGTTGGGTTCTGCCGCCGTTCAGTTTGCGGTGATCTGGTGGATGACTGTGAGGGAAGAGTCGGCGGTCACGCTGGCGCTTGCAACGGCGGCTTCTTTTCTGCCTAATATTTTAGTGGGGCCTTTTGCCGGGGTGTGGATCGACCGGTATAACCGCAGGACGGTTATGATGGCAGCCGACGGACTGGTGGCTTTCTCAAGTGTTGTTCTGGGCATTGCTTTTTTATTGACGGAAGCTCCGCCTATGTGGTTCATCTATGTGATACTTTTTATACGCGGTCTGGGCAACACTTTCCATGCGCCGGCGATGCAGGCGGCGATTCCCCTGTTTGTCCCGGTTGAGATGCTGACGAAAGCAGGCGGGTGGGGCAATTTGATCGTGTCCGTGTCCACCATGCTGGGGCCGGCTCTGGGAGCGGGCCTGATGAGCGCATTTCCGGTTGCGGCGATCATGCTGGTGGATATTGCAGGCGCCGTAATTGCCATAGGGTGTCTGGCCGCGGTTGCTATTCCTGACATTCCGCGAACGGACAGAACGGTACATGTGATAGAGGACGCGAAAAAGGGATTTGCTGCCATGTGGAATAACAGGCCCTTGAGGGCTGTGTTTTTTCCCATCATATTTTCCAGTGTTCTCTACATGCCTCTGGGTTCTCTGTTTCCGCTGCTGGTGCGTATGCATTATAGCGGGGAGGCATGGCATAACGCGGTGGTGCAGTTTGTTTTTTCAGGCGGACTTCTTGTCTCTTCTCTGGTCATGGGAATGTGGGGCGGATCCCGCAGGCGATTTTTCATGATCTCAATGTCCATATTGGCGCTGGGACTTGCGGCGGCTGTGAGCGGTATCCTCCCGTCAGGCGGTTTTTGGGGCTTTGTGGTCTGCTGTTTTATCATGGGAGCGTCGGGAACCTTTTTCAATGTTCCGCTCATGGCATATATTCAGGAATCTATTGCACCTGAAATGATGGGAAAGGTGTTTTCCATGCTGACTACGGCCATGACTCTGGCGACGCCCTTTGGGCTGCTGGCGGCGGGACCGGTCAGCGAAGCGGTGGGAGTTGACCGTTGGTTTTGGATATCGGGTCTGCTGATGAGTCTGACGGGCGCAGCCTGTCTGGCGGCTACAGGCCGGTATGACAGGAAGGCATGACAGAGAATGTCCGGTGGGCGGAGGTGTGCCGTTCGGGCATATTAACTCACATCTTTATTCCGAAAGACAGCCACTGTCACCGGATAGGAGAGAGCATATGCCGCAACCGCGAAGGCTAACAGCATCAGGCCTCCAACAGGATCTGAAGGGTGGTCATGTGGGGGCCAAACATCCTGTTGATTCCGGTGGTAAGGCCCATGACAATTCCAATGGCACACAGCAGGCTGATGATCAAAAAGGTAAAACTTCTCTCCTCACCGCCCAAATAAAATAACGGAAAATAGATTGCTCCGGCAAACAGGCTGATGCTGATTCCCACCGCAAATATCAAAAGGGCGTCGATGCTCCGGTCAAAAGGGCATCCGTGGAGGAGCCAGGATAAACTCATGCCGGTTCCGGCAAAAAACATTCCCACAAACATCCATATAAGCTGGCTGAAAAAATAGCTCTTTATGATGTCAGTTCTTCTTACGGGAGCAGTGATCTTATATCTTGCCCATCTGGAAACGGAATCCTTCCCCATGCCGGTGTTTGCGTTCATTGAAAACCCGATGATGCCCAACAGCATATAAAAGAGTAAAAGCTGCGGGCTGACAACGATGGTGGCAAAAGCTCCGAACAGGAACAGAAAGACGGCAAAGATTTTCGCGCCGGAGCACACCGCATAAAAATTGTTTTTGAGAAGTCCCTTCATACGCGTTCCCCCTTTACCAGCAACAGCATCATTTCGTCCACGGAAGTATGGTCTATGACAGAACCGGGATATTTGCGCTCTGCCTGTTTGCCGTCGGCTACCAGCACATCAATCTGAAAGTCCCGCCTGCGCCAGGCCAGGATATCACCGGGATCTAATGCCTGAAATTGACTTTCTCTGCAGCGCATGACGGCATACTGGTAGATCAGATCGTTTTTGGATGCAGTCATGATAAGCTTTCCGTCATGAATAAAGGTAATATAATCGGCGATTTTTTCCAAATCTGAGGTGATGTGTGAGGACAGGAGAATGGAATGATCCTCTTCCTGCACAAAATCAAGCAAAACGTCAAGCATATCATCACGCATGACGGGATCCAGGCCGCTTGTGGCTTCGTCCAGTATCAGGAGCTGCGGGTGATGTGACAGAGCCGCGGCGACAGCCAGTTTCATGGTCATGCCCCGGGAGTAGTGCTTCAGCTTTTGTGCCGGCATCAGACAGTTCTTGTCCGAACAGTCTGATCGTTCCTCTGTCTTTCAAAACGGTATTTAAAATGCAGCCGATGGTGGTGGTTTTTCCCGCTCCGTTTGCGCCCACAAATCCCATGATGGAGCCATAGGGTATGGAAAAGGACACCTGATCCAGCGCAAATTGTGTTTTGGGAAAGGTTTTGCAGACGGACTGCAGCTCTAAGATATGTTCCATATTATTCGTCCTCCAGGTAAAACAAAGTCAACAATTCTGTCAGCTTGGCCAGCGGAATATTGCTTACCCTTCCGATTTCGGCGGCTGTCTGTAAATGTTCTTCCGCAAGCCGCTGCTGTTCCTCCTGATAAAATTCTTTGTTTTGTGCCGATACAAAGCTTCCCCTGCCCACAGTCGTCTCGATAAACCCGTCCCGCTGCAGATATTCGTAAGCCTTTTGAACAGTGATGACGCTGACATGTATCGACTTTGCCAATGCGCGCATGGAGGGAATGGCATCGCCGGGCTGCAGTTCTCCGCTCATGATCATGGCCTTGATCTGTGAAGTGATCTGTTCATAAATGGGCTTATTGGCATTGTTGCTGATTATTATTTCCATTTTGTACCTCTTCGCAGATTGAGTGTACTTATTGAACAAGTACATTATATACTATTCAACTGAATATTGTCAATTCTCAATTGAATAATTCTCTGTTTAGCAGTTATATATGGTACAATCTTTATTAGAACGCTTAATAAGTCTTGGGAGTCAAACGAGAATGAAGTTGTATGATAAAGAACAGATAGACAGGGAAAATATGCTGTTTGACAACGGGATGTTGTTTTGGCTGTTGTTTCCCATCATCGTAGAGCAGTTTCTGAATTCACTGATGGGAATGGTGGACACGATGATGGTTTCCACCGTGGGGAGTTATGCTATATCGGCGGTGTCGCTGGTGGATTCCATCAACAATCTGGTCATACAGGTATTTGTGGCGTTAGCGGCCGGTGCGGTGATCGTCTGTTCGCGGTATATCGGCAGCGGCAGCAAAGAGGAGAGCAGCCGGGCAGCCGGACAGGTTGTGCTCACCGTATTTGTGATCTCGTTTGTGATTACAGCATTTTGTATCTTGGGCGGGGAGCGTCTTTTGCGGCTGATTTTTGGAGCGGTTGAAGATTCTGTGATGGAAAATGCGGTGGTTTATTTTCTGATCACTGCCGTTTCTTATCCGTTTATGGCGTTGTTTAGTGCAGGAGCGGCATTTTACAGGGCGTCGGGCAACTCCAGGTTTCCGACGAAGATATCCGTCATTTCGAATGTTATGAACGTAGCGGGAAACGCTTTGTTTATCTATGGTTTAAGATGGGGCGTGGCAGGCGCTGCCCTGGCCACACTTTTATCAAGAGTGTTCAGTACGGTGGTAATCTACCGGCAGCTCAGAAAACCGGAGCAGACCATCGTGGTCAGGAATTATCTGGCAATCCGACCGGATATGGCGTTGATAGGCAGTATAATGGCCATAGGCATTCCGGCGGGGATTGAGAACGGGATGTTTCAGTTTGGCAAGCTGGCTATCTCGTCAACGGTTTCCACCATGGGCACCATGGCGATATCAGCGCAGGCAATGACGGATATTCTGGAAAATGTAAACGGGATATTCAGCAATGGTGTGGGTATCGGGCTGATGACGGTGGTGGGGCAGTGCATCGGCGCACATCGAAAAGAGGAAGCAAAGTATTATATCGTAAAACTGATGGGTGTCGCATGGATCGGAGTATTGGCGTCGTGTCTGTTAGTGCTGGCCATCACGAAACCGGTGACCTGGCTTAGCGGGATGGAGCCTGAGGCGGCAGCTCTGTGTTTTAAGCTGGTGACAGCTATGACCATCGTGAAACCGCTGTTTTGGGTAGGCGCCTTCGGCATACCCTACGGACTCAGGGCGGCAGGCGATGCGAAATTTTCCATGACTGTCTCTGTCATCACCATGTGGAGCTGTCGCGTGGCAGTCTGCATCTTTCTTGTGAAAATGTTTCATCTGGGGCTTGCGGCGGTGTGGATTGGAATGTTTACCGATTGGGGTGTCAGGGCGATGATTTTTACCGTGCGCTTTGCCGGCGGCAAATGGATTCATGAGGATGCTCTCCGGGGAACCTGAATATTTATATAGAAAATCAAATGCTCTTATGGTAATAT
>CANCYO010000062.1 GCA_947382415.1 uncultured Lachnospiraceae bacterium | reverse complement strand
GATGTCCGTGCGTGACTGGAGTTCAGACGTGTGCTCTTCCGATCTCCTTGCAATGGTGAGACGCTGCCTCTGGCCTCCCGAGAGGTTCCGTCCGTTCTGGGCAATCTCGGCGTCCAGTCCGCCCTCTCTGCCCTCAACCACCTCTCTGGCCTGTGCGGTATCGATGGCCTGCCACAATTCCTCATCCGAAGCCTCCGGTCTGCCCCACAGCAGATTGCTGCGTATCGTTCCCTTAAAGAGCACTGCCTTCTGGGGCACCATGCCGATCCGGGCGCGAAGCTCCTGTTCCGGTATCTCCCGCAGATCTGTGCCCTCAAGCCTGATGCAGCCCTGAGTGGCATGGTAAAATCCCGGAATCAGATTGACCAGCGAAGACTTGCCGGAACCGGTACCGCCGATGATCCCCACGGTCTCTCCCCTGTTGACTGTAAAATGCATCTCTCTGAGAGTCTCCGCGCCGGCTCCCTCATAAGTGAGGCTGACATGATCGAAAGCCAGATAAGGGGCCGAATCTCCTGCGCCTCCTGCCCCGGCATGGGTCTGCACATCGGAATCCTTTTGCGGCTGAATCTCAAACACGGAGGCCACACGGTCTGCACAGGCCAGGGCCTTGGTGATGGTGATGATCAGATTGGCCAGCTTCACCAGCTCCACCAGAATCTGAGACATATAGTTGATGATGGCCACCACCTCGCCCCGGGTGAGGTTCCCCACATTTACCTGTACCGCACCGGTATAGATCAACACGATGATCGCGGCGTTTACGATGATATAAGTCACCGGATTCATACAGGCGCTGATCCTTCCCACAAATTCCTGCAGACGCAAAAGCCCCGTATTTTCCTGATGGAACTGCGCCTCCTCTTCGGCCTCCCTGTGGAAAGCCCTGATGACACGTACGCCTGTGAGATTTTCTCTGGTGGTAGAGAGTACCTTATCCAGCGCCGCCTGCACCTTTTTATACAGAGGAATGGTAAAAAATGTGATTCCCATGACCACAACAGCCAGCAGCGGAATGGCCACAACAAACACCAGCGCGCACTGCACATCGATAAAAAAGGCCATGATCATGGCTCCGAACACAATGACAGGCGATCGCAAAAACAACCGCAGCACCATGTTGACCCCGTTCTGTACCTGATTGATATCGCTGGTCATACGGGTGATCATGGTTGCTGTTCCCACTTTGTCAATATTGGAGAACTTCAGATCCTGAATATAGGAAAAAAGAGCCTGCCGCAGACTGGCAGAGAATCCCACCGCCGCTCTGGCCGCAAAAAACTGAGCCGTGATGGAGGCAGTCAGCCCTACCACAGCCAACACGATCAGGCAGACGCCCAGCTTCATGATATAACCGCCGTTGCCCTCCTCGATTCCCCTGTCGATGATGGCTGCCATCACCAGAGGCACCAGCAGTTCAAAAAACGCTTCCAACAGTTTAAAGAGCGGCGCAAGCACCGACTCCTTCCTGTAATCCCTCAGATAAACCAGTAATTTCTTCATTCCGGACATACTACCTGATCCTCTCTCTCCTGCGGACGATATTGGCACACGGCCATAAAATATCCCTCCGGCAAAGTATATTCCCGCCAACACACGGACTGTTCCAGTTCTCCGGTATCCAGCCCTGCCGCAACTGCAATCCCCTCTCCGGTGAGCTTGGCATAGGATTCCTTCCTGACCCAGATGCGGTAAAAAAGCCGCTCCCGTTCCGCGTCATTTTCACAGGCTTCCAGCGCTGTGCGCTCGTTTTCCGAAAAGCGGCGCTCCACAAGCTTCCTGCTCTTTATGGAACGCATCTGTTGGATATCCGCCCCGATCTGTGCCTCATCCACCGCGCAGCAGACATACTGCCCCGAGTGAGACAGGCTGAAATGCAGCGCACGATCTGCAAAATCCGGCTTTCCGCCCGCCCCGTAACGATAGACGATGTCAACCGGAGCATCTCTGTGCTCCAGACTGCGCAGTACATCCGACACCTGCAGACAAAAAGGATATTCCCTGTCACCGGACTCCGCTCCAATAAGCTGCAGCAAAAGCCCCGCTCCCACGGAGAGCATCCTCGCGTTTCCCGCCCGAATCCGCCCCGCTTTCTGTGCCCGGTGGGCATCCAGATATCCCATGGCCCACCCGCAAAGCCTCTCCGCCTCTGCTCCTCCGCTCATTTCTTCAATCGAAAGTAAATATAATTTCACCTTTTCCCGCTCATTTCTGTCAGATTCCCGCTCATTCAGAGTTCATCAATATTTGCTCTGCACCGATTCACACCCGCCGGAAAAATGCAAAGAGCTGCCAGGACTGCCGGGGAAATCCCCCGCCGCCATAACAGCCCACTGTCCCGACTCTTCGGTATTCTCTTTATTCCATCTTCTTATTCCGCGGAGGACTCAGCCTGTGTCTGCTCAGGGGCAACCACTCTCAGCGCCAGCTCCTCAAGCTGCTTTAGCGCAACTTCCCCGGGGGCCTCGGACATCAGACAGGACGCATCCTTCACCTTGGGGAAGGCGATAACCTCTCGAATGCTCTCGGCCCGAACCAGCAGCATCACAAGCCGGTCCAATCCGATGGCAAGTCCCGCATGAGGGGGTACGCCGTATTTGAAAGCGTCCAGCAGGAAACCAAACTGGCTGTGAGCCTCCTCCTTCGTGAATCCCAGCGCCTCGAACATCCGCTCCTGTACGTCGCTCTGGAAAATTCTCACGCTGCCGCCGCCCAGCTCCACACCGTTGAGCACAATATCATAGGCCTTTGCCCGCACACTGCCCGGCTCGGTATTGAGTCTGTCCAGATCCTCCTCCATGGGCATGGTAAACGGATGATGCATGGCCACATAGCGCTCTTCCTCGTCGCTCCACTCAAACTGCGGGAACTCCGTAACCCATAGGAAATCAAAGCGGTCTCTGTCGATCAGATCAAGCTGACGGGCTATCTCCACCCGCAAAGCTCCCAACACAGCGTATACGATCTTTAATCTGTCCGCCGCAAAGAACAACAGATCTCCGGGCTCTCCGCCCATGGCCGCCGTCAGAGCCTTCAGTTCCTCCTCCGTCATAAATTTCGCAAAGGAGGATTTGTAAGTGCCGTCGGGCATTACAGACAGATAGGCCAGTCCTTTGGCCCCATAGCCTTTGGCAAACTCCACCAGCGCGTCGATCTTCTTTCTGGGCATCTCCGCCTGTCCCTTCACATTGATACCGCGGACGCTCCCTCCGTTCTCCAGCGCACCGGTGAACACTCCGAAACCACAGTCTTTCACAAGGGCTGACACATCCGTAAGCTCCATGCCAAAACGCGTGTCGGGCTTATCGGAGCCAAAACGGTCCATGGCGTCCTGCCATGTCATACGCTTTAAGGGGAGCTGTACCTCCAGCCCGATGGATTCCCTGCATACCGCAGCCACCATGCGCTCTGTCACATCGATGACGTCGTCCACATCCACAAAAGACATCTCCAGATCCACCTGCGTGAACTCCGGTTGACGGTCCGCCCGCAGATCTTCATCGCGGAAGCATTTTGCAATCTGAAAATACCTGTCATAGCCGGAACACATCAAAAGCTGCTTAAAGATCTGCGGAGACTGGGGCAGCGCGTAAAAACAGCCCGGATGTACGCGGCTGGGCACCAGATAGTCTCTTGCGCCCTCCGGCGTCGATCTGTTTAAGATGGGCGTCTCTATCTCCAGGAATCCCTCATCGCTCAAAAAGCTGCGAATGGCAATGGCGATCCTGCTTCTCAGAATCAGATTGCGCTGCAGATCCGGCCTTCTCAGATCCAGATACCGGTATTTTAAGCGAAGCTCCTCCTTGGTCTTGGAATCGGCCTCGATGGGAAAGGGCGGAGTCTCGGCCTCGGAGAGCACCCGCAGTCCGGTGGCGCGCACCTCGATCTCCCCGGTGGACAGGTTCTCATTGACGGCGCCCTGGCGCTTTGTCACAGTACCCGTCACAGCCACCACAAACTCGCTGCGCAGTTTCTCGGCCTTCGCGAAATTCTCCGCTCCGCAGTCGCTCTCCTCAAAGATGACCTGCAGAATCCCTGCGCGGTCGCGCAGATCCACAAAGATGATACCTCCCTTGTTCCTCTGCTTCTGCACCCATCCCATAACGGTGACAGTCTCGCCTGCATTGACGGCGCTCAGCTCTCCACAGCGGCATGTGCGCTTCAAACCCTTCATTGACTCAGCCATTTTTCCAAACCTCGATTCTAAACTTAGTATTTTTACTGACTTCTTTGATTTTTAACAGGATTCTCTGATTCTTAACTGAATTCTCTAATTTTTCAACGGATCCTTATAGAACTCCACAAAGTCCTCGTAGCCTTCCTGCATCAATTGTTCCTTCTGGAACTTTTTATTCTTGTTCATGCGGACCACCAGCACCTGTGTGCCGTCCGCTCTGGCCTCCTGGGCCCTGGCGATGACCTCGCACAGACGCTCTCCGGCCACGCCCTTCTCCACCAGATAAGCCACCTGTCTGGGACGCGCCGGCACCTGGAAACCGCTCTCCATCAAAAGCAGCACGATTCTCTCGAAACCGATGGAAAATCCGCAGGCGGGCACCTCGTTACCCGTAAATTTTCCCACCATTTTGTCATATCTGCCGCCCCCGCCGCAGCTTCCGCCAAACTCCGGCATGGAGACCTCGAAGATCGTACCGGTATAATAGCTCATGCCGCGCACCAGCGTGGGATCAAAGACCAGTTCAAAGGCATCCGACTTGGTGGCCTGTACGCTGGAGAGTATCTCACGGAAAGAATCGACCAGCCCCTCGTCCAGATAATCACCCAACCGTTCTGTCAGACAGGCGACGCCGTCCTCCGCGCCCTCCACCGCCGCAAACAGTTCCAGATATCTGTCGCACTGCTCAGCGGCAAAACCGTTCTGCACAAGCTCTGCCTTCACGCCGTCCATGCCAATCTTGTCCATCTTGTCCAGCGTGATGAACACGCTGTCATACTGCTCCTCGGCAAATCCCGCATATGCGGCCATGGCCTTCAATATCTCCCGGTCATTGATACGGATCTGAAAATTCCGAAAACCCAGTCTGGCCAAAGTGGTAGTGGTAGCCAGTATGAGCTCGATCTCCGCCAGATTGGAGGGCTCCCCGAAAATGTCGATATCGCATTGCATAAACTGACGGTAACGCCCTCTCTGGGGTCTGTCCGCCCGCCACACATTTCCCATCTGCAAAGCCTTGAAGGGCGTGGGCAGAGCCGCCGCATTATTGGAATAAAAACGCACCAAAGGCACCGTCAGGTCATAGCGCAGGCCAAAATCCACCACATCCTCCTCGGTGACAGCCTCCTCCACATTCAGCTTCTCTCCCCGCTTTAAAATCTTGAAGATCAGTTTCTCATTGTCGCCCCCCTGTT
Source organism: uncultured Lachnospiraceae bacterium (assembly GCA_947382415.1). Lineage (GTDB taxonomy): Bacteria > Bacillota > Clostridia > Lachnospirales > Lachnospiraceae > Acetatifactor. The sequence goes on along the minus strand of CANCYO010000062.1, from coordinate 10,648 downwards.
TACTGGTCAGGTTTGCGATATGCTCCACGCAGGGAGTCTCGATGGGAGTGAATCCGAATCTGCCGTAGGTGTCCTTAATGACCCCAATGACATAGTCGCGGATCTGCATCTCCCGGGGCAAAATGTCCTTCATGCCCGTAGTGGGCTTCTTACTCAGCGCCATCTTTTGTCATACCTCCACCAGTTCATACTGCCTGCTGCCAAAGCCCAGCCCATCAGCGGCCTCCACAATGTGAATACCGTTTCTTGATTCCATGCGTTCGATCAGATGCGCTTTACCCGGATCCTCCGAAGCATACACCAAATCCACACAGGCCTGATCCAATGCGATGGGATCCAGACTTGCAAGTACGCCGATGTCTGCTATCTCAGGGTCTTCCGCCACAGCGCAGCAGTCACAGTCCACAGACATATTACACATGACGTTCACAAACGCCATCCTGCCGTCAAAATGCTTCACCACAGATTTGGCCGCATCCGCCATGGCCTCCAGAAAATCATTCTGCTCCGAGGACCAGATCTTCTCCACATCCCCGGCGCCGTGGATATAAGCCTTGCCGTGGGAGGATGCGATACCGATGGAAATATTTTTCAGGGCCCCGCCGAAGCCGCCCATGGGATGCCCCTTAAAATGGGACAGGATCAGCATGGAGTCATAATTTTTCAGATGATCGCCCACATAGTTGACAGCGATCTGCCTGCCGCCCTCCACGGGAAGCTCCAGCTCTCCCTCCTCGTCCATGATATCCACCTTCGCAATGTCCGTCCAGCCGTGGAGCTTCATGGTCTCCCAATGAGCCTCGGTGGTATCGCGTTTTCCCTCGTAGGCGGTATTGCATTCCACGATGGTGCCCTTCACTTTATCGATCACAGGTTTCCAGAAGGGAGGACGGATGAAATTCTGATTGCCCACCTCTCCGGAATGTACTTTTACCGCCACGTTTCCGGGCAGTTCCACCTGCAGCATATCATAGAGACGGATGACCGCCTCCGGGGTAATCTCTTTTGTGAAATAAACCTTTGCTCTCTCCATAAAAATGTCCTCCTTTATATGAGCTGTAGTCCCGCAAACAATGCCTCCTTGCGCGCCAGCATTTCATCCAGTCTGTCGATATACAAGCCTACATCCTTCACATTATCACAGCGTTCAATGCGTCCGTCCGGCCACACCGCCTTGGTGATGCTGCCTGCCCCTAACGCCACGATGGTCTGTATCTCCTCCATGATCAGGATATTATAGAGTCCGTACTTCCCGGGTTTTGCATAACCCACATTCTCAAAATTCCCCGACATGTTTTTCTGGCGATAGAGATAATAGGGCTCCATCCCCATTCGCTTTGCACCCCCGGCGGCGATAGCCATCGTCCTGTCCGTGTTTTTCAGCGTCTCGATACCGTTCTCCCGGATCCATGCGCCCAGCCGGGAGGCCCGCTTTATGGCCAGAGAATGCACTGTCAGGCTGTCCGGGGACAGCTCCTCCACCCGGTCGATGGTGTGCTGCACATCCTCCTCCGTCTCCCCGGGAAGCCCCAGGATCAAGTCCATATTAATATTGGTGAACCCCGCTTCTCTCGCGAGCTTATAGGCAGTAAGCACCTGCTCAACAGAAGCCTTTCTGCCGATGATATCCAGAGTCTCCTGTTTCATGGTCTGGGGATTCACGGATATCCTGCCCACCCCGTGCCGGGCTAACACCGCCAGCTTCTCTCCGGTGATGCTGTCCGCCCTTCCTGCCTCCACCGTAAATTCCTTCACAGCATTCAGGTCAAAATTTTCCCCCAGCGCAGATAACAGTCTGTCCAACTGCTCCGGCTCCAGCGTGGTGGGAGTCCCGCCGCCGATATACACGCTGTCCGGCACTCTGCCTGCCATACGCTTTGAAACATATTCCATCTCCCTGATCAGACAACCGACATAAGCGTCCGTCATCCGTCTGTAGCCGGCGATGGGATATGAAGTAAACGAACAGTACAGACAGGTGGTGGGGCAAAACGGTATCCCTATGTAGAGACTGTAACCCTGCCCGGCATGTACGTCCCGCAAAATCTCCCGCTCTCTCCCGGCGATCTCAAGCCCAAGCAGCGCTTTCTCATGACTCACCTGATAATGGTTCTCGAAGATCTCCAGTATCTCCTGCCCGCTTTTACCCTGCTCCAGCATACCATAGGCGATCTTGGTGGGACGTATGCCCGTCAGGCTTCCCCATGGCAGCTCTCTCCCGGTATGATCACAGAGACTCCGGTAGAGAAAGCGCTTACACTCATGCTTATATTCCAATTCATCGCGCTCCGCCCCCGCGGGCCGGTACTGCCATTCATATACACGCTGTCCGAGCTGCAGTATGGCTCCCTCATCCGAAAGCTCCACGGACACGGACATCAGGCTCTCTCCCTCCTGCTGCCGTCTCTCCCTCTCCTGTGCAATTTGCTCCCTCCTGTGAGGCGTACTCTCCGGCGTGAGAACCGCCACCGTCTCGCCGGGATAAAAGGCTCTGACCAGAGAATTTATATCATATTCAAAATTGGCTCTGTTTAACTCGATTGTCAGCATACGCTACCCGACTGTTTCTACCGCTGCCCGTCACACGCAGAACGGATTGTATTGTTTTTCATGACTTACCGTGGTGCTGTCCCCATGTCCGGGATAAAGCCGGGTCTCTTCCGGAAGGACAAACAGCTTTTCCCGTATGGAGCGCACCAGCGTACTCATGCTGCCCGTGGGAAAATCCGTTCTGCCCACGGACTCCAGGAAGATCGTATCTCCGCAGACACAGAAACCCGCTTCCTCAAAATAATAGCAGCATCCTCCCGCCGTGTGCCCGGGCGTGGCGATGACCCTGCAGCGGATTCCTGCGATCTCAATCTCCTGACCGTCCCGCACATAGACGTCGGCCTCCACCGTACATGCCCGTCCGAAATCCTCTGACACATTCTGACGAGCGTTCTTTAACAGTTCCCGTTCGTCTTCACAGGCATAGACCCTGACCGCGTCATGGCCATGATGCTCCGCCACCTCATTTGCCGCGGCCCTCAGAGCATCCACACCCCAGATATGATCAAAATGTCCATGGGTCAGAAGAATCCCCGCCGTGCGCAGTCCGTTCTTCCGCAGATTGGCAAAAATCTGTCTGCCTGCATCCGCGGGATCCACCACGATACATTCTTCCGCTCCCTCCCGGTACAAAAAATAGGTGTTGGTACTGCAGGCCCCAAGCACCATGCGTCCGATCTTTAAATCGCTCATGCGCCCTCCCCCCTTTCCGATTCTATATGCCGCCTGATATATGCTGCCTCGCGGCCTTATTCAGCTCCGGCCCGTCGTCAGCTCGAGGTTCTCTCGATGTCAATGACGCTCTCGATACTCCGGATCCGGTCGATGATCCGGTTTAACTCTTCCACGCCGCTGATCTCGAAGGTCATCTGCAGCGTCGCCGTCCCCTGCTTGCTGGTGCGGGTATTCATGGAGAGAATATTGATATTTTTCTCCGTCATGACCTTGGCGATATCCGCCAGCAGTCCGTTTCTGTCGCTGGCAAAAATATGGATCTCAGCCTCATATTTATCCGACACGGCATGTTCCGGCGCCTGCCATTCGGCATCCAGCAGCCGGTCCCTCTCCAGCTCGGGAAGATTCAGAATATTGATACAGTCTGTCCTGTGGATGGATATTCCCCGCCCTCTGGTGACAAATCCCACGATCTCGTCCCCCGGCACGGGCGAACAGCATTTGGAAAAACGCACGGACAGATCCGCGATTCCCTTCACCACAATACCCGTCCGGGACTTTATCTTACTGGAACGGTTAATGTTGACGGCCGCCGACTCCGCAATGCTCTGCAGAACCTCCTCATTGGTCAGATCTTTTCTGTGCTCCTTGTCATAGAGCTCCTGCATCTTGTTGATGATCTGTCCTTCCTTCAGCGCGCCGTGCCCCACGGCAGCCAGCACACTGTCCCAATCCCGAAAACCATACTTGCGCAGAATGGCGTCCATATAATCCTGTTTGGACAGATTGGACAGATTGATACCCTTTGTCTTGCAGTAAGCATTCAAAAGCTCCTTACCCTTGACAATATTATCTTCCTTCAGTTCGCTTTTAAACCACTGCTGGATCTTATTCTTGGCCTGGGTGCTCTTCACCACATTCAGCCAGTCTCTGCTGGGACCTTTGGAATTCTGGGAAGTGATGATCTCGATCCTATCTCCGTTGCGGATCTCGTAGTCGATGGTCACCAGCCTTCCGTTGACTCTGGCCCCCACCATTTTATTGCCCACGGCGGAATGAATACTGTACGCAAAATCGATGGTGGTGGAACCCGCAGGGAGATTCTTCACCTCTCCGCTGGGAGTAAAGCAATAGACGCTGTCCGAGAACAGGTCCAGATCGTTCTTCAGCAGATTCAGAAACTCTCTGTTATCGGACATGTCCTGCTGCCATTCCAGAATCTGACGCAGCCAGACCAGCTTCTCCTCCTCCTGTCCCTCCACCTTTTTACCGTCGGAGGCCTCCTTGTATTTCCAGTGGGCGGCAATACCGTACTCTGCCGCCTTGTGCATCTCAAAGGTGCGTATCTGCACCTCAAAGGGCTGCCCGGTACTGCCGATCAGTGTGGTGTGCAGCGATTGATACATATTTGCCTTGGGCATGGCGATATAGTCCTTAAAGCGTCCGGGAATGGGCTTATACATCTCATGGATCACACCCAGCGCCGCATAGCAGTCCTTTACTGAGCTCACTATAATGCGCACGGCAAACAGATCGTAAATTTGATCCAGCGTTTTATTCTGATTCTTCATTTTCTTATAGATACTGAAGAAATGTTTCACACGTCCGTCTATTTTGGCCGTGATGCCCGCATTTTCCACATGGCTGCGCACCTCGTCCACAATGCCCTGAATATAGCTCTCCCGCACACTCTTGCGCACCGCGATCTTATCCACCAGATCATAATAGACTTCCGGTTCCAGATACTTCAACGACAGATCGTCCATCTCTGTCTTGATCTTGCTGATGCCCAGTCTCTGGGCGATAGGGCAGTAAATCTCCAGCGTCTCCCTGGCAATGCGCTGCTGGCTCTCCGGCTTCTGGTATTTTAATGTACGCATATTGTGCAGACGGTCTGCCAGCTTGATCATGATGACCCGGATATCCTTGGCCATGGCCAGAAACATCTTGCGCAGATTCTCCGCCTGCATCTCCAGCTTGACATCCGGCCGGTCTCCTCCCGCGGAGAGCGGGATCTTCTCCAACTTGGTGACGCCGTCCACCAGCAGAGCCACATCATGACCGAATTCTCTCTCCAGATCCTCCTCTGTCATGACGGTGTCCTCCACCACATCGTGGAGCAGCCCCGCCACAATGGTTTCCTTATCCAGCTCCAGATTGGCCAGAATGATGGCCACGTTTAAAGGATGAATGATATAGGGCTCCCCGGACTTCCTGAGCTGATCCTTGTGAGCTTCCCGCGCCACGTCATATGCCTTGGAAATCATGGAGATGTCATCGCTGGGGTGATATTTACGGACACGGGCAATAAGCCTCTGATACAGAGTATCAGGGGCTGCAAATTCCTCCGCCGCGCTTATCTTTTCCTCCTCAAAAATCACTCCGCTTTTTTCTTCCGTCATAAATGCTCCATGATAAAAAGATTGAATTATTTACCGGGATAGCAGATTGCGGACTCGAGACGATAGTCCTTTATCCTGTCCCGGCCATTAAGACCGGCAAGTTCTATCAGCACTACCACGCCTACCACGATGCCGCCCAGAGATTCGATCAGATCGATCATTGCCTCCGTGGTGCCTCCGGTGGCGATCAGATCGTCCACCAGCAGAACTCTCTGTCCCGGCTGAATACTGTCCTTATGCATCTCAATGACAGCCTGACCGTACTCCAGGTCATAGGTCTTTTCCACCGTCTCACAGGGAAGCTTACCCTTCTTACGGATCAGCACAAAGGGCTTTCTCTGATTGTACGCGATAGGCGTTCCAAATATAAATCCGCGGGATTCCGGCCCGGCAACCACATCATAATCCAGATCCTTTACCAGCTCCTGCATGCTGTCAATGGCCAGACGCAGTCCCTCCGCATCCTGCAGGACGCTTGTGACATCACGAAAAATAATGCCCTTCTCCGGGAAATCAGGAATACTTCTCACATACTCTTCCAGTTTTTTCATTATTATTCCCCCTTGTTCTTAAGTGATACATAAAAAATTAAGATCGCGCCGCAAAAACGGCGTAAATATCAATACTGTACCGCATCAAGCTGTTTTTTTACAACATATTTGATAATCTCACCCCTGGTGACGATCCCGATAAATACGTTTCTGTCGTCTATCACCGGCACAAAATTCTGCATCTGCGCCTGCCCCAGAAGCTGCTCCATATTGGTGTCGATACACACAGGCTGCACCTTGCCGTTTTGAATGATATCCCGAAGCGTCAGCTTTTCCACGCGTTTCATGGTCACATTCTCAAGCTGTTCATTGTGATCCAGAATATCCCAGAGAAAATCCCCCTCGCTGACAACGCCCACATACCGGTCCTCAACATCGATCACGGGTACGGCAGTAAAACCGCTGCGTCTGAGCCTCTCCAGTCCCTGTCTGAGCGTCATACTATCCCGCAGATATGAAACCTCTGCCTTGGGTAAAATAAAAGATGCTATGTTCACCGCAATACTCCTCTGTGCTTTGTCCCTGTCAATTTTGTCTCCGGTAGCTTTCCCGCTTTATCCCGCTATTTTTTACCGCAGCATTTCTTGTACTTTTTTCCGCTGCCGCAGGGACAGGGATCATTGGGATATACCTTGGCCTCTTTCACAATAGTGGTGGAAGACTTCTGCTCCTTGTAGAGCGCCTTCTGAGTCTCTTTGTCAAAGATATGATCCCATTCCTCCAGACCATAGAGCCAGTCAGCTTCGGCGGCCACCATGTTCTTGTAGAGCAGTTCCTTGTCAAAGCCAAGCTGAACCTGCGTCTCCTCCTCCATCTCTTCGATGGGATTGGGTTCCTTAAGGCTGTCGTTGATACCGTCCAGAAATCCGGTCATTGTCATGATGCTCACGCCGAATCTGTCTGCCAGTTCTTTCACCGTGCCTGACACCGCCTCATCGGGATTTTTCAGAATTTCGGCATAAATATCCTTCTCCTCCTGAAAATAGGCTGCCCAAATCTGCTGCAGTGTGTTTCTGTCTGCCGTTTCGTCATAAGCGACCTTGCGCCACTGTTCCAACAATGCCATAATCATTACCGTCCTTATCTTTTTTCTTTCTTATTATCAAAAATACCTGGCCTGATACCAGGAATAATGCCCGGCATTACTTTGTAAGTATATAACAGTTCCTGGCAAAAAACAATATTCCCCCCGGATTTTATTGTCAAACCGCCGAAAAAATGATATGATGAAAAACACAATGCTTTCCCACAGAAAAGAGGTATTCATGAAAGATACAACCCGACAGACACCGGAAAACAGCAAAAGCAATCATAAAAACAAAAAATCCAAAGTCACCTCCCGGCAGATCGTCGCCATGGCCGGCGTCATTCTTCTGGTGCTTATGTATGTGGCGACTCTGATTCTGGCAGTGACCGACAATTCGGCCTCCGGAAAGTTTTTCGCCCTGAGCCTGTGCGCAACGCTGGTGGTTCCCATCATTCTGTTTCTGTACAGTTGGATGTACGGCAGGATCACCGGGAAAAAGGCTATCGGCGACCCTGAGCCCCCTGCGCAGACTGACGGTTCCCGGGATCAATAAGCCTGTCAAGCTCCCGTTCAACCTGCTCTCTGCTCTCAAACACAATGCCGTGTATTCCCTGTTGTACCGCGCCTTCCACATTCTCAGGCGTATCATCCACAAACACGCACTCTTCCGCTTTCAGACCATAGCGTTCCAGAAGGAGCTGATAAATTTTCGGATCGGGCTTGATCAGCTTATCCCGCCAGGACAGAATGCCTCCGTCCGTATACCGGATAAAAGCCAGGGCCTCACCGCATTCCTTCTCCGCCTTCTTCGAGAAATTGGACAGATAAAAAACTCCCAATCCTTCTGCTTTCAATTCCTGTACCCAGGGAATCGCATACTCCCTCGGCGTCACCATGCCGCAGATATCGTCATAGGCCGTATGGAGCGCCTGTTCGATCTCCGGGTCATTGGACACAAAGGCCCTCATCAGCTCCTCGTCAGACCACACGCCTCGGTCAAATTCCTTCCAGAGAGGACTCTCCACAGAAGCCTTCGCGATCCTCTTTATCATCTCATCATCAAACCCCTTGTCCCGCAGAAATTCCTTCCAGCGAAAATCCGTCAAAACATTCCCTATATCAAAGATAATATTGCGAATCATGATATTCCTCCATTCGTCACATCCGCCCAGAGCCTTCCTGCTGCCGCAGACAAAGGCATCCTGGTAGAGCGCACCACACAGAATTTACGCTTTGGGATTATCTTGTTGAACCGCAGGGCAAACAATACCCCCGACTCCAGATACTCCGCCGCAAAATCCCGCACCACACATCCGATCCCCAGACTCCTTAATGCAAACTGCACGATCATATCGCTGGTGGCCAGTTCAAACTCGGGCTGTATCTTCACACCGCTCTGCAGAAGAAACCGGTCCATATAGCTGCGGGTGCTGGTGTTTTTCTCCAGACAGATCATCGGTAAGCTCTCCAGCTCCTGCAAATCCAATGTCCTGTTCTTGTAAGCAATGAACCGCCTTCCCCCCACAAACACGTCCTCGATCTCCCGCACAGGTACGATCTCAAGTCCCTTTTGTTCTTCAAAGGGTTTACTCACCACGCCAAAGTCGATTTTGCCTTCCTCCAGAAAAGCCAGTGTCTCCGGAGTAGGCGCATTGGTGACCACCATCTTGATATCCGGGTATTCCTCGTGAAACCGTTCCAGATAGGGAAGCAGAAAATATTGCAGAGTCATATCGCTGGCTCCGATACGAATCTCCCCTCCCTGCATATTCTGCAGCCGAAGCAGTTTTTCCAGGCCCAGTTCCATCTGCTCATAGCCCTTTTCCACATAAGAAAAAAGCAGTTGTCCCTCCCGCGTAAGCCGTACGCCCTTGGCCGCCCGGTAGAAAAGACTGACGCCAAGCTGTGATTCCAACTGCCTGATAGCCTGACTTACAGCCGGTTGGGAGACCGCAAGCTCCCTTGCGGCCCCCGTCACGCTTCCGGCCTTCGCCACATAATAAAATACTTTAAAATATTCCAGATTATCGATCATAGGCTCCTGTCCGCCTTATCCGGCAAGGGGGCTCTCTCTGTAAATGATGTCGCTTCTTCCGGGACCGTTGCTCACCATAGTGATGGGATATCCGATCTGCCCCTCAATAAACTCCACATATCTGCGGCAGTTTTCGGGCAGTTCCTCATAATTCTTAATACCGCGGATATCGCATTTCCAGCCGGGAAGCTTCTCCAAAACAGGTTTCGCCTTCTCGAGCTTTGCCGTCACGGGAAACTCTGTGGTCACCTGCCCGTCAATCTCATAACCCACGCACACAGGAATCTCGTCCAGATACCCAAGCACATCCAGCACTGTAAACGCAACGTCCGTAGTGCCCTGCAGGCGGCAGCCATATTTGGAAGCCACGCAGTCAAACCATCCCATTCTCCTGGGGCGTCCCGTAGTAGCGCCGTACTCTCCGCCGTCACCGCCTCTGCGCCTGAGTTCATCCGCCTCGTCGCCAAAAATTTCAGAGACAAAAGCACCCGCACCCACCGCCGAGGAATACGCCTTGCAGACCGTAACAATCTGTTTGATCTCATAGGGCGGCAGCCCCGCTCCGATAGCGCCGTATGCCGCCAGTGTGGAAGATGACGTCACCATGGGATAAATTCCGTGATCTGGATCCTTCAAAGTGCCAAGCTGCCCCTCCAGCAGAACCGTTTTCCCCTCCTTGAGCGCTCTGTCCAAAAAGGCGGACACATCGCAGACATAGGGCTCGATCATCTCGCGGTACTCCCGCAGCGTAGCCATCAGTTCCGCCGTGTCGATTGCAGGCTTGTGGTAGAGATGCTCCAGGAGGACATTTTTGGTCTCGCACACCCGCTCTACCTTCTCCGCCAGCCGCTCCTCATCAAAAAGCTCACTGACCTGAAAACCGATCTTGGCATATTTATCGGAATAGAAGGGTGCAATTCCGGACTTGGTGGAACCAAAAGACTTCCCTCCCAGCCGCTCCTCCTCATACTGGTCGAAGAGAATATGGTAGGGCATCACAATCTGCGCCCGGTCGGATACCAGAATATGCGGCATGGGAACATTTCTGTCAGTGATAGACTTGATCTCATTAATCAAAATAGGAATGTTAAGCGCCACACCGTTTCCGATCACACTGGTAGTATGACTGTAGAAAACCCCCGAAGGCAGCGTGTGCAGCGCAAATTTTCCATAATCGTTCACTATGGTGTGCCCTGCGTTGGCCCCTCCCTGAAAACGCACGATAATGTCCGCCTTCTCCGCCATCATATCCGTGATCTTACCTTTTCCCTCGTCGCCCCAATTGGCGCCCACTACTGCTTTTACCATGGTCTCCTCCGTTTTCCGCCGTCGATCCGGCATAAGCTGTGCTCATTGCGAGCTCTTATATCGAATCTATCATAGCACAATTCGTTCCATAAGTAAAATC
>CANCYO010000061.1 GCA_947382415.1 uncultured Lachnospiraceae bacterium | reverse complement strand
CATAGATTTCCGTCCAATGATAATAGCCCCGTTTGATTTTTTCAATGAAGCCCTCATTTAATAGCTGCTGAATATCAGCATAGTAGATTCTGTAGGAATCCAATTGAGCTGTCGTCATTATATAATCATGTTCGGAAAAAACCTTCCTAACAGCGTTTATCGACTTTTCATCAAGCATTGTCTCACCTCTACTAAACCACACGCAAATTTCTCAACGACTGTGTACTTTACTATAACATATCCGATTCTTCTCAAAAAGTCAACTTAGTAAAGCACACAAGATTGAAACTATCGATGGTGCGGTTTACTATAGAAAAATGAGTATCCGCTACCGCATAGAGATTTATCCATCTCGGAGTGCCGCCGTCGATATTTGCAAATGCTATAACTTCCTTGTAAATATCATCAATCATTTGAGATTTGTATTCAATGCGTTCGCTTTCATATTTTGCATATGTGCACCTCCCCCCTGACACGCCCCGCAAAACATACAAAAATACACTGAATTATTTTCTGTCAACATTTGTCTTGAAATTTCAGATTTCCGGTGTATTATAGTAGATGCACTGTGAATGTGCGGTAACTGTCAAGGTATATTAAACCATCAAAATACAGGAAAAAAATATTGAAAATAAAATTAAGAAAAAGGAAGCTCCCATGAAAACTTACGAAATGGATCTGTGCAGCGGTTCCCTGTGGAAAAAAATTTTATTTTACAGCGTCCCGCTCATGTTCTCCAATATATTACAAGTGGTGTTTAATCTGTCGGACGTGGCGGTGGTGGGCAAATTTGCCGGCCCCATAGCTCTGGGCGCAGTGGGCTCCACCAGCATCCTGATCACGCTCTTCACGGGTGTACTCATCGGTCTGGCCGGCGGCGTCAACTCCATGACAGCCCTCTACATCGGCTCCCGGAACAGAGACGACCTGCGGGAGACTGTACATACCGCCGTCATCCTCTGTCTGGCTGCCGGCGCTGCCATCTCCATACTCGGCATCGCTTTTTCCGATGGCATTCTCACCTTCATGCACACCAAGGACGAGCTGATCCGGGATGCTGTGATCTATCTGCGCATCTATCTGCTGGGTATGCCTGCCCTGGCATTGTACAATTTCGGCAACGCGGTGCTGAGCGCCGCCGGTGACACCAGACGGCCGCTGTATTATCTGAGCTTCGCCGGGGTTGTCAATGTGCTTCTGAATCTGTTTTTTGTGATCGTCTGCCATTTGGATGTAAAAGGAGTGGCCATTGCCAGCGTCCTCTCCCAATACCTGTCCGCCGTTTTGATCCTCCGCCTGCTGTTCCATATCCGGGAGGATTTCGGCCTCCGCCCGAAGCATCTTCACATTTCCGGCGACAAGGCCGCTCGCATCCTGCACATCGGCATCCCCTGCGCCCTGCAGTACGCAATTTTCGCCGTGGCCAATCTCTTTGTGCAGACAAGCGTCAACTCCTTCGACCATGTGGTGGTGGAGGGCAATTCTGCCGCCGCCAACGCGGACCCGCTGGTCTACGATATGATGGCAGCCTTCTACACTGCCTGCACAAGCTTTATAGCGCAGAATCTCGGCGCAGACAAAAAAGACAGAATCAGAAAGAGTTATCTGATCTGCCTTTTGTATTCATTCTCTGTGGGCATCCTGCTGGGCGTTGGCCTGTATCTCTTCCGCAATCCCTTCCTCTCCCTGTTCACCAGCGAGCCGGGAGTCATCGCCGCAGGCACAACCCGGCTCTCCGTGATGGCGCTCTCCTATGGCGTGTCCGCATTCATGGACTGCTCCCTCGCCGCCTCCCGCGGTCTGGGCAAAACCGCCATCCCCACGGTAATGGTCATATTGGGCTCCTGCGTATTTCGGATCGTATGGATTTACACGGTCTTCGCCCGTTTCCACACCCTTGAATCGTTGTATCTGCTCTATGTCTGCTCCTGGTCTCTGACCGCGGTGGCACAGATACTGTATTTCATCCGAATCTACAGAAGAATCCCAAATGCGGCTCAGTCCGCCTGAATCAGTCCGTCTAAAGCAGCTCGCCCGAATCATTCCGCCTGAAACTGCACCGTGGCAGGGCTTCCCTGCCAGGTGCTGCCGTCTGCGCGGTGATACTCCCGCACCACAGACCCATCTGTATAATGGTAATCAATGACAAATATCTGCCCCTCCTGCACCTCCATGGGATAATTGTCATAGGGCAGCACATTGCCGGTAGCAGCTTTATCCTTAAAATCATCATACGCGTTTTCCAGACGCCAGAATTCCCTGTACTGCATATCCTCCGAAAACCAGGACAGATCCATCTGACCAAAATAAGCAGCCTCATACCCCTTCCCGCCAACCTCTATCACATCCGTCCGCTCCGGCTTCACATCGCTTCGGACAGAAAGAATCAGATTCTCAGAGCTCAAAGCGTCCCCATAACGCTGCTTCAACTGATTGGCCATACAGGGAATCCTGCCCTCAGAATACTCCATGGCCTCCGTACCGGTATGGGCAGACCCATAAATCCCCATCACATCCCGGTCAGCCAATCCGTCAAATTCCCGTACAAAATTTTCTGTCATCTTCGTCTCTCGGTAGGAATTATCCCCATGTTTGTAATAATACCTGCCCTGCTCGATATTCTCCTTCGCCAGCAGATACTGTTCAGAATCCTCCTGCCCCACGGACACAAGATATTCCAGATACCGCGCTCCGGTGGTGTCATACTGATGTCCCACATCCGTTCCGTGGAAGACAGTCTCCGGGCAGTCTCTCTTGATACTCCGGTAAAACTCCAGAGTCTCCTGCACATGCACGGCCGTCCCGTCCCAATCAGCATATATTGTCTCCAGAATCTCATCATCGTCCGCCTGCATCCAGAGATTCAGCCACTGCGCGGTGTAATACGGAAGCTCCACAAACAGATCCCTCATACCATCCTCATGATAATGCGTATTCCAGATTTCTATCTCCCGATCCAGAATCGCCTGCCGGCCATGCTCCTCGCCATACAGACAGATCCGTCCGGAGGATGGTACCCCCGTCTCCTCTACAAACTCGATTCCCTGCCCTGCGAATACTCCCGTAATCCACCATGCAGCCGCTGCCACACCCGCGATCGCCGCCAGAAGAATCACCGCCACAGCAAACACGAATCCGCCCCTGGCTTTTTCCTTACCGCTCATATCGATCTGCTCCCCAAACTTTACTGCCCTTCATATTTCTCACTCTGGGTGCGGATCAGCTCCGCATCCTCAAAATAATTGATCCGCATGGCGGACTTCACATCCGACAGCGTCTGCGCCGCCACCTCTCTGGCCGCGTCGCTGCCCTTTCTCAGCACCTCGTAGACAGCCGGAATATCCTTCTCCAGCTCTTTTCTGCGATTGCGGATGGGCTCTAACGTCTCCTGCATCACATTGTTCAGGAATTTCTTGACCTTCACATCACCCAGGCCCCCACGCTGATAATGGGCCTTCAGCTCGTCAAGATTGGCGTAATCAGGAAGATAGCGCTCAAAATGCTCATCCCTGCAGAACGCATCCAGATAGGTAAATACGGTATTGCCCTCCAGATGGCCGGGATCGCTGACCTGCAGATGCAGGGGATCCGTATACATACTCATGATCTTGGTGCGAACCTCATCGGCGGAATCCGCCAGATAAATACAGTTTCCCAGAGATTTGCTCATCTTTGCCTTGCCGTCGATACCGGGCAGACGCTGACAGGCCTCATTCTCTGGAAGCAGCGCTTTGGGCTCCACAAGCACGGGCGCATATACCGTGTTGAACTTGTGGACGATCTCCCTCGTCTGCTCGATCATGGGAAGCTGATCGCCGCCCACAGGCACCGTAGTCGCCTTAAACGCCGTGATATCGGCGGCCTGACTGATAGGATAGGTGAAAAATCCCACGGGAATGCTGGCCTCAAAATTGCGCATCTGAATCTCACTCTTCACGGTAGGATTGCGCTGCAGCCTGGCCACAGTCACCAGATCCATATAATAAAAGGTCAGCTCGCACAACTCGGATATCTGAGACTGAATAAACAAAGTAGATTTCTCCGGATCAAGCCCGCAGGACATATAATCCAGCGCCACCTCTATGATATTCTGACGCACCTTCTCAGGATTTTCGATATTATCGGTAAGCGCCTGGGCGTCTGCGATCATGATAAAGGTCTTCTGATACTCCCCGGAGTTCTGCAGCTCCACACGCCTGCGCAGAGATCCCACATAATGTCCTACATGCAGTCTCCCCGTGGGTCTGTCTCCGGTCAAAATAATTTTATCCATATATTTACTCCCATCTGCCCGCTCCCACGGGCCCTCAGACCGGTAAAACAGATCCGATCCGCCTTGTTTCAAATACAGGTATTATAACACATATTATCATAATCGTACAACCATTGATATTCTACGATCGCACCACCAGTCTCACCGCTCCCACCACTTCATGATCTGCGATAAAATACTGAATTTCACCTGTTTGGTCCCGCCGTACTGTCCTTTGCCACGGATGGTGACTCTGGCCGTTCCCTTCTTCAGATTGTTGACATAGCTGCTCTCCACAATCTCATAATCAGACTCCGAAAGCGCCGTCTGTCCGATCTTTACCGTGAGATCGGACTTCGACAGCGTGATCTTCTCTCCGGTGTAATAAAGCTTCCGATTGACCTTCACCGACGCCTTGGAAATATTCCTGCCCTTTGAGACAATACGGAAAGTAGTCCGGGCAGTTCCCATATAATTTCCTTTTCCGGTTATCACCACAGTCACCACGGAACCTGCCGGTACCGTGTCTGTTTTCTTCAATTCCCTGCCGTTTTCATCCAGATAGACAAAACTCTTCTCATAATCGGTTCCCGCCCTGAGTTTCCTGCCGTTTCGATCTGTGAGCACAGGCTTGCTCATAAATTTTCCTGCTTTGGCGTTCTCCTCCAGATCCGGCGCGGTTACGGTAACTTCAGACAACTGCTGTCTGACAATGCGGAAACTCAGCCGCCTGCTGCCGGAGAAATTCTTCTTTCCCTTCACGATGACGGCAGGCTCTTT
This sequence comes from uncultured Lachnospiraceae bacterium, assembly GCA_947382415.1. Taxonomy (GTDB): domain Bacteria; phylum Bacillota; class Clostridia; order Lachnospirales; family Lachnospiraceae; genus Acetatifactor. Next base: position 11,122 of record CANCYO010000061.1, on the reverse strand, counting down.
GCTCCCGGTCTCCGTGACGGATGTATTATTGGCATAACTCAGCGTGTAATCCGTTCCTTCCACAAGTTCTCTGCCATCGAAAGCAATCTTTACCTTCGGCTTCGCGCCGCCCGCCTCATAGGGCTGCAAATTTCCCCCTGCAATTTGGGCTGTGATACCGGCGCTTCCCTCGCTTAACGGGCAGGCTGTGATCTTGAAGGATTTTGTCACGGTTCCGCTATAACGGCCCATACCGGTAATTTTTAATTTTGCGGTTCCCACATTGCGGTTGTTGCTGTAAGACAGCGTGTAATCCCTGCCTTCCGTAAGCCTCCTGCCCTCACTGTCCGTGACCGCAATCCTGCCGGCTGCTCCCTCCGCCGCCCCGGAATCAAATTCCAGAGCCTCGCCGCTGTAGGTAAGGGCAGGAGCCATATCTATCTGTGCCGTACTCATAGAGATGCCTTTGATCCGGAAGGTCACTCTCTTCTCTCCCACATACTTTCCCTGTCCTGTCAGGATCATCGAGTGGGTGCCCACCGATATTCCGTCGTCCCCTGCAGCGAGAGCCGCCGTAAAGTCCCGGCCAAATACCAGAGCTTCTTTCTGACAGGACAGCGCAAACAGACCCGTGTCAGGCACTATGGGCTGACCCGTGTAAGATTGATCCGGTATTTTGGCGGCCTTGACCTTACTCATCAGAACCTCATTTCCCGGATCCGCGATGGTCAATGTCAGAGTCCTTGTTCCGGTAAAACTGCCGCAGCCTGTTATCAGAACCTGATAGCTGCCAGGCGCCGGATAGACACTGGAACCGCTCTCGCCGCGACTGCCGGCCTCCGGATACTGCACGATAAAATCCTTTTTGGCAGAAAGCTTCTTCCCATTCCATTTCAGGACGGGTACCGGCTGGATCTCTCTGCCGTTATATGCCGCCGCCAGATTATCGCTCTGAATATCGTCGTCCGCGATACTTTTGCGCAGAATCTTAAAAGTCTTATCAATGGTTCCGGTATAATTCCCCTTTCCCCTGATCAAAACCGTGGGAGCTTTTGCACGTTCCGCATCCGTCTCCAGATGATTGGCCGCGGTATTATTTTTATAACTGATGCTGTAATCCCTGCCTGCCTTTAAGAGTGTGCCGCCGTAATAGACCTCCACCGCGGGTTTGACCGCCTTTCCGGTATAAAGCTGATCCTCAATGACATAATCTTCGGCAGCGCCCTCGGACTTAAGCCACAGGCCTCTCTCGTCCCGCCACTTTGCATAAAGTATCCTATCTCCCGTACTGCCCTTTTCTATGGTTGTGACCGGTCCGTCCGTGAGTGCCTCATCCCTGTACCAGCCTGCAAATTCAAAGCCTGCTCTGCCATAGGCGGGCCGCAGGATAACGGTGGGAGTCTCTATTGTATATTCTGCAGGATTATCCGTAGCGTTCAGGCCTCCGTCCGTCTCATAGACAATTGTATATGTCAGGGCCCGGTACTGTGCCCTTATGACCACATCCTGCCGGACATTCTCATAACTTCCCTCCCAACCGGTAAACTCATACCCCTCGGGGGCCACAAGATCAGGGGCGCTGGCGCTTCCGCCGGGCGCAACTTCCTCAGTCTTTACCACACTGCCATTCCACCCCTCAAAGACCACGCGGTATCTCACATCATCGAGAGACGTTACCACCCTGACCTCACACTGAGCCTCTACCGGACGTCCCTTATGATCTGTTACGGATGCCGTCACAACGGCCGTGCCTGCCTCCAGCGCACTGATCACACCGTTCTCATCCACGGACGCCACATTAGGATCCGAGGATTCCCAGACAAGTTCCTCCTGCGTTTTCGTGGTGGGAAGCTGTGTGACATCCAGCGCCTTCACATCGCCCTTCACCAGCGTCAGGGATTCAGACGCTAATGTCAACTGATTGATGCAGGCCGTATACTGGGCCTCCACCACTTTACTGTCCGCAAACTCAGGCATATCCGATACGGCTACGGCCCTGATGGTCATATCCCGGTCAATGACAATCGGAGACGTGTACAGGCTGGTATGCTCCGCCCCAACCACGGGCATCTCCCCATTGACCGTATAGTAGATTTTACCCTTCGCCGCCCTGAGACTCACGCTCTCCCCCTGATCGACGGTACCTGATCCGGGCTCGAAAACGGGAGCATTCAATTGCCTTTTACCAATGTCAACAGCGGCCTCCAATACAGTCTCCGGACCGCTTTTGTTCGGCGACTCATGCAGCACATACAATACCTTCCACTGACACAAAGCGCTTCCGTAGACATAAGCCCCGTCGGAAGACAGATCTGCCGTCTCCTCTCTGGGATCGCCTCCCTCCATGGAAATACTGCAGATTTTATAAGGTGTGTTATAATACAGTCTGTCTCCAACACAAAACAGCCCCGAGTAGGCGCCGCTCCAATATCCGCCCCCGCTGCTGGGCCATGTACCGATATTGTCCAGAACCACAGACGACGGAGCAGTCAGATCGGACATACTCCTCCTGTGGATGCCGGCGCGGCTGCCAAAACTGTCACTGCTTCCGATATAATAGCACATGCCGTCGTTCAGGATCAGCGGCGATTTGCAGTCCACCCAGAACGCCTCGTCATAACGGCTGTCCTCCGCCTTCAGATCCACCGTCTCGCTCCCCTTTGTGATCGTCCAGTCGTGATGGTTCTGGCTGCTTCCTCCTCTGGGCTGACCGAAGGCCTCGTCGCTTACAAACATATTCACATGCCTTGCCAGTCCCAGACTGTCCCACACAGGGTCATCCCATGTGACATCCACCTGATAATAACTTTCGCCCAGCCGGATCAGATTCCATGCATGATTCATCTTGTCGCTGGTCACCATAAAACACTCGATGCCGACTTTATTGCACAGCAACTTATAGGCCAGCGCATACCCCTGACACACCGCCAGCCGGTTCACCAGCGCACCGTAAGCCGAATAGGACTGCACAGGTATGGAATTGTTCAGATAGTTCTCATAATCATACCCGCAGTTGGCCGCCAGATAATCGTGCAGCGCAATGGCCTTCTCCAGCTCGCTCATCTTCTCGTCCACCACAGACAGCGCATCATCCAACGCACTCTGAAACGCCTCGTCGTCACAGCCCTCTATGTACTCCACGGTGACGCTGAGCACCTTTTCCCCACTGTAAGAATAACGAAAGCTGCTTCTGGCAAAGTATAGATCCGGATGGTCATTGATCACGCCAAACACAAATCCCCGCACCTGAGACACCGTTATATTATACGCGCTTATATCTATGGACTGTTTCCTTGCCAATAACTGCTGATACAGATATTCCTCCGCAGCGGCCAGATCCCGCTCCGCCGCAAAAGGCCTGGTCTGCAGCTCCTCCTGATACAGGGATTCGCCGAGTACGCTAAAAGCGCCCTCCTGATAGACGCCTCCCTCCCCTTCCACGGACGCGGTCTGTATCTCAAGCCCTGCGTCCGCTCCACCGAAAGAGCCTGCCTCCTCATCCCACCGGAAAGCTTCCTCGGTTATCTGTATTTCCTCTACAGGCTCCGCCGCCTGCACAGATACAGCAGTCCGGGGCAGCGATTCTGCTGCGAGAACCGCCGCCAGACACAATCCCAGCATTCTTTTGATATTCATGGCATCAACCTCCAATACGCCTAATGGCTCCAATATAACCCAGTATAACTTAGTATGATCTAATGATAAACCAGAATATCAAAACTGCAAATACCCTAAATCAATTTTTTCTACAACTCCAGCACGATACATTTCCGGGACGTCTGAAGCATGTCATCATATGTCTCCAACAAGATACGCCTTGTCCCGGCGTCATACTCCATGTTGATCACATGCTGCAGATTTTTGTATAAAAGTTGTCCGCTCGTCCCATCCACCGAATACAGATACAGATCCACAGACCGGATATCCCAGAAATTCTGTGTCTCAGGCAGACTGTTCATGATATACTCCATATTTACCACATATTTCTCCAGACTTTCCTGCGTCGTCAGCGCCAGAATCTCCCCCGAATCCAGCCGCCGGAAATCCAGAACACAATCGGCAAACTCTGCTATTTCAGACGTGTCGCCCTGCGCCATATCAATACTCAGAAGCTTCCTGAAATTTTCCATATAATAGAGCCGGTTTTCCTCCATATCCAATTCATACCGCAGATACGGCATGGTATCCGCCAACTCTCCGCGCATATAATATTGACTCATGAAATGTCCTGTCCCGTCGCCATCCCCCAGATTATAGCTCTCAAAAGCCTCCGGAGAAAATTCTTTGTTTTCAATAATTCCGATAAGTCCCGGATATCCGGAAAGATCAAAAAGTTCGGCCGACCAGACTCTTGTGTAGGCATTTCTGGCCAGAAACAGGGTCTGATCCGGAACATAAATCCTTGACAGGCCGTCCAGCTTAATCCACTCTGTCTCCACGTCGCCCGCAGTCCGCTCCTTATGGCAGTCGTATATCACCACCCGCTCTCCGCTTTTGCCGCCGGCTACATCAAAAGTCACCCACTGTCCCCCGGGTGAAAAAGATCCCCTAGGATTGTACCAGTCGTCTCTCGTACCCTGATACAAAAGCCACGGCTCTCCCGTCCTAAAATCATACAGCCACACGCAGCGGCGGCGGCCATCGCCGACTTCTCCTCCGGCATAGACCAGCATCTGGGTCCCATCCGGGGAAAGCTGAAGCTGTTCCGCATAATACACCGGCTGCTCCGGCTGTCCTATTGCCTGTCCATTCGCCTGTTCTTTTACCTGTGCCTGCACCTCCCCGGCAGGAACCTCACAGGGCCAAAGGCTCCAGAACTCAGCCACCCCGCTCCCCGTCTGCTCTTCCCGGGGCGTCTGTTCCTGACCCAGAAGATCATAAAAACCATAACGGTAATCCACCAGTCTGCCCTCGGGGATGCCGCCGCTCCCCTCTCCCCCGGCCGCGATCACTCGGATTTCATGCTCCTTGCAGCCTTTGATGGAAGCGCTTCTGTCAAGCATCCAGCTCGTGTCATAGGTATAGGTGTATATTTTTTTCACTGTAAAATCCTCCTCGGATTCCACAGTCTCCCCGATTTCATCCCAAACTCCGGTCTCCAGCAGCAAGGTCTTCTCCTGGGGAGTACATCCCCCGGCAAACGCTATAAAACATACTGACAATAACGCAGAAACACAGAGTCTCTTTTTTGCGGTCTTCCTCATTTTCATGCGCCTTCCCCCGCTTCCTCCATACGGATATAGAATACCGTCCGGCCTCCCGGGCTGCTCTTTGCGCTGATTGTCCCGCCGTGTTCTTCCATGATCTTTCTGCATATGGACAGACCCAGCCCGGAGCTTCCCCGCTCTCTCGAATACACCTTATCCGCTCTGTAAAAAGGTTCAAATATCAATTCCCGCTCTTCGTCATTCAGGCATTTCCCCTGATTCTGCACGGCAAGCACAACATACCCGTCCCGCCGATAGCCAAAGATACGGATAATCGTATGACTGTCTCCGTATTTGACGGCATTATCCACCAGATTGATCACTACCTGACGCAGCCTCTCCTCCACGCCCCGCACCGGGAGCGCTTCCTTAAACACCGTTCTGATCCCCATCCCATAGCGCCCCGCCTTGATCTCAAGCGCCTGCGCCGCGCTGCGTGCAGTCTGCGCCAGATCAAAATCCTTAACCTCCATATAGGCGCTCTTGTCAGACATTTCCAGAAGCTGCAGCACCATCCGGTGCATCCGGGTGCTCTCTGCCAAAATCTCCTGCAGACCTCTCTCGGTCAGCGCCTTATCCGCGCCCCCATCAGCCTCCAGAAGCTGTGCATACCCCTGGATGGTAGTCAGGGGCGTCTTCAGCTCATGGGTCATATTATTATAAAATTCCTGCCTGCTCCCCAAAAGCTCAATGATACGCTCCTTGTCTTCCTGCATATTCTGAAACTGTGTGCCTATGGTCTCAAGCATCACACTGAAATTTCTGGACAATTCCCCAATCTCATCCCTGCGGCGCGAATTGGCAAGCTGGGCGGGCATCTGCATATCAATCTTCTCCCCGGCGATATCCCGCACCACCTGTCTCGTGATCCTGGTCAGATTTTGAACCGGCACCAGCAATCTGCTCATCAGAAACGCAAGCAACAGAAAAATCACCCCAAAGACGATCACCGCTATCCGGCAGACCAGACTCTCTGTCTGTTTTCCCCGGACGTACAGCGCAGAGGTGTCTATCCGATACCGTATGATACCAATATTTCTTTTCTCGATGACTACAGGCATGGAAAAATAGACCAGCATTGTATCGCTGGCCGGATAAGTCATGGTAAACGCCGCGTTGCCCGCTATGGCCTGCCGGACATCTTCCCCCGGCCCGTCATCCGGCATTTTCAGGCTGCCGTCCAGATAGCCGCCTTCCCTGTCCAGCACACTGATACCCATCCCTCCCGTTACCTTGAGCTCCCGGGCAATATCGCCGGCAAGCCTCCGATAGCTCTCCTCATCATTGTTCGCATCGTTGAGCATCAAAAGCTGCCGGACATAGATTTCCGTGTTTTCGCGCATTCTCTGCAGCTCCTGCATGATCTGCTCTTCCCTGCTCTGCTCAAGCCTCGTGTGAATGCCCCCGTACAGGATGAACACGCCCGCCAGAAATACTGCCAGAAGCCCTGCCGCCATCCGGCTCCATATACCGAAACGATATGGTTTTCTCTCACGGAACATATTTATACCCCACTCCGAAAATGGTCACAAGCTGTCCTTCCAGTCCCGCCTTCTTGCGGATGCGCTGCACATGGATATCAACAGTGCGGGTATCTCCCGTAAAATCATAGCCCCAGATCCGGTCCAGCAGCACCGTGCGCGTGAATACCTGGCGCGGGTGTTTCAGAAAGAACACCAACAGCTCATACTCCTTGGGCGTCAGGTTCAATAATTCGCCATTACAATAGACACAATGCTCTCTCTCAGCCACAGTGAGATGTCCGTAAATCGTCTGATCGGCTCCCTCCACGCCGTGAGCTTTGTCAAATCTGCGCAGGATCGTCCGCACCCGGGCCACCACCTCCCGCAGATCGAAAGGCTTTGTGATATAATCATCCGCACCCGATTCCAGTCCGCAGAGCTTGTCCTCCATCTCCCCCCGGGCAGTCAGCATGACGATTGGCATGGTATAACGCTTGGTCAGCATACGACACACGTCCACACCGTTTATATCCGGAAGCATCCAGTCCAGAAGTACGATATCGGGCTGCTCCCTGCATGCCGTGGCAAAGCCCTCGCTGCCCGTGTGAGCGCACCACACCTGAAACCCTTCTTTCTCCAGCCCGTATTTTAAGATATCCGCAATGGGTTTTTCATCCTCTATGATCAAAATCTTCCTGTCGTCCATCAAGTTCTTCCCCGCTTCCGTATACTGTCAGGTATCGTGTGATACAGACACCCTGTCTCATTATGCAGAGTTTACCTGATAAGTGTAACACCAATGTCTCAAAGTTGTAAATAATCTGTAACCGATTGCTCCTGCTTAATCCTGCCCAATGCTGCCAAGCCGCTCTGACACAAGGTATACAGAATCCTCGGCACGTCTCCTCACCAGATGGGATATTCTTCTGTCAAGTATGGACTAAAAAAATTTATTTTTTTCGCTTTTTTTATATCCTCAAATCCCGCCGTGGGGAATTGCATAAATAGTTATGCAGTTGCAACCTAAAGGTTATTACCATCAAGAAGTAATTACTTTAACAAAGCTGTTCACTGGCCATACCGCAATTCCCCGCCACAAAGGATAACTTGCATCTGTCAAGTATGGGACAAAAATTTTTTGCAAATAAATTGTACTAATCGCTTTCCAGTTTTTATCATAATGCCAGATCCTTTCTGCCTTGTTCCAGGCAATAGAAAACGAGGATTTCTTCTCGGCTTATGTAAAAACACTATTTCCTTATCCCTAATGCATACTTAATTGTTTTATGAACTTTCTCCCGCATTTCATCTATAGCAGTTTCATCGATAATGTCTTTAATCTCTATAGGCATACAGTATATTTCATCTCTGTCTACTTGACCTACATAATCACAATAGAAATCCTTGTCACTCCATAATCCTTTACAACCCAAAATTGAAGTACATATATATACGGGTATATGCTTTCCCATCCTCTGATAAAACTTCATTGTTCCATCAATTAGGGCATCTACTTTTTCCAAAAGTTTTACTCCTAAAATCCAGCTTTCTTCCTGTCTTTCCCTAGTCTCAACCCAATAAAGCAATTCAGTGACGCCATTATTATAAAGCTGCAAAAAATCTCCATGCTCATAACCATAATCAGGGAAACACACACCATCAACATTAGGTACTGTAAGTCCCATGCTCAGCCCGTTGAAGAAACTATGATAGTTCATATTTTCTTCTTTTATTAAATCATACAATTCCCTCTGATTTTCATTGAGAAAGTCTTCCGGTATAATATGAAATACCGCAATTGGTTTTTGTGGATTTTCACTTTTATAATGTTCTAGGCGCTCTTTCCGGAACCTTTTTATTTCTTCTGATAAAAGTCTAGATTGCAAAAAATTATTTCTGATTTCCATATAACTCATCGTCTGCTTTCTATTTCCCCTTCTTGTAAAAAATTTGCATATCCCCTCATTTTCAAAATACAAATATGGCTTATTCACACCTCTGTCAATTTTGATTACTACAACATATCTGTTTGCATCTGCCAGAACAAATGAAAATCCTACATTTGGAACCACAGGCAAAATACCTGACAACTCATTTCGTCTGTCTAACTCAAACCGGTCTGTATTATCAATTTCAATACCTGTTATTTCCGTTGGAATACCAGCAGTTTCCCTAATTCCAAAAATAAGATAACCTCCGTCTGCATTTGCAAACGAACATACATCTTGCCGGAACTCATCTTGCTTTTCCTTCCGTTGTCTCTTATCCTGGCATTCTAAAACTGCAAAGTTCTCTTTATAATCAATATACTCGCTTTCCTTGTATGATTCATTATCAAGAATAGCCTCTAAATCCTCTTTATTCCAATCTTTGTATCCTTTTAGATTTATCTGCACACATATCACCCCATATCATTTCCACTGCTGTTTTTACCATATATCAAAAATATTTCTGATTTTTTCAATTATTTCATTTTCATTACCTACAAACTCCTCTAATTCATCCACTATTTTTATAATAGACGCAATTATTCTGTCTGTTTGATAATCAATATCTTCATCACACGCATCTGCAACTCCACCATCATCATCAAACTCTACAAATCCGTAACTAATTTCAATATTTCCTCTTGCAATTCTTTCATTCTCAGTAAATAAATCTATTTCTAACCAATCTTTCTCTCCATTTTGACAACTTAAATATAATTCATCCATTGACAATTCATACTTCTTTTTCTCAACACCATAAAATTCAATCTTATCACCATAATCAATAGAGTCTGGTAGATAATCTATTAAGTTTGTATAATTATTGTTTTCTATTTGTTGTTCTATCCATTCCGATATTTCTCTTATTCCTGAAATATCATCTGAAACTTCCAGATCCTCTAATTTTTCCATCAGTTCATTCCATTTTTTTATAAAACATGGTATTTCTGCTGTATCTATACCATTCATATATGACTGAAATTCATCATCGTAAAAAAGAGTAATTTCTTCTAAGGCAGAATAACATCTATTAAGCCTTTCAAAAGCACTTACCATTTCTTCTGCAAAAGACGATTCTCTAAAAGAATCTAAAAATTCATCTTCAAAACTTCCTAATGCTGTTAAACCCGCTGACTCTCGATCCATATCCTCAATATCTGAATACCATTGGCTCTTTTCGTATTCTTCATGTTCCTGCATTTCCTTTTCAAAATCGTCTTTCAAATTAGCATTCTGAACTTCTTGAGCCAATTCTCTGCCTATTAGCTCATTAAATGAAAGAATATATTTCGTTTTTTCATCTAGCCTTTTTTTTACTAAATCTTCTAAAATATCCTTATGAAATTCCCTTTTATTTTCAGAAGATGAAAAATCAGATGTATTCCCTGTAACAAAAGTAATGTTGTCATCTTCTTCTATTGCAACAAACTCCTGAAGATGCAATAATGTTTCGACAATCATTCCATCTGCATAAGACTCTTTCTTTTCAATGTGGAATGGCGCCTTTTTATATATACGCCTTTTCATGCATAAGGAACGTAATTGTTCCGTATCGTCAATAATTATACAATTTTTATGTTCAAAGACCTTTTTTATTATGGATTTTATCTCTTGCAAGTAATCTTCTTTTTTACTCTCATATTTTGAAAGAAGCTCATTTAATTGCTTCTTAGAATTATTTTTATATTCCTTAATTTCCAGACCTTCTATTTTATAACCGTTGATACCATAAATATCATTTAATGCCTTTATTGTACGCTCTATTCTCTTCCCAACTTCAGATAGTTGTTCGTCAATATGCTTATTTGTTTCATGTACAACTATTGCCGGAATAACTAGCTTAATTTCATCATAATCCAGCAATTTTATAAATGATTCTACTAATTTATCTGAAACATTATGTTTGCGATCAATTATCATATCAATAAAAATATTTGTATCTATCATAACATAACGCATAGCAATACCTCCTTAAGAGCATATAGCAATTATATCACTTTTATATTCAGAATCCTATAGTAAATCAAGCTATCTTCAAGATTAGAGCAAAATAAAACTGACTTCTGATTCTCTACTCCAAAAGCCAGTTACCACAATATATACAATTTTTCGTTATTTGTGTATACAGTTTCTATTTTCTGCTATTTTCAAACGCTACTTACACAATACACTCTCAAAACCCTGCTCCATATTAGGATAACCTACATAAATCACATCATACCCTGCGATATCTTCCATACTGCCTGAAATAACAGGACAGGCTTCCGGATTGTTCTGCTCGCCCGTCGCACGACTGCTCCCGTCATCATAATTCAGGTCTTCGTCCGTATACGGCTGTTCCGGCACAATTTCATAAATATCCGCAAAATTATGCACAATGTAATGATGCTTGCTATTGTTGAATACATTGTCATTTTCGGAAATTGTTCAAATTTCAACATATAGGTTACAAAGGCATTGGGAAGATTCACAAAATATGTAACAA
>CANCYO010000060.1 GCA_947382415.1 uncultured Lachnospiraceae bacterium | reverse complement strand
CATAAGGGTTTTATCCCCTCTAAGACATGGTTAGCCTGCCGCATACGGTGTCTGAGCAACAGGCAGTCAACAAAGACCTGTAAACCGAAAAATTCATGGCTCGTTGGTAAGGTAAAATGCGGTAAATGCGGTTATGCGCTGACAATCCGTAAGGCGAAAACAAAGTGGGGACGTTACTTTGTTTGCAGCCAGTCGGGAAGCCGGGGAAGCAACTGCACAGGGGCGGGGTGTACGGTTTATGCGGACGTTTTGGAAGAATATATGCTTGACGCAATCAAGGAAAGACTGTCAGAATTTTCAGCTCTCAAAGAGAGCTTACTCTCCTGCCTATCTGACACAGGAGAAAAACAAACAAACATGACGAAAAAAATCCGTCTGACACAGATTGAGGAAGAAATCGAAGAACTTCTCTCCAAAGTGTCCGGGGCAAGCGGCGTTCTGATGAAATACATAGACGAAAAAGTATCAGAACTGGACGCAGAGCGGAAAGCCTTGCAGGAAGAAATCGTTACGGCAAATGTCACAGACACAGAGGGCAGATTGAAGCAGATAACCAATCATGTAAAAACATGGGAAACGCTCTCTTTCGAGGACAGACAGGCGGTAGTTGATACGCTTATCAAGGTCATTCGGATTGCAGACGGAAACATTGAAATCACTTGGAAGATTTAACAATTAACCATGAAAGTCTAAAACACACAGTTTTGAAAACAATTTAATAAAAATCTGTTGATAAGCCAATACTAAATACCGTATAATAAAGAAAATAGTCGAAGGGAAGTGATACTATGGCACCTGCAGCACAGGCAATCAGAAATCAAGAAATCCTAAAAACTGAATATTCCGAAAAAGCAGCCATAGGCGCATTATATGACGAACTCTCCAAGGGAATAGAAAGTCTGAAAAAAGGCGATGTTTATACGATTGATGAAGCATGGGAGGAAATTGACAAAATATAATGCCGGATAAACCTAAAAAATACAAAATTGTGATTTCCAAAGATGCTCTCTTGGATATTAAATCAACAAAAAAGTATATTCTTGACACCTTCAAATATCGGGAATATGCGGAAAACTTTTCAAAGAAGATAAAGAAGGCAATCAAGGAACTGGATTCCTTTCCCAAAGGCTATGAAGCTACGGGATATGTAATTGAGGGATTGAGCATTTATTTCAAGCCTTACAGTACATATTTAATCTTCTTTGTCGTGGAAGATTCCACGATTACGGTAATCCGGGTCTTGAAAGACCGCATGTATTGGCAATCTATTATCAAGAAAATGCAGAAAATCAACAGATAAATTTACTTCAATCCTCCCGTTTCGGTGAAGGTCTGCGCATCACACAGGATAAATTGAACGCGAAGAACTTCTATGCCTTTAACCCCGGTTTTGACAGATGTGAGAGTTAAGGTCATGGCATAATATTTTATAGGAAAAATTTGGGCTGCCTGTATGAATAAGTACAGGCAGCTTTTTCATACCAATAATCAAAGCTTCCCGGGGAGCGGACGATGATATCTGAGTGGATTGCCAGATTGGATGAACTGATATGGGGCCCATGGCTTCTGATCTTTATGCTGGGGACGGGGGCCTGGCTGATGCTGAGGCTGCATTTTCTGCCGGTCAGAAGGCTGAAATTTGCCCTGCGCTGTGTTCTTGGACTGGAGCCGGAGTATGGAAAGGATGGCAGGAGAAGAGAGCGCAGGAGACGGCGCGGCACAGGCGGGATGTCACCGTTTGCCTCCCTGACCACGGAGCTTGCCGCCACCATAGGAACAGGGAATATTGTGGGGGTGGCCACCGCCATGGTGTTGGGAGGTCCGGGAGCTTTGCTGTGGATGCTGGCGGCCAGTGTTTTGGGGCTTGCCACCAAGCTGGTGGAGAGCTCGCTGGCGGTAAAGTATCATACATATAATGAGCAGGGTGAGCGTGTGGGCGGCCCTATGTATATTCTGCAGAATGCGCTGCCGCGGACCAGAGGGAGACACGGCGGTCAGGTAGGGCGTTTTCTGGCGCTTGCTTATGCCTTTTTTGCAGTGGCGGCCTCCTTTGGCATGGGCAATATGACACAGTCCAATTCCATTGCGGAGGCATGCCGGGTGACCTTTGACGCCCCGGTTGCCATGACAGGACTGTCGGTGACTATCGCCACGATCCTTGTGGTGTTGGGCGGACTTGGTTCCATCACCAGAGTGACCAGAGTGCTGGTTCCTTTTATGGGAGGATTTTATATTCTGGGGACATTGGGTGTGATCTTTTTTAATATGGGCCGTATACCCCAGGGGCTGGGCGCGATTGTGGTCATGGCTTTTGCTCCGCAGGCCATGACGGGAGGTTTTCTGGGAAATCTCACGGTGATGGCGTCATTGTCCCTGTCGAAATCCATCCGTATGGGCGTATCCCGGGGAGTATTCTCCAACGAGGCGGGTCTGGGGGCCGCGGGCATCACTGCGGCGGCTACGGACACGGAGGATTATGTCCGTCAGGGTTATATCAGCATGACAGGAGTGTTTCTGGACACAATGATCATCTGCCTGCTGACCGGGCTTGCCTTTGTCACTTCGGGACTGCTTGGAACGACCGCACCTTCTGGAGAACTCCTGAATGGAACGGAGCTTACCATTGCAGTATTCAGTGCGACATACGGGGTCTGGGGTGCCCGTTTTGTGAGCGTCAGCATTATCCTGTTTGCCTTTGCGACTATCGTGGCGTGGGCTTATCAGGGGGAAAAAGCATTTGAATTTCTGATTGGCGGGACACGGTATAATATCTGGTATCGTTTTGTCTATGTTCTGATCGTCTTTGTGGGGGCGGTATGTTCTCTGGAGATTGTGTGGAATTTTTCCGATATCTGCAACGGGCTGATGGCTGTGCCGAATCTGATCGGAATTTTGGTGCTGAGTCTCAGAAGAGACGGTATCTGCAGCGAAATTCGTCGCTATGACAGGCAAAGTGGGATTGCAAGTTGATTCGATTTTTGGTATGGTATGAGTATGTTTCAATCACGGTTATACTTATTACAAATCGATGAGAAAGGATACTGATACTATGACAAAGACGATAGAAAACTTTATGAGATATGTGCGTGTAGATACACAGTCGGCTGAGGATTCTCCAGTGATTCCCAGCACCGTGAAACAGCATGATCTGGCCGGGATGCTGGTGCGGGAGCTCACAGAGATGGGAGCGCAGGAGATTGTTTACGATGAGGAGCATTGTTATGTCTATGCCTCCGTTCCTGCGTCTCCGGGATATGAGGAGAGTCCGGTTCTGGGTTTTGTGGCGCACATGGACACTTCCCCTGCGGTGACCGGCACGGATGTGAAGCCCCGTATAGTTGAGGGGTATGACGGCGCAGATATCGTGCTGAATGAGCAGTTAAATATCGTCATGAAGACGGAAGATTTTCCGAATCTGTCCGGATATGTGGGGAAGGATCTGATCGTGACGGATGGAACCACGCTGCTGGGAGCGGACGACAAGGCCGGGGTGGCGGAGATCATGGCCATGGCCGAGACTCTGCTTGGGCATCCTGAGATCGGGCATGGAAAGATCCGGATTGGATTTACCCCTGACGAGGAAGTGGGCTGCGGCGCCGACTGCTTTGATGTGGAGCTGTTTGGGGCGGACTTTGCCTACACGGTGGATGGCGGCGCGCTGGGAGAGCTGGAATATGAAAACTTTAATGCCGCCGGGGCCAGGCTTACGGTTCACGGCAGGAGCGTACATCCCGGGGACGCCAAAGGCAGAATGAAAAATGCCATTCTCATCGCGCAGGAGTTTCAGGGACTTTTGCCCGTTGCGGAAAATCCCATGTATACGGAAGGGTATGAGGGATTTTATCATCTGGACAGTATCCGCGGAAATGTGGAGGAGACGGTGGCGGATTATATTATCCGGGATCACAATCGAAATTTATTCGAAAAAAAGAAAAAAGTTTTTCTGGACTGTGTAAATTTTCTGAATATAAAATATGGCGAGGGTACAGTGACTGTGGAGCTGAAGGACTCTTACTACAATATGAAAGAGGTCATTCTTCCCCACATGCATCTGATCGACAACGCAAAAGCGGTTTTGGAGGAGCTTGGAATTGAGCCCAAAGTCATTCCCATCAGGGGCGGCACGGACGGAGCAAGACTCTCCTTTATGGGACTGCCCTGTCCCAATCTCTGTACCGGCGGGGAAAACTTCCACGGCAGATATGAGTTTGCGTGTGTGCAGTCCATGGAGCAGATAACCGAGCTGTTGGTGAGACTGGCACAGCGTTACGGTAAAAATACTGTTTGAGGATGAGTGCCATCTGAAACAGGATTTTGAAAAGTTGCGAGAGGAAAAAAGAATCACGGAAGATTAAACTGTATTTGTATGACATTTTAAATATAAAAAAAGAAACGAGTACCCCGCTTGAGCAATAAAGCTGTACGGTTAAAAACTCATTTCTTATTTTTCAATTGTATGATAGATAAGGGAGAAAGTCAAGAAAAATGTACAATGAAATTGAATTAGATAAAATAGATATCAATACAGAGCCGCCTACAGAGGAACCGTCCAGGCAGTACTACTTTATGGCAAAATGCCGGGAGTGGGTGAAGGCGTTTGAGAAACATAATAAGCGTCTGCCGAAAGCTTTTGTATTGAATATGGGATGTCAGATGAATGCCAGGGACTCTGAGAAACTGGTGGGAGTCCTGCGCCTTATAGGATATGAGATAACGGAGGAGGAAGACGCGGATTTTGTGATCATGAATACCTGCACGGTTCGGGATAATGCCAATCAGCGGGTGTATGGCAGGCTGGGGGAGCTGAAAGGGTATCAGCGCAAGAATCCCCATATGAAGATTGCTCTGTGCGGATGTATGGCTCAGGAGGCTTCGGCGGTGGAGAAGATAAAGAAGAGCTATCCCTTTGTGAATCTGCTCTTTGGTACGCATAATATCTACAAATTTGCGGAGCTGTTGTATACGGTATATGAGCAGAGCGATATGGTGGTGGATATCTGGGAGGATACGGACCGCATTGTGGAAAATCTGCCCGTGGAGAGGAAGTACCCGTTTAAATCCGGTATCAATATCATGTTTGGCTGCAACAATTTCTGCAGTTATTGTATCGTCCCCTATGTGCGCGGCAGGGAGCGCAGCAGAGAGCCCGGGGATATCCTGCGGGAGATAGAGGCGCTGGTGGCGGACGGCGTGGTGGAGATCATGCTGCTTGGGCAGAATGTCAATTCTTATGGGAAAAATCTGGACAGGCCCATCACGTTTGCGCAGCTTCTCCGGGAGGTGGAACAGATTGAGGGGCTGCAGCGCATCCGTTTCATGACTTCCCATCCCAAGGATCTGTCAGATGAGCTGATTCAGGTGATGAAGGAGTCAAAAAAGATATGCAGGCATCTGCATCTGCCGGTACAGGCAGGCTCCACCAGAATTCTGAACGCCATGAACAGGCGTTACACAAAGGAGCAGTATCTGGCGCTGGCGGCTAAGATCCGCCGGGAGATTCCGGATATAGCGCTGACTACGGATATTATCGTGGGATTTCCGGGGGAGACGGAGGCGGATGTGGAGGAGACCATCGACGTCATCAGGCAGGTGCGCTATGATAACGCGTTTACGTTTATCTATTCCAGACGTACGGGCACTCCTGCTGCGGACATGGAACAGGTGCCCCGGGAACAGGTGCAGAAAAATTTCGACAAAGTGCTTGAGACGGTGCAGAATGTGGCGAGAGCGCAGGTTGCCCGGTATCAAGGCCGGGTCATGGAGGCGCTGGTGGAGGAGATCAATGAGAATGACGCAAGCCTCGTGACGGGGCGTCTGTCAAACAACATCTTGGTTCATTTCCCCGGGGATGCCTCTCTCATCGGGCAGATCGTGCCGGTGCATCTGGAGGAGTGCCATGGGTTTTACTATATGGGACATCAGGCCCGGAAAGTTTGAAACAGCCTGTCTGTGGCGGGCCAAACAGGAGGAGTGTAATGCAAACGGAAAACAGGAACGCAGTTTTGGAAAACATCATGACAAGAAGAAGCATCAAGAAATTCAAACCGGATATGGTGCCCGTGGAGAGCATCAGACGGATCTGTGAGGCGGGAACCTATGCGGCCACCGGAATGGGGAAACAGTCTCCCATTATTCTGGCAGTGACGGATAAAGGTCTTCGGGACAGGCTTTCCCGGATGAATGCGGCCATTATGGGCAGAGAGGGATTTGACCCTTTTTACGGCGCTCCGGTGGTGCTTGTAGTGCTGGCGGACAAAAATATTGGCACTTATATCTACGACGGAAGCCTTGTGATGGGTAATCTGATGCTTGCCGCCCATGCGGAAGGGATCGGAAGCTGTTGGATTCACCGGGCAAAGGAGGAATTTGCCTCTGAGGAGGGCCGGGAGATTTTAAAGGTTCTGGGAATCGAAGGCGATTATGAGGGAATCGGGCATTGTGTGCTGGGTTATCCCGATTGTGAGGAGCCTGAGGCGAAGGAGAGAAAGAGCGATTATGTGTATTATGTAGATAGCACTATATAGATTATATAGATTGAAACGGAGATTTACAAATACTACATTTTGTGGTATGATTTGGGATGGCCTGGCAGAATTTGTAGATTTTGTTTGTTTTGATCAACCTGGCCAGAATTTGTGGATGTTACTTGAGAAGAACAGGAGTGTAGAGACGTGCCGGAATTGACTCCCATGATGCAGCAGTATATGGAGACCAAGAAACAATGCCCCGACTGTATTTTATTTTATCGTCTGGGTGATTTTTATGAGATGTTTTATGAGGATGCGCTGACGGCGTCCAAAGAGCTGGAGCTCACGCTGACAGGCAGAAGCTGCGGGCAGGAGGAGCGGGCTCCCATGTGCGGCGTACCCTATCACGCTGTGGAGAGCTATCTGACAAAGCTGGTGGGGAAGGGCTATAAGGTGGCGATCTGTGAACAGCTTGAGGATCCGAAACTGGCAAAGGGGCTGGTAAAACGGGATATCGTACGGATCGTGACGCCGGGCACCAATCTGAATATGCAGTCTCTGGAGGAATCCAGAAATAATTATCTGCTGTGTATCGCCTATACTTCCGACGGGATCGGCATTTCCGCTGCGGACGTGACTACAGGGGATTATTATGTGACAGAGGTGGAAGACTTGAAAAAGCTCATGGATGAGCTGATGAAGTATGAGCCGTCGGAGATCATCTGCAATGATGCTTTTTTGGTCAGCGGTATGGACATGGCGGATCTGCGCGAGCGGCTTCACATATCCGTGAATGTGCTGGAATCGCATTTTTTTGATGATGAGGGATGCCGGAGAGAACTGATGCGGCATTTTAAGGTGAATACCCTGATCGGGCTGGGGGTGGAGGATTTTCCTATCGGCCTGCTGGCGGCAGGGGCGCTGCTTCAATATCTGTACGAGACACAGAAAAATAATCTGGAGCATTTTACACATATTTATCCTTATCTCACCAGCAAATACATGCTTCTGGACAGCTCCACCAGACGGAATCTGGAGCTCACGGAAACTCTTCGTGAAAAACAAAAACGCGGTTCTCTGCTCTGGGTGCTGGACAAGACGAAGACTGCCATGGGCGGCAGAACTCTGCGGAGCTATATCGAGCAGCCGTTAATCGACAAAGCGTCCATGGAGCGGAGGCTGGATGCCATTGAGGAGCTGAACGGGGATGTGTTTGCCCGGGATGAGATGCGGGAATACCTGAATCCGATTTATGATCTGGAGCGGCTTCTGTCCAAAGTAACCTATAAGACCGCAAATCCCAGAGATTTGATCGCTTTCAGGAACTCGCTTGAGATGCTGCCTCATATCAGGACAGTGCTGCAGAATTTTAAGGGTGCGGAATTGTCCCTGATTCATGAGGAGATTGACGAGCTGGGAGATATTTATCAGTTGATTCAACAGGCCATAGAGGAGGAGCCGCCCATCACCATCCGGGAGGGCGGTATCATTCGGGACGGTTTTGACGAGACCATCGACAGGCTGCGGAGCGCCAGACGGGACGGAAAACAATGGCTGGCAGAACTTGAAGAGCAGGACAGAGAGCGCACAGGCATCAAAAATCTGAAGATAAAATACAATAAGGTGTTCGGATATTATTTTGAAGTGACCAATTCTTACCAGAATCTGGTGCCGGAGGATTATATCAGAAAACAGACGCTTGCAAACGCGGAGCGCTATACGACCCAGAAGCTGAAGGAGCTGGAGGACACGATCCTGAATGCGGAGGACAAGCTGCAGACTCTGGAGTATGACCTGTTCTGCAGGGTGAGAGATTCCGTATCCGGACAGATCGAGCGGATCCAGCAGACGGCCAAGGCCATTGCGAGACTGGACGTGTTTGCCGCGCTCTCCGTGGTGGCGGAGCGTAATCGCTATGTGCGGCCGAAGCTGAATGAGAAGGGGATCATCGATATCAGAGAGGGGCGGCATCCGGTGGTGGAACAGATGATCTCCAACGATCTGTTCATTGCGAACGACACGTATCTGGACAATGGCAGCCACTGTATCAGCGTGATCACCGGGCCGAATATGGCGGGAAAGTCTACCTATATGCGCCAGTCCGCACTGATCGTGCTGCTTGCCCAGATCGGCTGCTTCGTTCCTGCAAAGTCGGCAAATATCGGTATTGTGGATCGCATTTTTACCCGGGTGGGCGCGTCGGATGACCTGGCCAGCGGGCAGTCTACCTTCATGGTTGAGATGAATGAGGTGGCTAATATCCTGCGGAATGCCACGGCAAACAGCCTGCTGATTCTGGATGAGATCGGGCGCGGGACCTCTACTTTTGACGGACTTTCTATCGCGTGGGCCGTCATCGAGCATATCAGCAACCGGAAGCTTTTGGGTGCAAAGACTCTCTTTGCCACACATTATCACGAGCTCACCGAGCTGGAGGGCAAGATGAGCAATGTGAACAATTATTGTATCGCCGTGAAGGAGTGCGGGGAGGATATCGTCTTTCTGCGCAAGATCATAAAGGGCGGCGCGGACAGAAGTTATGGCATCCAGGTGGCAAAGCTGGCCGGAGTGCCGGATCTGGTCATCGACCGGGCGAAGGAGATCGCGGAGCAGCTCTCGGACAATGATATCACCGAGAAGGTGCAGAGCATCGCCGTGGACACCAAAGTCGACGGGAAAAAGAGCGCCGGCAGACAGTCTGCGCATTATGACGAGCTGGATATGGCGCAGATGAGCCTTTTTGACACGGTGACGGACGAGGATGTCATCAGGGAGCTGATGGAGGTGGAGGTTACGACCCTGACGCCGCTGGACGCCTTGAATACATTGTACCGGCTGCAGAATAAATTAAAAAACCGATGGACGGCAGAGTGAGCGGGCGGATGTAAAGAGCATGAAACAGGCATGGAAAGAGCATGAAATGCGCATGGAAAGATGTTTGAGAATGGGAACGGAGGCGGAGAATGCCCAAAATACATTTGCTGGATTCGGAGACAATTGACAGAATTGCCGCGGGCGAGGTGGTGGAGCGGCCTTCAAGCGTTGTGAAGGAACTTGTGGAGAATGCCATGGACGCCGGAGCCACAGCCATTGCGGTGGAGATAAAGGACGGAGGAATAGAATTTATACGTGTCACGGACAATGGCTGCGGCATGGAGGAAGATCAGCTTCGCAAGGCCTTTTGGCGTCATGCCACCAGCAAGATAAAGGATGCCGGAGATCTGTTCCGTATATCGAGCCTGGGTTTTCGCGGGGAGGCGCTGTCGAGTATCGCTGCGGTGTCCAAGGTGGAGGTGATCACCAGGACGAAGGACAGTCTCTCTGGCAGCCGGATTGTGCTTGAAGGGGCGGTGGAGAAGGAGTTTTCTCAGGTGGGATCGCCGGAGGGAACTACTTTTTTGGTGCGGAATCTTTTTTATAATACCCCGGTGCGACGGAAGTTTCTGAAGCTTCCGGCCACAGAGGGCGGATATATTGCGGATCTGATGGAACATCTGGCGCTGTCGAGACCGGATATCTCTTTTAAGTTTCAGATGGGCAGTCAGCTTCGCTTCCACACTACGGGAAACGGGGATCTGAGAGAAGTGATCTACCGCCTGTACGGACGCGAGATGGCCGCTTCTCTGGTACCTGTGCTGCTGGAACAAAACGGTAACAGGGTGGAGGGATTTTTGGGAAAGACTGCGGTTGTGCGTTCCAACCGCAACTTTGAGATATATTTTGTCAACGGACGTTTTATCCGCAGTAATCTCATCGCAAGAGCGCTTGAGGAAGGATATCGGGAGTATCTGATGCAGCACAAATTTCCCATGTGTGTGCTGCATATTTCCATGGACGCCGGACAGGTGGACGTAAATGTACATCCCAATAAAATGGATGTGCGTTTCAGCGACGGCATGACATTCTGCAAGATGCTCTCCGACGGGGTGCATGACACATTGAAGGCGCAGGAGATGATCCCTGAGGTAAAGCTTGGCGACGAGAGGGAAGAACGGAGAGCGCTGAGAGAGGAGCAGGTCAAAAGGCAGAAAGAGCATACGCCGGAACCCTTTGAACAGAATCGGACTGCCGTCTACAAAGTGATGGAGGAGAACCGGTATCAGGCGGCTGCCGTGAAGACGCCTGACATGAAAATGTCGGACATAAAAATGTCGGACATGAAAATGTCTGATATAGGGCAGAGTATTCTTTCCCGGGAGGTGTTAGCGCATGTCCCTGCGCAGAAGGGGGAGACAGGCCCGGCGACGCCTGCAGATGTAACAGGAAAACAGATGAATCTGTTTGAAGAGAAGATTTTGTCTGCGGATAACCGCAGCCGTTATCATATGATCGGACAGGTGTTTGACACTTACTGGATGGTTCAGTTTGAGGAAAAGCTGCTGATCATCGACCAGCATGCCGCGCATGAGAAGGTGAAGTATGAACGGCTTATGAAGAGGTTTGCGGACAGACAGGTGCTCTCTCAGGCGCTTGCGCCGCCTGTCATTGTGAGTCTCTCGGCGCAGGAGGAGACGGTATTTTTGGAATATCGGGAGTCTTTTGAACGGCTGGGATTTGAGATCGAGGCTTTCGGCGGGAGAGAGTATGCCCTGCGCAGTGTGCCGGTGGATCTGTATGGCTGCAGCGGGCGGGAGCTGTTTCTGGAGGTGCTGGATGAGCTTGATACGGGCGTAAATCGCGGAAGTTTTCAGGTGATCGAGGAAAAGATTGCGTCCATGTCCTGTAAGGCGGCGGTGAAAGGGAATAACCGCCTCAGCACGGCGGAGGCGCAGGAGCTGATCGATGAGCTTCTGACACTGGATAATCCCTATAATTGTCCCCATGGGAGACCTACGATTATTACGGTCAGCCAATATGAGCTTGAGAAGAAGTTTAAGCGAATTTTATAGTTTGCGGGATTATGGAGAAGGGGGTTCCGCTAAAGGGACGCCTGTGGGGGGAGATTGTTTGTATTCAGACACGCTCTCGCTCCGGGAAAAACGTAGCAGTGCGGGAAGGGCTAAGGAAGTGCGGGAGGGCGGAGGATGCAGGTTGAGAAAGAGATGAAGGTTGTTGATGGGAGGCCGCCGCTTGTGGTGCTCACGGGGCCTACGGCGGTGGGGAAGACGGCGTTGTCTGTTGCGCTTGCCCGGGCGGTGAATGGGGAGATCATTTCTGCGGATTCAATGCAGGTTTACCGTCATATGGACATCGGTTCTGCCAAGATAACTGCGCAGGAAATGCAGGAAATCCGTCATTATATGATAGATATTCTGGATCCATGGGAGAATTTTAATGTGGTGGACTTCCAGAGACGGTGTAAGGAGGCGGTGGCGGAGATATACGCCAGAGGTAAACTGCCCATTTTGGTTGGGGGAACAGGGTTTTATATTCAGGCTGTGCTGCGGGATGTAGATTATTCGGAGCATGGGGAGGATGAACAATATAGAAGGGATTTGGAGCAGCTTGCGGCCACGGAGGGGGCGGAGTCGCTGCATGGGATGCTGGCGGAGGTGGACGCTCCTTCTGCGGAGGCGATTCCTGCAGGGAATGTGAAGCGGGTGGTTCGCGCGCTAGAGTTTTATCATTTGACGGGCAGGCGGATCTCTGAGCACAATGAGGAGGAGCGCAGGCGGGAGAATGTGTATAATGCCTGCTATTTTGTGCTGAATGATGATCGGGACAGGCTTTACCGGCGCATAGAGAAGAGAGTGGACAATATGTTGGAACAGGGGCTTTTGGAGGAAGTGGAGCGGCTGAAGGCCATGGGCTGTAAGCGCGGTCAGACTGCCATGCAGGGGCTGGGCTATAAGGAGCTTTTGGATTATCTGGACGGCATGTGTACGCTGGAGGAGGCGGTTAATCTGATCAAACGGGACACCCGGCACTTTGCCAAGCGTCAGCTCACCTGGTTTCGCCGAGAGAAGGATGTGATCTGGCTGAACCGTCCTGATTTTCCGGCAGAGGGTCAGGATGAGATTATTTTACGGGTTATGTTGGCGCATATGCGGGAACGGCATGTTATATAGATGACGGGTTATAATGGCCTGCAGGATAGAACGAGAGGGAATCAGAATGGAAAACAGGTTGGAAAAAGGGGCAGAAAAAGGATCTGAAAAGAAAAGGGATGGATTGGAGAAGCAGATTGCCGGTTATTATGAGTCCATGGGAATCAGCCGGCCGGTGTATGAGCTGGGGATGCGGGTTCTGGAGGGGCTTACGGAGCGTTTTGCGGATATCGACCGGGTGGCGGAGTACAATCAGCTCAAGGTTCTGAAGGCTATGCAGAAGAATCAGGTCAGCGAGGCCTGTCTTCTGGGTACCAGCGGTTATGGTTATAATGATCTGGGAAGGGACACGCTGGAGTCGGTCTATGCGGATGTTTTTCACACGGAGGATGCGTTGGTGCGTCCCCAGATCACCTGTGGGACCCATGCTCTGGCGCTGGCGCTCATGAGCAATCTGCGCCCGGGGGATGAATTGCTCTCGCCTGTGGGAAAGCCTTATGATACATTGGAGGAGGTCATAGGTATACGGCCCTCTAAGGGATCGCTTGCGGAGTACGGCATCAGTTACAGGCAGGTGGATCTGCTTTCGGACGGGAGTTTTGATTATGAGGGAATCCGCGGAGCAATCAATGAGAGGACGCGTCTGGTGACGATTCAGCGTTCCAAGGGGTATCAGACAAGGCCCACTTTGTCCGTGGAGCGGATTGGGGAATTGATTGCCTTTGTGAAATCGGTCAAGGCGGATGTGATCTGTATGGTGGATAATTGTTATGGGGAGTTTGTGGAGACTGTTGAGCCCTCTGATGTGGGAGCCGATATGGCGGTGGGGTCTCTGATCAAAAATCCCGGAGGGGGGCTTGCGCCCATCGGCGGTTATATTGCGGGAAAAAGAGAATGCGTGGAGAACGCCGCCTATCGTCTCACCAGCCCGGGGCTTGGAAAGGAAGTGGGGGCTTCTCTGGGAATTCTGAAGGATTTTTATCAGGGATTGTTTCTCGCGCCTACGGTGACTGCGGGGGCGCTGAAGGGGGCTATATTCGCGGCTAATTTATATCAGAGACTGGGATTTGCGGTGGTGCCGGACGGCAGCGAGAGCAGGCATGATATCATTCAGGCGGTGACTTTCGGTTCTCCAGAGGGTGTGATTGCCTTCTGTCAGGGAATTCAAGCGGCCGCTCCTGTGGATTCCCATGTTACCCCGGAAGCCTGGGACATGCCGGGGTATGACGCCAAAGTGATCATGGCGGCGGGGGCTTTTGTGTCAGGATCTTCGATTGAATTGTCGGCGGACGGCCCGATCAAAGAGCCTTATGCCGTCTATTTTCAGGGGGGGCTTACCTGGGAACACGCAAAATTCGGCATTTTGAAATCCCTGCAGTCTCTGGCGGACAAAAAAATCGTTCAAATATAGGCTGTGAGGCGACAAAGTATTTCAAAGGCTGACCGTGAATGCTGTTGGATAAAGAAAAAAACGGTTGTTTTAAGGGAAAACGGAGAAGATTAAGAAGAAATAAAATTGGCAAATTTTGTGTACAGCCTCTGTATTTTATGCTACAATAATTGACAGCGCAATCCCTTATTGTGCATACGGAAGAAAGATGAGGAATTCTCATGAAGAGAGTAAACTGGCTTTTGGTCTGGCTGGTGCTGATCGGTTTTGTGCTGGGGACTGTGATCGCCAAGATCTTTCCGGGAAGTTTTATGAGCTACGGGCAGGAGTTTGGTCTGAACAATCCCGTGGAGCTGGATCTGGGATTCATGATCCTGACCTTCGGGCTGAAGTTCCATATCACCCTGGCCGGCATCTGCGGCGTGATCATCGCTTTTGTGGTATACCGCTTCATCAGATAACGCATCAGAGTTTTTTGTTCCTGTGCTTTGGAGAAGGCAGAGGAAGGATCAATGCAAAAAAGCAAATTAAAAGACGAACAGAAACGGGATCTGCCTTATGAAAAGTTTATGGAGCAGGGGCCGGAGGTACTGACGGAGCGGGAACTGCTTGCCATCATTCTGCGGACAGGCACTCCGGAGAAAAACGCCATGGATCTGGCGGGAGAGGTGCTCTCCCTTGCAAAGCCTCCCCGGGAAGGGCTTTTGGGATTGTATGACGTGTCCGTGGAGGAACTTATGCAGATCCGGGGAATCGGTCAGGTCAAGGCGGTCAAATTAAAATGTCTCACAGAGCTGTCCATGCGTATCAGCCGCTCCAGTGCAAAGGAAGGACTGGTGTTTAATTCCCCCGGTTTGGTGGCACAATATTTTATGGAGCTTCTGCGGCACCGGGATACGGAATGCGTCTATCTGGTAGGCCTTGACACAAGGGGACGCATGATCGGGGAAAAGAAAATCTCCGAGGGGAGCGTGAGGATGTCGTTAATCTCTCCCAGGGAGATTTTTCTGGAGGCGCTGCGTATGCATGCGGTGAATATCCTCCTGGTTCACAATCATCCCAGCGGAGACCCCACCCCGGGCAAATGCGACAGGGAACTGACTCAGAATGTGAGCAGTCTGGGGGCCATGATGGATATCCTGCTTCTGGATCATATTATCATAGGGGACAACAGATACGCCAGCTTTAAGGAGATGGGTTATCTGACATAGTATAATACACCGGCCTGGCCGGCATAATGTGCATAAGAATTTTCAGTTACGGAAAGGGGCTGTCCACGATGGCTAACAATGTATTCGGTATTGACCTCGGTACCAACAACATCAAAATTTATAATCGAAGCGATGACAATATCATGGTGGAGAAAAACATGATCGCCATAGAGAACAAGAACACGCTTTTTGCCTACGGTGATTCCGCATTTGAAATGTATGAGAAGGCGCCCGGAAATATTCATATTTCCTATCCGCTCTCAAACGGGGTTATTGCGGATATCAAAAACATGGAGACCCTGATCCGTTATTTTGTGAGCGATCTGCAGAAGGGGAATGTAAAACCTGCGGATTTCTTTATCGCGGTTCCCACCGACGTGACGGAGGTGGAGAAGCGGGCTTTTTATGATCTGGTGAAGGATGCCAATGTGAAGGCAAAGCGGATCATGGTGGTGGAGAAGGCGGTGGCCGACGGCCTTGGGCTGGATATCGACGTGAAAAATTCCCAGGGTGTTTTGGTGGTGAACGTGGGTTATGAGACCACGGAGATATCGATCCTGTCTCTGGGCGGTATCGTGCTCAGCCGGCTGATCAAGGCCGGAGGGCTCAAGTTTGACGAGGCTATCCGGGCGGCGGTGCGCAGGGAGTTTTCTCTCATCATCGGCGGCAAGACCGCGGAGAAGGTTAAGATCGCGTTGAAGGAGCTTGACGGCGACGGCAAGGGCGCCGTGGTGTACGGCCGGGATATTGTGACGGGCCTCCCTGTGGAGCGCGAGATTCCCACCAAGCTGGTGGACGAGTCTCTGGAGGAGCATTTTAACACGATTATTGACAATGTAAAAGTGATTTTGGAGCGCACACCCCCCGAGCTTGCGGCGGATATCTACCGGCACGGTATTTATCTGACGGGCGGCGCGTCTCAGGTCAATCATCTGGCCCAGCGCATGGCCACCGGAACGGGACTCAAAGTCAATGTTGCGGAGAACCCGCTCACCAGTGTGGCTGCGGGACTGGCCAAGATCATTAAGGATGACAATTATAAATCGGTTGCCTATGCCATTGAAGGGATGAGTAAATGAGTCCTGTTATCAAGCGAAAAGGGGAGAAATTTACTTTGCCGGGTAAGTATCTCCTTTTTATATTAACTGCAGTCTGCGTCTTTTTGATGTTTCTGACTTTTGGCAGCAATGTGTTTAACAAACCGCTGAACACGGCCCTTGGCTATGCGGTGATCCCGTTTCAGCAGGGTATTTCCAGAGCGGGAGAGTGGCTGTCAAGGCGTTCTGACGAGCTGGTACAGATCCGGGTGCTTCTGGATGAAAACGCAAGGCTCAAGGCTGAGGTGGCTGCCCTCACGGAAGAAAATACGCTCCTTCAGCAGGACAAGTATGAGTTGAATCAGCTCCAGGCCCTGTTTGAACTGGATGAGCAGTACGGCGATTATCAAAAGATTGGCGCGCGCATTATCAGCAGCGATTCCGGCAACTGGTACTCCTCCTTTATCATCGATAAGGGGAGTGACGACGGACTGTGCGAGGATATGAATGTGATCGCAGGCGGAGGTCTGGTGGGCAGGATTACTGATACGGGGCCCAACTGGTCCAGAGTCACGGCCATCATTTCCGACAACAGCAGATCGGAAGAGCGTCGTGTAGGGAAAGAGTGTTGCGAGACGTGGG
>CANCYO010000059.1 GCA_947382415.1 uncultured Lachnospiraceae bacterium | reverse complement strand
CGCCGTCAATATCTGCTGCCAGCGGGTCATACCCATGCATATACTCAAAGCCGTCAGTCAGTCCGTCATTGTCTGTATCCGGATTCTTCGGATCGGTCCCGATGATCAGTTCCTCCTCATCGGGAAGACCGTCGCCATCCGTATCTGCCTCCAATGGATTTGATAACAGTTTTCCGGTCACGATCACTTTCGTCCTGTCACTGTTATACCGAAAATTCAGTTCCTCAATCTCTTCCCCGTCAGGCACCCCATCCCCGTCACTGTCAGGATTATTCTTGTCAAGCACAAGATTCATCCCATTAAACATGACCATATGCTCTTCATAATAATCAGGAAGTCCGTCTCCGTCACTGTCCAATTCAATATCAATCTCTCTATTGATATCTTTATAGATATTCTCCAACTCTCCGGCATTATCAGCCATATAAAAGGTACCTGCCGTATTTTGGGCCAGAGGCTTTAAAAACATATCATAATAAAAGGAATTCTCAGAGCCAAGTCCGACGGTATAGATTCTGATATTTTTATCATTGGCGGCGGCAACTACGGACGAATGCATGAGCAGGTTGGATGAATCACCGTCAGTCAGCACCACCATCATTCTTAATATATTGTTGTCCGCCGGCCCGAATATGGAAAAAGAATCCTCGATGGCTTTATACATTTCAGTAAAACCGTTTGCCACAAAATATTTGTTTGTGAGGTACGATTTAACCAATTCTCTGTCGTTGGTCACAACTGATGTCAGCTTATAGATATCGTGTGTAAACCTGACCGCACCCACTTTACTATTAGCAGGAAGTTTATCGATCAGATTTTTTGCAACCTCCAGCCTCTGGTTTAAAGGATCGGTTTCTCTCATACTGTACGAATCATCAATGACCAGCACAACCTCCACTCCGGAATATCCCGTGGAGCTCCACACATCCTGCCACTCAAAAGCGCTATCAAACACTTTTCTGTTCAACAGGATATACTTTGAAAAATGAGTTACCTCCGCAGACGCCACATTGCCCTCCACACGGGTGTCCAAAGCTTCCAGCAGTTGCATCTGTTCGTTAAAATAATAGATGACTGGGTCAAATGCGGAGTCAGCAAGCAGGGCCTGATCAAACTCAAACCTGATTGTAGCCTGGTCAAAACTTCCATCTACCGAAAAATCATAGGCTCCGCCAATGTAACCGGGCATATCTGTCGGGAAAAAGAAATCATTTTCATATCTTTCAACTGCCAGCGATTCTGCCTGTTCGCCGGACAGCGCCATTTCTACAGATACTTTGACAGTGTCCGTGTCTTCCGCTTTCACGGTAAGCTCAAAAATATCATCATAGACCAGCGGATCTGTCCCGAGTTCCATTTCTTTTGAATCGGATACGCCGTCAGAATCCGTATCTGCTGCTAGGGGATCGGTTCCGTATAACCGGACTTCATCCCTGTCGCTCAAACCGTCGCCGTCCGTGTCCGTTTTAAAGATACTGGTGCCAATCTGAATCTCTGACAGATTGGACAGCCCATCACCGTCCAGATCCTCGTCACCGTCTGCTATGCCATTGCCATCCGTATCCGCATTCAGAGGATCTAACACCAGGGAATACAGCTCAATAAAATCAGACAGGCCGTCCCCGTCCGTATCCGCTTTGTTTTTGTCCGTTCCAAAGTAATCTTCTATGTAATCCGGCGCGCCGTCACTGTCGGTATCCAGCTTTAAATCTGTCTCCGGCTTCTCGCCCGTGTTACGTCCATCATAGGAATACAGCTCATAATCATACGGCTCATCCCCTGTCTCGCCGCCGCTTCCTTTGACGCCAAAAGAAACGCTTCCCCCGGGAATGATTGTGCTGTTATAGGTTGCATTCCTCACAATATAATGGTTTCCCTCGTGCGCTTCTATAACGCCGTTCCAGATCTCCGTAATCTCCCTGTCAAGATCAAACTCTAAAACCCAGTCCTCCAAAGCGGCATCCGTATGGTTTGTGATGATCACAGATCCCGTAAATCCGCTTCCCCAATCACTCTGGGCATGATACTCTACGGTATAATCTTCCTCTTTCACCTCCGCGATCGTCCCGATCAGTTCATAGTTTTCAGGAAAGCCCCGGAATGCGTGATCGCCGGATATGCCAAACTCAATGCTCCCGCCGACAGCGATATCCTGATTCCAGCCAACATTCCCGACCACATACTTTTTTCCGTCATTTTCACATATTTTTGCATTCCAGATATTTGTAATGGCATTATCAAATGCAAACCTGAGCTTCCAATTCTGGATTACGCTATTGCCCGTATTTTCCAACTGAATGTTGGCATTATATCCCGTCCCCCAAAAGGATGTCAGGGTAAATGTAACCCTGTAACCGTCCCCCTCAAACATCTTTTGGGTAGTTACCTGATCCCAGCCCCCGTTTTCTGTTTCAACAGCAGATTTATCCGCGTCATCTCCCTCTGTGGTTCCGTCTGCTGCCGCAGCATTCTCAGTCTGCACATCTGTGTCTGTTGCAGTCTCATTTGTGCCCAGACACGCACTGCCGGTTTCTGCCTTTTCCTGCGCATATACCACAGGCACATCCACCGCACCGATCCCCAATGCTGTAACAAGCAAAAATGCCAGTGCTCTTTTCCACATGTTATTCATAATCCTGTTCATATTTCTCCCTCCAATATTTGTTATCACTTTGTGCGCAAAAACATTTCTCATGATAACAATATTGTCATTTTCTGTCAATTGTTTTTTATTTTAATAAACTATATTGTACTATGTCATACTTCAATCCGCACTTTTTCTCCATTCCCACAGACAGAAATTCCCACTTGACATCACTGCTCTAATCAATTAGACTATCAATATACTCTAATTAATTAGAGTATGCAGAATCATCTGACACATATTGCAAAAATATCCTGATACATCCGGAGGCGCCTTATGAACACACCCAAAATATTCGAGAGCGAATATCGTTTCTGCCTGATTCTCTGGGAGCATGAGCCCATCAAGAGCAAGGATCTGGTCAAACTCTGTGAAGAACAGCTTGGCTGGAAATCCACCACCACCTACACTGTCATCAAGCGTCTGTCCCAGCGGGGTGTGCTCCAGAACAAAGACACCATAGTCACTTCCCTCGTCTCCAGAGAGGAGATACAGGAGGCGGAGATCGAAGAACTGGTGGAGAAGAAATTCCAAGGTTCTCTCCCGGCCTTCATCGCTGCTTTCGGGCGGCATAAGCAACTCTCAGACGCGGAAGTGGAGGAAATCCGCCGGATCATCGAAGGCTGAACATCACGATTGGAGGTATATTATGAGCACTGTTTTTCTCAGATGTGTCAATTTAAGTATCAGCGCAGGCTGGCTGATTCTGGCGGTACTGCTGCTTCGTTTTGCCCTCAGAAAAGCGCCCCGGTGGATCTGCTGTCTGCTGTGGATGCTGGTGGGCCTGCGTCTGCTCTGTCCTTTTACGCTGCCAAGTCCCATAAGCCTGATTCCCAGCGCCCAGACCATCCCCGAAGACATCCTGATGAGTCCCAGCCCTTCCGTCTCCAGCGGCATTCCCGCAATAGACGCGCAGCTCAATCCCATGATCTCCGCCACTTTTACGCCCTCGCCTGAGGCCAGCGCCAATCCCATGCAGATCGTCACCTTCATCGCCGCATGCATCTGGCTTGTGGGCGTCTTTGTCATGCTTCTGTATCTGACCGGAAGCTTTATCCGCCTGCATTTCAAAATGCGCACCGCCACACGTCTAAGGGACAATATCCATCAGAGCGAGTTTGCGGTCTCTCCCTTTATTCTGGGCATTTTCAGACCGCAGATCTATGTGAATTATAGTCTGGACGGCGACGAACTGGCCCATGTACTGGCCCACGAACAGGCTCATCTGGCCCGCAGAGATCATCTGCTCAAACCTCTGGCATTCCTGATCCTCTCCATTTACTGGTTCCATCCGCTGGTCTGGCTGAGCTATCTGCTGTTTTGCCGGGATATCGAACTGGCCTGTGACGAGAGAGTCATCCGTGACATGGACGACGCCCGCCGCAAAGCCTATTCCCTGACCCTGCTTTCCTGCGCAGAGTCTTGGACAGGACGCCGCATCAGCCATCGCTCCGCCATAGGCGCCTGTCCTCTGGCCTTTGGAGAACTCAATATAAAAGAGCGCGTCCTGCGCATCAAAAACTACCGCAGGCCTGCGCCCTTCCTTATAACTACAGCTATCGTAGTCTGCGCGGTGACAGCGATCTGTTTCCTGACTGACCCTGCACCCCGCGGGGAGTCTCAGACGCCCGCAGGCACGAATCCCGACAGGATAGCCGCAGAGCCTTCATCCGTCTCTACCGGCAATGTGCCCAATCATGCACTCGGGACGCCTTCCGCCGACGCAACACCCGACATGCCCGCAGCTCCCACCGATGTCACACCCGGCATATCCACCGCCATCACCCCCGACATCATCATCCCCGGCTCCGCGGGAACAGCTCAGGTTCTCATAACGGATGACGAGGCCGCGGCCATCACCGATGCCATTTTGACACACAATCGGAGCGCTTACACGCCCACCTCCTTCCAATCCGCCTGCAGTTTCCTGCTGCTGGCCAAAGCGGAGAGCACTCCCGCTCAGGGGAGCAAACGGCACAATATCTCATACTATGGATGGAGCTACTACATGGAATACGGAATCACCGAACAGGGAATTCAGGCGGTCACCAGCGTTCATGTTCCCGTGCAACTCACTTTTTCTCTGGACAATGACTATCACCGGCTGATGTCCATGTCCATGCCGGAAGATGTCTACGCGAGATATGAGAAGCCCAAAGGATATATCCTGGAGGAATATTGGGAACCCGGAGGCGACGAAAAGTATTCGGAAGACATCCTTGACAATTTTCCGTCCTTCACTCATGAGGACGCTCTGGGCTCCCAGAAATATCTGCTTCTGCAGCAAATGGACTGCTACCGCCAGGCCATACTCGCCGCAGATCTGGACACTGACACCATCGACGGCATACTGGAGGGACTGCTGGACACCATCATAAGCGAACCCATTTTTCCCGCCTTTCACAGCGACCTGGCGGAAGACTATATCGGTTATCATCTGGAAGAGTACCGCTCGCTCACTTATTATGGAGAATACACGCTGGATTACAGCAAAAGACACCCCGAACAGGATCTGCGAGGGCAGATTCTGCTCAGGGCATGTAATGAAATTCAACAAGCCTTTCAGACTGTAAATTCAACTTTCACAGGGTCCGGCGCCTCTATTGCACAACCAGATTAGAATAACCCATCAGGCTCTCATCCACGGCTCTGGCGGCCTCTCTGCCCTCGCGGATGGCCCACACCACAAGGGATTGTCCCCGGTGCATATCTCCCGTGACAAACACTTTGTCCACGCTGGTCTGATATGCGCCGGCCTCTGTCTTTACATTGGTGCGCTCGTTGAGCTCCACCCCGAAGGCCTCGGCCACATAACTCTGTGTACCCAGAAATCCCGCAGCGATCAGCACGATATCCGCGTCCAGCGTCTGTTCGCTGCCCGCTCTCTCCTGCATGTTCATGCGTCCGGTCTTCTCATCCTTCACCCAGTCCAGCTTCACGATCTTCACAGCCTTAAGCCTGCCGTCCTTATCCTTCACAAACTCCTTAACCGTAGACTCATATATCCGGGGATCGTGGCCGTACAATGCGATGGCTTCCTCCTGACCATAATCCGTCTTGCACACCTTGGGCCACTCGGGCCAGGGATTGTTCTCGGCGCGGCTGTCCGGTGCCTTGGGCATCATCTCGATCTGGGTCACACTCTTTGCCCCATGGCGGATGGAAGTCCCCACGCAATCGTTTCCCGTGTCACCGCCTCCGATGATGATCACATGCTTCCCCCTGGTGTCCACATATGCCTTATCAGCAAACTGTGAATCCAGCAGGCTTTTGGTATTTGCCTTCAGAAAATACACCGCAAAATATATCCCTTTGGCATCCCGTCCGGGAGCCTTGATATCCCTTGGATTGGAAGCCCCGCAGGCCAGCACGACCCGGTCAAAATCATGAAGCAGCTTATCCGCCTTGATATCCTTTCCCACATCCGTTCCGGTGACAAAGGTCACGCCTTCCTCCTCCATGATCTTCACCCTGCGCTCCACGATCTGCTTCTCCAGCTTCATGTTGGGGATGCCGTACATCAAAAGCCCGCCCACTCTGTCGGAACGCTCAAACACCGTCACCTCATGCCCTCTGTGATTGAGCTGATCGGCCACGGCAAGGCCCGAGGGGCCGCTTCCCACCACAGCCACCCGCTTTCCGGTGCGCACTTTGGGAGGATTGGCCGCCGCATACCCTTCCGCATAAGCGTTTTCAACGATGGCATACTCATTTTCTTTGGTAGCCACCGGATCGCCGTTCAGTCCGCAGGTACAGGCCGCCTCACACAGAGCCGGACACACCCGTGAAGTGAATTCCGGGAAATTATTGGTCTTTCTCAGACGATTATAAGCCTGCTCCCAGTTTCCGGTATACACCAGATCATTCCACTCCGGCACCAGATTGTGCAGCGGACAGCCGCTGGCCATACCGCAGATCATCATTCCGGCCTGACAGAAAGGCACTCCGCATTCCATACAGCGCGCTCCCTGAAGCTGCTGCTTCTCCTGGGGCAGATGCCTGTGAAACTCATTAAAATGCTTCACCCGCTCACCGGGAGCCTCAGCCTCGCTGACCTCCCGCTCATATTCCATAAAACCTGTAGGTTTACCCATTCTCATATCCTCCCATAATTTTTGCTCTGGGAAGAATGCTTTGCATTCTTCCAGAAAGTTTACTTTCTTGTGTTAGCATAAAACGCCTCGATCTGCGCCTGTTCCGCGCTGAGTCCCTTTTCCTCCATCTGCACGATAGTCTTTAACACCCTCTCGTAATCGTGAGGAATGATCTTCTTGAACTTGGGCAGATATTCGCCGAAATGCTCCAGCACTTCCTTTCCCTTCTCGGAATTGGTCAGGGCCACATGTTCCTGAATCATGGACTTTAATTCCAGCACATCATATTTGGAGGTAATCTCGTTGGAAGATACCATCTCTTTGTTCAGTCTCTTATACAGATCGTTGTTCTCATCCAGCACATAGGCGATTCCGCCGCTCATACCGGCGGCAAAATTCTTGCCCGTGCTGCCAAGGACCACCACACGTCCGCCGGTCATGTACTCGCAGCCGTGGTCGCCCACACCCTCCACCACTGCGTTAGCGCCGGAGTTTCTCACACAGAAACGCTCCCCTGCCACGCCGTTTATGAAAGCCTTGCCGCTGGTGGCGCCATAGAGCGCCACATTGCCCACAATGATATTTTCCTGAGCCTTAAATTTGCTGCCCTTGGGCGGATAGACAATCAGTTTTCCGCCGGAGAGACCCTTTCCGAAATAGTCGTTGGAATCACCCACCAGCTCCAGCGTGAGCCCCTTGGGGATAAACGCGCCGAAAGACTGTCCTCCCGCGCCCTGACACAGCACACGATAGCTGTCCTCTTCCACATCATCTCCCAGCTTTCGGGTGATCTCGCTGCCGAGGATGGTTCCGAAGGCCCGGTCGGTGTTCTTTACCTCCACCTCCACGCTGCGCTTCTGCCCGGAGGCGATGGCTTTGCCAAGCTGCTTTAACAGTACGCTCTCGTCCATGGTCTTTTCCAGTTCAAAGTCATAGGCCTGCTTCGGGTCGAAGGTGACCTTCTTCCGGCTCCCCTCATAGGGATTGGCGAGGATTGCCCCCAGCTCCACCTTCTGCTGCCGGTCTGTCAGGCCGTCCTTTACTTTCAAAAGCTCCGTGTGTCCCACCAGCTCATCCACAGTGCGCACACCCAGCTTCGCCATGTACTCCCTCAACTCCTGGGCGATAAATTTCATGAAATTCTCCACATACTCGGGCTTTCCCCGGAATTTCTTCCTCAGCTCCGGGTTCTGTGTGGCTACGCCCACCGGACAGGTGTCCAGATTGCACACCCGCATCATGACGCATCCCATGGTAACTAACGGTGCCGTGGCAAAACCGAACTCCTCCGCCCCCAGAATGGCGGCGATGGCCACATCACGCCCGCTCATGAGCTTGCCGTCCGTCTCGATGCGAACCTTATTTCTCAGTCCGTTCATAATCAGAGTCTGATGAGTCTCCGCAAGCCCCAGCTCCCAGGGCAGCCCCGCATTGTGAATGGAGCTTCCCGGCGCCGCGCCGGTGCCTCCGTCGTAGCCGGACACCAGAATCACCTGCGCCCCGGCCTTGGCCACACCTGCCGCCACAGTACCCACGCCCGCCTCGGACACCAGCTTTACGGAAATGCGGGCCTGCTTATTAGCATTTTTCAAATCATAAATTAACTGCGCCAAATCCTCAATAGAATAAATATCGTGATGAGGCGGCGGAGAGATCAGTGACACTCCCGGAGTGGAATGTCTGGTCTTGGCGATCCAGGGATATACCTTGCCGCCGGGCAGATGCCCGCCCTCGCCGGGCTTTGCCCCCTGCGCCATCTTGATCTGCAGTTCCTGCGCGCTCACCAGATATCTGCTGGTGACGCCGAAACGTCCGCTGGCCACCTGCTTGATGGCGGAGCAACGGTTCAATCCGTCCTCACCCACCGTCAGGCGCTCCAGATCCTCGCCGCCCTCGCCGGAATTAGACTTCCCGTGCAGTCTGTTCATGGCGATGGCCATGGTCTCATGAGCTTCCTTGGAAATAGAACCGTAAGACATGGCTCCGGTCTTAAACCTCGTCACAATGGACTCCACAGGCTCCACCTCGTCGATATCCACGCCCTTTTTAGGAAAGTTAAAATCCATCAATCCCCTGAGATTCCGGATGGAATGCTCATCATTCACCATGGCCGTGTACTGCTTGAACAGACCATAGTCCCCCCGTCTGGTGGACTCCTGCAGCATATGGATGGTGGCAGGATTGTAGAGATGCTCGTCGCCGCCGCTTCTGGCCTTGTGGTGCCCCGGACTGTCCAGCGTCAGATCCGTCTGCAGCCCCAGCGGATCGAAAGCCTTGGAATGCAGATGATCCACCTGATCCTCGATATCCTTCAGACTCACGCCGCCCACACGGCATACCGTATTGCTGAAATATCTGCTGATCACCTCGGGATCAATGCCGATGGCCTCAAAGATCCGTGCGCCCTGATAGGACTGGATCGTGCTGATTCCCATTTTGGAGGCAATCTTGACGATACCGTGGAGTACCGCACTGTTATAATCGTTCACCGCCGCATAGTAATCCTTATCCAGCATATGATTCTCGATGAGTTCCCGGATGGACTCCTGGGCCAGATAGGGATTGATGGCGCAGGCTCCGTATCCTAACAGCGTGGCAAAATCATGCACCTCTCTGGGCTCCCCGGTCTCCAGGATCAACGCCACACGGGTGCGCTTCTTGGTGCGCACCAGATACTGGTTCAGTGCGGAAACCGCAAGCAACGAAGGAATGGCCACATGGTTCTCATCCACTCCCCGGTCGGAGAGGATCAGGATATTCACGCCGTCCCGATAGGCTCTGTCCACCTCCACAAACAGCCTGTCAATGGCCCGCTCCAGACTGGTATTCTTATAATAGGTGATGGGCACCACCTCCACCTTGAAGCCATCTACCTTCATATTCCGAATCTTCAGCAGATCCGTGTTGGTGAGAATGGGATTGTTCACCTTCAGCACATTGCAATTAGAGGGCCTTTCCTCCAGCAGATTCCCCTCCGGCCCGATATAGACCGTGGTGGAAGTCACGATCTCCTCCCGGATGGCGTCGATGGGCGGATTGGTCACCTGCGCAAAAAGCTGCTTAAAATAATGAAACAACGGATGATAGGTTTTGGACAGCACCGGAATCGGAGTGTCCACTCCCATTGCAGAGATGGCCTCGCTGCCGTTTTTCGCCATGGGCAAAATTGCGGTCTTCAGCTCGTCATAAGTATATCCGAAGGCCTTCTGCATGCGCTGACGCTCCTCCTGCGTATACTCCGGCACACGCTGATTGGGGATATGCAGATCCTTGAGCTCCACCAGATTGCTGTCCAGCCACTCGCCGTAGGGCTGTCTTGCGGCATAGCTCTCCTTCAGTTCCTCGTCGTCGATGACCCTGCCCTGCACCGTGTCCACCAGAAGCATCTTTCCGGGACGAAGCCTCTCCTTCACCCTGATCTTCGCCGGATCAATGTCCAGCACGCCCACTTCTGAGGATAGGATCAGCGTGTTGTCCTCCGTAATCATATATCTGGAGGGCCGCAGACCGTTTCTGTCCAGCACCGCTCCCATGATATCTCCGTCGGAGAACAGAATGGAAGCCGGACCGTCCCAAGGCTCCATCATAGTGGCATAATATTGATAAAAATCCCGTCTGGTCTGGGACATTGCTTTATTGTTGGCCCAGGGCTCCGGGATGGCGATCATCACCGCCAGCGGCAGCTCCATCCCGCTCATCACCAGAAATTCCAGCGTATTGTCCAGCATGGCAGAATCGGAACCCGTCTTGTTGATGGCGGGCAGCACCTTGTGAAGCTGTCCCTTCAGATACTCCGACTCCATGTTTTCCTCCCGGGCCAGCATCTTGTCCGCATTGCCCCGGATGGTGTTAATCTCACCGTTATGTACCATCAGCCTGTTGGGATGCGCCCGCTCCCAACTAGGGTTCGTGTTGGTGGAAAAACGGGAATGCACCATGGCGATGGCAGACTCGTAATCCGCGCTCTGCAGATCGGCAAAGAATGTCCGGAGCTGTCCCACCAGAAACATTCCCTTATATACGATAGTACGGCTGGAAAACGAGACCACATAAGTATCGTCGGTAGACTGCTCAAACACACGCCTCGCCATATACAGCCTGCGGTCAAAGGCAAGCCCCTTCTCCACATCCGCGGGCTTTTTCACAAACCCCTGCATGATACAGGGCATACATTCCACAGCTTTATGTCCCAGCACATTGGGGAAGGTGGGCACCTCACGCCAGCCCAGAAACTCCAGTCCCTCCTTCTCCACGATGATCTCGAACATCTTTTTCGCCTGATTGCGGCGAAGCTCCTCCTGCGGGAAAAAGAACATACCCACGCCATATTCACGCTCCCCGCCCAGCTCGATACCCAGCGCTTTCGTCACCCGGGCAAAAAATTTATGGGGTATCTGGGTCAGAATCCCCACGCCGTCGCCGGTCTTCCCCTCGGCATCCTTTCCCGCCCTGTGCTCCAGATTCTCCACGATCTTTAAGGCATTCTCCACAGTCTCCCTGCTCTTTCTGCCATTGATATTGACACAGGCTCCGATACCGCAGTTATCATGCTCAAACGCTTCCCGATACAGCGGCGCCTGCACCGCCTCCTTCTTCACATCAAACATCGCCATTCTCCTTTCCCGTACACATAAAAAATCGCAGGGGAACCCATCTCTCGCTCCCTTGCGATTTTCTACTACTATACACCCTTTTTATCCATCTGTAAACAACTTTTTTCGCGAAATTGTCTGATAATTTGAATGTTTTCCACTTTCTTCTTTTGTGTCTGATAATTCAGGTATTTTTTGCCTCATCTCTTTCATCTATTGGTATCGCCAATAATACATACCTGAGCTTCCGACAAACTATCTGTACCTGTTACAAAAGATATTGATAGGATTTATAATATTGGCTAATCTGCTCTGCGGTGCAGGCAAGCTTATGTTCTCCCTGATAATCCTCCAGCACTTCTTTACTGATTAATAATTCCGGCAATACATGGGTATTTTTAGGATCCCTCATCGTAAGTTGAGTATACTGTATTGCCCTGTCTAAAAACATACTCTTTTTATCCGGATCTGAGGAAAATCTAAGGGCACGTTTAACTTCGTTTCCTATGTTTATCATTTGCTCGACAAGAGACAATTTAAACCACTTTTCAATCAAAACTGAATCCATTTGCAGATCACCTCCGTTGCTCGCTGTCTTATGTCTGAATCCAAAATTCCCATGCCACCGCGGGGAAAGCCATGAAGTTGATTGTTATGGATATTGATAAATGAATCATATTCCAGAATTGCATCTATCGACTGATTTTCAAGCCATAAATTAAATCCCCATAAATCAGATTCATTTGACCCTCGTTGTTCCTTTAAATAATCTGCCAGTTCATAGTGCATATCAGCATCCAGCGCAACAAGTTCTTTATCCAAATCTACTACGCCTTTCACAAATCCATTAATAAAGGAATTTATTTCATAAATCTCTTTAATAGAATATTTTCTATCCAAAATAATCATTTCCTTAATCCCCTAACTATTTTGTTTAATTACTATTTCTTAATTTTTATTTTACTTTTCAGATGAAGGTAATTTTTCGGATATTTCAATTAATTTCATAAAACTCTCCGGATTCTGCATCAGGCTTCCAATTAATTGCATTTGCAATGCAGTATCCGGCGAAATTTGCGGCTGCGTTTTTTGCATACTTTTTATTACTGTTTCAAGGGTTTCAGAATTAATGCTCTTAACATCTTTCTTCAATGCTGCAATCGCGTCCAAAATCTGGTATAAGACGGGCATAATCGAAGAAAATGTATTTTCACCTTCTTCATCTCCGGTTTCTTCATAACTTGAAAAATCAAAAGACTTAACCGTTTGTGTCAATCTTTCTTTAATTTCTTCTACACTATCCAAATCAGTCAGATCATACTCAAAAGTTCGTATGGTATTAATATCAAACGGCAATCTTTCACTTTTTGCCTTTAAATGAATAATTGGTCTTTTTGTTCGCGTTCTATAACCTATCTCATAAAAAACATTGGGATTATGTTCTGTAATATCTGCAATAACCAAATCAGCCTCATCCAGAAGTTCTATAATTGTCTGAGTAATTGAATTTGCGTCGTTTAATTGGTCTACACGGACAGCTTCAAAATCACATGTTTCACAAACGGGCTTAATAATATATTTGTACAATTTATCTGCATTACTTCTAGTCACACTGCCTTCATCTCCAATTGGCGACACAACAAAACATTTTTTCATCATTCCACTCCTTGTTCTAATTGAATATACACCTCTATCCTTTTTTTCAATAGAACCATTTCTAACTAACGTATTTAATACCCCTGCAAACTGGCCTTCCGTATAATCACTTACACCCATTTCCTGAATATACTTTTTTATTTCCGAAACACTGTGATTCTGCTCATCATCTAAAAATTTTAATATATTTTCCCGTATTATTGAACTTTTGCTCATATTTACACCTCCCTGATTTACATTCATAATACTACTGTTTTTCTATTCAGTCAATACATTTCTTGCATTCTTGTATTGTTTCTTGTATTTCTTGCAATCTTAACAAGGGCCGCATTTGCAAAAGTACAATATGTAACAAAATACAAATATGGCGGCCACTCCTGTAACCGCCATACTATGTATATTAATAAACAATTTGGCATAACCGAATCCACTCACCGGCTGTAATTCGCAGGAAGCGGCTGAATTAGCTGCGCATTGTGCTGTACCCAGTTTATTGCATACCAGCCAAGATGCCTTATTTCTTTTTCCCCCTCTCCGCATGGCAAAATCGTATCAATATACGCTTCTATGTATTCTTTTTCTCTCGCATTGACAGGATTGCCCAAGCGAAAATACTGTGGCAGCATACGCAGCATCTTACGGAAATCCTCATCCCAGTTCATACTGCCGTTGTCCAACATTTCATGTTCCATGCGCCCTATAATGCGAATGACTTCTCCCTGAGCGGTAGCCGCTTTTCCACGCTCAGGAACCAGATATTTCCATAAAAGATCAAAATGCTGTCTGAAATTTCTTTGGAACAATCCCCTGAATGTATACAGGGGGCGCTCCGCCAGATCTCCTTCTTCTGTGGCATCCACCTGAAACAAATCATACAGCCTCTCTAAAGCAGCGAGCTGCTGTTCATTAAACTTTGCTGCCCGGCCTTCCTTTGCGGCCTTTTTTGCAGCCTTCCCGGCCCGGACTCCTGCGGCCCAAACAGACCGCCGTACCCTGTCGGTTATCTCCGCCCCGTGTTCCAAAAGCAGGGTGCAGACCTCCAACAATGTGTCAAAGGAAAGACAGTCCTGACGAACCGCACTCTCCAACGGCGTTCCCCAGGTCAATCCCATGCCTGCGTCAACTTTTGCTCCGTTCTCCAGCAAAGCTATCATGTTATCCATTCTCCCATGGACAGCCGCCTCATGAAGAGGCGTCGTTCCATCACACATAATGATATCCGTTTTGGCGCCAAGTTCAATGAGAAGCCGCACATCTCCATGAACGGCTCCGGCATGGTCAAAAACAGGTGTAAACCCGCACCCATCCAAAAGATTAACATCGGCCCCCTGTTCCTTTGCCCAGACTGCAAATTCCCGTGGAAGGGGTGATAAAGAAAAAATATTAGAGCTTCTTATTTTATAACCCCTGGAGCAGAGAGCATTGGGCTCACACCGGGCAAAGAGCCGTTTCAGCTCTTCCACATTGCCCTCCTCCAAAAGCCCGTTTATCTCCTTCGGTAAATAAAGCATTCTTTTTCCCATAAAGCCACCCCTAAATTTGTTCAACAAAATGATTGTCCGACTCGTTCCAATACCTTTGATACACAAAGTCATCATTTCCATCAAAATTGAGCTGATACATTCTAAATATGACAGGGAAATTTTTCGGCTGCCACTGTTCCTCATATGAATAGCGGTATACCATACCTACTTTCTGCATGACATTGCCGCTTCTCGGATTGTTTCTGTCATGCGTTGCCGTAATATATGGTAACCCGTCCTTTTTTACCTGTTCCACCACAGCCCTTCCTGCTTCCGTTACAATCCCTTTATACCAGAACTCCCTGCGGAGCCCATAACCAAAATCATGGTGCTCTTCCATATCGACTTTGATATAACCTATGGGAAAATTATCTTTTTTCAAGCAGATAGCATATGCATATCCTTGTGGCTGTACATATTTTGAAGCATATGCTTTCTCATAGAATGCCTTTGTCTCTTCTATGCTTTTTACCGGATACCAAGGCAAAAATTTATTCACTTCTTCGTCTTTCAGAATGAAAAAAAGCGCTTCCATATCTCTTTCCGTAAATTTTCTTAAAATCAGACGTTTTGTTTCTAATACAGGCGTATTCATGTTTTCTTACTCCACAACAAACAGACGAACAGTAAAACGGAATTTCTCAAAAATTAGAGTTACAGGTATTGCAATGCCATTGATACTTTCTTTTTTGCCCATATACACCAAACATAACCGCATCTGCTGCTTTAGCTGTCGATGTGATTCTCCTTGTGTTATAAGACTGACAGTAGGGACATGCCACTTTTATCGCTGCCTCCCGCGTTGCCCAGGCAGCCGCAGCCTTCCTGGCCGCTCTCTCCGCATCCTCTTTTCGGATTACCTGCCTCTGATATTCCCTGAGATTCGTTTTAGACAAACGATACATTTGCAAATTCTTCCCTAATGATTTAATACCAAAATAAGCTGCAACGATTCCGGCACAGATAAAGAATCCTCCCTCCCAGTAAAATTTCTCATCATATTCCACCTTTCCAATATAAATACCCAATATGCCGAATGCTATCGTAAATGCAGAAATTATGAAAATTGCTATCGGTACCATCAATTCAGGTTTTGTAGGCGGCAATACATTTTTTATGCGTTCTTCTTCACGCATTTTTGCATCAATTTCCGCCCGCTCTCCTGCTCTTTTCTGTCTTCTTCCCGTTTAATCCTCTTGAAATGAGCCCGAACACCAAATCCACAATCAGGGCAGGCTTCTGCGGTATCAGATACCTTTTCTCTTCCACATTCAGGACATTTTATAAGTGCCATATCAACTTACCTCTTTAAAAATCCTGACAAATCTGCAAATATGATATATATATTAACACACACCGCCAATTTCTGCAATTTCTCTCCTGCCACTGTGATATTAACACCTTCAACATAACAGGCTGAGATTAGTTGAATATAATATTATCAGCAATCGGGCAAAATGGCACGAAAAGTAGAGAATATATCTTGAATCCATAGGCAAAGAATGATATAATTTGACTACCAAAAGTGGAGGTACAGTATGTTTACATTACAGGAAACGATCAGACCGTCAGCGGATCTGAGGAATCATTATAATGAAATATCCAGACAATGCAGAGAAGATAATGAAGTTGTTATCATTACTGTAAATGGCAGAGGCGACACGGTTTCGCTGGCATATGAAGAATACAAGAGAATGAAAGCCAGAATTGAACTTCTGGAGATTCTCTCAGAGGCAGAAGATGATGTGAAAAACGGAAGAACTGCTCCTGTCAGAGAGACTTTCGATGACTTGAGGAAAATACTGCAGGAGGGTTAGTCTTGAAATATCATGTGATTCGGACAGATTTAGCTGATTCTCAGATCAGAAATATTATTTTATATGTTGCGGAAAAACTTGGTCATGATATCGCTTTGGAAAAACTCAATGAGATAGAGAAAAATATTCTTGCGCTGGGAGATAATCCACAAATAGGAGCGCTTCCTAAGTACCTTGTGTTAAAACGACAGGGGTACAGGGTACCTATTCTTGAAAAAAAACTGGTATTCTATAAGATTGATGAAGGGAATAAGAAAGTAATTATTTATGCCGTTGTAGATCAGCGACAAGATTACTTAAATATAATCCGGGGGCTGTAAGTATATACGTTTGTTACAACTTGATTGATTATTATTTTAAATGAAAAAACTCATGAACTATCCAGAAAATATTTTTAAAAAACGATAACAGAGAGTATGAAACTTTTTCTGTAAATAGTGTTTTAAAAGGTCTTCTATGATA
>CANCYO010000058.1 GCA_947382415.1 uncultured Lachnospiraceae bacterium | reverse complement strand
GGCGTGGAGGACAAGCTGGGCACACAGATGCGCGCTGTGGGCGAGGTCAT
Organism: uncultured Lachnospiraceae bacterium; assembly: GCA_947382415.1. GTDB lineage: Bacteria > Bacillota > Clostridia > Lachnospirales > Lachnospiraceae > Acetatifactor. Next base: position 16,958 of record CANCYO010000058.1, on the reverse strand, counting down.
GAGTATCGGCAAAAATTATAAGGAGGCTTTCCAGAAAGCAATACGCTCTCTGGAGACAGGGCGTTATGGTCTGGGCCAGGTTGCAAAGCTGGAGGAGAAGACGAAGGAGCAGCTTCTTCAGATGCTTGCCACTCCATCCAGTGAGCGGCATTTTGCCATGTATGAGGCATTGAAAAAGGGCGCGTCCGTTCAGGAGCTCCATGAGATCACCTGTGTGAAGACATGGTTTATCGAACAGATGAAGGAGCTTGTGGAGGAGGAGCAGGAGCTGCTTAAAGGACGTGGATCGCTTCCCGCCGATGAGAAGCTGATCAAAGCCAAGAAGGATGGTTTTTCTGATAAGTATCTGAGTATTTTGTTGGATGTTTCGGAGCAGGAGATCCGCGAGCGGCGTATCGCGCTGGGTGTGGAGGAGGCCTGGGAAGGCGTTCATGTGAGCGGTACGCCCGACAGCGCTTACTATTATTCCACCTACAATGCGGAGGACAAGAATCCGATCCGAAGCGATAAGCCCAAGGTGATGATTCTGGGGGGCGGCCCCAACCGCATCGGTCAGGGTATTGAGTTTGATTACTGTTGTGTGCATGCTTCGCTGGCATTGAAAAAGCTGGGCTTTGAGACGATTATCGTAAACTGCAATCCGGAGACGGTGTCCACGGATTACGATACCTCCGACAAGCTTTATTTCGAGCCGCTGACGCTGGAGGATGTGCTGAGTATTTATAAAAAGGAGCAGCCTGTGGGCGTCATCGCTCAGTTTGGCGGGCAGACTCCGTTGAATCTGGCGGCGGATCTGGAGAAAAACGGTGTGCGCATTCTGGGTACTTCCCCTTCCGTCATCGATCTGGCGGAGGACAGAGACCTGTTCCGGGCCATGATGGATAAGCTGGAGATTCCCATGCCGGAATCCGGTATGGCCACTACTGTGGAGGAGGCTCTGCAGATTGCCCATGAGATCGGTTATCCCGTGATGGTGCGTCCCTCCTATGTATTGGGCGGCCGCGGTATGGAAGTGGTGTATAACGATGAGAGCCTCACCGGTTATATGCAGGCTGCAGTGGGTGTTACGCCGGACAGACCCATATTGATCGATCGGTTTTTGAACCATGCCACGGAGTGCGAGGCCGATGCCATCAGTGATGGTACTCATGCCTTTGTTCCCGCCGTCATGGAGCATATAGAGCTTGCAGGCGTCCATTCGGGCGACTCCGCCTGCATCATTCCCTCCAGACATATCTCGGAGGAGAATGTGGCTACCATCAAGGAATATACCAGAAAGATCGCCGAGGAGATGCATGTGCGGGGTCTGATGAATATGCAGTATGCCATCGAGAACGGAAAGGTGTATGTGCTGGAGGCCAATCCCAGAGCATCCCGCACTGTGCCTCTGGTATCCAAGGTATGCAATATCCGCATGGTGCCTCTGGCTACGGAGATCATCACGGCGGATATCACAGGAAAGCCTTCTCCCGTGCCCGGTCTGAAGGAGCAGGATATTCCCTATTACGGTGTGAAGGAGGCGGTGTTCCCCTTCAATATGTTCCAGGAGGTGGATCCTGTCCTGGGGCCTGAGATGCGCTCCACCGGTGAGGTGCTGGGACTTTCTACATCTGTGGGCGAGGCATTTTTCAAGGCGCAGGAGGCGACTCAGACCAGACTTCCCTTAAGCGGAACAGTGCTGATCAGCGTAAACCGCAAGGACAAAGCGGAGGTTGTGGAGGTTGGCAGGGCATTTCAGGAGGCGGGCTTCCGGATCCTTGCCACGGGAAATACCTGCGTGTTGCTGCAGGAGGCGGGAATCCCGGCGGAGCCGGTTAAAAAGCTCTATGAGGGCAGGCCCAACGTGCTGGATCTGATCACTAACGGAGAGATCGACCTGATCATCAACTCTCCCGTGGGGAATGACAGCGTACATGACGACAGTTATCTGCGCAAGGCCGCCATCAAGGCCAAGGTGCCTTATATGACTACCATCGCAGCGGCCAGGGCTACTGCTGAAGGAATCCTCTATGTTCAGAAGGCCGGCAACGGAGAGGTGCATTCCCTGCAGACGCTCCACGCGCAGATTCAGGATAAATAAATCGGAAATGACAGAGCCCCTGAAACGATCCGCAAGATCTGTTTTAGGGGCTGTTTTTATCATAAACTCAGATGAGTGTACAGGCTGGAGGAGCGAGGAGAAAATGGGTAAAAAATCAATTTTTCTGGTGGAAGATGATCTGAGCCTGATCAACGGGCTCTCGTTCGCCGTCAGTAAGCAGGGCTATGGGATCGATATCGCCCGCACCATTCTTGAGGCGGAGGAGATGTGGGCGGATGGGAAGTATGATCTGGTGATTCTGGATGTATCGCTGCCTGACGGATCCGGTTTTGATCTGTGCAGGAGAATACGCCGGACGTCGAAGGCGCCGGTGATGTTTCTCACCGCCGCTGATGAGGAGACTGATATTATCATGGGACTTGACATCGGAGGGGATGATTATATCACGAAACCCTTCAAGCTGGCCGTGTTTTTGTCGCGGATCAACGCCCTGCTGCGCAGAAGCGATAATTTCAGTCAGGCGGACACGGAATTGAATTCCCATCAGATCAGAGTGCAGCGGCTGAAGGGGCAGGTATATAAGAATGGGGAGTTGATCGACCTGACTACCAGCGAGTACAGGCTGCTGTGCCTGTTTATGGAAAATCCCGATGTGATCCTTTCCCCGGAGCAGATTCTGGGCAGATTATGGGACTGCGACGAAAATTATATAGATAATAATTCCCTCACGGTATATATACGCAGGCTTCGCACGAAAATTGAGGACGATCCGGGTGAACCGCGAAGGATCGTGACTGTGCGCCGTATGGGTTATAAATGGAATTCTGCTGATTGAGGTGCGTGATGAAAATACTGGCTAATCGAAACATTAAACTGCTTTTTAATCTGATCCTGTTTAGTATGCTGGCCGTCACTTTGTTTTCTCTGGCCTGTATGGGATTTGGACTGGAAAACGCGGCCGTCTGTATCTGGCTCGCCTCCCTGTGTATGGGCGCCGGAATTATGGCGTTCTGTTACGGATATTTTAAGGAACAAAACAGGATCATGGAAGCCGCAGTGGAGCAGATCAGAGAATATATTTCCGGCAACAAGGACGCCCGCATCGAGAGCAACGCCGAGGGGGAGTTGTACAGCCTGTTTCATGAGGTGAACGCTCTGGTGGCTATTTTGAATGCCCATGCTGAAAATGAGAGGAGAGCGAAAGTATTTTTGAAAGATACCATATCGGATATCTCCCATCAGCTCAAGACGCCGCTGGCGGCGCTTAGCATTTATAACGGAATTATGCAGCAGGAGGCGGAAGGGATTCCGGCTATGAAGGAGTTTCTTGCTTCCTCCGAGCAGGAGCTGGACAGAATCGGGAATCTGGTACAGAATCTGTTGAATGTGGCAAAGTTTGACGTGGGTGCGATGATGCTGAAAAAAGCTTCAGAAAATTTGTCTGAAATGATGGAGAGCGTAAAGAAGCGTTTTCAATTTCGCGCGGCTTCAGAGCAGAAGGAGATTCTTTTGGACGGCGATGAGACACTGGTCTTGTGGTGCGACCGCGGCTGGCTGACGGAAAGCGTGGGCAATCTGGTCAAAAACGCGCTGGATCACACAGATCCGGGCGGCGTCATCCGTATTGAATGGAAGCAGGCCGCGTCTGTCATTCAGATAAACGTAAAGGATAACGGCAGCGGCATTCACCCGGAGGATCTGTATTATATCTTCAAACGATTTTACCGCAGCCGGTACTCCAAGGATACACAGGGGATCGGTCTTGGCCTGTCTTTGGCCAAAGCAGTCGTAGAGGCCCATGAAGGTACGATCAGGGTTGACAGCGATCCGGGCAGAGGGACGAATTTTACCATGGAATTTCTGATTCCTACAAAATTGTAGGAGGAGAGTCACTTGATAGTAAGGTTGCCGTGGTATTCTTCCAATATCGACAATGTGATGAGGAGTTCACATGTGATAAATGTCGCATAGAAAGAGGTGTTATCATTATGAATTTATTGGAAGTAAGATCCATCTCCAAGACCTATGGAAAGGGAGAGACCGCGGTGCATGCCTTGAAGGACGTCAGCTTTTCCGTGCCCAAGGGTGAGTTTGTGGCGGTGGTGGGAGAGTCCGGTTCGGGGAAAAGCACACTCCTGAATATGATCGGAGCGCTGGATGTGCCCACCTCCGGCAAGGTTTTTATCGACAGCAGGGACACGTTTGCCATGAAGGAGAAGAGCCTTACGGTGTTTCGCCGCAGAAATATCGGGTTTATTTTCCAGAGTTTTCATCTGATTCCCGAGCTCACGGTGGAACAAAATATAGTCTTTCCGATGCTGCTTGACTATCAAAAGCCTGATCAGAACTATCTGGAGGAACTGTTGGCAGTGCTCAATCTGAAGGAACGCCGCAGACATCTGCCCAGTCAGTTATCCGGCGGGCAGCAGCAGAGAGTGGCCATTGGGCGGGCGCTGATCACACGGCCCGCGTTGATTCTGGCGGATGAGCCCACAGGCAATCTGGACACGCTAAACAGCAATGAGGTCATCGCTCTGTTAAAGGAGGCCTCCGGAAAGTATGAGCAGACCATTGTCATGATCACCCATAACAGAAATATCGCCCAGACCGCAGATCGGGTATTACAGGTGTCGGACGGCGTTTTGACGGATTTCGGGAGGTGTCAGGAATGAAGAGCTATCTTGGTATAATTCCTGCTTCTGCCCGGGTCCGCAGGAAGCAGAACGGAATGATCAATCTGTGTATCATCCTTGCGGTTTTTCTTGTGACCGCTGTTTTTTCCCTTGCAGATGCCTTTCTCAGAAGTCAGACAGCGCGTACCATGGACGAATCGGGATATTGGCATATCTGCCTGAGCGGCATACGGGAAAGCGACGCGGAGCGTATTGCCGCGCGTCCTGATGTTGTTTGTATATCCCGCTATGATGTCATCAATCTCGACGAGCCCTGGAAAATGGATAAGGATTACTATATCGGCGGGGCACAGACGGCGTTGTGCGGTATTGATGAGACGTTTATAGACAATATCATGCATTATTTTTCTGACGGCGCGCATATAGGCGGCGGGAATGATATCATTCTCACCGAAAACGCGCAGGAGCTTCTGGGTGTAAATGTGGGGGACGTCATCGCCTTAAATACTCCGGCGGGAGATCATGCCTTCACGGTCTCAGGCTTCCGCATAAGCGGAAATGGTAAATATGTCAGTTCCAATGGCGGACAGGACAGTGCATTGCTGGTGAAAGAAGATCAAATCGGCGCCTTTATGAATTACGGGACCTTTTGCAGGATAGGCGAAGAGAACGGCGAGGATGTCGGACCGCGGTATTATATTCAGTTTAAAAAGCATACCAACATGAAGAGGTCTATAGCGGATATCCGGGAGCAGTACAGGCTTACGGACGAAAACATTGATTTGAACACGCTCCTGATGGCGGCAAACGGAATCAGCGACAGGAAGTATATAGACAATGTCTATTTTCTGGCCGGCATACTGTTTGTGCTGATCATGGCGGCGGGAATCCTGATGATCACAAGCAGTCTGAACAGTAATGTGGCCCGTAGACTGCAGTTTTTCGGGATGCTCCGCTGTATCGGCGCAAGCAAAACCCAGATCATCCGTCTCGTGAGACTGGAGGCGCTGAGCTGGTGTAAGACGGCTGTTCCCATAGGAGCCGGACTGGGAATTCTGATCACAAATCTGGTGAACTGGATTCTCAGAGATTTTGTAGGCGGCGAGTGTACGACCATGCCCGTTTTTATGGTGAGCGGAATCGGAGTCCTGTGCGGTGTGCTTCTGGGCGTCGTCACGGTATTTCTCGCGGCGCAGGTTCCGGCCAGACGTGCGGCCGGAGTATCACCTGTGGCGGCTGTATCAGGCAATGCCGGAGATATCAGAAATGTAAGACATGCCGCCAACACGAGGCTTAGTAAGGTTGAGATTGTGCTGGGCATCCATCATGCGGTATCGGCGAAGAAAAATCTGTTTCTGATGACAGGTTCCTTTGCCTTCAGTATTATTTTGTTCTTATGTTTTTCTGTGCTGATACAGCTTGTAGACTGTGCGATGCCCCGGAAGGCGTCGGCTCCGGATCTTGATATCACCAGCCCGGATCTGACGAATTCCATAGACCCTGCGCTGCTTGGGCAGATCAGACAGATAGACGGTGTAGCTCATGCTTTTGGGAGGAAAATGTCCAGAGATGTCCCGGCTGCGGGCATTTCGGCAGATCAGGTCGATCTGATGTCCTATGACGATTATCAACTGGAGCTGTTGGTAAAAGACAGTGATCTCAGAAAAGGGAGCGATGTCAAAAAGGTATACGGGGACAGCAGCTATGTGCTCACAATCTGGGACAGAGATATTCCTTTGCAGATTGGCGATAAAATCTGTGTGGGAGACGAAGAGCTTGAGATCGCCGGGATGCTCAAATATAATCCCTTCAGTAACGATGGCGGTTCCGGGGGAGTTGCTACGGTGATTGCTTCGGAGGAAACTTTTAAGCGGCTGACGGGTATCACGGATTATGTGATCCTGGACGTGCAGATGAAGAGCCGGTCCATGAGCGGGAGTGATAAAGCGGTTGATCAGATCCGCAGGCTGTCGGAGGCGTATGAATTCAGAGACAGGCGTGAGGAGGCTATACAGGGCACTTATTATATGATTGTTGTGTTTGTATACGGTTTTGTGGCCATTGTTGCCCTGATTGCGTTATTAAATATTGTAAACAGCATTTCCATGAGTGTGTCGGCCAGAATCGATCAATACGGCTCCATGCGCGCTATCGGGATGAGCCTGAGTCAAGTGATCAGGATGGTTGCCGCAGAAGCGTTTACCTACGCGGCCTGTGGATGCGCGGCCGGTTTTGCCATCGGTCTGCCCCTTGGCAAACTGATGTATGATTATCTGATCACTTCCCATTTTTATTATTTTACATGGAGTGTGCCGGTGGCGCAGATCATAGTCGTATTGCTGTTTATTCTGGCGTCGGTTCTTGCCGCGGTATACATGCCGGCAAAACGGCTGCGGGATATGTCTGTCACAGATACCGTCCGTGCCCAGTAGCATAAAAGGAATTTTTGTGATATGATAAAAAAGTAACTGCAAGAAAAATTTTCCGATGAGCATGCCCGCCTCGGCGGGCAGACGGGGGCGGCAATGAACATACTCATAGACTTAAATCATGCAGATTTATGGGAATATGCAGGTACAGACAAATCCAGTCTCAATGAGATCAGCGATTTTAGAAGTATCAATTCCATGTTGTCCCATGCAGGGAAGGCAGTGAGCATTCTTGTGCTTCCGGGTAATTTTACCTATAAGTATTGTTATGATAAGTGTAACAGACATTATAAACAAAGGGTTCAGTTAAAGGATATGCTGGGCGCTCTCCAGCAAATCCTGAAGGAATTGGCGCCTTCCATAGCTCAGTTCTCGTTGCTCTATGAAAATAATATTACAACTATCGGGGAAACGCAGTATGCAGCATCTTTTTATTTTAATGAAGCGGGAGAGGATACTGAGGAGGTGCTTACCCGCTCTGACGGCAGCCATAAGCCCAATACGGTGGTTGTCGGTGAGCGAATGCTGGCCACCACATTGGATATCCTCAATTCCGGGCAGGAATTGGATAATTATCTGAAATATCTGGGACTTTTGCCGCAAGAGCGAAGCCTGTATCCCGACTGGCTGGAGACATATACCTTCGGAGACGACAGGGAGCAGCGGGAGCTGATTCGCAATAAAAAGTTGGAGATAGAGGCGGCAGAGGCCGATATCGAATGTGCGAAACAGAAGCTGGCTGAGAATCTGGCCTACAAGTCGATTCTGTTTACCAATGGTGCAGAGCTGGTAGGTGATGTCTTCCGTATATTGGAACAGATTCTGGACTGTGATCTGTCCGGATTTGTGGATAAGAAGAAGGAGGATTTTCTGATCAGGCTGGAGAAGGTTACCCTGATCGGTGAGATCAAGGGTGTCACCTCCAATGTGAAGTCAGAGCATGTCTCGCAGTTGGAGACGCATTATTATGAATATACGGATGCCCTGGAGGAGAGGGGAGAGTCTGAACAGGTGAAGCAATTGCTGATCATATCGCCTTTTCGGACAAAACCGTTGGAGCAAAGAGAACCTGTCCACGAAAACCAGATCAATCTTGCGCTTCGGAATCATGCCTTGATCATAGAGACCAGGACTCTCTTAATGATATTTGAAAAATTTCAGAAGGGAGAGCTGGACGCCCAAGCGATACGGGAAAAGCTCATAAGCGCCAGCGGCCTTCTCACGGTGGCGGATTTTGCCTGATACGGCCATCTTAAAGCTTTGCATACTTTTTAAAATGCGGCACATCCTATTATGAATCAAACAGAAATAAACAGGGCCCGATCCGGCGGAAAGAGCGGATACGGGTATGAATGGAGGTCATGATATGGATAAAAACACAATTCAACTGTTAAAGGAATGCAGTTCCGGCTGCCATATGGCTATGCAGAGCGTGAAGAAAATGCGTGAATATGCTCAGGATTCCAAGCTGAACGATCTGCTGGAGGCATATGGAGAAAAGCACAGGAAGCTGGAAGGAGAGATTGCTGATCAGCTTAAGGCCTGCGGTGAGCGCGAGAGTGAACCCAGTATGATGGCAGAGGTGATGGCGCGGACGGAGATGAATATGAAAATGTTCATGCATCCCGACGACCAGCAGGTGGCAAAGATCATGATGGACGGCTGCAACATGGGGATTCAGACGGTCAGCGAGTATGTGAATAAATATCCCGATGCATCCAGAGAGAGCCAGAGCGCAGCAAAACAGCTTATCAAAATAGAAGAAGATTTTATGCAGGAGATGAAGGGCTTTATGTAGGCGCAAGACTGTAGGGAAATTTCGGGACAATGCGGTTGCTGATTGAACGGCAGCCGCATTGTTTATCCCCAATTGACCACCTCAATCTTGTTAATTGTATGTTGAAGGATTATAGCCTAAATTATTTTGTATAATTAATAAATTATTATAGCGCTTGACATTCAGGCAGCTCTGTATTAAAATGATTTTACCAAATCTAAAATTGTGTTTTAGTTATTCTGATTCTTCTGCGGCAGTTCAGCCGCGGCGTTAAGCCTTTTTCCACTTGAATTAAGTATCAGTAAAATATGAACAGTGGCGGAGGGCTGATATTTTGGGGTCCTCTGCAGACGGGAGGATTATGGGGAAATACGATGAGGCGATGTGCCGCTATCTGTCGGACAACGACAGGTTTGCGGATCTGTTCAACGCCGTTCTATTTGGCGGCAGGGCGGTGGTGCAGGGAGAACTGCTGGAGGACGCTTCGGAGCGGTATGTGGATGTTCTTTCGGATGCTGCTTCACGGATGGGAGCTGGAGAGCAGCCCCGCTATGACAGTAGTGTCCGGGATATTCGCAAGCGTATGAGAACGGGAGAGTGCCTGGTCGTGACGGCGATTGAGAACCAGAGCGCTATCGACTATGCCATGCCATGGCGCATCATGCGCTATGACCAGATGGAGTACGGACGGCAGATACGGGACATCATAAGCAGCAGAAGAGCGGCGTTTGAAAAGCAGGGGCGGTCTGGGGGAAACTGGATGAAACGGCTGCAGCAGGATGACAGGCTCTGTCCGGTCTATACGATCTGCTTTTATCATGGGACAGAAACCTGGGATGGTCCAAGGAGCCTGCGGGATATGATGCAGTTTGGACAGGAGGCGGATGGCTGGCAGGAGCTGTTTCATGATTATGGAATGACACTGTTTTGTGCGGGAGAGAGCAATGATCTGTCGCGCTTTGGTACGGATCTGAAGCTGCTGCTGGAAGTTCTGCAACTACGACAGGATAAGGATGGTCTCATACGATTATGGAGCGGGGAGGCATTCTCGCATCTGGATATGGAGACAGCGGAGACCATGGCGGTAATGACAGACAATATGGATATTTTAAAGAGACTGGAGATAACAGGGGAAGGAGAGTGCAATATGTGTTTGGCGGTAGAGGAAATGAAACGCGATTGGCTGGCGGAGGGCAGAGCGGCGGGAAAAGCGGAAGGCGAAGCCAAAGGAATCGTAGAGATTGCAATGGAATTTGGACTTTCTGAAAACGAAATTCTGGCCCGGCTGCAGAACAAGCTGGACGTATCGCTGCAGGCAGCGCAGGAGTATCTGTGTATGTTTGGGAAAATGACGGTATAGATAGCTGTTTATGATACGGAAAATACTACATAAGCATTGAGGAACAATTCATAAACCGCAGTTTGGGTTTATTTGTTCAGCCATTGTATAAATGCTGTTTTATCAGAACTGTTATATCCTGCATTTTGATAAAAATTCAGTGTACTGGTTTCTTTAGAGCCTGTCAGCAGCATCATTTTATAGCAATTATTGGCCTTGGAGAGTTCCCGGGCATAATCCAGACACAAAGTGGCGAAGCCTCTTCCCCGATAGGCCTCGTGGGTCACTACATTTTCAATGAAAGCGTATGGCCTTAGATTTCTGGTAAGATTCGGGATAATGACACATACGCAGGAAGAAACGATTTTTTCTTCCACTTCGCAGACAATCAGATGGTGATTCTCGTCATTCAGAATCTGACTCCAGATTGTTCTTAATTTCTCATCTTCTTCCGGTATTGCTGTTTCGTGAAGATACAGATATAGATTCAGTATTTCGTTCAAATCGTTTTCAGACGCTTCCCTTATTACCATGTGCTCTCCTCTTCCAATACAAATTAGTAGTTTTTAATTGTTCTGATTTTATCATATTGCCGGTTTTACAACAAGCCCAAAAACTTTGCAAACTGCGCCATACGGCGGCATATAAATGATTAACAAAGTTTACGGAGTTTTTATGCGCAAAAAAATAGAATGGAAAGAACTGATCATCAGTATTGCCATCGCATTGGGTACGGGTGTTCTGGCGACTCTGCTCGCACCTGACATCCCGGAGATATATGCCACGCTTTACAAACCGCCGCTGGCCCCACAGGCATGGCTGTTTCCCGTGGTGTGGACGCTTCTCTATGTGCTGATGGGTGTGGCGGCTTATCTGATTTATCAGCATCCTGCCGGAGAGGCAAGAAAGATTGCGCTGTTTGACTATGGCCTTCAGCTTTTGGTCAATTTGTTGTGGCCGGTGCTGTTCTTTCGTCTCGGGGCATATGTCACGGCTTTTTTCTGGCTGATGCTCCTGTGGTATCTGGTGTTTATTACCTTTCAGAAGTTTACGAAGCTCAATGCGGCTGCGGGCAATCTGTTGATTCCTTATCTGGTATGGCTGACGTATGCCGGATATCTGAATCTGGCCATCGCTATTGCAGAGTTGTGAGTTGAAAAAGAAATTCAAGTACGTTATAATCATATACAGCGCCTCATAGAGCGGCGCGTGAAGGAGGATATGATTATGGGTAATTTAAAAGGAACCAAAACCGAGGCAAACCTTCAGGCGGCATTTGCGGGAGAATCCATGGCTCGCAATAAGTACAATTATTTTGCTTCCAAGGCAAAAAAGGACGGATATGTACAGATAGCGGCTATCTTTGAGGAGACTGCCGCAAATGAGAAGGAACATGCAAAGCTGTGGTACAAAATTTTGAATGACGGCATCGGCAGCACGGCAGAAAATCTGAAGATAGCTGCTGAGGGCGAAAATTTCGAGTGGACGGATATGTATGCACAGTTTGCCAGAGATGCCAGAGCAGAAGGCTTTGAGGAGATTGCCGCGCTGTTTGAGGGCGTTGCTGCGATAGAGAAGGAACATGAGGAGCGGTATAGAAAGCTGCTGGCTAATGTGGAGAATGGGCTGGTGTTCTCCAAGGATGGCGACAGAATCTGGCAGTGCTCCAACTGCGGACATATCTGCGTGGGGCAGCAGGCTCCCGAAGTATGCCCTGTATGTGCGCATCCTCAGGCCTATTTCCAGATAAAAGCCGAGAATTATTAAAAAGCGCGTAAGCGTGTTGTCAGAAAACGGCCGGATCATTACAATAAGTGAAACCTTTCCGAAAAAACATCGTCTGTTTTTGTATAGGAATCTTCCAGTCAGGAAGATTCCTATAAGGGTGCGGAAACGGTATTAAGAGGAGCGGGGAATGCAGGATACGGAAATTTTGGACTTGTACTGGAATCGGGATCAACAGGCAATCGCTGAGACACAGAAAAGTTATGGGAATTACTGTTATAGTATTGCCTTTCATATTCTGCATACCCATGAAGATTCGGAGGAGTGTGTCAATGACACATGGCTCAGGGCGTGGAAAGCCATTCCGCCCAACCGGCCCAACCGGCTCTCGCTCTTTCTTGGAACCATTACCCGCAATCTGTCCTTTGACAGATGGAAATATAAAAATACCCTGAAACGAAGGAGCGGAGAGATGGAGCTTGCATTGGACGAACTGGCGGAGTGCGTACCTTCCGCAGAAACCACGGAGGATGCGGTGGAGGAGGCGGAGCTGCAGAGAAGCCTGAACCGGTTCCTCGGCACTTTAAAGGAGCGGGATCGGAATGTTTTTCTGCGCAGATACTGGTATGCTGAGGAGTACAGTGAGATCGCGGCACGATACAATATGAAGCTCAACACGGTAAAGACTACTCTCTTTCGGGTTCGGAGTAAACTGAAAATGCATCTGGAGCAGGAGGGTGTGGTGTTATGAGCGATGAGAGCAAGAGACGTCAGGGTGCGGAGCGGTTGTTTGGAGCGCTCTCAGGCGTGGACGAGAAATATCTGACCGCATGTGAGGGGGCCCGGAATAAAAAGGGATCGTCCAAGGGCCGGATCATGATGTTTGCGCAAAAGTACGGTAAGCTTGCAGCGGTGCTGGGGATTGCGGTTATAGGTTTGGGACTTTTGGGACTGCAGTCTGCAGATTTTCCCTTGTTTGAGGGAGCAGACATGTCTGCAAAATCGCTGCAAAACGAAAGCAGTATCATGAGTGGCGGTACGGATGGAAAGCCTGAGACAGACAGAGTCTGTGAGGAAACAGAACTCACTGTGGCGGACACTTCTGAACAGAACAATGCCGGTCAGCCGCCGGATATGGAGGATGGCGCCGGACAACTTAAGGACAGTAAAGAAGATGTGGGGGCAAACATTCAGAATGAGCCATCTTCCCCTGTAGATAAGTACAAGGAAGACCAGGTGGATCGCGAGGGGAGTTCGGTGAAAGATTCTGCGCTTACGTTGGCTCAGGCAGGGGAGACAGCCGTTGTGGGAAAATATCTTCCCTCGGTTTTGCCGTCAGAGGGAGAAACAGCCTGGGTGACGGCAGAAACGACAGCCGGACAGGAGAGCGTGTCGCTCTGCTGGGCGTATCCTGACGGGGCGGGCAGTTTTCTGTGGACAGTGCACAATCTGGGCGCGGAAAAACCGGACCGGAACGAGTCAGACCGGAACGGATCAGATGGGAACAAGTCAGAGTGGAATGAGAAAATTCCCGCAGGTCAACCGGTTCTGGAGGGAGCGGATATGACCCGGGATGATATGGAGGCGCAGATTGCAGACGCCATTTTGCCGGATGGCGGTATCACCGGCGCAGTTCTGTGTGTCTGCTATCACTCAAATGGAAATTATGTACTGATAGTATTTCAGGGAAACTGTGATACAGATACCCTGTGGGAGATGTTTTGTTCAGTGGGAGGAAACTGAGATGTGTTCACTGAGGGAAACTGAGATGCAATAACGGCGGGAGCAATTAATGCTCCCACCGTCCTGAAGCTCCACAGGGCAGGATCAGACCGCTCTCCGTGACGGGGAGACCGATTTCCTCCGCCTCTACATGTCCGCCGAAGCGCTTTGCTACAGCGGTGTGCAGCATGTAGGAGAGCACTGCGGGCTGCAGTCCCGTAGTATAGGAATTGATCAAAAAGAATAGAGCGTTTTCGGAGAGCAGACGGCTTGACAGTTCGATAAAGGGCCAGATGCTCTCCTCTATTTTCCAGATTTCCCCTTTGGGGCCCCTGCCGTAGGAGGGCGGGTCCATGATGATGCCGTCGTACTTGTTGCCCCGGCGGATCTCGCGTTCCACAAATTTGACACAATCATCCACAAGATATCGGATGGGAGCATCGCCAAGCCCGGATGCGAGGGCGTTTTCTTTGGCCCAGCCCACCATACCTTTGGAGGCGTCTACATGGGTGACGGCGGCTCCCGCTGCAGCGGCAGAGAGCGTTGCCCCTCCGGTATAGGCGAAAAGATTCAGTACCTTCACCTGACGTCCCGGCTCTTTTTTCAGCGCGTTCCGAATCTTGGCGCCAAACCAGTTCCAGTTCACGGCCTGTTCCGGAAAGAGTCCGGTGTGCTTAAAGCTGAAGGGTTTCAGATGAAAAGTCAGGCTTCCCTGAGCAGTGGGAAAACTTTCTTTATTGCTATAAGATATACTCCACTCGTTGGGCAGATCAAAAAACTCCCACTCGCCTCCGCCCTTGGCACTGCGGTGGTAATGCCCGTTTTTCTGTTTCCAACCTTTATGATTATGAGGTGTATCCCAGATTACCTGCGGATCCGGCCGCACCAGAATATAATCCCCCCAGCGCTCCAGCTTTTCTCCGTTCGAGGTGTCCAATACTTCATAATCTGTCCAGTCTGAGGCAATCCACATAAGTCAGGCCAATCCTTTCTGTCTTGTTTTTCTAACTATACAGGATTTTCTAACGCTTTGCAAGTATCTGCATTCAGGGTTGGACCGGTAAACTTACGCTTGACTTGTGCCGCGATAAAAGGTAAACTTTGTATAAAAATGCAAAAATGCCATAAAACCGTGCATATCCTGGCGGTTAAAGGCAAATGAGGAGGGCTTTATGACACAGATCGTATGGATGTTGGTGGCGTTCGCCGCTTATCTGCTGTTGATGGTGGGTGTGGGCGCATATTATTCCGGCAAAAACTCCAGTGCGGAGGATTATTTTCTGGGAGGAAGAAAACTGGGAGGCTTTGTGGCGGCATTGTCCGCGCAGGCTTCTGATATGAGCGGATGGCTTTTGATGGGGCTGCCGGGTTCTATTTATCTGGCGGGAATCGGCGGAGACGGCTGGGTGGCTCTGGGTTTGTTTATCGGTACTGTCCTGAACTGGCTTCTGATCTCCAAGAGGCTGCGCCGCTATACGATCCGGGCAAATAATTCCCTGACGCTTCCCTCCTATTTTGAGAATCGTTTTCATGACAGGAAGAGAATTCTTATGGTAGTTTCTTCAGTGACGATCGTCATCTTTTTCCTGGTGTACTGCGCATCTGCGCTGGCGGCGGGCGGACAGCTTTTTGAATCTCTCTTTGGATGGGATTACCGGCTGGCGTTGACCATCGGCGCCATCGTGATTTTGGTATATACATTTCTGGGCGGCTTCTCTGCCGTGTGCGTGACGGATTTTATTCAGGGCATGATGATGCTTGTGGCGCTGCTTGCCATTCCCATCATCGCATTGCTTGTCATGCAGGGGGACGGGATGTCCGTGAACGCGGGACTGGCGGCCAACACGCTGCCGGGCACTGCGGAGGATTTTGTAAATATCATGAAATATAAAGATGGAAACAACACCTTTGTGAATATTATCTCCGGTCTGGGCTGGGGGCTTGGATATTTCGGAATGCCTCATATTCTGGTGCGTTTTATGGCGGTGAAGGATGAGAAGGAATTAAAAAAGTCCAAGGTGACAGCCATTATCTGGGTGGCGCTGTCTCTGTTTTTCGCCTGCTTTATCGGTGTGCTGGGACGTGCCTTTCTGGCGCCGGACGCTTTGGTGGAGGCGGGAAGCGAGAAAGTGTTCATACATATGATCGTGGAGCTTCTCTCCAACAGGCTTAAACTTCCGTTTATCGCGGGACTGTTTCTCTGCGGCATACTGGCGGCCATCATGTCCACGGCGGATTCCCAGCTTCTTGTGAGCGCATCCAGCGTGGCAGAGGATATTTACAAAGGGATGGTTGACAAGAAGGCATCCAACAAGAAGGTGCTTGTCATCAGCCGCATCACAGTTCTGGTGATTGCCGTGCTGGCTTATATTATTGCGCTGAATCCTCAGAATACGATCATGGGTCTTGTATCTAATGCATGGGCAGGGCTGGGGGCCGCTTTCGGGCCGCTGGTACTCATGTCTCTGTTCTGGAAAAGATGTAATTTTCAGGGAGCCGTGGCGGGAATTGTGTCAGGTGCTCTGTCGGTGATCGTATGGGACTACATTCCGCTGGTGAACGGAGCCACCATCGGGACAGTGACCGGACTTTATTCTCTGGTGGTGGGATTTGCAGTGAGCCTTTTGATGATTGTGGTGGTGAGCCTTTGCACAAAAGCGCCCTCCGCAGAGATTCTGAGGGAGTTTGAGGATGTCAACAACAATAAACTGGAAGCATAAGGCGGCTCCGTTTCCGGTTTCTGCAGCCTCCATATTATGGGGGATGCTGTTTATGTTTCTTCCATAATAAACAGATTTGCAGCCCGGCCCATGCTTTTGCTGCCTGCGCTGGCAATGGCATTTTTGACCACAGCACTGTCCTTCTCGCTCTACACGCTGGGGCTGCGCCATATGGAGCCCGGACGGGCGGCGGTGCTGGCCACATTGGAGCCTGTTATCACTGCCCTGATGGGCGGCATCTTGTACAATGAGACGCTGCCGGCGGTTGCTGTGCTGGGAATCGGACTGGTTCTGGCAGCATCCGTGTTGATCGCACGATCATGATCGGGCAAGAGGTCACGCCGATTAAGTTGGTCATGTAATAGTGGTCATGCAGGTCCTGTATAAGAAAAAATACAAAAAAAATACAATTTCGGTAAAAAAGTACTTGCAAAGTGCAGAAACACCATGTATACTAGGTTTTGCTGTGGCATGATAGCTTTGAAGCGTGAGGTTGCTGGTAATCAGCAATGATTATCAGGTTTTCCGTGGAGCGAATGTCAAGTTAGGAAACTGACGACAAGTCACTGTAC
>CANCYO010000057.1 GCA_947382415.1 uncultured Lachnospiraceae bacterium | reverse complement strand
CTCGTACAGTTGGACTTGCTGATAACGGCCGTGAGTTTGCGCAGCGCCTGAGACATCAGTCTGGCCTGCAGTCCCACATGGCTGTCCCCCATATCACCGTCAATCTCCGCCTTGGGCACCAGTGCGGCTACAGAGTCAACTACCACAATGTCAATGGCCCCGGAACGCACCATTGTCTCCGCAATCTCCATGGCCTGCTCGCCGTTGTCGGGCTGAGAAATATACAGATTGTCGATATCTACGCCGATATTGCGCGCATACACAGGATCCAGAGCATGTTCCGCATCAATAAATCCGGCGATGCCGCCGCGTTTTTGCACCTCGGCGATCATATGTAAGGTCACCGTGGTCTTACCGCTGGACTCCGGCCCGTAAATCTCCACGATCCTTCCCTTGGGAATGCCACCCAGCCCCAGGGCAAGATCAAGGCTCAGGGAACCCGTAGGTATAGTCTCCACATTCATCTGCGCCGACGGATCTCCCAGCTTCATCACGGTTCCCTTCCCGTACTGCTTCTCCAACTGGCTGATGGCCGCATCCAATGCTTTTAATTTCTCTTCTCTCTCCATATTCTTATCTCCTTTTCGCAAGGAACAAATGTTCTCTCTGATATTATACAGGATAAAACATTTGTTCGGTTTTGTCAACTGCATTTTTATGAAACCAATACTAACCCCTTATGTGTCCCTTAAAACTCCCTCAAAGGCATCCCTCCCATATTTTCTTTTCCACATGCTTTGTCTGAAACTTATGGCGAAATGCCCGAACGATAATAGAAGTATCAGATGATATTAATGTAACACAAAGTGACTCCCCAGGCAAGAGGCATCAGAATATATTTATCCGAAACCTGTTTATCCAAAATTGTTCCCCACATAACGCGCCCTCGCCCGTCTACGACAATATAGTGTCGTTCAATCGGTACCGAGGCAGCGGGGGACAGGGCGGTATCTGCTGGCATTGGCGGAGACTGGTGTGTTTTCTTATAGTGCTGACCGGGAACAAGGGAGAAATGCGCACGGATGCGCATTTCAGGTTCTGCAGTGCATGGATGCACTTCAGAACCGGCCCGTAAATTGCAAGCTCCTACCGCCGCACTATTAGAAAACACCCAGTCTCTGCCGCAGCCTGCAGATACCGCCCTGTCCCCCGCTGCCGCCCCCGATCGAACGGCACTACATTGCCATAGGCTGAACAGACCCAAATCTAAAGCTCCCGCACAAACCGTTCCTTCAAAAGCCCGGTCACGCACAGATTATAGACCTCATCCCCCTTGACCACAGCATTCTTCATGACTCCCTCATGCTCAAATCCCACCTTCTCAAGTACACGCCCTGAAGCTGTATTGGGCTCATAGTAGAGTCCGGTGATGCGGATGATATCAAGCTTCTCAAAGGCGATCCGGCAGATCTGCCTTGCCGCCTCCGTCACGATCCCTTTTGACCAGTATTCTGTCAGAAGCAGATATCCGATTTCGGCGTCTTTCCGGTAGACGTCGGATTTCAGCTCCACAGACACATTGCCCACTAGTCTTCCGTCAACAAAAATTCCCCGCCAGACCCCGGTTTTTCCCTCGTTTTCGGCAATCATGCCAATCCACCAGTCCGCGTCCCCGTCCGTGTACGGATAGGGCATCCGCTCCGCCAAATACTTCCTGTCCACGGCGTTGCATACTGTCTTTAATGCTTCTCTGTCGCCTGCAGAGAGAATTCTCAGTTCCACATTCATTCAGTTTCACCTCACATCATTTTTTCCCAAAAGTTACTTTGCTGATATATTCCAGAATACAGCTCCGCATCAGGGTCAGGGCTGCCGACACCGCACTCTCCCGCACCTTGGCCCTGCTGCCGCTGAAATGATACTCCTTCACAGTGACCTTCCCCTTCACATCGCAGGCGATATAGACCAGACCCACGGGCTTTTCTTTGGTGCCGCCGTCCGGCCCGGCAATCCCGGTGACTGCCACGGTCACATCGCATTTGCTGAGATTAGCCGCTCCCTTCGCCATCTCCTCCGCTGTCTGTGCGCTGACTGCGCCGTGCTTCTGCAGCGTGGACTTCTTCACGCCCAAAAGCCTTCGCTTGGCCTTGTTGGAATATGTCACCAGGCCGGAACGGAATACCTCCGAAGACCCCGGCACGTTTACCAGTCTGGCGGACAACAGACCTCCCGTACAGGATTCCGCACAGGTCAGCGTCAGCTTATTGGAAAGCAGAAGCTCCTCCACCGCCTTCTCCAGCGTCACATCCTCCTCCGTGGTGTAAATATCCCCGCCGAACCGGGCCTTCAGCTCCTTCACCACAGGCTTCGTCAGCTTTTTTGCCTCCTTTTCGCTCCCTGCGGAGGCGGTGACGCGGATATGAACCTCTCCGGTCTTGGCATAGGTGGCCAGAGTGGGATTGGTCTGGGCGTCGATGAGATCCTTTACCTTAGTCTCCGCCATGCTCTCTCCCACACCGCAGATCTTGACCGTCTGGGAGTAAATGACTCCCGGAGTCAGTTTCTCGAGATAGGGTCTGACGTCCTTCTCAAACAGAGGAACCAGCTCGTTGGGCGGACCCGGCAGAAGGACGACCTTCACATTCTCCTGCTCAATGATCATTCCCGGAGCCGTTCCGTTCAGGTTGTCCAAAACAAGCGCGCCCTCCGGCACAAGAGCCTGCTTCCAGTTGTTCTCAGTGGGCGTGGTGTTTCTGGCTGCAAAAAATTCCCGGATGCGCTCTGTCCACATATCGCTCTTTACAAGCTTTCTGCCGCAGACTTCGGCGGCCACCTCCTTGGTCAGATCATCTTCCGTGGGACCCAGTCCCCCCGAGAGGATCACGATATCGGAGCGCTCACAGGCGCATCTGAGGACCGCGGCAAGCCGCTCCCCATTGTCGCCCACCACAGTCTGAAAATAACAGGACAGCCCCAGGCCCGCGCACTGTTCCGCCAGATAGGCCGCGTTGGTATTCACGATATTGCCCAAGAGAATTTCCGTTCCCACACTGATCAATTCTACTGTCATTTTACACCATCCTTCATCACATTCCTGTTTTTCACCAGATAATCCACCAGCGAAACTACCGTCAGCACCAGCGCGATCCACATTACGATATCTGTGGCCAGCGCAAAATATTCCTGATGTGCGGCCGAGCTCAAAAAGGGCGCGTCCTTCACCAGCATCATGCAGATCATCACCATCTGAAAGGTGGTCTTGAATTTCCCCCAATAGCTGGCCGCGATCACCACTCCGTTGTCGGAGGCGATCAGCCGGAAACCGCTGATAATGAACTCACGGCTGATGATGACCACCACCACCCAGGAGGGAATCCTGCCCATCTCCACAAGCACGATCATGGCAGCGCACACCAGTAGCTTATCCGCCAGAGGATCCATGAACTTGCCGAAATTTGTCACCAGATTATATTTTCTGGCGATCTTGCCGTCCAGAAGATCCGTCAGGCTCGCCACAATAAAGATTGCCAGCGCCGTATACTCCGCATAAGCGCCCACGCCGCCAAACATTGTCTCGTGAAGTCCCCAGCCCTGAATGCTTCCCAGCAGCACCAGCACAAAGGGCACGATCAGTATCACCCTGAAAATCGTAAGTTGATTGGGCAGATTCATCATTTTCGTGTTAGTTTTCCCCATGATATAACTCTCCTATCAGATCATACTCGTTGGAGTCCGTCACCAGCACTCTGGCAAAATCCCCGGACACCAGGTTTGCTGTTGTATTCAAAAACAGATAGCCGTCCACACCCGGGGCGTCTCTGTAGGTTCTGGCCACATAAGTATCTTCGTCCGCAAGCTTCCCCTCTATCATAACAGTCAGCACCTGCCCCGTCAGAGACTCCGCCTTCTCAAAGGCGATGGCCTGCTGCAGCTCCATGAGCTCATCCCGGCGAAATGTCTTGACCTCCTCCGGAATCTGCTCCTCCATGTCAGCCGCAGGAGTGTCCTCCTCCTGAGAATAAGCGAAAACGCCCAGTCTGTCAAACTCCATCTCGTTTACAAAGCGGTACAGCTCCTCAAAGTCCTCCTGAGTCTCCCCGGGAAAACCGCTGATGAGCGTGGTGCGCAGGCAGATATCGGGAATCTTCTCCCGCAGCCCGGCAATGATATCCCGCAGCTCCTGCTCACTGGTGCGCCGCCCCATGCGCTTCAGCACATGATCCGAGGCGTGTTGAATGGGAATGTCCAGATAATGGCACACCTTGGGTTCCGTGGCGATAGTATGAATAAGTTCCTCCGTAAGCTCCTCCGGATAACAGTACAGGAGACGAATCCAGCGGATACCGTCCACCTTTCCCAGCTCGCGTAAAAGCCTGGGCAGGTTCTTCTCCCCATACAGATCCACACCGTAGAGCGTGGTCTCCTGAGCCACCAGAATCAGCTCCTTCACACCGCCCTCCGCAAGCTCCTTTGCCTCTGCAACCAGCGCTTCCATGGGTACGCTGCGGAATCTCCCGCGCACCTTTGGTATAATGCAGTAGGTGCAGTGCTTGTCGCAGCCCTCCGCTATCTTAAGATATGCATAATGACCGCCCGTAGTCACCACACGCTTTCCGCCCGCTGCCGGCGCCGCGTTGATGTCTCTGTAATAATTTGCGGGCCGCCCGGCCAGCGCCTCCTCCACCGCGGCCACGATCTCTTCGATGGCCATGGTGCCTATGATCCCATCCACCTCGGGAATTTCCCTCTGAATCTCCTCCCGATAGCGCTGGGCCAGACATCCTGCCGCAAGCAGCGCCTTCAGTTGTCCGGATTCCTTCAGCTCACTCAACTGGAGCAAAGTATTGATACTCTCCTCCTTGGCGTCCCCGATAAAACAGCAGGTGTTTACCACCGCGATATCCGCCTCGGTCTCGTCGTCCGTAAACTCATACCCCTTCTCCGAGAGCATCCCCAGCATTTTCTCGGTGTCCACCAGATTTTTGTCACATCCCAGAGAGACAAACAAAATCTTCATACAGCGCTCCTTTTTTGATGCGAAATAGCCGGCGGATGAAGTTTTGTTTCCCACGCCGGCTACCGCTCTTAACACTTCTCTTATGCCTCTTCCTCGTCTCCAAGGATCTTAATCTTCCCCTGATTGAGCTCCTCCACTGCCAGAGACAGGGGCTTCTGAACATCCCCGTCCACCAGCGGATCCTCCCCGGAAATAATCTGTCTTGCGCGCTTGGAGGTTGCCATAACGATAGAATAACGGCTGTTTACCACAGGCGCTTCCCCGAGCTCCACCTCGCTGTTTACCACCTTCATCAAATCGGAATAAGACGGATGTAACATTATTTTTGTGCTCCTTTCACGAAACCTTTCAGTTCCTCTCTGATTTCTTTTATAAATGCTGCTCTCCGAACCGGCGCTCTGCGGGCTGCCTCCACAATACGGTGAAGCTCCTCCACACAGGTCACCAGATCGTCATTTATCACAATATAATCATAGGCCTCCATGCCCTCTGCTTCCTCGCTTGCCCGGGCCAGACGGCTGGCGATGACCTCCTCCGTCTCCGTCCCCCTGCCCCGCAGTCTGCGCTCAAGCTCTGCCGCGCTGGGCGGCGTCACAAACAACAGCAGGCTCTCAGGGAAAAGTTCCTTGATCTTCAGAGCTCCCTGTATCTCAATCTCCAACAGTACATTCCTGCCCGCCGAGATCTGTTCCTCCACATAGGCCCTGGGGGTTCCGTAATAATTGCCGCAATACTGCGCGTATTCGATCAGGCCGTTCGCTGCGATCCGTTCCTCAAAACGGGCTCTGTCGGTAAAAAAGTAGTGGACGCCCTCCGCCTCGCCCGGCCGGGGCGCTCTGGTAGTCATAGAGATGGAGAGCGCATAATTGTCATAGGTTTCCAACAATTTCTTTACCAGTGTTCCCTTGCCTGCCCCCGAAAAACCGGAGAGCACGATCAATATTCCCTTTTCCGGCAGTTCCCTGCTCATGCCCTACTCCTCCCGTTCCGTTTCCAATCCGCCGCAGTCGGACGTCTCCTGGACTGCGTCTGCGTCCTCTGACAGCACACCCTGCTCCGGCAGACGGATTCTCCCCACGATGGTCTCCGGCAAAAGCGCCGACAGCACCACCTGACCGTTCTCCATCACCAGCACGGACTTGGTCCTGCGCCCCTGCGTGGCGTCTATGGCCGTCCCCTGCTCCCTGGCCCGCTGCACCATGCGCTTGATGGGCGCGGACTCCGGGCTGACAATGGCGATAATCTTGGTCGTATTGACAATATTGCCAAAACCGATATGAATTAACATACAGCCTCCGCTATTCGATATTCTGTATCTGCTCGCGTACCTTCTCTATCTCGGTCTTCAGTTCAATGGCATAATTGGAAATCTCCAGATCATTGGACTTGGACAGCGTCGTATTGGCCTCCCGGTTCATCTCCTGGGCAATAAAATCAAGCTTGCGCCCGATGCTGCCGCCTTCTATCAGAGTCTTCTTCGTGGTCTCGATATGACTGCGAAGCCGTACCAGCTCCTCGTCCACACACACCTTATCCGCAAAAATAGTGACTTCGGTGAGAATCCTCGCCTCATCCATGGTATTGTCGCCCAAAAGCTCCTTCACCTTATCCGAAAGCTTCTGTCTGTACTCCGCCACGATCTTTGGCGACCGCTCCGCGATCTCATCCACCAGCCGCTCCATGCCGTCGAGCTTGGCGATCAGATCCTCCCGAAGATGCTCCCCCTCCGTCACACGGGTCTGCACAAACAGCTCCGCCGCGCCCGAGAGCGCTCTCTGCAGCTCCTTCCAGAGCTCCTCCTCATCCACATCCTGTTCCTCCATGGTGAATACCTCGGGGTATTTGGAGAGCGTGGAAACACGGATATCGTCGTCAAGCCCGAACTCCTCCGCCATCTGCCTCAGATACCGCAGGTACGCCTCCGCCGCTTCCTTATTATAGTGCACACCCGAGGTACTTTCGGAGAAATCCTCATAGGTGATGAAGACATCTACCTTCCCTCTGGAAATATAATTTTTCAATTCGCTGCGGATAGCCGACTCAAAAAAATTCAGCTTCTTGGGCATCTTGATATTCACATCCAGATAACGATGATTGACGGACTTCATCTCCACCGTAAATTTTCTGTTGTTCTCTGCGATCTCACATCTGCCGAAACCGGTCATACTCTTGATCATTTGTATACCCCCAAATCAAGCTGCCAATCCATGCCATTTTGTATTATAAAGTAAGTCCGAAACCGAGTCAAGCCCTCTGCCCAAATCCACATACGATTCTCTTCCTCTCACAGCCCCAACAGTACGCTGGCCACGGCACAGTAGACAAGCAGGGACAAGGCGTCCACAATGGTGGTGATAAAAGGACTTGCCATCACCGCAGGATCAAATCCCAGACGCTTTGCGCCGATGGGCAGAATGCATCCCACCAGCATGGCCAGAAGCACCGCCGTCACCAAAGTGATACACACCACCAGAGCCACCATCACTCCCACCCGGTCAAAAAGCAGGAGCTTGCAGAAATTTGCCGCCGCCAGGCACAGACCGCACAAAAGCGCCACCCGCACTTCCTTGAACACCACCCGGGGCACGTCCCTGTATTCGATCTCTCCCAGCGACAGTCCGCGGATCACCGTCACACTGGCCTGTCCACCGGCATTGCCCCCCGTATCCATCAGCATCGGGATAAAAGCGATCAATACCGCACAGGCGCTTAACGCGTCCTCAAAGCTGGTGAGGATCGCACCCGTAAATGTGGCTGACACCATGAGAAGCAGAAGCCACGGAATCCGTTTCCTGAAGGTCTCCCACACAGTGGTCCTCATATAGGGCTTGTCGCTGGGCACGATAGCCGCCATTTTCTCCATATCCTCCGTGGTCTCTTCTTCCATGATATCCACGATATCATCCACGGTGATAATGCCCACCAGACGGTTCTCATTGTCCACCACAGGCATGGTGGTAAAATCATATTTCTTAAACTGCGCCGCTACCTCCTCCTGATCCATGAGGGTTCCCAGCGCGATGACATTCTCATGCATGATATCGCCGATGCGCTCCCCCGGATCGGACAGAAGCAGATATCTCAAAGCCACCGTGCCCAAAAGCCTCCTCTGGGCATCCAGCACATAACAGACATTGATGGTCTCGCTGTCCAGCCCCACCGCCCGGATATGGGCAATGGCCCCCTCCACGGTGAGATTTTCCTTCAGATCCACATACTCCACCGTCATGATGCTGCCGGCGGAATCCTCGGGATAGCGCAGCAGATGATTGATGTCCCGACGGGTCTCCGCGCTGGCGTTCTCCAGGATCTTGGTGACCACATTGGCCGGCATCTCCTCCAGCAGATCCGTGGCGTCGTCCGCCATCAGATTATTGATAATGTTGGCGGTCTCCCTGTCGGACAGAGCCGTGATGATGGTCTGCTGAGTGTCGGACTCCATGTAGGAAAACACATCCGCCGCCAGATCCTTTGGCAGGATCCGGAATACCCTCAGAAGCTTTTCCTCCTCAAGCTCCTCCATGACCGCAGCCACATCCGCCGAGTTTTCCTCCGCGAGTAACTGACGCAGTTTTGTATATTGCTTGGTGTCTAAGAGCTCAAGCAGTTCCTCCACAGTCAAAACCTGATCCATGCTTTCTCTCCTTGTCAGGACTCTCTGTCTATATAATACCGTTCCTGTAGCTTGTCTATCCGTGCCCTGCCCAGAGTCGCCTCCGTGATCTCGCCCCGCAAAGTTCCTTCCAGCTCTGCCGGAATCAGTATGCGCAGCCTGACCGCATCCGTATATTGACTGTCTGTGGGCTCAATTCCCCTTTGGCCCAGCAGATACAGGATCTTGCCCACGCCATTGTAGTCCGTGTCAATCTCCAGCTCACAGCCAAAACGGTTTATTCCGATAACACAATGGGAAAGCCCCTCCTGCACTGCGCGGGTATAAGCCCGCACCAAACCGCCGGTTCCCAGCAGCACTCCGCCGAAATACCGGGTCACCACCACCGCCGCATTGCGCACTCCCGTCCCCAGAAGCACCTCCAGCATGGGCCGTCCCGCCGTTCCCGAAGGTTCTCCGTCGTCGCTGCAACGGGTGAGTTCCCCCCTCTCGCCGATGACAAAGGCGGAACAGTTATGTCTGGCATCCCAGTATTTTTTTCGGGTACTCTCGATAAAACGGACGGCTTCCTCCTCCGTCCCGCACCCGGCGACCGTGGCGATAAAACGGGATTTTTTCTCCACAATCTCCCCCTGTCCGCCCTCCAGCAGCACTCTGTATGACTCCATAGGCCTTTCCCCTTTTTAAGATTCATATTATTCTAGCATATTTTATCCAAAATGTGAAACAATTCTTAAGACTGGAAATAAATTCTTTATTTACATATTCTTTTCTGCTATAATATAAAGAATCTATGGGCAGGTATTATACCTGCGGGCAAAATCTCAGGCAACAGACAATAAGGAAGGCGAGTTATATGAATTACGGAAAAAGAGGCGTCCGTGAAAAACAACGGACTTTAAATTCTAAATCAGGAAAATGGGGCAAGAAAATCGTTCTCACCGGAGTCAAGCTCTTCCTGATCGCATTTCTCGGGACAGGCATCTGCGGCGTTGCCGCCGGTATCGGCATGTTCCACGGCATTCTGGAGGGTACGCCCAACATCCGCGTCAGCGAAGTGGTGACCTCAGGCCAGGCAACCATCGTCTACGACAGAGAAGGCAATGAAATCGACCAGTATGTCAGCATGAATTCCAACCGGATCAACGTGACCATCGATCAGGTACCCAAGCATCTGGGACAGGCCTTCGTGGCCATCGAGGACGAGCGCTTCTATCAGCACAACGGCATCGACATGATCGGTATGGTCCGCGCCGGATATCAGTTCATCAAGACCGCCGGCAAGGAGAAACAGGGCGCCAGCACCATCACCCAGCAGCTTCTGAAAAATACGGTCTTCACCGACTGGACAGAGGAAGACGGCAATATGGTCAAAATGGTTAAGCGCAAGCTGCAGGAACAGTATCTGGCTCTGGAGCTCACCAAGTATTCCACCAAGGACGAGGTGCTCCTGCGCTATATGAACGCCGTCAATCTGGGCCAGAATACGCTGGGCGTGGAGGCGGCCTCTCTGCGCTATTTCGGCAAATCCTGCTCGGAGCTCACCGTCTCCGAAAGCGCAGTCATCGCCAGCATCACCCAGAATCCCCGGGCCAACAACCCCATCAGCAGGCCTGAAAACAACGCCAAGCGGCGCAAAACCTGTCTGAATAAAATGCTGGAGCTGGAATTTATCACCAAGGCTCAGTATGACGAGGCCATAGCGGACACAGAAGACGTATATAACCGCATCAGCCTCCACGATGTGGATTTCAAGGTGGGAAACGGCACCTCCGGATCTTATTTCTCGGACGCATTGTACGAACAGGTGCTGGACGATCTGATCGCCGCCGGCTATCCCGAGGTCACAGCGGAATACCTGATGTCCTCCGGCGGACTGCGCATCGATTCCACCATGGACCCCAAGATTCAGAAGATTGCGGACGAAGAATTTGCCAATCCCGACAATTATAACACCAACACCCACTGGTATCTGAGCTATGCCCTGACCATTACGGATGCCGGTGATGAGAAGCATAACTACAGCAAGGAAAATATGATGTCCTGGTTCAAGGCCAATGTCAACCGGAACTTCAATCTGATCTTTGCCTCTCAGGACGAAGCCTACGAGGCGATAGACGTTTATCGGGGCGCCATGCTGGAGGAGCTGGGCATGGCTGCAGACTCCGAGAGCTATGAGGAAAGTATCTCCATGACCGCACAGCCCCAGGCTGCCATCGTCATCGAGGACCAGACCTCCGGCTATGTGGTAGCCATGGTGGGCGGACGCGGCGCCAAAGAAGGCAGACGTACCTTAAACCGTGCCACCGCCGCCGGCAACTCCCCCGGATCCACCTTCAAGGTTCTGGCATCCTTTGCCCCGGCGCTGGACGCCAACGGACAGACGCTGGCCACCGTTTACAACGATGCGCCCTTCAATTACGAGACCGGGCAGCCTGTGAACAACTGGTATGATGTGAACAAAGTAGGCTGGAAGGGAATATGTTCCATCCGCTATGCCATTGAACAGTCCCTGAATATCATTGCGGTAAAGACCTTCACCGTGGTGACGCCCCAGCTCGGCTATGATTATCTGATTAATT
Source organism: uncultured Lachnospiraceae bacterium (assembly GCA_947382415.1). Taxonomy (GTDB): domain Bacteria; phylum Bacillota; class Clostridia; order Lachnospirales; family Lachnospiraceae; genus Acetatifactor. The sequence continues at coordinate 6,936 of CANCYO010000057.1, read as the reverse complement.
TTGGCTTCACTACCCTCACCGACGGCGTGTGGATCGGCGACCAGTACTTCTCCGATGTACAGCAGCCCACCGCCATCGGCGGTATTACCAACGGCGTCAGCCCCTACGAGCTGAACGCAGCCTACGCCTCCATCGCCAACCTGGGTACCTATATGGTTCCCAAGCTCTACACCAGAGTCACGGATGCGGACGGCAATGTAATCCTGGACAACACGGTACCCCAGAGCCGCCAGGTGCTCAAGGAGACCACTGCTTTTCTTCTGACGGACGCCATGACCGACGTGGTGACCAAAGGAACCGGCGGCAGATGTAATTTCAACCCCAGCATGGCCATCGCGGGCAAAACGGGAACTTCCCAGAAATATCAGGACGTATGGTTTGCCGGTTACACCCCTTACTACACTGCAACCGTGTGGGCCGGGTATGACAATAATGTAAGCCTCAACACCAACAGCAATGCCAGCGTCAACGAGTCCAACCTGGCTAAGGTTCTGTGGAAAAATATTATGTCACGCATACACGAAGGACTGCCCAACACAAGCTTTGCCATTCCCGAAGGGCTGGTGCAGACACAGATCTGCTCCAAATCAGGCAAGCTTCCCACCCCCGGTCTCTGCGAAGCCGCCGGGAGCGTCAGGACAGAGTATTTTGCAGAGGGCACCGAACCCACAGAGCTCTGCGATATTCATTATCAGGGGCGCATCTGTGCTTACTGCGGCCTGATCGCAGCGCCGGAATGTCCCTTCGCCTACGATGGGATCGCCACTCTGGCTCTGCCCGAACACCCTGCGCTGCTGAACGGCTCCACCACCATTGTGGACAATCCGGACGGCACTCAGACCGTAATGGCCCCCAATACCTCCAATATTTGTCCCCATGACGCCATGTTCTTTGCGAATCCGGATTACGAGACAATCCTGAATCAGCATCAATGGGAGATGAATCAGAGAAATCCCGGATATTCCGACGACGACGATGACGACTGATAAATTGTAAAATAAAAGACCTGCCGGCGAGGTTTGCTTTCCTCCGCCGGCAGGTCTTTTTGATCCATTAAACCAAAATTCTATAAACCCTTGATCTCTTTGATCTTCTTCTCCAAATCTTCCACTCCCGCCTGTGCATTCAAAATGGCAGTGCGCTGCTTCTCAAAGGGAGTGTCCTCCGTGTCCTTAAACTGCTCCATGAACAGACGGCCTATCTCCAGATAATTCTTCTTTATTACCTCCTCACAGGAAGCGATCTGACCTTTCAGGCTGGCGATCTCCGCCAGATCCTTCGCCTTGCCGGACACCTCTCTGCCCTTGGCGGCAATTGTATCTCCCACCTTTTCAAAAAAATCCATCCTGCACCATCCTTTCCAGCCCCGCGGGACTCTATATCTCACACTATCTTCAGTATAGCCGTTTTACAGGAAAGTGGCAAGTATTTCATTGCACTTTTTCTACAGAGTATGGTATAATCGACATAGAATGACAGACGAAGGATGCCCGCCCCGGCGGGCGGGAGGTATCACTATGCAGCCGCTGTATACAGCTTTAAAAGTAAACAACGAAATTGAATTCTGTGAGGTGGAAAATCCCGACTGCAAACGGGAGATCGAGCGCGGACTTCTGGAGAACCGTATCTCTTACTATATCCGCTGGCCGAAGCCATCGTTTTTTAACCGCAGAAAAGACTGCTGCATCATCTGCATCAACGACAGCTCCAGAGACACAGCGGAGATGATCGTCCGTTCCATCTGCGAACAGCACGGCTATGACGTCAGGTTTCTGATGAGACGCTCTCCGAATCATTATCTGTAACGGGGTACATAGATACAGAGTTTTTCAAAATATCCTGCGCCTGTAAAACTTTGTGCGCAGCATAATTTCTCACCGGCTCGTATGGAACCTGCTTAACCGCTTCATTGAGCTGCGCAATCATATTCAGGGCTTTTTCCTGTTCGTTGCGCAGGCTATACACTAAACACAATTCGGACATCGTGCATACATAACCTGTAATCTCTCTTTCACTCATATACAGGAATAACGCTTTTTCATAGACTCCCGTTGCTTCATGCAACCTGTCCTGTTCGCAAAATACATCTCCCTTGCTCCTTAGCACATTCGCAAGACCCCGGTTATCCTGCTCCGCTTGGTACAGGCGCTCCGCTTCCTCGTATTGCTCTATGGCCTCATTCAGCTCTCCCAGATAGCTTCGCAGATCTCCCTTGCTCCTTAGCACATTCGCAAGACCAAGATTATGACACTCCCCCCGGTACAGGCGCTCCGCTTCCTCGTATTGCTCTATGGCCTCATCTAACTCTCCCAGATAGCTTCGCAGATTTCCCTTGCGCCACAGCACATTTGCAAGCCCCAGATTATCTCGCTCCGCCCGGTGCAGACACTCCGCTTCCTCATATTGCTTCATGGCCTCTTCCAATTCTTCCAGACAGCTTTGCAGTTCTCCCTTACTCTGCAGCACATTCGCCAATCCCAGGTTATCTCGCTCCATCCGGTACAACCGCTCCGCTTCCTCGTACCGTTTCATGGCCTCATCTAATTCTCCCAGACGACGTCCCAGATCTCCTTTGCTCTGCAGCACATTTGCCAATCCAATGTTATCTCCCTCTGCCCGGTACAGGCGCTCCGCTTCCTCATATTGCTCCATGGCCTCTTCCAATTCTCCCAGACGACGCCGCAAATCTCCCTTGCTCTGCAGCACATTCGCAAGCCCCTCATTATCTCGCTCCGTCCGGTACAAGCGCTCTGCTTCCTCATATTGCTTCATGGCCTCTTCCAATTCTCCCAGACGGCTTCGCAGTTTTCCACTGATAAACAACAATAATGCCGACAGCAAATATCGCTCTCTTTTCCCGGCAAACGACAGGCATTTTTGTATAAATCCTAAAGATAACGCGCAATTGAACTGATAATAATTGCTCAGATCATAGCATAGATGCACCGCCATCACACTCAGGCAATCCCGATCCATCCCTTTTAAAACAATATAATATATTTGTGGCAGCATATCGATAATCCGTGAATGACTCAAGTACCGCTCGTCTGACTCCGCTGACGCTTTTTCAAATAAATCCTCAAAAAACATAAAATAGCTTTTAATTACCCATTCTATTTGTTCCTGTGAGGCTAATTGGAAAAAAACCTCTTTAATCGGAGGCAACATCACAATCTTCTCACTTTCGCTCCAATTAATAATGCTGATATCATATAGCACAGTCAGTGCTTTCAGACATTCGTCTCTGCTGAATCGCGACACCTCAACAAGAAAATCCAGATCAGGCTCATCCATGCATAGAGCCAATAATCCCCATAAACAGATACTTAAAGTATCTCCCTCAAGAGAATCCCATGAAATACCAAGCGCTGTGCGCAGGCTGTTATGACGCTGGTTTCTCCCTCTCATCCGCGCCTCAGTCCATGTATTTAAAACAGCTTCCCAGCTTAATTTTGCCGATGCATAAGTAGCCGCTAAAACAATTGACAGCGGATGTCCGCCAAGATTATTCAAAATTTTGTCATAGTCCGAACCCCTCAGCGCAAGGTTTCCTCCCTTTTGTCTGTAAACCTCTTCAAATAATATCCTGTCATATTCTTTGCTGCCGTCCAGCGGCCTGACACTGTGGATATATACGGCAAAATCATATTGGGTAGGTCTTTCCCGACTGGATATGATTATTTTAATCCCATTGAGTACCAGCTTTTCCAGCCAGGCCAGCAGTTGAAGCCGCTTCTCCTCACTTTTAGCCAGACCGATCCACAAATCTTCCCAGTTATCCAGATATAACCCGTATTCAGAATTTGGCTGATTCGCTATGATATCAGACAGTATCTTCAAATTATCCTCAATGCTGTTTGTTTCGGGCAGCGGTCCGCAGCCAAGCTTATCTGCCGCTTTGGCACAAAATAATTCGAGGCTGTTGACGCCAAACAGTTCTATGTATGCCATGCCTGAACCGGGATTTTCACTGAGCCACCGCCTGATCACACTACAGCACAGCTCAGTTTTGCCAATCCCTCCGGTTCCGGTAACAAATAGTATCTTTTCCTGCGTACTTAATATAGTATTCAATTCATCTGTTTCATCGTCGCGGCCTACAAGCTTTCGCTTGTTATGAAAATCCTGAATATCCGGTATATCTGATTTGACGGGTACGAAAGACGGACAATTACTTTTACACAAGTCATTCAGCAAACTATCCAGAGCCGTATACTCGCCATAGGGATACCAGATGCAATTAATATGATACTTTGAGAGAAATTGCCTCCTTTGACGGTAAACCGGGTTCTCCAAACCGTTTTGACCGACTAAAAGCGGCAAGAACGGCATCTCCCGATTCTCTGTCTCTTTGGGCAATTCAACCAGTGCATAATACTGTCTTGTTGTTCCCGTACTGTCATACAGAACCTGCATGGTTCTGTCCGAATATAGCGAGCAGCCCAAAAACAGTACAGAACGGTTTTGAAGAATCTGCTCTAATACACGAACTAAAGTATTCTTAACCGCACCTTCGCCCGCCTTACCATATACCCTCTCATAATCCGTCTTAGTCAGCACGATATTACTGATATCCTCTATATCGCCGTGAAGCTTGATCAAGGAACACTGGTTTGCTTGTAACAGCTTCTCTGTCAGCGCCTGCTGGTACCCGGTATGCGGACATACTGCTTCTATTTGATTGCCGTATATGTTCTCAATAATCCTGTCATAATTTGTAGTTATGATACTGCACTTAAAAATTCGATTTATTCGCCTGCGTTCTTCAGAAATCCTTTCAAATTGGTTGACAAGCGCATGTTTCCCAAAAGTCTGGCTGATTCTGTTCTTAAATCTGAAATCTCCCATTTCATTACATAATTCTTCAGCAGCTTCCTCATATTTGCCTGCATCAATCAATTTATGTACATTTTCTTCGCAATTGGGATAAGCGCTTGCCGTTTCCTTCAAAAACCTGTTCCATGTAGGATATACGGAAGCGGAAAACCCGGCTCCTATAAACGGAAGAATGCTGTTTTGTTGAATCAGGCTCTTTATTTCATGATAAGTTGACCTGTTTTCCTCATAGAGATTTTGCCTACAGCTCATAAGTACTATCTGTTTCTATTTTATCTTATATAAATACTTGTTTCAATATAATAATAAACAAACCTGCACGTGCAGCACATAACGCAGCAAAAAAAGAGTCCTGATCTCCAGAACTCTTCTGCATGCGGATAACAGGACTCGAACCTGCACGGTTGCCCACTGGTACCTAAAACCAGCGCGTCTGCCAATTCCGCCATATCCGCTCACATATCATTTGTTATGCCATCCCATACCTCATTCTATATGACATCAATATTATAGTCGGCAGAGCTTTTCCTTGTCAAGCCCTGCCTCTGTTCTTATCCGTTGTCCCTTATCCGTTGACCGTTGTCTCCGCTGACTCTGTCGTCTCCCCGATATGGCAGATGGTCTTTTTATAAATCCGGATCAGGAAGAACACACTCATGCTCACACTGCAGAGCTCTGCGATGGGAAAGGCCCACCAGATCATCTCCACCCTGCCGGTCAGAGACAAGAGCTTAGCCACGGGAAGCAGAACGCAAAGCTGTCTGGCCACGGAGACCACCATACTGTAGACGCCGTTTCCCAGCGCCTGGAATACGCTTCCCGCCACGATACAGAAGCCCGCAAACACAAAACTCAGGCAAATGGTTCTGAGGGCCGGCACTCCTATCACCAAAAGCTCCTCGGTGGCGTTGAACAGACCGATGAGCTGAGCGGGGAACAATTCCATGACTATCAGTCCCGCCAGCATGATCCCCACGCCGAAGGCCACACTGCTGCGAATCGTGGCGATAACCCGCTCCCGCTTGCCCGCACCGTAATTGTAGGCGATGATGGGCACCATACCGTTGTTCAGTCCGAACACAGGCATAAACACAAAGCTCTGAAGCTTAAAATACACTCCGAAAACTGTCTGCGCCGCGCCGAAGGACTCCAGGATCAGATTCATGCCATAGGTCATCACCGAGCCCACGGACTGCACCACGATAGAGGGGGCACCCACCTTGTATATCTGCCCGATCAGCTCCGGATTGGGACGGAATCCCCTGAAAGACAGTTTGAGCTCTTTGTTGTATTTGATATTGAAAAATACAGCCATCAGGGCCGCCACCATCTGTCCCAGAACAGTGGCCAGCGCCGCCCCTGCGACTCCCAGCTCAGGCAGTCCAAACATTCCAAAGATCAGGATGGGATCCAGGATAAGATTGATGACAGCACCCGTACCCTGTGTGATCATGGTATAAAAGGTCTTTCCCGTAGCCTGCAACAGACGCTCGAAGGTGGTCTGCATGAAGATACCGATACTCATGGTACAGCAGATGGTGAGATAAGTCACGCCATACTCCCGGACCTGTTCGATAGCCGTCTGGCTGGCAAAAAACGGGGCGCTCACAAAAATTCCCACCAAAGCGAACACCACAAAGCTCACCACCGCCAGAAATACGCCATTTACAGCGATCACATTGGCCTTCTCGAAATTTTTCTCCCCCAATGTCTTGGACAAAAAGGCATTGATACCCACTGCCGTGCCCACAGCCACCGCGATCATCAGGCTCTGCACCGGAAATGCCAGTGACACAGCGCGCAGGGCATACTCGTTGATCTGGGACACAAAAATACTGTCCACAATGTTATACAAAGCCTGCACCAGCATGGAAATCATCATGGGCAGGGACATGGTGATCAACAATCTATTGACAGGCATCACGCCCATCTTATTCTCCTGTTTGTTCTCCTGTGTCATCGTATCTCACTCCTTGTTTTTTCAGCAGTTTACAGGTTTCCCGCACAAAAAAAGTATCTCTCCCCACAGGGGTGATACCATTTTGATGAAGCACGGGGGATTCGAACCCCCGACAACCTGATTAAAAGTCAGGTGCTCTA
>CANCYO010000056.1 GCA_947382415.1 uncultured Lachnospiraceae bacterium | reverse complement strand
TGTAAAAAGGCGGGATGGAGAACGATTTTCACGATCCAGAATACGGTGAGCCAGACGGCAGTACCCAGTACATTAAACAGCAGATGTACCATGGCGGCCCGCTTAGCATTTTTATTTGTGCCCACAGAGGAGATCATGGCTGTGGCGCAGGTGCCGATATTCTGCCCCATGATGATGGGAATGGCTGCACTATAGGAGATCTGCCCGGTCATTGCCAGGGCCTGCAGGATACCTACGGATGCAGAGCTGGACTGTATGATCGCTGTCAGGACGGCTCCGGCCAGCACACCTAAGAGGGGATTGCTGAACAGAATAAACAGATTTTGAAATGCCGGGATATCACCCAGACCGGAGACGGCGCCGGACATGGTCTCCATGCCGAACATCAGGGTGGCAAAACCCAGGAAGATCATACCGGTGTCCTTTTTCTTTGCATTATGGCTGAACAGATACAAGAGGATTCCGATAAACGCCAGAATCGGAGTAAAGGACGAGGGCTTCAGCAGTTTGACAAACAGATTACTGCTCTCTATCCCGGCGAGACTTAAAATCCAGGCTGTGACGGTTGTTCCGATGTTGGCCCCCATAATCACGTTGATCGCCTGTTTTAAAGTCATAAGACCGGAATTGACAAAGCCTACGACCATGACTGTCGTAGCCGAGGAGCTCTGGATGGCTGCCGTCACCACAAGTCCGGTCAAAAGTCCTGCGATCTTGCCGGTGGTGAGCTTTTCCAGAAGAGAGCGGAGTCTGCCGCCTGCCCGGCGCTCCAGAGCCTGCCCCATCAGATTCATTCCAAACAGAAACAGACTTAATCCTCCAATCATTGTCAAAATGTCAAAGATATCCATAATATTCTTCCTCTTCGATTTTCAGCGAATATTTGTCATTATCAATATTCCTGATTTGGACTGACTTCATGCAAGCGCACAAAAAGTTTCTGATTTTCGATTCTATTATGAGTTATGAATATCAAATCTGTTATAGCGGGAATGTAAAATGTATGTAAAATTATGGTTCTGTCTGTCACTTCCAGCGTATCGGCTGTGCTTACCGGTTTAAAGGCTGCGTATGGGCCTGCCCTCGTAGGCTGTGTAAGAAAGCGGATTTTTGCGGTATGCCGCAGGGGAAATGCCAAGCTTTGCGGTAAACTGCCGTATGAAGTAAGTATCATATCGGAAGCCGCAGTTTTCGGCAATTTCGCTGATTTTCATATTCGTATTGGACAGAAGCTCCTGAGAGATCTTGAGACGGTAATGCAGGAGATATTCCATGCAGGTGCATGAAAACTGTGCCTTAAACTTCTGGTTCAGGGAAGTTCTGTTCAGATTCACAAGATCGCACAGAGTGCCCAGCGTAATATCCTCGGCATAATGGGCGTGAATGTATTCGGCGCAGATCGAGGCGGGGTGATGGCTTTCGGGAGCGTCGAAAAGCCTGAGCTTGCGCTGGTCGACATAGATATCATAAATACAGTTGATCAACTGCCGGAGCATCCTTCTGATGCGGCAGGTCCAAAAGCCGTCGCTCTGAGAGAAGGTCTCTGCTCCGATCATGAGCATAAGTTCATTGATGTAAATATAATTCTGGGGATTAAGAGTAAAAATCCCCTGAAAATTGTCATAATGTCTGGTAAACATGTATAACTGAGTGCGGGTGTAGGTATATTGCGCCTCTATTTCTATGGAATCCTCAAGATTGTCAAAGCACAGACAGGATTTGATATACCAAGGATCAAAGTGAAAGGATTTGGTGCTCAGATTGTCTGCGTGGATTAGTTCTGCCGCATCATAATGTGACAGGCAGAGTACACAGGGGGAGTGAAGCATACGGATGTGTTCGTTTATTTTCAGCATGGCGTTTCCGCAGGTGAGCAGAACGACAGAACAGCGATCCCTGAGCGGCAGATCCTCCAGTGTATCGCAGAAATTAAATTCTATTGGAATCAATCGGTCTTTGTGACGGTCTTGCTGCGGCATGTAAATACTCCTTTTATGATCAGTGTGTTATGCCTGGAAGACTCCATGAGCATGACGCCTGATGTTGCAAATAGTATATAAAATGCATGTATATATGTAATTGAAACAGGATGAAACAGTTGCTACACTGTAAAAAGTATAACAGACAGCAAAGGAGATGTACAGTATGAGAAGACTGTTCCATTATGCAGGGCCGTATCTGGGATATGCCGTAGCCGCCGTAATGGCGGGCGTAGGATGTTCAGCGGCAAATGTATGGATCATTGATCTGTTGAAGCAGGTGATCGATCAATCCGTTGAAGGCGAAATCCTTTATGCGCTGCCGAGGATTGCGATGAAAGCTGTAATGATCCTTATGCTGGGTATGCTCTCGAATTATCTGGTGATATCAATGACGGGCTTTTTGAGAACAGGGATTTTACGGGACCTTAGGCGGGATGTGACCGCGCATCTTATGAAGCTGGCGCCGGATTTTATGGAGAATCATAATTTTGGGGATATGATGGAACGGGCGTCCTCGGATATTGAGGTGATCTCGGTGTATATGCAGAATTATTTTAAAGATTGTCTGTATGTGCCGATTATGGTGATTCTGTTTTCCGTTTATTTACTCTCGCTGAATCCGCTGCTGGCCGGAATCTGCCTTGGGCCATTGCTTATCATGGCGCCGCTGAGTATTAAGCTTATGAAACCGGTGAAACTGGCGCAGTCAGCATATGTAAAGCGCCTGGGGCTGACAAACAACAATATTCAGGAGGCTTTTGACGGAGCGGATGTGATCAAAGCTTACAATCTCCAGAATAAAATGCGGGACAGGTACTTTAAGGCGTTGAGAGAAACCTTTGATATTTCCAATCGGAACGATCTGCGTCAATACAATATCGAACCCCTGTCCTGCCTGATCGGGGAGGCGCCCAGAGCCATCGCCTTATGTGTGGGAGGATATCTGGTGATCAAGGTAAGCGCCATAGGCGGCATGAGTGTTTCTTTGGGTATGCTGGTGGCATTTATCAGCGGCATCGAAAAGATCAATGAGCCGCTTATGTGGGCATATCAACTGGTGGTTCGGACGCAGCTTGCCATGATATCGGTAAAACGGGTCTTTGAAATTCTAGATATGCCACAAGAGGATGCCGGAAAGGATCTGCTGAAAGCAGATCGGGGAAGCACAAAGGTTTTTGCGTTTGAGCATGTGTCGTTTACCTATCCGAGCCGGATGAAGAGTCAAACCGCTCTGACGGATTTAAATCTGAAGATTGAAGAGAGAAAAAGAATTGCTCTGGTTGGCAGAAGCGGCTGTGGGAAAAGTACGCTTATCAAATTAATGTGCAGACAATATGAGGCTTACAGCGGTGTGATTCGCTTTTATGGCAATCATTTGCATGATGTCAGTCCGGAGGCCGTGAGAGACGAGCTGGCTCTGATCTCCCAGAATGCCGTAATTTTTCCCATGAGCGTCTCGGACAATATCCGTATCGGCAGACCGGAGGCCTGTCACGAAGAAATTGTGGAGGCGGCTAAGAAAGCGGGTTGTGATGAATTTATCAGGAAACTGCCCCACGGATATGACACTATGCTGGAGGAAAGGGGAAACAATTTATCCGGTGGTCAGAGACAGCGGATATGTATCGCAAGGGCAGTTTTGAAGGATGCTCCGGTTCTTTTGCTGGATGAGCCGACTTCCGCTCTGGATCGGGAAAACGAGAGGCTTGTGTGTCTGGCTCTGGCACAGATAGCTCAGAACAAAACTGTGATCACAGCGGCCCACCGCCTGACCACCATCACGGATTATGATGAAATCATTGTGTTGGAAGAGGGGCGGATCGTGGAGTCGGGGGCGCATGAGGAGCTTATGAGAGCCGGGGGAAAGTATTGTGCGATGTATCGTGATTATATGGCGTCGGGAGGTACGGGACAATGAGGGAGTTCAGTGCGTTAAAAAGATATTTATCCTATATCGGAAAGTATCGTTTTACTTATTGGAGCATTTTTATCATGACAATCGGCACATCCGTTGTACTGAACCTGACCTATCCCTATATGAATAAACTGATTTTTAATGCCATGGAATACGGAAACCGGGAACTGTTTGAACAGGCAGCAGCACTCTGTGTTATTCTGGTGGTACTTAACTGTCTGGCGCCATACAGAAGGTATCTTCAGATTAAAGTTGTTCGTAAAATTGTCTTTGATATTAAAATCCGGCTCTTTGAGAAGCTCATGCGGATGGATATGAATTATTACGAGGGCCATCACAGCGGTGAAGGACTTAAAACCTTGAACTGGGATGCCAACTCGTTGAAAGATTCTTATTTTTCACATATTTACTGGGTGTTTGGCAGGGTGACAAGCGGCGTGACGGCAGTAATCGCAATGATGGTTTACAGTCCGGTGCTGACAATGGTTTCGTTGGCTTTTTGCCTTGTGACAGTATATTGTTCTGTGAAAATAAGCTATAAGATCAAAGGGATGGAGCAGGATATCCAAAAGAAACTATCAGGACTTACCGCGCGGTTAAGCGATATTTTGTCAGGATTTACAACACTTCGGATGTATAGGGGCGCATCTATTGTCCTTGATCATTTTCAGGATGAAAATATGCAGACATCCAGAGAAGAAAGACGGAAGGTAAAGGAATCAGCGGTGCTTGAAATGCTGTCATTTTTACTGGGAATACTGGCGGCATTTGGGACAATCGGAGTGGGCGCGGTATTGGTGTCCTGCGGAAAATCGGATTATGGAACCGTGATGGCGATCGTGTCGCTGCAGATGAATGTGAGCGTGATGATGCAGAGCTTTGGTTCTGCGCTCACGACATTTTCCGCTTCGCTGGTGAGAGCCGGAAGAGTGTTTGATTTTCTGGAACTGGATTGCGAGGAGCAGGGCGGAAGTGATGTGATGGAAACGGATTTGGCATTGATGCCGGTTGCGATAGAAAATATGACTTTTTCTTATCCCGGAGAGGAAGCCGTGATCAAAGACTTTTCCATGGATGTTATGGCGGGCGAAAAGATATTGATCATGGGAGAGTCCGGTTGCGGAAAGAGTACCTTATTGAAGCTGCTCATGCGATTTTATCAGACGGATTCGGGAAAAATAAGACTATATGGGCGTGACGTCAATGAATACCCGCTTTGGCAGCTTAGAGGGCTGATCACTTATATCCCTCAGGACAGTTATTTGTTTGAGGGCAGCGTTCGCGAGAACATTGCCTGTGGATATACGGGAAAGGGGCAGCCGGCAGATGAGCAGATCATAAGGGCGGCAAGGCTTTCGTATGCGGAGGAGTTTATCAATACATTGCCCCAGGGCTACGATACCTGTCTGAGCGCCGGGGGCAGTAATCTGTCGGGGGGACAGCGTCAGCGCATTGCGATAGCGAGAGCATTTTTAAAGGATTCCCCTATCCTTTTAATGGACGAACCGTCTTCTGCTCTGGATGTCCAGAGTGAGAAAATGATCCATGAGGCCATGAAGGAATTAACGAAAGAAAAAGTTGTGCTTATGGTCACGCACCGCAGGTCTTCGTTTGAGGATTTTGACCGGGTGGTGAGATTGGGTTAGAAACTGTTTTTAATATGATTGTAAAGATTGAGACCTCGTTTTTGACCATATTTGGCAATGATGGCGTGGTAAATAGTTTGTTTACCGTTTTTATCCTTATAGTGCTTTGAAACAAGAGAGGCAATCGGATTGATGACCTCATTGGAAACCCGTTTGGCTTGTATGGTATAGAACGCCTTTGCAGTCGTCACAACCGTCACATTCAATGAAGTCATTCTCTGTTTATCCGATATTATGCTATTCCAGGTATCATCCACAGATGCTGCTCCAAAATCTACGTAATAATATTCTTGTTCTGTTTTTGCGGCCAGTGAAGTCAAATCGTTCTGGTTTTTCACTTTCAACTCCTTAAATCCACTATCTGTCTGGGAATTGAAAGAAGTGACTCCCGCGTCTGTACCGATGGCAAAATAGCTGTCACCAAGCTGCTGTGTCAGCAGCTTGCCGAGACAATCATAATTTGCAGAATTGACTTTTCCGATATGTCCGTTATGTCCATTGATGAAATGACACTTCCGTCCCCGTGTTCTATAAACCACTGCACTTTTTCCGCCATATGACTGTCCCGCACCGCATTATACTTGCGATCGGATTTGCGTATATCACAGCAGTTGTAAAGACTGCAGGCACATTCCCGTGCAAACGCAAATGTCTCGCTTCCAAGCGTTTCCACAATGTCTTTTTCTGCGTTGTCCACTTCCTGAAGTAGTGGAGAAAGTAGAACAGAGGAGAGAAGCGCGTGGCAGAATAGCTGAATCAGTTCCCGGCAGGACATATGTTGGTAGATGAAGGATTATTGAGGTGTATTGGTTTACATAATCAAGATTCTATATAATAAAACCAATTGGCAAAGCATTTTGAAAAGATAAAGCAGGCTGTTAAATACAAATTTCTTTGTGTGTACAACAGTAATAAATGAAAGCAGCGATTTAGAGTATGTCGCTGTTTTTTAATTGGGAAAATATTTTGTAGAATTTAGTAAAAATGTGATATTATAGTAAACAAGATAATGTTAATAAATGGTTTAGAGGTATGCATTATTTGAAAGCAATCAAATGAAAAGTAAAAGAGGAACGCAACATGGATAATCAGTATGAATTCTACAAATTAACTCCAACTGATGATGTAGAGATGGGCATATATGATAAGGCGATGGATTATGTTTTTGCCCATGAGGATATAAGAAATATTGCAATATCCGGAGTTTATGGCGCAGGTAAGAGCAGTATGTTTGAGTCATATAAAAAAGAACATCCCCAAAAGAAATTTATACATATTTCACTTGCGCATTTTACTTCGACCATTGCTAAGGATGAAGAAGATGATAATAAAGGCGAGGAGAGTGATGAAAAGCGGGAGATTGCGCTGGAAGGAAAAATTATTAATCAATTAGTTCACCAGATTGACCCACAGAAAGTTCCTTTAACAAATTTTAGAATTAAAAAGAATATGGACAGAAAGCAGGTGCTTAAAGTGTCTCTGCTTATTACTGCGTTTATAACGATTACCTGCTTCCTGAGATTTAAAAATACTTGGGAAAATATGATTGGCGGATTTTCCAGTAATATTTTGCGAAAAGTACTTCAATTTACCACGACAAATGAAATAGAGTTTGTGATGGGAACGGCAGTACTCATAATCTTGGGTATAGCAATTTATGAAGGTGTGAAGCTTCAGAAAAGTGTCAAGCTATTTAAAAAGCTTACATTCCAAGGGAATGAGATTGAGATATTTGAGGAATCAAAGGATTCATATTTTGACAAATATTTAAATGAAGTATTATATATTTTTAAGCAAACAGATGTTGATGGGATTATTTTTGAGGATATCGACAGGTACAATACAAACGTAATTTTTGAAAAATTACGGGAAATTAATTTTTTACTCAATTCAAAAGACAAAACGAAAGAAAATGCAGAAGACGAAAAAGAGTCAAAACAAGTGATTCGTTTTTTCTATTTGCTGCGGGATGATGTGTTTGAATCTAAGGATAGAACGAAATTTTTTGATTTCATTCTTCCGATAGTTCCAGTAGTGGACGCTTCAAATGCTTATGATAAATTTATTGATTATTTTAAAAGGGCAAACCTATTGGAATTATTCGACATGGAACTTGTGAAAAGGTTGTCGTTGTATGTGGATGATATGCGTGTGTTAAAGAATATTTGTAATGAATTTATCGTTTACCATGAAAAGCTGAATACATCTTTTTCAGAACAGGGCAATAGCAGATTATTGGCAATGATTGTATACAAAAATTTATTTCCGAAAGACTTTAGTGATTTACAGGTTGGCAGGGGATATGTTTATACATTGTTTGCAGAAAAGGGGAGTTTTATTCGTGATAAAATTGAGCAGTTAAATCAGAAAGTAGAGCCGCTGCAGGCAGAGAACGACCAGATAAAGGGTGAAATGTGTAATGATTTAGATGAATTAAACGCACTCTATTTTTTGATAGACGGAGATATTATAGTGGATGGCAAGAGGGAGACAGCGTATCCAAGCAGAAAAGAATTTGTGGAAGCCATTTTAGCATCTGGGGATGTAGTGAAGAATTCAAATAATTATGGTAGACAGCATATTAGTATTGAAAATGAACGAAAAGCCATGGAGCAAAATCCAAAGTATGTAGAACGCAAAAGTCTAATAGAAAAAAGAGAGAACGGACAAATCAATAAAAACAATCTGCAAATCAAACAGATAAAGAGAGAAATAGCAAAACTTGAACATATGTATTTGAAAGATATCATAACCAGGGAAAATGAAACAATGGTTTTTAAAACTAATTACCAAAATACGCTTGGTGAGACTGAAGAGTTTGCGGAGGTAAAGAGGAGTCCCTACTTTGGTTTGATAAAGGTGCTTATCAGGGAGGGATATTTGGACGAAACTTACCCAGACTATATGACGTATTTTTATGAAAACAGTATAACGGCAAATGATAAAACTTTTATCCGAAGTGTTACAGACAGACGCAGGCAACCTTTTGAGTACCCGTTAAACAATGCGGCTCTGGTAATAGAAAGAATGCGCGTGGTTGACTTTCTAGAGGAGGAAGTTCTGAATTTTGCTTTGTTGAAGGAATTACTTTCTGACACGGCAAAATATAAACAGCAATTACAGAATTTCTGGCAGCTTATTTGTGATACAGAACCGGCTGAATTTGTGTCACGATTTTTGGAAAGTGATGCGTTTAGAGAAAATTTTGTGAAAGAGTTTAACTCGTACTGGACGGGCGCTAATAAATGGATTCTATTAGAGGATAGATTTCCATTACAGCAGAAAAGAAGATACGTGGCAGATACATTATGCGTTTGCGATGGAGAGGTTATTGATGAAAACAATTATGAAAATGAAATAAGTAATTTTATCGAATGCGATACAGATTTTATGTCTGTCCCTGGCATAGATATAAATACAATGGAAAACAGGCTCAAATTGTTAAATATCCACTTCAATGATATCAATTTAGAAACGGCAAATACTGAACTTCTGCAGTTTGTTTATGAGAATAATATGTATCATATTAATATGGCGATGATACAGAAAATGCTGCAATTCCGTTATCATGTTCAGCCCAGGGAAGATGTGTTGGAGAGAAGCTTGTCCATTATATTGTCCAAGACAGATGAACCCTTATGTATTTATGTGAAAGAAAATATTGACTTGTATATTTTTGCAATACTTGCCGAAATACGGGAGACGGACGATACAGAGCAGGTGGCACTGTATGTCTTAAACAATGATGGAATAACCGAAGAGAACAGGAGGGCATATATCGTCTCCATGAAAAGAGCATTATCTAATTTGACAGAAGTTAAAGATACCGGGTGGTGGGGTGAATTGTTGAAACAGGATAAGGTTCAAAAGACTGTTGTGAACTTGTGTGATTACTATTTTCTGTCAGGCAATGGTCTGGATGATAATTTGGTGAAATTCATTAATGGATTCGACGTATGTCCGATTATTGAAGTGGATAATTTGGATGAAAAGTATGGTGAGGCTGCTGTACAAAAACTATTTGAATGTATTATCAGAGAAAATGAACTTGCAAATGATAAGTATGAAAGCATAGTTGGTTCATTAAAGATGATGTGTATTGCATTGCCGCAAGATTTAATAGCGCCTGATAAGATCCAGATATTGATAGTCAAGAATATTTTGGAAATGAATGCAGATACATTGGCGGTAGTTCGGAAACATTATTCTGAGCAGCGCATGTCCTTTATTCTAAAAAATATTGAGGCATATGTGGGGATAATGAGTAGAACGATGTTTTCTTCAGTAGAATTGAATTACTTACTTGAAAAGAAAATTGACGATGAGCTGAAAATTCGGCTGCTGGAATTTGAAACAAAACCTGTTTCTATTAAAGATAAAAAGTATTCGGCAAGAGTTGAAGATTATATTGTGAAACATCTGTATTGTGAGGAAGATTTCACGTATCTTTTACAATGGTATCCTTCCAATAGAAAACAGATGAAAGAATGCATTTCAGATTTGGCTATCAGAGAGATTCAAAGTGCAGTAGAACTACCGTGTCCGGTACATGCTAAGCTTTTTGAACATTTAATAGAGTCAAGCCAATTAGAAGATGAAGATAAAGTAGACTTTTTGATACAGCAGATTAAAGCAGGTATTACTAAAGGAGCGGTGAAGTCCGCGTTTGAGCAGTTGGGATTGACAGAGTATAAAGAAATTTTAGAAGGACAATCCGGCAAGGTTTCTGCGACAGAAATAAGTGAGCAAATACTGGAGGCATTATTAAAAAGAAAATGGATAGGGGATTATGAGAAAGATGCAAATGATGCCGAATTATTTCATGTATATGGAAAAACAGCCAAAAAAAGGAAGGAAGAAGCTCTAACCGGAGCATGACAAAAAGTAATCAATAGATTAGCGAGAGGACGCCGCCTAATCACGGCCTGGTGATTTTGCGACGTCCTCTTTTGTTTCAGCGGAGACGGAGGGATTCGAACCCTCGTGCCCCGGAGGGCAAACGCATTTCGAGTGCGCCCCGTTATGACCGCTTCGATACGTCTCCAAGTATAAATTTTACACGCTATATATTGTAAAGGAAATCAATTCGTAATGCAACCATGAAATGAAACTTTTATCAAACTTTTTATTAACTTTGGCATATTTTGTGTTTCCTCTGTTGTCTCTCGGCGTGATTTAGGATATAATTTAGTTTGGATAGGCAGAAAATGTTAAAACTGCATATGAGTAAAGGGAGCATAGTGAGCGAAGGGAGGAACGACCATGAAGAGAATCGGTATGTTGACCAGTGGCGGAGACTGTCAGGCGTTGAACGCGGCAATGAGAGGTGTGGTAAAGACACTTCTGAACAGTGATGAGCAGGTGGAGATCTATGGGTTTCTGGACGGCTACAGGGGGTTGATCTACAGCAATTTCCAGATGCTTACGGGAAGAGATTTTTCGGGTATTCTCACGAAGGGCGGCACGATTTTAGGAACCTCCCGGACGCCGTTCAAGACCATTCAGGACCCGGATGAAAACGGTCTGAATAAGGTGGAGGCCATGAAGCAGAATTATTATAAGCTGAAATTGGACTGTCTGGTGATTCTGGGTGGAAACGGGACACACAAGACGGCGAATCTCCTGCGGGAAGAGGGGCTGAATGTGGTGACTCTGCCCAAGACCATCGACAATGATCTGTGGGGAACGGATATGACTTTCGGATTCCAGAGTGCGGTGAATATCGCCACGGAGGCCATCGACTGTATTCACACAACGGCTGCTTCTCATGGCCGTGTGTTTATCGTGGAGGTGATGGGGCACAAGGTCGGCTGGCTTACACTGAACGCAGGTATGGCCAGCGGTGCGGACATCATTTTAGTTCCCGAGATTCCTTATGATATTGATAAAGTGATTCAGAAGATCGAGGAACGTGACAAGAACGGAAGCCGTTTTACCATCATTGCGGTGGCTGAGGGTGCGATCTCCAAGGAGGACGCGAAGCTCTCCAAGAAGGAATTGAAGAAGAAAATGGAAAGTTGTACGCATCCGTCTGTTTCCTATGAGCTGGCGGAGCGGATTCAGAAGAAGACCGGGCGGGAAGTGCGCGTTACCGTTCCGGGGCATACTCAGCGCGGGGGAAGTCCCTGCCCGTATGACCGCGTGTTTGCAAGCCGTCTGGGTGCCGAGGCAGGCAGGCTGATTTTAGAGGGGCAGTATGGATTTATGGTAGGTTACAAGAATCGTGAGATCGTTCGTGTTCCGCTTGAAGATGTGGCGGGTAAGCTGAAATATTTATCTCCCGATGCGTCTATTGTGCAGGAGGCCAAGCTTCTTGGCATCAGCTTCGGCGACTAGCATGTGACGCGGCGGTGCGCGAATTCAGCTACAGGAAGGGATTTGTTTTATGTCATATACCGCACTTTATCGTAAGTTTCGGCCGGAGACCTTCGCGGATGTGAAGGGGCAGGAGCATATTGTGACTACGCTGCAGAATCAGATAAAGGCAAACCGCATCGGGCATGCGTATCTGTTTACCGGTACCCGGGGAACCGGTAAGACGACGGTGGCCAAGATTCTGGCCAGAGCGGTAAACTGCGAGAATCCCACGGAGAACGGGCCCTGCGGAGAATGCCGTATCTGCCGGGCCATCGCATCGGGTGCCAGCATGAATGTGATCGAGATCGATGCGGCCTCCAACAATGGCGTGGATAATATCCGCGAGATCGTGGAGGAGGTGTCTTACTCCCCGGCGGAAGGCCGGTATAAAGTGTATATCATCGATGAGGTGCATATGCTCTCCATAGGAGCTTTTAACGCATTGCTGAAGACTTTGGAGGAGCCCCCTTCCTATGTGATATTTATATTGGCTACCACGGAGGTGCATAAGCTTCCCATTACAATTTTATCCCGCTGTCAGCGGTATGATTTCAGGCGTATCTCCATCGACACCATCACAGGCCGTATGCAGGAGCTGATTGATGCGGAAGATGTGCAGGTGGAGGAGAAGGCGCTGCGCTATATTGCAAAGACTGCGGACGGTTCCATGAGAGACGCGCTGAGTCTTCTGGATCAGTGTATTGCGTTTCATCTTGGGCAGGAGCTGACTTATGATAAAGTTCTGGACGTGCTGGGCGCTGTGGACACTGAGGTGTTCAGCCGGCTGCTGCGGTGTGTGTTGGAGCGTGATGTGACGGGCTGTGTCAAGCTTTTGGAAGAGATCGTGATGCAGGGGCGGGAGCTGGTGCAGTTTGTGACAGATTTTACATGGTATCTGCGCAATCTGATGCTGGTACAGTCCTCGGACAATCTGGAGGATGTGATCGATATGTCTTCGGACAATCTGGCACGTCTGAAGGAGGAGGCACAGCTTTTGGAGACGGACAGGATCGTCCGTTATATCCGCATATTTTCCGAGCTCTCGGGACAGATACGCTATGCTTCCCAGAAGCGGATCATGGTGGAGATTGCTCTGATCAAGCTTTGCCGCCCGGATATGGAGGCGGACAGGGACAGTCTGCTTGACCGCATCCGGCAGGTGGAGGACAAGGTGGAAAACGGTGTGGTGGTGACAGCCGGCGGTGATACGCCGGGCGCCGGTTTATCCGGCAGCGATATGGCGGCTGCGGCAGCCCCCGCACAGCGGCCCCGGCTTCCTCAGGCGATTCCCGACGATATTCGGACTATCGTGGCAAAGTGGCCCTCCATTGTGGGCAATGCGGACAATCCCATGCGGATGTATCTGAAAGGGGCGAGGCTTAGTCTCGACGGAGAGAATGGGCTGCAGGTCGTGCTGGAGGATGGTCCCGCGTCGGATTATTTTAACAGACATCCTGAGAATAAAGAACAGTTGGAGATGATGCTGGCAGATTTTTCAGGCAAGGAAGTGCCGGTCAGCATTCAGGTTGTGAACGGCGAGAGGGAATTTGAGGACCGGTATGTGGATCTGTCTCAGGTGATACACATGGAGATCGAAGAAGAGGATTAGTAAGTATAATAAATATAAATATGGAGGAGTGTAGAATGGCAAAAAGAGGAGGCTTTCCCGGGGGCGCAATGCCCGGCAATATGAGCAATCTGATGAAGCAGGCCCAGAGAATGCAGCGCCAGATGGAGGAAGGACAAAAAGAGTTAGAGACGAAGGAGTTTACTGCTACGGCCGGAGGCGGCGCTGTGGAGGTGACGGTCAGCGGCAAGAAGGAGATTGTCAGCATTAAGCTTGCGGAGGAGATTGTGGATCCCGAGGATATCGAGACTTTGCAGGACGCTGTCGTGGCGGCGGCCAATGAGGCGTTGCGGAAAGCTGACGAGGAAAGCTCTGCGCTCATGAATAAAATGACCGGGGGATTGGGAGGCTTTCCCTTCTGATGGATCTGTACAGTGGACATATCAATAAATTGATAGAGGAGCTGGCGGCGCTGCCCGGAATCGGCAGCAAGTCGGCGCAGCGTCTTGCGTTCCATCTGATCAACATGCCGCAGGACAAGGTGAATCATCTGGCCAATGTTATGATGGAGGCCAAGGCGAACGTGCGTTACTGCAAGGAGTGTTTTACGCTGACGGACAGGGATATATGCCCTGTCTGTGCCAATGCAAAGCGCAATCATAATCTGATCATGGTGGTGGAAAATACCAGAGATCTGGCGGCTTATGAGAAGACGGGCAAGTATGAGGGCGTGTATCATGTGCTGCATGGCGCTATCTCTCCCATGCTGGGAATCGGGCCGGGAGATATCAAGTTAAAGGAGCTGATGGAGCGCCTGCGGGATCAGGTTGAGGAGGTCATTATCGCTACCAACTCCAGTCTGGAGGGCGAGACCACTGCCATGTATATCAGCAAGCTGATCAAGCCTACAGGTATCCGGGTGACCAGGATAGCCAGCGGCGTTCCGGTAGGCGGCGATCTGGAGTACATAGATGAGGTGACTCTGCTACGTGCTCTGGAGGGGAGAACTGAGCTATAACAGCAACAACGAAACAGAACATTAATAATTTGCAAAATAAATAAAATAAAAATCTGGAGGTGCGTGTATGGCTGTCAGTGTGGAAGCAAGAGCGTTTGGGAAAAGCCCCGAGGGAAAAGACATTGTGCTCTATACTATGAAAAACAGTAAGGGAATGGAAGCGTCCGTGATGAACCTGGGCGCTGTTTTAGTGAACCTGCTGGTGCCGGATGGAGAGGGAAAAGCAGAGGATATCGTGCTTGGCTTTGACAGTGGGGAGCGCTATTATACAAATCCAAGCTTCTTCGGTGCTGTGATCGGACCCAACGCCAACCGGATCGGCGGCGCAGCCTTTACTTTGGACGGTGTGGACTATCAGTTGGCTGTGAATGACAATGAAAACAATTTGCACAGTGATTATAAATCGGGATATCACATGAGACTGTGGAATGCTGATGTTCTGGAGGACGGTGTGGCATTTTCTCTGCAGGATGCCGACGGCAGTATGGGGTTTCCCGGGGACAAGTCTCTGCAGATCACCTATACGCTGGATGAGGACAATGGTCTGACCCTGCACTATCATGGCAGCAGTGATAAGAAAACGATTCTGAATCCCACCAATCACAGCTATTTTAATCTGGAGGGACATAACGCCGGCAGGATAGAGGGACATACACTCTGGCTGAAGTCCGAGAGCTACACGCCTGTGGTGGCGGGGGCCATTCCTACGGGAGAAATTGCATCCGTGAAGGGGACACCCATGGATTTTACCCGGGAGAAGGTGATCGGCGAAGAGATAGACGCGGATATGGAGCAGCTGCGGCTCACGGGAGGCTACGACCACAACTGGGTGATCGAGGGGGCTGACGGCAGTCTGCAGCATATCGCCACAGTGAAGGCTCCAGACAGCGGACGGGTGATGAAGGTATATACGACCCTGCCCGGTGTGCAATTTTATGCCGGCAATTTTATTGAGGAGCAGACCGGCAAGGGCGGGGCGGTTTATGGTAAGCGCCATGGACTGTGTCTGGAGACGCAGTATTATCCCGATACCATTCACCATGACAATTTCCCTTCCTGCGTGTTTGGAGAAGGACAGGATTATGATTCTGTGACAGTATATCGTTTTGAGTAACCAATTGTTTTTCGGGCAGTTCCCTGGAGGCAGAAATTGTCGAATACTTTTTCTGATACTCCGACAAAGAATGCTAAAATACCTTGCATGCCGATGCTATGATGGAGCAAAAGCTACTTGACAGACACGGTAGGGGAGGTGTTTTTATGGAATTACCGAAAAATATCACACAGATCGGAGAAGTTGGCAGAGATTGCAAAATTTACGTTGAAGATTATGTCATATCTTATATGAAGCAGCTCAACCAGGCGGCGCAGGACAAGGATATGGCAGTGGCTCTGTATGGCAAAAGAAAAGAAGAAGACGGGATTGTATATTACTTTATATATGGTGCCGGCAAGCTGGATTTTTTACAGCGGGAAGTGAGACATCTGTCCCAGGCGCAGCGTCAGGAGATCGACCGGCTACGCAAACGATATTTTCCGGAACTCACATTTACGGGATATCGCCTGTTGGACGGAGACATGATCGAGGGTTTTCATATCTGTGAACAGGATATCTGCAGGTACATATCAGGGTATGCTCAATTTTATGAAAAAAATGACGCGATGTTGGCATACATGCTGGATGTGCGCGAAGCGGCGCAGCCGGAGCAGGTGAATCAGGAGAAATATGAAGAAGTAAAGAGAAGGCAGGAGGAGCGGCGGGCGGCAGCACAGCCTGCGCGCGGCGGGAGCGTTTCAGAAGGAGTTCCGCATTCTGTGCGCAGCAGGGAGAACTCTGCAAGAAATGCTGAGAATATGCGGCGTATGCCCGCATCCTTTAATCTGCAGAAAATGCGCCTGACAGCGGTGGGAGTGTTCGCGCTGCTCTGCCTCCTGGGTATTGCTACGTTTCGGGAGAATGAGATCAGAAACAAGGACAGGCAGGGGTTGGATAATGCAGGAGTGTTAGCTACTTCCGGCAGCGTACAGAAGGATACTCTGTTGATGGAGGACAAGCTGGAGCAGGCGCTTCTGCAGGAGAACCAATCTACAGAGCAGAATGAGGAGCCGGGCAAACAGGGAGAACAGAAGCCTTCCGGCAGTGCACAGCAGGCTGGGGATTCATCCGGAGAGTCCGGAGAGGGACAGTCGTCCGAGTCAGGGCAGCCGCCGTTTGGTACGCAGCAGACAGGTTCCCAGACTCAGGGTACACAGCAGACAGGCTCTCAGGCTCAGGGTACACAGTCGACAGGTTCCCAGACTCAGGGTACGCAGCAGACAGGTTCCCAGTCTCAGCAGGACACACAGCAGACGGAGGCCAAACCGCCCGCTGCGCAGACAAATCCGGACCGGTCCAATGATCAGACAGCGTCAGGCCAGCCCTCTTCCGAGACAAAACCCACATCAGAGCCGGAGACTTCCCAGACAGTATCAGGGGCGGTTGCCTATGTCATCCAGCCGGGAGATACCTTGATCGCGATCAGTAAACGCCAGTACGGAACGGATATTCGTGTGGCTGATATCTGTAATCTGAACAGAATATCAAATCCCGATGACATAAAAGAGGGACAAGTTATCATGCTGCCCCGATAAAATACGAGGTATTACATGGCAGACATCAGAAGTTACCGCAGGGAAAAGGAAAAGAGAGAACGGAGCCGCATTGATTATAAAGAAAGGATCATGCGGCATAAGCTGAAGACGGTATATCGTGTGCTGCTGGTGGTTCTGGCCCTGGCGGCTATCGTCGCTTTGGTCATGATACAGTATAAGCGCCATATATACACCGACTATGATACCGTTTCCACGGCAGTGCTGGAAGGGTCTGCAGGTGCAAAGGACAGGAGACTGCGGGACTGTGTGCTCACATACAGCAAGGACGGAGCTCATTGCACCAATGTGAAGGGGGATGTTACCTGGAATCAGACCTATGAGATTCAGGATATCAAAGTATCCACTTGTCAAAATGTAGTAGCCATCGCCAGTTATAATGGAAGAGAAATTTATGTGATGGACACGGAGAAGCAGTTGGGAACCATCAATACCAATATGCCCATTCGTGACATTGCCGTTTCCGCCACGGGAAATGTGACAGCAGTCCTTTCTGACACGGATGTCACATGGGTAAACACTTATAATTCGGCAGGGCAAATGCTTTTTAACGGACAGGCGCGCATGCAGGATGCGGGATATCCGGTGTCTGTCAGCCTCTCTCCAAATGGAATTCTGCTTGCGGTGAGTTATGTCTATCTGGATGCGGGAGTGTTAAAATCCAATGTGGTGTTTTACAATTTTGGTCCTGTGGGTGAAAATGTGAGCGATCATATGGTAAGCGTATTTACTTATTCCGATATGCTTGTGGCGGAGGTCCATTTTGTGGATAATGAGACTGCCTTTGCGGTGGGAGATAACCGCCTGACTATTTTTAAAGGTGGGCAGACGCCTGTGGAGATCGGCGGTTACATATGCGATAAGGAAATCCAATCTGTTTTTTATGGAGATAAGTACATTGGTCTGGTGTTTGTGGCGGGCGATATGGAACACAATTACCGGATGGATGTATACAGCATAGATGGGAAAAAAGTGGACAACTATTATTTTGACTTGGAATATAATGATATTTTCTTTGAGGATGAATGTTTTGTGATCTATAATGAGACAGAATGCCGGATCGTCACATATGGCGGTGTGGAGAAATTTAACGGCTCCTTTTCAAAAGCGGCGGATCTACTATTTCCCGCGAACGGAGCATATAAATATGTACTGGTGACAGCTAATTCCATTGACACCATACAATTAAAATAGGAGTACAAGGGATAAATGGGAATCAATATTTTTGTGATCGTTATGCTGGCGCTTTTGGTTTTTAAAATGTGGGATGGCTACAGAAAAGGGATGGTGAAAGAAATCATTTCCTTTATCTCGTTAATCTTTCTGTGTCTGGTGGCTGCACTTGTGGGTAACGGATTGAACAGCTATTTTGACGGGAAGTTTTTGAATGTGGTGATAGCGACGGTTTTGCTTGCTTTGTTGAGCATCGCGCATCATTTGATCAATGTGGCGGTTTTTCCCGCGAAATTGCTTTCCAAACTGCCGATTGTGCATAGTCTGGATAAAATATTGGGTATTGCAGTGGGAATTTTGGAAACTGTTTTGATTCTTTGGACAATTTACACATTTGTCATGATGATGGATATGGGAATGGTTGGGGAATTCATTGTGCAGTGCACTGCAGAAAACCCGATTCTCACATGGTTTTACAGAAACAATCAGCTTGCCGGCTGGCTGCAGATCCTAAGCGCCGAGCTGAGCACAAAATTACAGATCAATTTTTAAAAAATATCCCTGTTTTCTTTTTGTGAGAGACAGGGATATCTTTTGCAAAAAATTGAGTGAAAAATTAAGAAAATACATTGACAAATGAAAATAGATAATGATATAATGAAAATCCACCGCAGATGGAGAAATTTGGAACGGTGGGCAGTATAGTAGAAAACAGATAAAAGAACAGATTAAAAAAACAGATAAAAATACAGAAATCTGTTGACAAAGCAAGTTGCCTGTGCTATTCTACTATAGTTGTCGCTGAGTTGACAGCAAGGGCAAACAGACAGAGTAAAATTTAGAAGTGTCTGGAAAGCCTGACTGAGTCCGACAGGATTCAGAACGAACCTTGACAAATAAACAGCAATGCAACCCTGAAAATTCCAGAAGCGGAGCAATCCGCGAAGAAGATTCAGAGATTCAGAACAAACGATCCGAGAGGATCAAAGCGAAGAGATTCGCGACCCAAAAACAGTAAAGGAAAGCCGCAGATAAAGCAGCCCGAAGGGAACGGAGGGAGGCAGAGGAAGCGGCGGACCGGAAGCCAGAGTAGACTGGCAGGAAAGAACCGTGTTGATCGGTGGCCTGATGGAGACATGAAGATGAAGACATCAGGAAGAAAGATAAAACATGAGAGTTTGATCCTGGCTCAGGATGAACGCTGGCGGCGTGCTTAACACATGCAAGTCGAACGGACTTATATTGAAACCTAGTGATATATAAGTTAGTGGCGGACGGGTGAGTAACGCGTGGGTAACCTGCCGTATACCGGGGGACAA
>CANCYO010000055.1 GCA_947382415.1 uncultured Lachnospiraceae bacterium | reverse complement strand
AGGAAACAGACCCCAGAACGGGCAGTACCAGAATCGCGGAGGTAGTCAGAATGGCAGACAGGGAAGCAGTGCAGACAGACAGGGCAGCTTTAACCGCCAGGGGCGTCCGGGCAGTGCGGGCGGTCAGGGCGATCGCCGCAGCGGTGGGAATAATGCAGGTCCTGGCCGCGGCTTTAACGGTGGCGGCCGCGATAACAGAGGCAATGCAGGGCAGGGAGCTCACAGAGGATTTACGGGCGAAGCTCCGGCCAAAGACATGGAAAAGAAACGCGACGACGACAAGAGGCGCATCGGCCGGGAGCGGGACAACAAACGCTCCAAGAAAGACCATATCTATGAGGAAGAAGAGGCACTGAAGAATAAACCCGGCAGATTTATCAAGCCGGAGAAGAAGGAAGTGGTGGAGGAGACGATCAAGGTCATCACGCTTCCTGAGAATATCACCATCAAAGAGCTGGCGGAGAAGATGAAGCTGCAGCCGGCTGCCATTGTCAAAAAGCTTTTCCTCTCGGGCAAGGTTGTGACTGTCAATCAGGAGATTTCCTATGAGGATGCAGAGAATATCGCCATGGAATATGACATCCTCTGTGAGAAGGAAGTCAAGGTAGATGTGATCGAGGAGCTTTTGAAGGAGGAAGATGAAGCTGAGGAGACCATGGTGGAGAGACCTCCTGTCATCTGCGTCATGGGTCATGTAGATCACGGTAAGACTTCGCTTCTCGACGCCATCCGTAAGACCAATGTGACGGATAAGGAGGCGGGCGGTATTACGCAGCACATAGGTGCGTATACTGTATCTCTGGGGGAGAGAAAGATCACCTTCCTGGATACGCCCGGACATGAGGCTTTCACCGCCATGCGTATGCGCGGAGCGAATTCCACGGATATCGCCATTCTGGTAGTGGCGGCAGACGACGGCGTGATGCCCCAGACCATCGAGGCCATCAGCCATGCCAAGGCTGCGGGTATCGAGATCGTGGTGGCTGTAAACAAGATCGATAAGCCCTCTGCAAATATTGACCGTGTAAAACAGGAGCTGACGGAATATGAGCTGATCGCCACTGACTGGGGCGGCAATACCGAGTTTGTGCCGGTGTCCGCAAAGTCGGGTCAGGGCATTGAGGATCTGCTGGAGACGATCCTTCTGACAGCGGATATACTGGAACTGAAGGCAAATCCCAACAGACGTGCAAGAGGTCTGGTCATCGAGGCGGAGCTGGATAAGGGGCGTGGTCCCGTGGCTACCGTGCTGGTACAGAAGGGTACTCTGCATGTGGGCGACTTTATCTCGGCAGGCGCAAGCCACGGCAAGGTGAGAGCCATGGTAGATGACAAGGGCAGGAGAGTGAAAGAGGCAGGCCCCTCCACACCTGTGGAGATTCTGGGACTTTCCGATGTGCCCAGCGCGGGCGAGGTGTTCATCGCCCATGAGAGCGACAAGACTGCCAAGTCCTTCGCGGAGACTTACCTGGCTCAGAACAAGGAGAGAATGCTGGAGGATATCAAGACAGGTATGTCTCTGGACGATCTGTTCTCCCAGATTCAGGAGGGCAATCTGAAGGAGCTGAACCTGATCGTCAAGGCGGATGTGCAGGGCAGCGTGGAGGCTGTAAAGCAGTCTCTGTTAAAGCTTTCCAACGAGGAGGTCGTGGTGAAATGCATCCACGGCGGCGTGGGCGCCATCAACGAGTCCGATGTGGTGCTGGCCAGCGCCTCCAATGCCATCATTATCGGCTTTAATGTGCGTCCTGATGCCACTGCCAAAGCTACTGCGGAGCAGGAGGGTGTGGATGTACGTCTCTACAAGGTGATCTATCAGGCTATCGAGGATGTGGAGGCCGCCATGAAGGGTATGCTGGATCCTGTCTTCGAGGAGCAGATCATCGGCCATGCCGAGGTACGCCAGTTGTTCAAAGCGTCCCAGATCGGCAATATTGCAGGTTCTTATGTGCTGGACGGCGAGTTCCGCAGAGGCTGTAAGATCCGTATCACCAGAGAGGGCGAGCAGATTTATGAAGGCAGCCTGGCTTCCCTGAAGCGCTTTAAAGATGATGTGAAGGAAGTCAAGGCGGGATTTGAGTGCGGTCTTGTGTTCGAGGGCTTTGACCAGATGAAGGAATTGGATATCGTGGAAGCTTATATCATGGTGGAGGTACCACGCTGAGGAGTTCCACTAAGACAGCACAGTACGCTGTCTAAGTGGAACTAGACCTCAGCGGGAAGAATGCCGGAGGCATTCTTCCGGTGGGGGGCCCGTCCAGACAGCACAGTACGCTGTCTTAGTGGAACCGGATCTCCGAGGGGAGTTCCACGAGGATTTTAAGAAGAGGAATAACAGAGAATGAGAAAAAACAGTGTTAAGAATACCCGGGTGAACGGTGAGGTGCAGAGAGTTCTCGCCGAGATCATCCGGGGGGAGATCAAGGATCCCCGCATCAGTCCGCTGACCAGTGTGGTTGCTGTGGAGGTAGCACCTGATCTGAAGAGCTGTAAGGCGTGGATTAGCGTTTTGGGCGGCGAGGAAGAGAGAGCGGCAACGCTGGCGGGCCTAAAGAGCGCGGAAGGATTTATTAAGAGAAAGCTTGCGCAGACTGTCAATCTGCGCAATACACCAGATATCACTTTTGTCATGGACCAGTCTATCGAGTACGGCGTGAATATGTCCCGCAGGATCGACGAGGTCATGGGGAATGCGACGGAGGAATTATGAATTTATTACAGGAAGTAAGCGGAGCAAAGCGCATCGGTATCGGCGGACACATCAGACCGGACGGCGACTGTGTGGGAGCCTGTCTGTCCCTGTGGCAGTATCTGAAGAAGAATCTGCCCGAAGCGCAGGTGAAGGTGTTTTTGCAGCGTCCGGCGGAGATCTTTGGCAGGCTTACGGGATTTGATGAGATCGTGGACGATTTTCCCGAGGAAGAAAGCTTTGATATCTTTTTTGTGTTGGATTGCAATGCGGAGAGATTGGGGGAAGCGGACAAGTATTTTCAGAGCGCCGGAAAGAGGATCAATATCGATCATCATGTGAGCAATCCCGGGTGTGGGGACGTAAATCTGGTGCGCCCGGAGATCGGCTCTACCTGTGAGGTGCTGTATGATCTCATGGAGGAGAGTCTGGACCGCAATCTGGCGGAGACGCTCTACACGGGAATCATCCATGACACTGGGGTGTTTCAGTATACCAATACCACGCCGGAAACCATGATGAAAGGCGCGAAGCT
Organism: uncultured Lachnospiraceae bacterium; assembly: GCA_947382415.1. Lineage (GTDB taxonomy): Bacteria > Bacillota > Clostridia > Lachnospirales > Lachnospiraceae > Acetatifactor. Next base: position 16,864 of record CANCYO010000055.1, on the reverse strand, counting down.
GATCAGCTATGGCTTTGATTTTGCCGGACTGATCGAGGAGAGCTTTTATCAGAGGACCTATATCCAGTCTCAGATCATGGGCCGTGCGCTGATGGAGAGCATCCGCTTTCTGGACGGCAGGTGTATCGTCAGTGTGGTGAGCCGGAAGATCATGGAATTTTATCATGTGCAGCCCAAAGATCTGGACGGCATCGTGAATCAGCTGCGCAATATCAAAGGCGTGAACTGTGCTATTTTTATGTATGAGACGGATGTGCTGGAGTATAAGGTCAGTATGCGTTCCGACGAGAAGGTGGATGTGGCCCGGATAGCGGTATTTTTTGGCGGGGGCGGACATGTGCGCGCAGCGGGCTGTACTATGAAGGGGACTTTTCATGATTGTGTGAACAATCTGTCCCTACATATCGAGCGGCAGCTCAGGGAGCAGGAAGAAAATGTATAACGGAATCATAAACATTCACAAGGAGGCCGGTTTTACCTCCCATGATGTGGTGGCCAAAATGCGCGGCATCCTCAGACAGAAGAAGATCGGGCACACCGGTACGCTGGACCCAGAGGCGACCGGTGTGCTTCCGGTTTGTCTGGGCAGCGGTACGAAGCTCTGCGATATGTTGACTGACAGGGACAAGGAGTATGTGGCGGAGCTTTTGCTGGGCATATCCACGGATACGCAGGACATGACGGGGCATATTTTGCGGGAGTGTCCCGTGGAGGCGGACGAAGGACAGGTGCGGGATGCGGTTCTGGGTTTTCTGGGTGAGTATGATCAGATTCCTCCCATGTACTCGGCTCTGAAGGTGGACGGCAAAAAGCTCTATGAGCTTGCCCGCGCGGGGAGAGAGGTGGAGCGCAGGGCCCGCAGAGTGTTTATCCGCGAACTGGAAATTCTGGAGCTCTCGCTGCCTGTGGTGCGGATGCGGGTGGTCTGTTCCAAGGGGACTTATATCCGTACCCTCTGCTTTGATATCGGAGAGAAACTGGGATGCGGCGGGGCCATGCAGAGTCTGGTGCGCACCAGAGTCGGACGCTTTGGACTGGAGGATGCGGTGACTCTGACAGAGCTTGAGACTCTTCGGGACGCCGGGCGCATAGGGGAGGTTCTCACGCCGGTGGACAGGCTGTTTGAGGATTGTCCCATGCTGCATGTGCAGGAGCAGTTTGGGCGGCTTCTGAAAAACGGAAACGCCATCCGGCCCGGGCAGACAAGAGAGGACGAGAGATACGCTTCGGGGCAGCAGGTGCGCTTTTATCAGGAGGACGGGACTTTTTCCGGAATCTATGCCTATGATGAGGCGGGAAAATATTACAGACCGGTTAAGATGTTTCTGGAGGCTGGGGCAAATGGAACTGATTCGTGAAACCACGGATTTTCAACTGCATAATGATACCGCGGTGGCGCTGGGTAAGTTTGACGGTATTCACATCGGACATCGAAGCCTTCTCTCGAAGATCGGGCAGAGAAAGGGATTACAGTCCTGTGTCTTCACCTTTGATCCGCCGCCGGCAGTGCTGTTTGGCATGTCCGACGGGCGGGAGCTCTCCACAAGAGAGGAGAAGCGCAGGATGTTTGAGCGTCTGGGGGTGGATATTCTGATTGAATTTCCATTGAACAGGCAGACGGCGGCTGTGGCTCCTGAGGAGTTTGTGCGTGAATTTCTGTTTGAGCGTATGCGGGCACGGTATATCGCGGCGGGGGAGGATATCTCGTTTGGCAGGAACGGGGCGGGAAACGCCGCATTATTGTTTGCTTTGGGGGAGGAGCTTGCTTTCGAGACGGAGATTATAGATAAGGTCTGTATAGACGGGACGCAGGTGAGCTCCACCCGCATCCGAAGCTGCGTGGAGGCGGGGGACATGAAGAGCGCGGCCAGACTTCTGGGTGCGCCTTATCCGGTGTACGGTACGGTGATTTCGGGTAACCGCATCGGCAGAACCATCGGTTTTCCCACTGTGAATCTGTGCCCGCCGGAGAGTAAGCTTCTGCCGCCGAGAGGTGTATACTATTCCCGGGTGTATTGTGATAACGAAATTTATCCTGCCATCAGCAATGTGGGCTGCAAGCCCACGGTAGAGACGGCGGGGCGCATTGGCGTGGAGTCCTATCTGTATGGTTTTAACAGGGATGTCTACGGGCATGAGATCGAGGTGGAGCTTCTGGCCTTCAGGAGACCGGAGCGGCGCTTTGCGGATATCGGGGCCTTAAAGAGACAGCTCCGGGAGGATATTGCCGCCGGAGCAGAGTATCACGATACAGTATTCTGATGCTGTGCGTCACTGCTGATAAACGGTAAGTACGCCGTAATATTTTGAGAGGATTGAAGTGTCTTTTACATAAACACCGACATCTTCAATCCCATATCTGAGCAGATAGTAATCCATATCATGTAAAATCCGATAAATGTTGTTGGCACATTCCATGTCATGTGTATCTTTTGCCAAAGCTGTCTCATCCATGAGACTCTGCAGATCTTCTCTCAAGGCCTCGTTTTGTACGCTTTCCTGCATTTCCGCAATCAGATCAATAAAATTATCAGCGTCAAACCGGTTGTATATCATGACCGGAGTTCCGTATTTTTCATAAAATTCCTCTGTTGTAAGATTTTCTCTGTTCTGTATTTCTTTTCTCTCAGAATAGTCGCCGTCATAAGCCCAGTCAATTTGGATATCGCCTTTCTGGTCGAAATAGTTCCAATATAAACTGTTTTTATCTTCCAGTTTGCCGAAGATATCGTCGTACAGATATGCCCGCTCCATTTGATTATTAGCTATTTTAATATTTTCCGTTAATCGCTCAATCTGTTCAGAGGTCATGCCGTCCAAAACAGTTTCTCTGGCGGTAAGCACCTGCTCTTTGGTGGGAGCAACAATGTCGCTCGTTTCGTTTACTGTAGAAGCATCCTGGACGTTTTCGGATGAATTTTTTGATTCTTGCGTCATTGTCTCACTGCCTTTTCCCTGACAGGCAGTTAAGATACTCAAACATAACAGAACCGGCAGCAGCTTTATTTGCTTCATAATGATCTCCTCCTGATTGTATGGAGCATAAAATATAAAATGGATAACTTTTAACTTGTACTGTTTTATAATACCACAGTCATGCGTCTGTTTCTACTTAATAAAGAATAAATAAAAAAGCTAAATTAAAAAAGAAGTAAAATACCTATTGTAACTTTTTGCCTTTTCCCGTAAAATAAAATCGGTGTATTTTGAAACAATGCGAAAAATGATACGGGGACAGCGAGATACAAAAGCCCGGTGAGGTGTGAAAAAAACGGATGAATGCAGAAAAACTAATGAGTATGATGTTGTCGATGGCCGGTGGACTGGGACTTTTTCTCTTTGGAATGAGCCTGATGAGCGAGTCTATTGAGAAAGTAGCGGGCGCAAAGCTGCGCCGTATTCTGGAGATCTTTACAACCAATCGTTTTATGGGGATGATCATCGGTATCGTGTTTACCGGTATCATTCAGTCCTCGTCGGCCTGTACCGCCATGGTGGTCAGCTTTGTAAATGCGGGACTCATGAATCTGTACCAGGCTGCAGGCGTGATCTTTGGTGCGAATATCGGTACGACCATCACATCACAGCTGGTATCCTTTAATCTTTCGGAGATTGCTCCGGTGATCCTTTTGGTGGGTGTTCTGATCGCAATGTTCTGCGGCAGACAGAATATCAAGCAGGCGGCGGAGATCGTCATCGGTTTCGGTATTTTATTCCTCGGTCTGCAGACCATGTCCGGGGCCATGGCAGGAATGCGAAATGTTCCTGAGGTGGTGAATTTTCTCGGATCGCTCACCAATCCTTTTCTTGCAACGCTCACGGGTGTGCTGCTCACCTCCGTTATACAGAGCTCCTCGGTGACGGTCAGCATTGTGCTGCTGATGGCTAATCAGGATCTGCTTACGCTCCCAATCTGCCTGTACATTATTCTGGGCTGTAATATAGGAGCCTGTACCACGGCGCTTTTGGCATCCCTCTCAGGCAAAAAGGATGCGAAGCGGGCGGCTCTGATCCATTTTTGGTTTAACGTCATCGGTACGGTGCTGATCTATGTGATTCTGATGATGGCCATGGAGCCTGTGATCAATATGATTCAGGCGATATCCTCTGACAACGGGCGTTTTGTGGCAAATGCCCACACGATCATCAAGATATTCCAGGTGATCGTGCTGTTCCCGTTCTCGGGCCTCATCGTCAGGCTGGCCAGCCGGTGTGTGCCCGGGGAGGACAAAAAGATCAATTACCGCGAGAGCTATCAGCTCAAGTATATCGGCGAGAAGGTGGTATTTAATCCGGCCACCGCTGTAGTGGGAGTGATCAGGGAGCTGGAGCGCATGGCCGATCTGGCAAACGAGAATCTAAACCGGGCCATGAATGCCCTCATCACATTGGACGAGGAAGATATCGCCGAAGTGTACGAGGTGGAGAAAAATATTAACTTTCTGAATAATGCCATCACGGATTATCTGGTGAAGATCAATCAGCTTACCCTGCCCATCGAGGACTTGAAGAGTCTGGGCGCGCTGTTCCATGTGGTGAATGACATCGAGCGGATCGGCGACCATGCGGAGAATGTGGCTGACGCCGCCAGACAGCGCCGGGAGACCGGCGTCAACATCAGCAAGGAGGCTCAGCGGGAGCTGGGAGAAATGCTGGATATGGTAAACAAGATCATTCAGGACGCCATCGCCATGTTTGCACACAGCGACGACAGTAAAATGCAGGAAGTGGTGGAACTGGAGGACCGCGTGGACGAGAAGGAACGGGAGCTGCAGATGCGGCATGTGCAGCGCCTGACCCGGGGAGAGTGTACGCCGGAAGCCGGCATGATCTTCTCCGACATCGTCTCCGGGCTGGAGCGAGTGTCCGATCACGCTACGAATATTGCCTTTGCGATCATCGCGGCGGAGCGGGAAGAGGAAATGGCGGTGGAATAGAGTGGCAGTGGAATAAAGGTGTCGTTGCAATCAGAATGGCGGTGGAATCATGACGGATGAATTTTCCAGAACGCGGATGCTGATCGGGGAGAATGCCATGGAGCGTCTGCGCGGGGCAAAAGTCGCGGTGTTCGGTGTGGGCGGCGTAGGCGGTTATGTGGCTGAGGCGCTGGCCAGATGCGGCATCGGTAATTTTGAGCTGATAGACAATGACTGTGTCAGCGAGAGCAATCTCAACAGGCAGATCATTGCCACGGTACAGTCCATCGGGCGCTATAAGGTGGATGTCATGCGGGAACGCATTCTTGCGGTGAATCCCCGGGCGCGGGTGGAGACCCGAAAATGCTTTTATCTGCCGGAGCTTGCAACAGAGTTTGATTTTGCCGGATATTCTTATGTGGCTGACGCGGTGGACACGGTCACGGCAAAGATCGATCTGATCCTGCGGGCACAGGCTGCGGGGACACCGGTCATCAGTTCTATGGGAACCGGAAACAAACTGGATTCCACCGGGTTTCGTGTGGCGGACATCTATGAGACGAGAGTCTGTCCGCTGGCGAAGGTTATGCGCAGAGAACTCAGAAAACGCGGCGTGGAGCGGCTGAAGGTGGTGTATTCGGAGGAAGAGCCGCTGCGGCCCTCAGCAGAGGAGCAGGCGTCGGAGGAGGCCGCAGGGCGTGTGCCGGGAAGTATCGCCTTTGTGCCGCCTGTGGCGGGAATGATCATGGCCGGGGAAATCGTGCGGGATCTGATCGGGAGATAAATGTGAACAAAAAAGTGATTTGAGGGGGCTATTTCTTAAGAAATCATAAGAAATGGCTCTTAAATTTTGCAAAATTTTTAAGAATATTTACTCAAAGAGTTGACAGTAGACCCATGTATCGGTATAATGGACACGAAACGTAATAATTTTGTAACAAAGATGTAAAGATTATGGAGAAGTTATTCATGACACATAAGGATAAAAACAGAAAGAAAATGATGCGGTTCGCAGCGGCAGGCATGGCCTGTCTCATGCTGGCAGATCCTCTGCAGGTATCTGCGGCGGAGTCGGGCGGGATGCTTTTGACGGCAGGCGTGGGTTCCGTATTTGAGACAAGCCTGACCGCCGAGGAATATCTGTCTATCGCAGAACAGGCCAAGGGCGCGCTGTGGGGCTATACCAATATCGGTATCGCGGATGTGGAGAGCGGCAATCTGAATGTGCGCGCAGTGCCCTCCACGGACGGCAAGCTGGTGGGTAAGATGCCCAAGGATTCCGCCTGTGAGGTGCTGGAGCTTTTGGATGGCTGGGCACAGATCAAGTCCGGTGAGGTGGAAGGCTATGTGAGTACCGATTATCTGCTTGTGGGGCCTGATGCAAAACTCAGGGCGCAGGAGCTGGTGCGCACTGTTGCCGTTTCCAATGCGGACGGCCTGAACGTGCGGGATGAGGCTGACACGGACAGCGCTGTAATGACTCAGGTGTTAAAAGGTGAGGAACTGGATTTTGTGGATGATCTGGGAGACTGGATTCAGGTTTCTCTGGACGGTGAGGACGCTTATGTGGCGGCTGAGTTCGTGACGGTTGAAGAGAAGCTGGACACTGCCATCACCATGACGGAGCTGCTTTACGGTCAGGGTGTGTCCGATGTCCGCGTGGATCTGGTAGAGTATGCGAAGCAGTTCCTGGGTAATCCCTACGTGTGGGGAGGTACCAGCCTGACCAAAGGCGCAGATTGTTCCGGTTTCGTTCTCAGCGTGTTTAAGAAATACGGCGTGAAGCTGAGCCATTCCTCCAGAGCACAGGCAAATGAGGGAACCAAGATCAGCGCATCCGAACTGCTGCCCGGTGACTTGGTATTTTATGCCAACAGCAGCGGCACCATCAACCATGTGGCGATTTATATCGGCGGTGGACAGGTTATCCATGCAAGCAATCCCACGTCCGGTATCAAGATCAACAAGTACAATTACCGTACGCCCAAGAAGTGTGTGCGTGTGCTGTACGACTAAGCAGAGAGTAATAAAAAGTTGTTAAAAATCCGCACGGCCGGCAGGAATATTCTACCGGTCGTGCGTTTTAATTATTTTTTTAAAATTTTGCGGAAATATTATACGCAGTATCAGTAATCATCATCCGGAAGGACATAAATATTTTGCATAAAGGCATAAAAATGAAAAATCACACTGCACACTTTACATTTTAAGGACAGTGTGCTATACTGTCCTAGTATCATCAGCCGATGCTCAGACAGGGGAGACTCCGACCCCGTCCTGGTGTCCGGCGTTTATAGAAAGAAGGAGGAAGAACAATGATTTCCAAAGAGAAGAAGACAGCAATTATGAACGAGTATGCCAGAACCCCTGGCGATACCGGTTCACCCGAGGTTCAGGTAGCGGTTCTGACCGCAAGAATTCAGGAGCTCACCGAGCATCTGAAAGAGAATCCCAAGGATCATCATTCCCGCAGAGGTATGTTGAAGATGGTAGGTCAGAGACGTGGCCTTCTGGACTATCTGAAGAAGAAGGATATTGCGAGATATCGTGCTCTGATTGAGAGACTTGGCTTAAGAAAATAATGCAGATGCAGAAGCGGAGTTCGTCCAACAGGGCGCTCCGCTTCCTTTTGTGTCGGTAATTCCGGGGCAGAGACATTATCCGAGATTGCTGAAAGGTATGCGAGGGACTCGCGTTTCTTTCAGTGGTTTCGGGATTCTCTGTTCCGTTGAAATACGCAATCAAACAGCCGCAGTGCGGCGGAATGGAGGAAATTATGTACCAGAGTTATGAAATGGAGCTCGGCGGGCGCAAGTTGGTTGTAGATGTGAACCGCGTGGGCAAACAGGCAAACGGCTGTGCTTTTATGCACTACGGCGACACTACCGTGCTTTGTACGGCCACAGCATCCGAGAAGCCCAGGGAGGGCATCGACTTTTTCCCGCTCAGCGTGGAATACGAGGAGAAAATGTATGCCGCAGGCAAGATTCCCGGCGGTTTTAACAAGCGTGAGGGCAAGGCCAGCGAGAATGCCATTCTCACCAGCCGCGTGATCGACAGACCCATGCGTCCTTTGTTTCCCAAGGATTACCGCAATGATGTAACCCTGAACAATATGGTGATGAGCGTGGATCCCGAGTGCCGTCCTGAGATCGTGGCCATGATCGGCGCGGCCATCGCCACCTGTATCTCGGATATTCCCTTCGACGGTCCCTGCGCAATGACGCAGATCGGCATGATCGACGGGGAGCTGATCGTAAATCCTTCCCAGAAGCAGTGGAAGGAGGGAGACCTGAATCTCACAGTGGCTTCCACCAGAGAGAAGGTTATCATGATCGAGGCCGGAGCCAATGAGGTTCCTGAGGCAAAGATGCTGGAGGCAATCTATAAGGCTCATGATATCAATCAGACGATCATTGCCTTTATTGATAAGATCGTGGCAGAGGTGGGCAAGCCCAAACATGAGTATACAAGCTGTGCGATTCCGGCCGAGATGTTCGAGGCCATTAAGGGCATCGTGCCTCCTGCAGAGATGGAGGAAGCCGTATTTACCGACGAGAAGCAGGTGAGAGAGGAGAATATCCGTCAGATCACTGCCAAACTTGAGGAGGCTTTCGCTGAGAATGAGGAATGGCTTGCAATCCTTGGCGAGGCTGTCTATCAGTATGAGAAAAAGACTGTGCGCAAGATGATCCTGAAGGATCACAAGCGTCCCGACGGCCGTGAGATCACCCAGATCCGTCCTCTGGCCGCTGAGGTGGATATTATTCCCCGGGTACACGGTTCTGCGATGTTTACCCGCGGACAGACTCAGATCTGTAATGTATGTACCCTTGCACCTCTCTCTGAGGCTCAGAGGATCGACGGGCTGGACGAGAACGAAATAAACAAGCGTTATATGCATCATTATAATTTCCCTTCTTATTCCGTGGGTGAGACGAAGCCCTCCCGCGGACCCGGAAGGCGTGAGATCGGTCACGGCGCACTGGCTGAGAGGGCATTGATTCCCGTGCTTCCCTCGGAGGAGGATTTCCCCTATGCAATCCGTACCGTATCCGAGACTTTTGAATCCAACGGTTCCACGTCCATGGCTTCCACCTGTGCGTCCTGTATGTCTCTGATGGCTGCGGGCGTACCTATTAAGAAGATGGTGGCAGGTATCTCCTGCGGTCTGGTGACCGGGGACACGGATGATGATTTTGTACTGCTCACCGATATTCAGGGACTGGAGGATTTCTTCGGAGATATGGACTTTAAGGTGACGGGTACCACTGAGGGTATCACCGCCATCCAGATGGATATCAAGATCCATGGTCTGACCAGACCGATTGTGGAAGGTGCTATCGCCCGCTGCAGAGAGGCCAGACTGTTCATTATGGATACCTGCATGAAGCCTGCCATTGCAGCGCCCAGACCTGAGGTGGGTCCTTATGCGCCCAAGATTATCTCCATTCAGATCGATCCCGAGAAGATCGGCGATGTGGTGGGACAGCGCGGCAAGACTATCAATGAGATCATTGCCCGCACCGGCGTGAAGATCGATATTACCGACGACGGTATGGTGTCTATCTGCGGCACTGATAAAGAGATGATGGACAAGGCTGTGGAGATGGTACAGATCATCACCACCGAGTTTGAAGAGGGGCAGATCTTCAAGGGCAAAGTGGTCAGCATCAAGGAGTTTGGAGCATTCTTGGAGTTCGCCCCCGGCAAGGAGGGTATGGTTCATATCTCCAAGATCGCCAAGCAGAGGATCAATCGTGTGGAAGATGTATTGACTCTGGGCGATGTGGTGACTGTCGTGTGCCTTGGCAAGGACAAGATGGGAAGAATCAGTTTCTCCATGAAGGATGTTGCGCAGCAGTAAGTGGCTGTGATATGTCAAAGGGTAATGTGTCACAATACACTGCGTCACAATGCAATGTGTCACAGTGCGATACAGATCATAAAATAATCAGGGCATCTGGCGGTATTGGATACTGCCGGATGCCCTTTTTTCAATGAAAGGTTTATTGGATTTGATTTTATTGGCTTTGTTTATTCTGCCACAACGGAAATTCTCTGCTGTATGTGGTTGCCGTTTAAGGCTTCATCAACCATGGCCACCGCATAGTCGGCGTAACTGATCACGCTTTCTCCCCTGGAGTTCAATGTCAGTTCTTCTCCGCCTAAGATGTATTGTCCTTTTCTTATTCCGTCGGCCTGAAAATCTCCGGCAGGGCTGATATAGGTCCATTTTACATCCGTTCTGGCACGAAGTTCGTCAAGCGCTTTGCCCATGTTAGAAGCAAGCGGTTTGAACATTTCAGGGAAGTCTGCGCCGTCCATTACCTGTACGGTATGTTCCGGGTTGACATACAGGCTGCCGGCGCCGCCGACAACAAGGAGCCTTGTATCCTTGCCGCTTATAAGGTTGCAGAGATGCTTCAGAGAAGTGCTGTGCAGCGGAAGAGTTTCCGGTGTCCATGCTCCGAAAGCGTCGATCACAACATCAAAGCCCTCTAGATCGGCTGCAGTCAGGTCAAACAGGTCCTTTTTGATGACTTTTGTTGCTGCCGACCGGTTTTCGCCGCGGACAACAGCGGTAGTGTCTGCTCCTCTTGCCACAGCTTCCTGAACGATCAGCTTTCCTGCTTTGCCATTTGCACAAATAACTGCGATTTTCATAGTTTTTTCCTCCAGAATTGTTTTTTTGCGGCTTGCTTTTTCCCGCCTCTGAGATTAGAATATGTCTATACGGAAAAAAAGTAAAGTAAGCACAATATTGTGCCATAGTTACCAAAAAGGAATTATTGTGGAGAAAAGAGGGTTTTCATGGAAAAGAATTTACCTGACTGTCCGGTAGAAACTACTTTAATGCTGATCAGCGACCGCTGGAAGGTGTTGATTATCCGCGATTTATTAGGCGGTACAAAGCGGTTTGGAGAACTAAAAAAATCTATCGGGAATGTGTCTCAAAAGGTTTTGACTGCAAATTTACGTTCAATGGAAAACAGCGGTTTACTCACACGAAAAGTATATCCTGAAGTACCGCCGCGGGTAGAATATACCTTGACAGAAACAGGAAACAGTCTCAAACCAATTCTGGACGCTATGGTAGCGTGGGGAACAGAGTATAAACAGAAAAACGGCAAAAATGAATGCATTCCTTAAAATTGGGAAGGTTTGACCTGAGTTTATTGATTCTTAAGACGATCTGCCGGATTTAACAGGATATTTAGGTTGACGCACAGCGGCGGGATTTTGTATAATGAAAACAGTAGAAGGCAAGGAGACCGGCGGGCCGCGCCAAGGCGGCCGGACGGGGAAAGGCGAAGCTTATGGAACATAGAAATCCTTTGTTGGCGGAACATGCAGATGTTAAATTTTTGGCGGTGGGAGAGATTATGCTGCGGCTTACACCGCCTAATTATGAGAAGATAAGAATGACCAATACCTTCGAGGCGAGCTATGGCGGCAGCGAGGCCAATATCGCTCTGGCTCTGGCTAATCTGGGTGTGGACAGCACTTTCTTTTCCGTGGTACCCAACAACAGTCTGGGTAAGAGCGCCATCAGGATGCTTAGGAGCAATGATGTGCATTGTACGCCTGTTATTCTGAGCTCGCCGGAGGAGACGCCCACCCATCGTCTGGGAACCTATTATCTGGAGACCGGCTACGGCATCCGCGCCAGCAAGGTGACTTATGACAGAAAGCACAGCGCCATGTCGGAATATGATTTTTCCAGGGTGGATCTGGACGCCCTGCTGGAGGAATTTGACTGGCTGCATCTGAGCGGTATCACGCCTGCTCTGAGCGAAAATTGTGCACAGTTGGTTCTGGACTGCCTGCGCAAGGCCAAGGAGAAAGGGCTTACCGTGAGCTTTGACGGCAATTTCCGAAGCCTCCTGTGGACATGGGAGGAGGCCAGAGATTTTTGTACGAAATGTCTGCCCTATGTGGATGTGCTGATGGGTATTGAGCCCTATCATCTCTGGAGGGATGAAAATGACCACAGCAAGGGAGACTGGAAGGACAATGTGCCGCTGCAGCCTACCTATGAGCAGCAGGACGAGGTGTTCAAGGCCTTTGTGGAGCGCTATCCCAATTTAAAATGTATTGCGCGGCATGTGCGCTATGCTCACAGCGGCAGCGAGAACAGCCTGAAGGCCTATATGTGGTATGAGGGCCACACCTTTGAGAGTAAGCTGTTTACATTCAATATCCTGGACCGCGTGGGCGGAGGGGACGCCTTTGCCTCAGGTCTGATCTATGCGATCATGCATGATTATAAGGCTATGGATATGATTAATTTTGCGGTGGCAAGCAGTGTGATTAAGCATACCATCCACGGCGACGCCAATATCACGGACGATGAGAAGGCCATCCGCAATCTGATGAATATGAACTATGACATCAAGCGGTAAGTCATTTGTTTTATAGGGAGTATGGCTATGAGAATTTACATAAAGAAAATTCTTTCGGGAGTCTTGGCGGCAGTGCTGCTGGCGGGCTCCCTGCCTGATTTTCAGGCTGATGCATCAGAGGTGGGCCTGCAGGAGGAGCTGCTTTCAACAGCGGATCCGGAGGAGCAGGTTGCGGGAACAGGAGACGGCACCGACATCGGAACGGAGCAGGGCGGACTGACCGATGCCGGAGGCGGGCAGGCTGTCTGGCAGTATGTGACCTTTCCTGACAGCCGGGGCGAGGTGATCATCACCGTTCCCGATGCGGTGGGGGTTACGCCTCTGAAGCATGTGGCGGCAGACACTGTCTGGCGGGTGGATGTGAAGGCCGCACAGGAGCTTGTGTTTGACGCGGCAGTCCGCTATGGATACAGGCTGGAGATCCCGGAGGAGCTCTCTGATATCCTGGAGGAGAAGCAGGACAGAGATCTGGTGGATGGCAGATGGGTATATCATTATGGTTTGAGGCTGACCGAGTTGTCCACCGCGAAGACGGAGCCGCTGCCGGTGTCATTTGTGCCGGAAAGAGATCTGGTGTCCGTAGCCGTAGAGGGTGACGCCAGTGTCTCGGGCATTGACTCGGACGGGATGGCCCAGCTTGGGAGCGAAGTGCTTATTAAAGTGGAAAAGCCCGGACTGGCGCTGGCCAGAGTGACCCGGGATGAGAAGGGCAACGCCGTTTATGTGGCCATGGAGCTGGACGATGACAACCGGTATTCTTTTACTGTGGAGGAGCAGACGGATTTTGTGGTAGTCGATCCGGATCAGGCGGATTTTGCCATCGCTTATGGCGCGGAGCGGCGGGCGAAGCTCTCCGGAGCGGCGGGATTGAAACTCACAGGTTTCTCCAGCAGCGCTCAGGGTTACAAAGAGATTGTGCTGAATTTTACGGCGGTGAAAAACGGCAGCGACGGCACGGAGAAAGAGGCTGTATTTTATGAGGTGTGTGTGACGGCGACACCGCGGGAGGGTGAAGAACTCCCGGCAGGTTCGTCGGCTGAGCCGCTGTATTATTATATTCCAAAGACGGAGAACAGCAATGCCCAGAGCAAGTCGATTCAGGTAAACGCGGGAGATCTCTCTGCGCCCACGGCCTGTCTGTATGAGTTTTCCGTGAGAATGGTGCACATTGACAAAAGATTGGAGATTCCCGATGAGGATACGCCGGTTTCAGAGCCGCTTTGGGCTGAACTTTCGGGCAATACCATCACGAAAAGCTTTGCCACCAGAAATCTTTATTATGAGGATAAGCTGGGCTTTACCAAAAAGAAAACAACGATCTATACAGGGCAGAAGGATGTGCTCGCGGGTACTGTCAAATACAGTAAGAAGGCCAGCTACCTCCACGATCTGACGGCGGTGGCCTATGACAGCAGGGGAGCGGTCTGTGCGGGACTGACCTGTACCTTCCGGAATGACAATGATGAACTGTATCTATCGGCGGCATCCAGTGTGGCGCCCGGCAAATACAAGGTGGTGGTCTATGCCGGAGTGGGCGAGGAAGCCACAAACGGATCGCCTCAGGGCGGTACGCTGTATCAGGCCAATACCTCCTTTACGCTGACGGTGCAGGCAGGTATCTGGTATATCGATACTACCGCCATCACCACGCAGGCAGCGGTGAACAATAAGAATATAACATTTAACGCTGCTCCCGTGGGGCGGGGCTACTACGACAATAAGAAGGCTAAGAGTCAGAAGTTTAGTTATGAGATCCGGTCGGCTGTGTTAAACGGAACGGATTTGACGGTGACAGATCCTACGGATAATGTAAAAAACAATGTATCCGTGAACAAAAACGGAAAAGTCACCGTGAAGAAGGGATTTTATGTGGATTCGGACACCAGCAAAAACTATATTGCCATCGTGATCACGGCGGCGGATTTTGCGGGAAACGAAGCCACGGCCACGGCGTTTGTGCAGATTGTAAATACTGCGAAGGTGCCCGCGTATATACGCATTGGGGACGGTCACGGTCACTGGCTTAAGGCCGGCAATAAATATGAACTCACGGCTGCGGATGCAGACAACACCGTGATCGTGGTGCAGGATAAGGACGGCAATGATATCAGCGATTATGTCACCATCACTCCTGCTGACAATTCTAAAAATACGGCTGCGGCCTATATCTCCCGGTCTAATGGGATAAACTATCTGCATGTGAGAAAATGTACTACCATCACTATCAAGGCCACGCCGAAGGACGGAGGGAAGAAGTCCAAATCCGTGACACTCAAGATCACGGAGCCCGGTATCACAAGTATCAGCTATTATCTCGCCGAGCTTACCAGCGACGGATTCCAGGTGGACAGTTATACGGTCAAAGGCGGGACGATCCGTTACAGCGCGCCCAAAGGGGCTGTGTTCAAGTTGAGAATGGGCGTAAATATCAAGGGTAACAGATATTTTAACGACTGGCTGGACATGGGATATACCACCAAGAAATGTACGGTTAAAAAGGACGGAGATTATCTTCTGGTAACGCCCACGGCCAAAGATGCGGAACTTACCGTGTCTACCGGCGGTATGGCGGGAACCCTGAAGTTTACTAATGTGGGCTGGAATAAAACCTATGATGCGCCGCCCGCGCTGAAGCTGCTCGACGGAAAGCTGTACAGCAACCGGTATACCAGTCAGTCCGAGCTTGTGCAGCAGGACGGTAAATTCTATGTTCCAACTCAGAAGCTGACTTATCAGTATGATTATGGAAGCTATGATGAGATCATGATCGCCAGGATATCCAAGTCGGGCCCGGATCTGTATATCAGTGATTTTGATCCGGCAAACAGGACCTTTGTTTTGAATACGGATGCGGGAAATGACCTCAAGACGGGAAGCTTTCAGTACAGGGTTGCGTTTATGAGAGACGGACAGCTTATGTGCAGGCCGGCTGCCATCACAGTGAAGGTCAATAAGGGCGCACCGTTAAAGATTACATCCTCTTATACGCTGGATATTCAGAAGTCGGAGTATATCACCCTGAAGGCTGCGCCGGCAGAATTTATACCGGATTATGACACACAGCTTCTGAATGCAAATGTGGGCGGTATGGCCAATAATTTTGACGAGTATTTTGAGATGGAATATCTTGCGGATGCGGTGACCGGAGATCCCAAGGTGGTGCTTCGTTTTAAGTCTGACATAATGCCTGATGAGAGAATGCAGCTTCGGGGCAAAAGTTTTACAGGTTATGTGAAATACAGCTATTATTATGGGTACAGCTATATTAAGGATGCTACGGCCAAGGTGACTATCAGGATCAAGTAGCTGATCAGATGACTTGAGGAGACGGATTTGAGGAAAAAGATATCGCTTGTGCTTTTGTTTGTCGTAATTTTATTCATCTGGGGCAATTCTCTCCAGAGCGCCGACCGCTCAGGGGAGAGGAGCGGCAGAGTAACGGAAATCGTAAATGATGTGCTCCGGACGGAAAATCCCGTCACGGAGCACATCATTCGTAAGCAGGCTCATTTTGCGGAATTTGCGCTGGAGGGGATGTGTGTGGTGCTGGTCCTGTGGACGCACGGCTGGCTGAGACGGTCACAATGCGGAAATGTACTGCTGGCGGGAGTGTTGACTGCGCTGATAGACGAGTCGATTCAGGCTCAGGTTGCGGGACGCTGGTCCTCGGTGGCGGACGTGTGGCTGGATGTGGCCGGATTTGCGACGGGAGCCGGTGTTCTGGCGGTGTGTGCTTTTTTTATGCGTAGATGGAAACGTAATAAGATATCCGATATGTGATATGCTTGATTGTTTTATAAGTTGGAAGTTGGCAGATTTTCCTAATTGGTTATTGACAACTAATCAAAGTTAGAATATACTAATTAATGGAAGTTAAAGGTTACTGCAATGATAAAAATAACACAATAAGAAAGAAGATGAGAGTATGCCTTTGGCGATGGTAAGTGCGGGGGAACCCTGCATCATTAAAAAGATCGGCGGCAGGGAGGAAGTCCGGTTATTCCTTCAGAGCCTTGGTTTTGTGGTGGGCGGTGAGGTTACGGTCGTGTCCGGTATCGGCGGGAATCTGATTGTGAACGTCAAGGATTCCCGTGTTGCGATCGGCAGGGACATGGCGGCCCGGATTATGGTCTGACAACTGCCGGAAACAAAAAAGTATAAGGAGGAGAGAGGACATGAAGACGCTGAGAGAGACGTCTGTGGGTGAGACAGTCACGGTGATGAAGCTGACAGGCGAAGGTCCGGTCAGGAGACGTATCATGGACATGGGAATCACAAGGGGAGTGACGGTATATGTGAGAAAGGTGGCGCCTTTGGGGGATCCTGTGGAGATTACGGTGAGGGGGTACGAATTGTCGCTTCGCAGGGCAGACGCCGGGATGGTTGTTGTAGAATAATTTTTTTTGAACATAAGTTAGATGTAACTAATAAATGTTAGCACGGGCTTATCAACTGATACAACTGCCGTGGGGAGAGTACGACAGAATATAGGAAAAAAGGAGTGGAGATATGTCTATTAAAATTGCATTGGCAGGCAATCCA
>CANCYO010000054.1 GCA_947382415.1 uncultured Lachnospiraceae bacterium | reverse complement strand
TTTTCTAATTTTGTTTTTATACTTGACTTTCTTTAATAGTTAGTCTCGTATTGCCCCCGTCTCCTGTCATCACTCTCTCACTGTCAGTCAATAGCCTTCTTCGTTCTTCTCTCCGGCAAGGAGCGCCACTGCTCTGGAAGTCCCCACTCTGTCGCAGCCGAGTCCCAGAAACATTTCCAGATCTTCTTTCGAGGCCACGCCGCCGGCCGCTTTGATTTTGACGCTCGGACCGATGTGAGCCGCAAACAGTTCCACATCCTCTCTGGTGGCTCCGCCTGTGCCAAATCCTGTGGAGGTTTTGATATAATCTGCTCCTGCGCCGGTCACGGCTTTGCACATGGCAATCTTCTCTTCCTCAGTCAGATAGCAGGTCTCTATGATCACTTTCAGGATATGCTCTCCGCATATTTTTTTCAGAGTGCGTATCTCCTCTTCTACTTTATCATAGTGCCCGTTTTTTACATCGCTGATATTGACCACCATATCGATCTCCGAGCAGCCGTCCGCGAGAGCCTGCTCCACCTCCGCCGCCTTGGCCGCCGTGACGCTGTAGCCTAACGGGAATCCCACCACGGTACAGATATTCAGGCTTTCACCGTAGGTGTCGTGGATCCGCCTGATATAGCAGGGCGGCACACACACGCTGGCCGTGCCGTACCGGACTGCCTCGTCGCATAGCTTTGTGATATCTTCCCATGTGGCGTATGCCTTTAACTGTGTGTGATCCACATGGGACAGTATTTCCTGATTTGTCATGATAATATCGCCTCCTGTATGATATCGTCAATATTTGGTTACAACAATAAAATCCCCCGAAACAAAAGAGCCCTGAAATCCGAAGATTCAGAGCTCTCGCCTGTCTAGATTCCGAGGAACTCCCTCACAACCTTTTGCATCTCATCCACATCACACTGTCTGTCGTGCAACACAGGGGCAGTGCGGATCTCCTCTATCGCTCCCGGAACCTTCACGTTGGAAAGTCTGGAAAGCTCGTCAACCAGCTCAAAATCACCCATGGACTCATACTTTGCGTCGATGGCGTTCATGACGCTCCTTGTAAACTTGAAGGGACTGGCGGTGGATGCGATCACCGCCTTTGTGGTGTCTCCGGTCTCCTTCACATATTTCTGACAGACGGCGGAAGCCACCGCTGTGTGTGTGTCCAGCACATAACCGCAATTCTCATATAGACGGCGGATCTCTGCGGCAGTCTCAGCCTCATCGGCAAAATTGCCGTAAAAGTCGGATAACTGCGTCCGCATTTCGTCAGTGATCTCATATTTTCCCTGTCCGCTCAGAGCTTCCATAAACGTCCTGTTTTGATCCGCGTCGTTCCCTGCGATGCGGTAGATCAGTCTCTCCAGATTGCTGGAGATCAGAATATCCATGGACGGGGATGAGGTGAGCACAAATTCTCTGTTTTTATCATAGACTCCCGTATTAAAAAAGTCATACAATACTTTATTGTCATTGGAGGCGCAGATCAGTTTCCCTATGGGCAGGCCCATGTTTTTCGCATAAAACGCCGCAAGGATATTGCCGAAATTACCGGTGGGAACCACCACATTTATGATCTCTCCCTCAGCCAGTTTTCCCTCGCCCAGAAGCTTCGCATAGGCATAGACATAATAACAGATCTGAGGCACCAGCCTGCCGATGTTGATGGAATTTGCGGAGGAAAACCGGAAGCCCTTCTGCTCCATCTCTTTTGCCAGTTCTTTATCCGAGAAAATCTTCTTCACGCCTGTCTGGGCGTCGTCAAAATTGCCGTGGATGCCCACCACCAGCGTGTTGTCGCCCTTCTGGGTCACCATCTGTTTCTCCTGGATGGGGCTCACCCCGTCCTTGGGATAAAATACGATGATGCGGGTGCCCGCAACGCCTGCAAAACCTGCCAGCGCAGCCTTTCCCGTGTCCCCCGAGGTAGCGGTGAGAATGACGATCTCACTCTGAACCTGATTCTTTTTGGCCGATGTGATCATCAGATGAGGCAGGATGGACAGCGCCATATCTTTGAAGGCGATAGTAGGCCCGTGAAACAGCTCCAGATAATACGCACCCTGAGCCTCTGTCAGCGGCGCGATGACCTCCGTGTCAAACTTCTCGTCATACGCCCTGTCAATACAGCCCTTAAGCTCCTCCTCCGTAAAATCGGTGAGATAAAGCTTCATCACCTCATAGGCGATCTGTCTGTAATCCATCCCGGACAGCTCCTTCAGGCTCTTGTCCAAAGCGGGAATATGATCCGGCACAAACAATCCCCCGTCGTCTGAAAGTCCTTTTAAAATAGCCTGCGAAGCCGTCACGCCCACAGCCGCGTTGTCTTTCCTTCTTGTGCTGCTGTAAAATACGTCCATCCTTTTCCTTCCTTCCGCCGTCTCCGACATCTCAATCGTTCCCGGCATTTCAATCGTTGCCAGTATAGCATACTTTTGCGGCGGACGCAAGACAGGTTTCGGCATTAACCGCTCTGACATCCGTTAATCAGCACTCGCCTCCTTAAGCTGAGCAGTTCTTCTGTCTCTTCTACTTACCCACAATCTCCTTAAGCAGCACCGCCTTGCCCAAGTCGCCCTCGACCCTGATCTTCTTGGTAGTAAACGCCCAGATCGGATCGAGCTTTCCGCTCACAATCTTCAGAAGCGTATCCGCCGTACAGGTCACCAGCACATCTCTGTCGTAATACTCATAGGGCTGGATATTCACCTTTCCATCCGCAATCTCCAGATAGAAAGCGCCGGCCGCCTCTCCCTCAATATTAAACTGAAATGCCACATGTCCCGGAATCTTGCCCACATCCGCCTTTTGGGCCAGTGCGCTCACCTGTTTCACCAATTCTTCGTATGTCATATCCGTCCTCCTGTCATATATTATTTAGGATATGGCAATCAGGCCCCTCCATATCCCTTTTCTATGATACCCCAAAATCCTTCCGGCGTAAATTCCACAATAGCAAATTCTATGGAAAATCTTCTCTGAATATGTTAAAATATTCAATACTGTTCTATGGGATTTTAAAAAGGCTTGCTTAGCCCATAACAGACAATACCCAAGGAGAATTTTGCCATGAAAAAGCCCCATAATCTAAAACAGAAGATCATTTTTTATGTGATGACCACAGCTATTTTTGTCGCCCTGTTAATCACGACTATCCTGTCCATCGGCAGTATTCGCTCCACCAATTCCATATTATTGGAAAACATGCAGGTCACCGCAAGGATCGCCTCGCAGAATATAAGCTCCAATCTGCATCTTCTGACGGAACGTATGTATAATCTGTCTGCGGAAGAAATTCTGGCAGACACCACCGGCAGTCTCTCTGATAAGCAGGCGCGCCTGGATGCCGTTAAGCAGCAGATAGAATTCGTCTGGCTGTCCGCCTATGACGCACAGGGCGCAAAGCTTTACGGCGACGAATCCGCCCCCGCTTCCATTGCAGACACTGCCCTTTTGAACGATCTGGTGGAAACCGGCTATATCGTCATTGGTGAACCCTGTTTTGACAATGGCGTAGCACAACTCTGCATCGGTTCCCCGCTGAAACAAAGCGGGGAAGTGACCGGATATTTAGTCGGCAGCTATAAATATGACCTACTGAACGATGTGCTGAGTATGCTGGTTCTGGGAAAAACCGGCAGTGCCCGCATCCTGAATCGGGACGGCGTTATCATCGGCGACCGGAATCCGCAGAGTATGCAGGAGCGGAATAATATATATGAACTTTATCCCTCATCCAAAAACAGAGCTGTCTATGACAAAATTCTGGCCTTTCAGACAGGCTCCGCCGTCATCCGGCTGGACCACAAGAGCCAGTATGTGGGCTATGCGCCCATCCCCGGCACTAACTGGGCTTTACTGATCAATGCGCCTCAGGTGGAATTTATGGATTCTGTCCTGCTGACTCTGACAATTTCCATCCTGTTGTCGGCGGCATTACTGTTTGCCGCAGCCGCCGCCATCGTTCCTGTGGCCGACAGGATATCCGTCTCTCTCCTCTCCGCCACCAGACGTCTGCAGGCGCTGGCATACGGCGATCTGACAACGGAGGTGACATCCGCCGGCACCGATGACGAGACACAGATTCTGACGGAAGCCCTTGCCAGAACCATCGCCAGCTTAAACGGATATATACAGGACGTTCAGACCAGTCTGGGAGCCCTCTCCGCCGGCGATTATACAATCGATATCCCCGACAGCTTTAACGGCGATTTTTCGTCTGTCCGGGATTCCTTATGTAATATCGCAGATTCGCTGAACCGTACCATGAATAAGATGAATCAGGCCTCCGCTGAAGCCAATCATACCTCCATGGAAGTATCCGATTATGCCAGACAGCTTTTTGACGGTTCCAGAAATCAGGCTCTCCTGCTGGAACAGCTGGAAGAAAGCATGAAAAATATCACCGTATCCATCGAGAAAAATAAAGACAATGCCCTGAGAATTAAACAGTGCTCTGAAAACGCCGGAGAGAAGACGGCCCAAGGCGACAGCTACATGCAGAGCATGCTGGAGACCATGTCCCAGATTGACTCCGCCGTTCAGGAAATCTCTCAGATCAGCCTGTTGATCGAAGATATTTCCAGCCAGACCAACCTCCTGTCCCTGAACGCTTCCATCGAGGCCGCCAGAGCCGGAGAAAGCGGCCGCGGCTTCGCTGTTGTGGCCGGCGAGATCGGACATCTGTCCAATCAGACAACGGACGCTTTAAAGCAGACGGGGGACATCATCAACCGTTCTGCCGGCATTATCCGCACCGGTCTGGAGACAGCCAATCATACCGCTGCGGCTTTCCAGGAAATCCAGAAGGTTATGGAGCAGTATCAGCATATCTCTACCCGGCTCTCCGATACGGTATCAGAACAGACTGCCGCTGTGGACTGCGTAAACAGACAATTGCATTCCCTGAAGGATATCGCTGACGAAAACAGCGGCCTTGCGGGCGAGACCGATAAGATGGCGGCTGCTTCTCTGGAACAGTCCGAAAGCCTGAAAGACTATGTGGCACAGGTGAAAATCCGCGATAACTATTGAGAGAGAGGAGAATATCATGAACCAATCTGTTAAAAGGCATTATCCTGTTAAGAAAATGCTGTTTTTATTGCTGCTCTGCTCTGCACTTTCCATATGCGGGTGCGGCTCTAAAATGAAAGACGGTTTCTACACGGCTGAGATGAGCGAATACTCACACGGCTGGAAAGAATACCTCTGCATTTTGGTCAAAGACGGAACAATCATCTATGCAGAATATAACTCCAAAAATTCCAGCGGTTATATCAAATCCTGGGATAATGCCTATATGGAAAACATGCTCACGATAAACGGAACCTATCCCAACGAGTATACGAGAAATTATGTGGCGCAGCTGCTGGAAACACAGGATCCGGAAGCCATAGACGCTATCAGCGGCGCAAGCAGTTCCGGAGCTAACTTCAAAAAGCTGTCCGCTGCCGCCATCAGACAGGCAGTCAAAGGAGACTCCTCCACGATTGTGGTGGAATGAACAGCGTTTCCCTGCTGCCTGTAAGAGAAAACACCTATCGAAAGAATTCATGCCCCCCGTGTTCGAACAGATAAGTGAGGCACCTGTCAAACCAGTTCAGCTTATTGCCGTCCGCATACTGCCTTGCAACAAAATAGAGCGCCCCGTCCGAGATATCCTCTCCGTTCAGGGCACGTCCCACCGCCTCGTCAGTCTCCTCGCTGATCTCCACCGTCCAGATAGAACCGCTGGCCACCGGCGAGAACTGATTTACCCCCTTTTCCTTCTGAAACACCACGTCTTTCACACTGTCGGGAAACTGTTCACTGGCCACCCGGTTCAAAACCACATTAGCCACCAACAGCCTCCCTTCCACATCCTGATTGCCGGCCTCCGCCTCCACAATGCGCATCAGGATGTCCAAATCTTCCTCCGTCAGACTGTGGCTGTTTTCGCGTTCCAAAAACTGCACGTCCACCACCCGCTGTCCGGAGACCGCGGTATCCATGATTCCCATCCTGCCGGCCTCCCTTGTGGCCAGCACTCTCTCATCCATCTTTAACTCACTTGCAGGCATGGAAGCCTGTCTGTTCTGTGAGATGCCTTTTACACTGAGCGTACCAAACAGCAGAATCAGATTCAACACCAACAGCACGCTTATCGCTTTCTTATACATACTGTTTTCCTCCGATAAACATATGTATGCAGCTTGTTTTTCTTTTATGATTCATGTTATACTTAAAACCATGAAAAACAAATCAGATGAAAGCTTAATTACAGACAGAAAACGACAGCATATATGCTTAAAAGGGGTCTGTCCGTCACAAAAAAAGGATGGCACTCCTTATTTTCGCGCATCCCTCACCTACAGGCATAAACATATCAGTCTGGGAAGCTTCGCGGAGCCTGAGACGGCCCACGGGGCCTATCTGGAAGGACTGAACCTTTTAACAAGACCGGACGTCGACCTTTTGCAGTACGACGAAAACGCCCTTTTGTCTTACGAAAAATGGGTGTGCCTGTTGAATTTCAGGGATAACGGCATCTACTTCGGCACTCCCATCTACATGGGGAAGCGGATGTTTTATTATCATCTGACTCCGTCCAGGGTACTGAAATTTGACCTGGACGACCTCTTTTATTTTTCCTCCCACAAGATCATGTGCCGGGGAAGTCACTATTTCGTAGCGGATTACGGCATGCAGATCAACCTGGCCTCCCGGTATGGCATTAAAAACTACGCGGTGGAGGGCAGGGATTTTCGCTTTCTGAACGGAGATCCCACAGATTTTCGCAGAGAGAATCTGGAAATCCTGAACGCCTATCACGGCGTCCGCCTCACACAACAAAAAAACGGACAGCATATCTATACTGTCCGCATTCATATTCGGGGCGATTATCTGGTGGGCCGGTACTCCTCCGAGGAGGAAGCCGCCGTGGCCTACAACAAGGCTATCGACATCCTTCATAGAAACGGCGTCCGCAAAAACTACACGCCCAACTATATCGAGGGAATGTCGCCCAGCCGCTATGCAGATCTCTACACGGCCCTGACCGTCTCCCCCCGGATTCTCAATTACCGTCCCGCTACTTCTCAGAATAATCAATAAAGCTCACGTTCAGGCTGGCATAACCCGCTATGCCGTCCACGGAAGCCGATGTGGTATACTGCCACATGGTAAAGCGATAGGGATAGTCCGGAATATCCTGCATCTGCGAAAGCCACACATCATAGGCCGTGAGTTTGGACATATCGATCTCCTTGATCAGCCACTCCTTGTCCCCATAGATCAAAGTCATATAGCCCTCCGCCGCCACGGTATCCAGAAAAGTCTTCGCGATCTCCGTCTTCTCGGACTTGCTCAGATCCTCAATGCGGGCCTTATCATTCTCCACAAATCCCATGTCAAAAGCAACCGGATACGTTATCTTATAATCCTCCAGAGCTTCCAGTACCATGGACGCCTCCTCCACAGCTTCCTCCACGGTGACGGCCTGAGAGGAGAAATAGACGCCCACATCCAGTCCCGCGTCAGAAGCCCGCTTGATATTGTCTGTAAAGTATTCGTCCAGTACAAGCTGCCCGGTTCCGTAACCTCTCGCTCCCACTCTTATCATGACAAAATCCAGCCCGGCCTTTTTTAATTTGACAAAATCCACATAGTCCTCATATTTGGAGACATCTGCCCCCACAAAAGAAACCTGCCGCCCCTCCTCGTAATATTTCATCAGTTCGGACTGACGCACCAGCTTGGTGAAATCATACTCGTGCTTGGGCAGATACGGGCTGATCAAAACCCATTCTTCCTTGCCGTCCCGGTTCTTGACCATAGTGTGCTTTCCGTCGGTGGCAGGATCGTTTTCCGGTACTGTCTCCGTCTCCGGCTCTGACGGCTTGCTCTCTTTGGAGTCCTGCGTGCTCTCCTGCGTCGGCTGCGGGTACTTATCCCAGAAATCCAGATCGTCCGGGGAGAGCGTACTCCCCGATATCAGAGAGTTGGTATCGGGATAGCTCACAACGGGGCTCGATTCCTCGGTGGATTCCTCCGTCGTTTTCCCGACAGCCACATGACTTTTTTTGTTCTGATTGTTCATCAGAAGCACCATGACCAGGATCGCGCCCACAAACAGCGTCACCGCCACAATAGCTGACAGCACGGCGGGTGTCAGTCCGCTGTTATTTTCTTCAAATTCATCAGGCAAACGCATCTGTCAATCTCCTCTCAAAATCTCACGATTGCTTTCTTCGGGCACTTTTCTGCACAGACGCCGCAGCCCGTACACTTCTCCTGATCGATCTGCGCATGGAACTCCGTCACTGTCACCGCCTGGGCAGGACAGTTTTTCACACAGATTCCGCAGCCGATGCAGCCCGCCTTACAGGCCTTCATGGTCACCGGCCCCTTGTCCGTAGACTTGCAGGCCACCTCCGTTGAGGCCTGATAAGGAATCAGCGAGATCAGGTGTTTGGGACAGGCCTCCACACATTTCCCGCAGGCCTTACACTTCTCCCTGTCCACCACCGCTACGCCGTTTTCCACATGAATGGCGTCAAAGGGGCAGGCCTTCACGCAGCTCCCGTATCCCATGCATCCGCTGCTGCAGGATTTGGGGCCGCCCCCCGGCACAAATGCCATGACGCGGCAATCCTCCACGCCCGTGTAATCATAATCAACCCCTGCCCGCTCACAGTCGCCCTGACAATGCACAAAGGCCACCTGCCGCTCCGTACCCGCAGCCTCCACGCCCATGATGGCGGCTATCCGGCTTCCCACCGGGGCACCTCCCACCGGACACGCATCCACGGCTGCCTCACCCTTTGCGATAGCCGCGGCAAGCCCGGAACAGCCCGCATAGCCGCAGCCTCCGCAGTTGTTGCCGGGGAGCACCGCCAACACGGCTTCCTCCCGCTCATCCACTTCCACTTTGAATTTCAGACCTGCAATCCCCAGAAAAAGGCCTACAAAAATCCCTGTAAAGCCCACTACCGCGGCTGCAGCAATCATTCCCGTCACACTCATTATCGTCACACTCCCAACTATAGTAACGCCATAAAAACTCTATAACAGCCCCGAAAAGCCGCAGAAAGCAATGGCCATCAATCCTGCCGTCAAAAGGACCATGGGCATACCCTGAAACGCCCTGGGGACGTCATTGTACTCCATCTTCTCCCGCAGACCGGCCAAAATCACAATGGCGACGGTAAATCCCACCGCTGTGCCAAAGCCGTTCAGAATCCCGGTGAGAATCCCGTATTCCCGCTGTACATTCGTGAGGGCAACCCCCAGCACCGCACAGTTGGTTGTGATCAGGGGCAGATAAACCCCCAGCGACTCATAGAGCGCAGGCATATATCTGCGCAGAAACATCTCCACAAACTGCACCAGCGCCGCTATCACCAGAATAAATACAATCGTCTGAAGATATTCAATGCCCAGCTTCTGCAGTACAAATTTGTAGATCAGACCCGCCACCGCGCTGGCCAGCGTGATGACAAAGATCACTGCCGTGCCCATGCCTGCAGCCGTCTTAATCTTCTTTGAGACGCCCAGAAACGGACAGAGTCCCAAAAACTGACTCAGCACCACATTGCTCACCAGAGACGAGCTGATCAAAATGACAAGAAGTTCTTTTACATGATCCATTTAACACTCCTCCTCTTCCAGCTCGATGATGGTCAGACCGTCCTCGTCGGACTTGTCAGACTTATCCGACTTGTGGTCCCTGTATTTATCGTCGTAAAATCTGCCGTGGGCACCGCAGCCGCTTTCACCGCAGGCCGCACAGTTCTGCACACAGCCTGCGGGAAGCGACTGATCTGCAAAAGCAGCGCCGTTCTGCTCTACGCTCTCCGTTCCAACAGAATCGCTGTCAATGGCCGATACCGGCGCTTTGACCTGTCTTTTGCTCTTCCACACATTCTGGAGCGCAGTCAGTCCCGCCAGCACGAAGAACGCCCCCGGCGCCAGGCCAAAGATACTGATGGGCGTGAAACTATCGGGCAGAATCTGCATACCGAATAATTTCCCTGCTCCCAGAAGCTCCCGCACTGCTCCGATGCAGGTAAGCGCAACGGAGAAGCCCAGCCCCATGCCCAGACCGTCGAACAGGGAAGCGATGGGCGAATGGGAATATGCATAGCTCTCCGCCCTTCCCAGTATGATACAGTTCACTACGATCAACGGAATATATACGCCAAGCGACTTGTTCAGGGCAGGCAGATACGCCTCCAGCAGTAACTGCACAATGGTCACGAAGGATGCTATGATCACGATAAACGCCGGAATACGCACTCTCCCGGGAATCACCTTTCTGAGCAGGGAGATCATCAGATTGCTCAACATCAGTACCGCCGTGGTGGTCAGCCCCATACCCAGACCGTTGACGGCAGAGACCGTCACCGCCAGGGTGGGACACATACCCAGCATCAGCACAAAGGTGGGATTCTCTCTGACCAGTCCGTTATAAAGTCTCTCCGCAGGTCTGTCTGCAGTCAGTCTCGTGTCACTCATGCATGCCACCTCCCTGCATTAAAATCCTCGCCGTCTCCAGAGCGCCGTTCACCGCATTCACCACAGCTTTGGTAGTGACGGTGGCCGCGCTGATGGCATCTACCTCGGAATCTGTCCGGCTTCCCGCTTTGGTGTAGGTAAACTGCTCCACCCGCTTCCCGGCAAACTGCGGCGCAAGCACCTTTGGAGCCTCCATTCCAAGTCCCGCCGTCTCCGAGATATCAAGGATCGATACACCGCCCACGGTTCCGTCTTCAGCCACGCCTACATAGAGTACGATATTTCCTCCATAGCCCTGAGTGGAGGTGGATTCCACCACATAGCCCAGAAACTGTCCGCTTTGGTCTGACGCCTCATATATTGAGCCGATCGCCACGCCCTGAGGCAGCTTTGCTCCCTCAAGACTTACGGCCTCCGGACCGATCTCCCGAAACCGGGCATCCTTCTCATCGGGAAATACCGCCGCACAGGCCTCCTGCACAGCCTTTTCCTGCTGAATACGGATAGGCTCCTTAGTCAGCTCGTACACAAAGCCCAGCAAAATACCGGCGATCAATGTAATCGCAAACAAAATGCCGGCTTCCTTCCACATCACCGCTACATCCGATCTACGCTTCATGGGCTTTTCCTCCCTTCCTGAAACCGAAGGCTCTGGGCCTTGTAACCTTCTCGATCAGAGGCACCAGAAGATTGCCCAGAATGATCGCGTAGGATACGCCCTCTGCCCCGGGACCGAAGATACGGAAGATTCCCGTCATAATCCCCAGAAAAATACCGAACACATACTGCCCCTTTACGGTGATTGGTCTGGTCACATAGTCCGTGGCCATAAAGAACGCACCCAGCATCAGTCCGCCGCCCGCAAGCTGCGCCGACAGATAAGCAGGATCAAAACCCCGGCCGCCAAAAATCCCCACAAAGATCACAAAGGAGATCAGATAGCTCCCGGGTACTCTCAGATCGATGATACCAAGCAGCAGCAAAATACAGGCTCCCGCCACGATAGCGATCATGGAGGTCTCGCCGATGGTTCCGCCCACGCGCCCCACGATCATATCCATTACATTCACACTCTCTCCCGCCTTCAACGCCACAAGGGGAGTCGCTCCCGTGTAGGCATCCCAGGTGATCCCTGCAAAAGAACCTCCGGCAGTGCTAAAATCCGTCATCTGCTTCGGGAAAGAGATCAATAAAAAGCATCTGCCCGCCAGCGCCGGATTCATAAAATTCTGTCCCAGTCCGCCAAACAATAATTTCGCTGCCAAAATGGCAAACACGCCGCCCAGAGCCGCCATCCAAAGCGGCAGATTCACCGGCAGATTCAATGCCAGCAAAAGCCCGGTGACCACCGCAGACAGGTCCGTCACAGTGGTCTTCTTCCGGCAGAATCCATAGACCGCCTCCGTGAGTACAGTGGCAGCCACAGTCACACCGATCACCGCAAGCGCCCGCGGGCCGAAATTGTAGATGCCGTAACCCGCGGCAGGCAGAAGCGCCAGCACCACGGCAAGCATGATGCCGGAGGTGCTCACACGGGAGCGGATATGGGGATTCGACGAAACCTTAAGCATTTTCTTCTCTTCGCTCATGCTGCCCCCTCCTACTTCTTTTTCTTTTTGGCAAGCAGAAGCTTGCGCATGGATTTAATTTCCTGAGTGAGCGGGCGTCTGGCCGGACAGATATAACTGCAGCAGCCGCACTCACAGCACTCCATTCCGTTGTATTCCAGAAAAGCTTCCTCGTCAAAATGCTCCGCACAGTCCGCAAGCCTGCTGGGCATCACTCTCCCCGGGCACACCTCCAGACAGCGCCCGCAATTGATGCAGGGCCCCGGCTCCATGGCGGAGACCTCATCCTTCGACAGCGCCAACAGCGCCGTGGCCGTCTTGGTAGTCGGTATATTCAGATCAAACAGGGCCATGCCCATCATGGGCCCGCCGCAGATCACCTTCTCCGGCTGCACCCGGAAACCGCCCGCCGCATCCAGCAGCTCCTGATAGCTCATACCGATGCGCACACGGTAGTTGCAGGGATTCTTCATGGCATCTCCGGTCAGAGTCACGATGCGCTCCGTCAGAGGCCTTCCCTCCGTCACCGCGCGATGTACTGCCACCATGGTGTCCACATTGTTTACCACACAGCCCACATCCGCAGGCAGCATGGTGGAATTAATCTTTCTCCCTGTGGTGGCATAGATCAGAAGGCGCTCTCCGCCCTGTGGATATTTGGTTGTCAGCGCTTTGACACTGATCCTCTTCTCGTCCTTTGTCAGCTCCCGCAGAAGCCTGATACAATCAGGTTTGTTGTCCTCAACCGCCAAAATCCCCTGTGCTTTGTCAAAAAGCTGCAGGATCGCTTTCATACCGCCGATCAGCTTCTCCGGCTCCTCCAGCATCCTCCTGTAATCGCTGGTCAGATACGGTTCGCACTCCGCACAGTTGGCTATCACATAATCAATCTTTTCCGGTTTCGGAGGGGAAAGCTTCACATGGGTGGGAAATCCCGCTCCGCCCATACCCACGATTCCGGCCTCCCGCACCGCAGTCAGTATCTCTTCCTTTGACATCTCCTCCAGAGGCTTTACCGCTGCCGCAGGAAGCTCCTCATAAAGCCTGTCATTGTCGAGGACAATACTCATCACCATGTCTCCCGACGCCACCCGTCTGGGCTCGATGCTCTTCACGGTTCCCGACACGGAAGCAAAGACCGCCGCAGACACAAAACCGCCGCTCTCAGCAATCTTCTGCCCGGCTAATACCCTGTCCCCCTTTTGCACAATGGGCTTGGCCGGCGCGCCGATATGCTGGGACAGCGGATACACCATCTCTCCCTCAGGAAGCACTTCCCGGATCGGCTTATCCTTGGACAGATCCTTGCCGTCATAGGGATGTATCCCTCCCACAAAAGTCAACTTCGCCATCGCTTCTTCCTTTCATGACAAAATTCATCCATAATTAACTTAATTTTACTATCTTTTGATCAAAATAGCTACTACAAAATTTGGATTATTTGTGCTATAATGTAAATATTCAGATTTATCTGTGAGTTCCGCCCACAGGAATGGGCAGGAGGTAAATAATATGAGAACCTATAAAGACACCATAGATAATTTTCAGATCACATATCCCCTGGAAAAACTGGCTCCTGCACAGAGTACTCTGTTTCTGGACATCGAGACCACAGGATTCACGGCCCGCTCCTCCTATCTGTATATGATCGGCTGCGCCTTTTATCAGGAAGGGCGCTGGCAGACGATACAGTGGCTGGCAGAGAATTATGAGCAGGAAGCCGACATCCTGCAGGCATTTTTCGAGTTTGCCGGTATGTACCGCTATCTGGTGCATTTCAACGGCAACAATTTTGATCTGCCCTTTCTCATCCAGAAATGTGAGCGTCTGGGCATTACCCACTGCTTCGATGCCTTTGAGGGGATCGATCTCTACAGACGCATCGCCCCCTTAAAGACGTTTCTGAAGCTCCCCAACTGTAAACAAAAGACCTTGGAACAGTTTCTTGGGATAGACCGGGAAGATGTGTTCTCCGGCGGAGAGCTCATCGGCATCTATCTGGACTATATCAAGTCGCCCAACGAATTTGCCGAAAAGTCTCTGCTTCTGCACAATTCCGACGATCTCCAGGGTATGCTGAACATTCTGCCCATGCTGGCTTATTGCGATATGCTGGAGGATTCCGCCGTCCGCGCCAAAAAGGTTCAGGCCAACTCCTACCGGGATATGCAGGGCAACAGCCGCAGAGAGCTTCTGATCAGCGTCACCCTTCCCACTCCGCTGCCCAAAATGATATCTGCCGCCGCAGACGGCTGCTATTTCAGGGGCGAAGGGGACGAGGCCACCATCAAGGTTCCTATCTTTGACGGCGAGCTAAAATATTTTTATTCCAACTACAGGGACTATTATTACCTTCCCGCCGAAGATGTCGCGCTGCACAAATCCGTATCCGGCTTCGTGGATAAGCAACACCGCATTCCGGCTTCGGCGGCCAATTGCTACACACGGAAAGTATCCAGCTACCTGCCCCAGTGGGACGGCGAATTCGAGCCCTACTTCAAACCGGACTACAAGAGCAGCGCGCTGTTCTTTGAGCTGACAGACGAGATGAAACGTGACCGGGCAGCATTTTCTGTCTATGCCAATCAGGTCATACAGATGATCGCGGCCTCCTGCTAGAGGCATCGTAATCGGACAAAATCTAACAAAAAGAGGCGGCTGCACCTGTATTCACAGGGCATCCGCCTTTTTGTTAGATTTTTTTTAATAAATCCTGCTATTTTATAATCCCTGCCCTTATCAGGGCTTTGAGTAGAAGAATGAATTTCTTCTCTCGAAACCGATCTCTCTGTAATTGATAATCTGTTCCGTGCTGCCGATGAACAACAGTCCTCCTTTGGCCAGCGAGGTATTGAACTTGCGGAAAACGCCGTCTTTGGCTTCCTCCGTAAAATAAATCAATACATTCCGGCACACGATCAGATGACAGTCTGTCAAATATGTATCCTTCAACAGATTGTGTTCTCTGAATTCCACCCTCGCCTTAATCTCATCCGCAATCTTGTAGGAAGGTCCCACCTGTGTAAAATACTTGCGCTTCAGATCAGCGGGCACGGCGGCAACGCTCTTCTCGGCATACAGTCCTACCTTGGCTTTCGCGATCACCTGTTTATCCAGATCCGTGGCCACAATTTTGATCTGATTCAGCGGAATGTGCTTAGACAGCGCCATCACCAGCGAATATGGCTCATCGCCGGTAGAGCACGCGGCGCTCCATATCTTCAGATTCTTGCCGAAGCGTCCGATCAGCTCCGGTATCACACTCTCGTCCAGAATCTTCCACTGCTCCGGATTGCGGTAAAATTCGGAGACATTGATCGTTATATAATTGACAAATTCTTCAAAATACGTTTTGTCATTTCTCAGCGCTTTGACATACTGATCATAGCCAGTGATATTATGCTTTGCAATCAGGGTGTCAATTCGCCGCTTCATCTGCTTTTCTTTATAGCTGTTTAAGTCTATTGTGGTCAGTGCCATGATTTCTCGTTTGAAATATTCGTAATCATATGTCATGGTCGTGCCACCCCCTGATCATTCTGCCAATTCCGGCAGCATTATTCATTTTCAGCCGCTTCAGCCGCAATCACCGCGTCGATGTCAACGGACACCACATCCGCGTCGGAATCCTCAGCCTTCTCCTCTGCGGGATCGGGAGCCAAAGTTGCCTTGATGCTCAGGGAGATCTTCCTGTCTGCCTCGTTGAAATCAACAATCTTGGCGGTCACCTCATCTCCCACGCTCAGTACATCGGAAGGCTTCTCCACATGCTCTTTGGCAATCTGGGATACATGGAGCAGTGCGTCCACACCGGGCTCCAGCTCCACAAAGGCGCCAAAGTCAGTCATTCTTGCAACCTTTCCTGTCACAAGATTGCCCACAGCATACTTGCTGGCGGCATCCTTCCAGGGGTTCGCATCGTCAAACTTCAGAGAAAGCGCAATCTTGCTGCCGCTGATCTCCTTGATCAGAACATTGAGCTTATCGCCCACTTTAAATATTTTCTTGGGATGCTCCACTCTGCCCCAGCTCATCTCGGAGATATGAAGCAGTCCGTCCGCGCCGCCCAGATCGATAAACGCGCCAAAATCAGTCACATTCTTGACAACGCCCTCGACAATATCTCCCTCCTTGATCCGCTCAAAGAGTTCTTTCTGAAGCTCTGCCTTTCTCGCTGCCACCAACTGTCTGCGGTCGCCGATATATCTTCTCCTCTTGGGATTGTACTCGCTGATCACGAACTCGATCTCCTGACCCGCGTACTTGGTCAGATCCTTCTCATAGGTGTCGGACACCAGGCTGGCGGGAATAAATATTCTCACTTCCTCCACGATCACGCTGAGGCCGCCGTCAAGCACCTGTGCAACCTGCGCGGTGAGAACCTCTTTATTGTTGTAGGCCTCCTCGATCCTCTTATTGCCGCGGTCTGCAGCCAGACGCTTATAAGTCAGGAGAACCTGTCCCTCGCCGTCGTTTACCTTCAGGATCTTCACTTCCATGGTATCGCCGGCTTTGGCCACAGTGGTCAGATCGACGCTGGAATCATTGGTGTATTCGTTCTTGCTCAGAATACCGTCTGACTTGTATCCGATGTTCAGGATAATCTCATCCGGTTTGACATCGATGACTGTGCCTGTGACTACCTCTCCTGCATGTATAGTTTTTAAAGAATCTTCCAACATTTGTTCAAAAGTTAATTCTGACATAATTTTGAACCTCCTCGATTAAATTATTTGGGGTGGAAGCCCCCGCGGTAATACCCACCAGTCGAACAGCTTTAGGTAGTTCTAAATGCAAGTCATCCAGTGTCTGTATAAAATAGGTGTGCGCACATTCTCTGCTGCAGATCTCATACAGCTTCCTCGAATTGGAGCTGTGCTTTCCGCCTATCACAATCATCACATCCGCCTCCGCCGCAAGAGCCTGTGCGGAGCGCTGTCGTTCCTCCGTTGCATTGCAGATAGTACTCACGATATTATCATTGTAACCTTTTTTCTGAAAAATTTCAACTATAGATTGAAATTTATTGTAGTTAAATGTCGTTTGGGAGACCAGACAGACCGGTCTTCCCTCCTCCGGGACAAAGCGCTCCGCCTCCTCCTCGGTCTCAATCACCGTCACGGGACCACAGCACCAGCCTCGGATTCCCTCCACTTCAGGGTGGCCGGGATTTCCTGCGATGACTACCTGCATTCCCTGTTCTCCGGCCTTGTCCACAATACGGTGGATTCGTTTCACAAAGGGACAGGTGGCATCGATACATTCCAGACCGCCCTGCTCCATAAGCTCCTGCGTCCGCCTGGGAATCCCGTGCGCCCGGATGATCACGGCAGGAGGAACGCTCTCCTTACCGCCGTCTCCTGCCGCAGCTTTGGCACAGGCGGCAAGCTCTTCCTCCCCTTCTATCACGCGAACTCCTTTTTTCTCCAGTTCCCGCACGACTTCCTCATTGTGGACAATGGGACCATAGGTATAAATAGTCTTCCCTGTTTCTATCTGCTCATACACTGTATCTATAGCGCGTTTTACGCCAAAACAAAAACCCGCGCACTCTGCAAGTCTCACTTCCATGACGGCGCTCCCTCACACAGACTCAGGATATGCTCTATGACTTCTTCCACTGTCATGTGGGAGCTGTCCACCAGCACCGCGTCCTCCGCCCGGCGCAGGGGGGAATGTTCCCTGTGCATGTCCCGATAGTCCCGGTCCTCGATATCTTCCCGGATCTTCTCCAAATCGCAGGATACGCCCTTGGCCGTAAGCTCATCATACCGGCGCTTTGCCCGCACTCCGCTGTCGGCGGTGAGGTAAATCTTCACCTGGGCATCCGGCAGCACACAGGTACCGATATCCCGTCCGTCCATCACGCAGTCCGACTTAGCCGCAAGGGCCTGCTGCAGCTCCACCAGTTTTGCCCGCACCGCAGGCTGCGCACTGACCGCGGAAGCCATATTTCCCACTTCCTCGGTGCGAAGGCAGGAGCTGACATTTTCCCCGTTCAGATAAACCATCTGCTCGCTGCCCTCATAGGCGATGGTGATGTCCGCCTCCCTGCATTTATCCCTCACTGCGTCCGCATCGGCAGGATCTACACCCTCCCTGAGCATGAAGAGAGCCATGGCGCGATACATGGCGCCCGTATCCACATAAATCAGCCGCAGCTTCCGGGCGATCGCCCTGGCAATCGTGCTCTTTCCCGCGCCTGCCGGCCCGTCAATCGCTATATTATATCGCATCCTGTTCCCTCTTTCTCTTCACAGACGCCTGAAACCGCCTGTTATCTGGGAGCATTATAACATGATTTTCACTTCATTTACAGTTAAATTTTTATAAACAGGCCGTGTCTGCCGCGCTCTCTCCCGCAAGATGCCCCGTGGACCAGGCGATCTGAAGGTTAAAGCCGCCGGTATGCGCGTCCAGATCCAGAACCTCCCCCGCAAAATAGAGTCCGGTAATCAGCTTTGACTCCATGGTGGAGGGATTGATATCCTTCACGGAAACGCCGCCCTGAGTGATGATGGCCTCCGCATAGGATCTGGTACCCTTGACGGTGAGCGGCAGATTTTTGATCAGATTCACGAAACTCCTGCGCTCCTGCCTGGTAATCTCATTCACCCGCTTTTCCCCGTCGATATCCGAGAGCATCACCATCACCGGAATCAGCTTTGACGGAAACAGCGCTCCCAGAGCATTTTTGAACCTTTTGTTCTGCTGCTCCTCAAAATCCCGCAGCACCCGCCTGTCAAGCTGCTCCTCCGTAAGAGCCGGCTTTAAGTCCAAATACAGTTTTACAGACTCAGGCTCCTGTTTGTCCTTTCCCGCGTATGCCCGGCCCAGATAACAGCTTGCGGTGAGGACCAGCGGACCGCTGACTCCGAAATGGGTGAACAGAAGCTCACCCTGTTCTCTGTAGAGCTCCCGCTTCCCGCTCACCATTCTCAACTCCACATTTTTCAGAGTCAGTCCCATCAGCTCCCGGCACCAGTCATCCGCCGTCTCCACAGGCACCAGCGAAGGTCTGCACTCCGTCAGCCTGTGCCCTGTCTCCTGCGCAAACCGCATGCCGTCCCCGGTGGAGCCTGTGGACGGATAGGACAGACCGCCGGTGCAGACGATCACCGCATCCGCATTCAGACGCTGCCCGCCTCGCAGTTCCACACCCATGATGCGACTGCTTCCGGACGGTTCCGCCTCCCACACAAGACGCTCTACCTCCGTGTTTAGCCAAAGCTCCACGCCCCGCTTTTGCAGCATCCGCCGAAAAGCCCCGATCACATCCGAGGAGTGGTCGGACACGGGAAAGACCCGCTCTCCCCGCTCCGTCTTCAGAGGACACCCCGCCTGCTCCAACAATGTCATGACCGCCTGATTGTCAAAACCGTAAAAAGCGCTGTAGAGAAATTTGGCATTGGTACACACATTGGCAAACAGGGTCTCCAGATCCGCCGCATTGGTCACATTGCAGCGGCCCTTTCCGGTGATAAACAGCTTTTTGCCCAGCTTCTCGTTTTTTTCCAATAAAATAACGTGGCGCCCGGGTTTTGATGCGGCAAACGCCGCCATCATACCCGCTGCACCACCGCCGATCACAAGAATCTCTCTCATTTTAATCTTCCCGTCTCAACGAATAATTTAACATAGGCTCGTCGTCTATGAAGTTGATCTCGTCATTCAGATAAACCTGATAATTGTTCCAGGTCTCCTCCAGCATTTCCAGATTGCGTTTTACCTCCTGAGGGCGTTTCAGGCACATGGCCACCACCAGCGCATTGATAACGCTCAAGGGAGCGACCAGCGAATCCACAATGGAAACCATATCGCTTCGGGCCAGCAGATTGCAGGAGGAATACAGATTCATGGGGGAATGGATACTGTCTGTGAGAGCGATGACTTTGGCATTCCTGTCGTTTGCAAACTCCATGGCCTTTAAGGTTCTCATGGAATATCTGGGAAAGCTGATCCCCACAAACGCGTCCCTCTCATCAATGCGAATCATCTGCTCAAAAGTTTCCGAAACACTCGTCGTTCTAAGGAGCA